>NZ_JAUYSS010000056.1 GCF_030695525.1 Daejeonella sp. | reverse complement strand
CTTGCTCCGGTATACGAGCAACTATCTCTGAAAGGGGGTCAGCATCCGCCGGAATGGCATGCGTTTCAACGTGACTAAGCTATTTTGGTAGCCGCAAATTGATACCGCTTGGTGGGGTCAACATAGTCCGGAATATCCACATTATGAATAAAACTTATGTAGGAGTTAATTTGTCTCTCTTTACCAGAAATCAATAATTCAAACTTGTTTTCTGCGATTTCCTTTTTGAAATCTAGTATATCTGATAGAACTGCATATTCATCTCCTGCCCAAAATTCAAACTGAGAGTTTAAATAATTTATATCTTTTAGAACTTCGACATCTATTTTATATTTACTTTCTATTACTTTCTTACTTGATGGTGATTTAATGTCATTTTTAAGATGATAAATCACCTGGTTTAAGAGTAGAGTGGAAAATTCCCTAAAATCATTTACACAATCCATTAGGTAACTTTCCTCTACTGAGATTAAAGTATGTTTTGTATTGTATTTATCTCTATATAATTGATCGGTTCTTCCAAGCCTGTGCACTAATAGATGTCTACGGTCGTGATATTCCTCCATTTTGCTATTGCCTGGAGTAAAATTTCCAAGATCAATATTGAAATGTTGTTTAAAGTATTTAATAATATCTTTATATCCTCCACTGCTTAAACTTCTCATTTCTTTATTTATGATTTTATTATAAATATCTGTTAATGATCTCGTAGACAATAGTTCAGCATGCTTAAAATGGATTTCATTGCTGTTTTTTTTGAATGGCTCTTTAGTAATAATAAATATGTCACGAATTAGATCAATCATAAACACTTCCAAAGCTGAGACGATTCTGACAAAAATAATCTCTGAGAGATCTTTAATAGTTTTTAGTCTGCTCTTTTCAGTATTCTTGTGATAAAAAGGGTCACCAAGGTCTAATTCCATATCCTTCCATTCAACCTTATTTTTCTTTGCTATGGAAAGGAGTCGATCCGTAAGATTATAGGAGTAAACAGTAGTTTTATAAAGGTATGTCAGTTTACCTACTTCCTTAATAAATCGTTTGTGGGATTTTAAATTATCCATCTTAAGAACTGCTGGTTCCATCATATTCTTAACTTTTTAAACTAATTAATAATCATCATTCTTATACTGTTAAATTAATAAATGCATTCCTAAAGATATAAAATGAATTGCTACTCCACTGTCCGTAGAGTAAAGCGCAGCGTTTCTACGGATTATTAAATGAAATCCCGTGCATACGGGACATACCCACTGTACGTAGAGTTAAGCGCAGCGTCTCTACGGATTATTAAATGAATAAGAGTCTTCAGACTCGTCGAAACTCCGAGCAAGTAGAATTGATCGATTATCATTAAAATAAGAAAATGGAAAAGCTAAAGAACATTCATCCGGGTGAGATCCTGCTTGAAGAATTTCTGATCCCATTATCAATTAGTGCTTACAGGCTTTCTAAAGATATTGGCATTCCACAAACACGGATTTCCGAGATAATCAAAGGAAACAGACGCATTACTGCAGATACCGCGCTACGACTTTCCAGATATTTCGGAAATAGCGCAAAGTTTTGGCTGGGCATACAGATTGATTATGACATAGAAGCGGAAGAGAGCCAAAAGAAGGAAGAGTTAAATTGCATCAGACAACATAGCGAACACGCCGCATAAAAATAGGTTAAAGGCATACTGGCTCCTGTGTTAACCGAATTGTTCTGCCTCTTACTTACTTTAGTGCTGCATTAAAATAATTTTTACAAATCTGGCACAACTTCAACCCGCAAAATATTGCCTCCAAGCCATTCAACGCATAAGAGTCATCAACTAAGCAATTACAAGCTTCTTCTTTTTTTCAATATTTTGTTTGAAAAATTCTTTAAGAAAACCATATAAGCTTAAGTCCTCATCGAGAGTTGGCCAATGAAGCCCTGTACCGTTTCCAATTATTTTAAAATTGCTTCGCTCTTTTAAGGTTGCATTATTCAATCTTTCGTAATTTTTCAAAGAGACGATTAAAATCAGATCATTATTCAAAATTATATCCAATTTCCTATCTGTGAGGATAGCTGATTTTATCTTTAAACCTTTAGAAAAGATAATATCTGTAATCGGATCATATGATTTATTTGAAGTGCTCATCCCATTTCTTTTTAAAAAGTTCCAAATTCTTGTTACAATGCTCCATAACTACGCTTTGTTGACGAGGCGTAAATCCTGACATATATTCCACTTCAACAGGACTTAGCCAAATCTTAGCTGTTCCCTAAGCCTTTTCAACATGGATATGAGGAGGCTCATCATTCTCGTTACTGTAGAAAAAGAAACGAAAGCCTTCTACTGTTAGAACTGTTGGCATTAACAAATTTACTGAATTTAAGTTGAAAAATATCAGTCGTTAACAGCCGTTTGGCACTATGGTGGGTAAATCGATTTGGATTGTTCTGCATTTGGAAATCGAGGTAGAATGTTTAATTTACACCTATTAAAACGCCAATCTCCAGAACCAAAACGTTGTTGGCTTTGTTAATTCAAACACAAGCAATCATTCATCAGAAATTACCCTTTTCCCAAGAACCCATACAAAATGATCAGACCCTACATTTTAGCAGAAACAAACTGGAAATCTGTAAAAGATTCAAATTATGACATGGCAATCCTTCCATGGGGTGCTACAGAAGCGCATAATTATCATTTACCTTATTCAACGGATGTGATTGAAGCAGACCATATTGCTGCAGAATCTGCCAGGATTGCCTGGGAAAGTGGTGCTAAGATCATTGTTTTACCTACTGTCCCTTTTGGAGTCAATACTGGTCAGGCAGACATAAAATTGGATTTAAATATTTATCCAAGTACCCAACTGGCAATTTTATGTGACATTATAGAAGTGCTTCAAAGGTCGAATATTTTTAAGCTTTTGATTTTGAATGGTCATGGGGGGAATGATTTTAGAATGATGGTCAGGGAGCTGGGTTTAAAATACCCAAAGATGTTTCTCAGCACATGTAACTGGTTTCAGGCTGTAGACAAAATGCAATTCTTTGAACATGATGGTGACCATGCAGACGAAATGGAAACCAGCCTGATCTTACACATGGCTCCGGATTTAATGCTTCCTTTAGATATGGCCGGAGATGGGAAAGAAAAAAAGTATAAAATCAAAGAGTTTTCTGAAGGCTGGGCCTGGGCAGAACGGAAATGGTCGAAAATTACCAAGGATACAGGAGTAGGGAATCCTGCGTTTGCCACAAAGGAAAAGGGAGAAAAATACTTTAAGGCAGTAACTATGAAAGTATCTAAGTTTTTGATTGAACTGGCAAAGGCGGATGTGGATGATCTTTATGAATAGGAGATCTGCCATAGTGTAAGGGCAGAGGGCAGTGACGGTAATTTATCTACGGCTGTAGCCAATAGAACTGTCCCGGCTGCCATTAATACCAAGTAAACGGTTCCGAAGAACGGTTCAATCCCCAGTGCCAGCAAAATCAAAAAAAAAGTAGAAGGTTCTTTCAAACAGCACATCCGAGCATTAGATTTTGGGATCATACCTGGAATGCTTTCATATTCTTATGCCCCCCAAAAGCAGTCCCGCACTTGCGGGATGGCCAAGGCACCTAGGGATTGAAGTCCCGATTGCCATCGGGATTGTCCCACAAACCTGAGCCGCCCTAAAGCGGCGAAAGCATGAACACCTTTAAAAACTAAAAAAACTGGTGAATAATAATTGGCCTGCCCGGCTATAGAGGGCGACGGATTATTAAATATATTCCCGAATATACTAGGTTTACGCGCTTATTATAATACCAATACTGCCTTCTGTAACTCAAGGAATTTATATCTTCATATCCATAATATATTATCAATACCATGATGCAAAATCAACACCCCAAATTTTTGACGAAACTTTCAATCAGAACAATTTGCCTGATTTTCTTCTTCGGATCAACAACAATAGCCTTTGCTCAAAATAAAATCCCTGCAAAGTCACAATCAGACAGTTTAAAACGTAAAGCCAGCCTTAGCAGGATCATGAAGGTGTTACCTGCTGATAAGATTAGTAATGGCAGGGTTTCTTTTCTGGATGAGAATTTTCAGGATTGGCTCAAGCGGACGAGCGAGCTTCCACCCGACTTCGATATATTGCCTTCAATACCTTATCTTCCTGATCCGCTCATTGAGGATGAAGGCGGCAAAAATATTCCGATTACCTCGGCCGCACAATGGAAAGAAAAGCGACATTGGATGAAAGAGCAACTGGAGTATTATATTACCGGGACCTATCCGCAATCTTCAGACGATTTCAGGGTTAAGGTTCTTAGTGAAAAATATGATGAATCAACATTGCTTAGAATGGTAGAGTTATCATTCGGTCCGCAGGAACAAGCCAAACTAACCATTGAATTAATGATTCCTCAGGGGAAAGGTCCCTTCCCGGTATTCATGACTCAGGGTAGTCACAGGGGCTGGGCTCAAATTGCGGTAAGACGGGGCTATATAGGCTGTGTTTATGCAGCTTCTGATTTAAAGGATGATACTGAAAAGTATTCTGAAATATGGTCTGGTGAATATGACTTTACCCGTTTAATGAGAAGGGCATTCGGGACTTTCAGGGCGATTGACTATTTGTATACACTTCCAAATGTTGACAAAGAAAAAATCGCCTTAACTGGTCACTCCAGAAATGGTAAATTAGCACTGATGGCTGCCGCTTTTGACGAACGCATTAAGGCCGTTATTCCGAGCAGCGGTGGTTCAGGTGCCGAAGTCCCATGGCGATATGCTACACAACAATATGATGTTGAAGATATTGCCTTATTATCTGCTGCCCAACCAGCATGGCTGCATCCAAGATTAAGATTTTTTATAGGCCGGGAGAATAAACTTCCCATTGATCAAAATCATTTTATGGCGCTGATAGCCCCAAGGGGTTTAATGTTGAGTTCAGCAATCAATGAAGGGGCCGGCAATCCCTGGGGTATTGAGCAGGCCTATGGCTCTGCGCAAAAGGTATATCAATTTCTGAATGCCCAGGATAATCTGGCCATCAGGTTCAGGGATGGTGAACATGGCACCACTGCAGGTGACATTGAAGACTATCTTGATTTCTTTGACTATGTTTTTAAGCGAACAGCGCACCGGCCCGAAAACAAATTGTATTATAATTATACGTTTGAGGGCTGGAAGGTGCGTAGTAAAGAAACTATAAATCCATTAAATTATCCTTCCAAAGGTGGGCATGGCATTGATGCAATTGCCGGGAAAAACTTATCAAAGGAGGATTGGGATGTTAAGAAATCGGAGATAAAAAAGCAATTACGATGGATAATGGGGGATGAACCTCCAGGCCTGACTAACCCCGGTCCGGAGCGTTTAGAAAATGGAGGAGCCGGAGAAGAATACTTCGGGACTGTGCTCAAACGCCCAGTCGTAACCCCGCGTATGGGTCGTATGGCTGTCACACCCTACAAGGAGTTTGGCGATTATCTGTATGGCTATATTTACTATCCTAAGGATAAAGCCGGGAATATTAAGGCCGGTAAATTGCCGGCACTGATCTATCAGCATGAATACGATTATTCCAAGGGTTTTTCCTCTTATCATGATGTTCAGTCCTTCTTTGAGGGTATGACCGATATGGGTTATGTTGTTTTTTCATACGATATGATTGGTTTTGGGAATCGGATTGAAGAAGGGATACGCTTCTATGAGCGCTATCCGAACTGGTCAAAAATGGGAAAGATGGTGGCTGATGTTAAAGGTGCAGTAGATGCATTAAGCCATTTGGATTTTGTTGATTGCTCTAAAATAGTTGTCGCGGGTTATGCCATGGGTGCAACAGTCGGCCTTTACGCAACTGCACTTGATGATAGAATTGCCGGACTTGTTTCAGTGAGCGGTTTTACTCCCATGCGGTCGGATCCAAAGAATACTGGCAGGGAAGGAATTAAAACTTTTTCCCATTTGCACGGCCTGATTCCTCGCTTAGGTTTCTTTGTTGGCCATGAGGATCGTATTCCATATGATTACCATGAAATATTAGGATCAATTGCTCCGAGACCGGTATTGCTGATTACCCCCGCTTTAGACCAGACTGCTAATCTTAAGGATATTCGGGCAACAGTTACCGAAGCGCAAAAGGTGTACAAATTACAGCGTGCTCCAGATCAGCTCATGCTTAACGTGCCTGATGATTTTAACAGGTTCAGTGAAGAAATGCAAAAAACAATTTATGATTGGGCAGGCAAATTAATGACACCTATTTCTAATAAATAATCTGGTTAAATATTCCATGTGATTTTTGTTTATCACAGTTTAATTATACTGAAGGAAGGTCAATGATTCATGGTTGCTAAAATGCCAGATAGACTTTTTGCCGGGCTGTCTGTTCAGATGAAATACAGCCCGGGGTAAAATAAACCTTGCCGGAGGAGGTAGCTTCCGGCTATAAGTAATTTGAAAGAGAACGATTTCCTGCCGCCGGAACTACTCCGGAGGAAAGGGCTGAACCAGCCTATAGCACACAGGTATTGCTTTTCAAAATCAAAAGATTATGGCTCCAGAGCCTTATCTGATCGAGTATAATCATATTAAATTAACCTTCATTTATATCGAACTCATGTTAATTTATGATTTTAAATATCCGGAATAAAGCATACTGACTCATACCCAAATTCTAAACAAATTCCCCTTGAAATTCACCGCAATTTGCTTGATAGATTAAAGAAGGGTAATTTCGTGGCTTAAATACTAATTATGACCATTGAAAGAGGACCAATATCCCGTTTTATAGAAAAAAATTACCTGCATTTTAATTCTGCCGCGCTGATGGATGCTGCAAAAGGGTATGAAACCCATCTGGATGAAGGCGGGAAAATGATGATCACACTTGCAGGTGCAATGAGTACTGCCGAATTGGGCATTTCACTTGCCGAGATGATCCGTCAGGATAAAGTATCCATCATATCATGTACCGGTGCGAACCTGGAAGAGGATATTATGAATCTGGTTGCTCATTCACACTACAAACGTGTTCCAAATTACCGTGATTTGAGTCCGCAGGATGAATGGGACCTTTTGGAGAATCACTATAACCGTGTTACAGATACCTGTATTCCTGAAGAAGAAGCTTTCAGAAGGCTTCAAAAGCATATTCATAAACTTTGGAAAGATGCGGATGATACAGAACAGCGATACTTTCCGCATGAATTTATGTACAAAATGCTTCTTAGCGGTGTGCTTGAGCAGTATTATGAAATTGACCCTAAGAATTCCTGGATGTTGGCTGCCGCAGAAAAGAATCTCCCGATTGTAGTTCCGGGATGGGAAGACTCCACTATGGGTAATATTTTCGCATCATATGTGATGAAAAAAGAGCTCAAGGCATCTACTGTGAAAAGCGGAATTGAATACATGGGTTGGCTGGCTGATTGGTATATTGCTAATTCAGCGGGAAAAGGTGTTGGATTTTTTCAGATTGGTGGCGGAATTGCGGGTGATTTTCCAATATGTGTTGTGCCTATGCTTTACCAGGATATGGAAATGGAGAATATTCCTTTCTGGAGTTATTTCTGTCAGATTTCGGATTCAACAACATCCTACGGTTCTTATTCGGGAGCTGTGCCAAATGAGAAGATTACCTGGGGTAAGCTGGACATTCACACCCCTAAATTTATAGTGGAATCAGATGCCACAATTGTTGCCCCGCTCATCTTTGCCTGGGTTCTGAAACAGTAATGATTCTACATTTTAAAAACAAGGCTTAAGGCTGGTATTAAAATGGTTGATTATGAAAAAAAGTTTTAAATTAGCTGTTAATCAATCATTTTCGTATTAATTTAGAATGATTATAAATTGATAAAATAGGTCATGTTAATGTCATCCGTATTTGAATAAAGCATACTTTTGTCAACTGAAAATGTTGATATCCTTATGATCGGCTTTTTAATTATACGTTAAATTTTAAGCAACAAATACTCAATATGAGAAGCATCTCATTGTTTTTTAGAAGTGTTACAAAATCATTAGTTCTGATTACTTTACTGTGTTCAATGGCTGTTTCTTCAGTCAATGCACAGGATGCAGCAGCTGGAGCAGCGATTTTCAAACAGAAGTGTACCGCTTGTCATGGTATTGACAAAGCAGTTGTAGGTCCGGCTCTGAAAGGGCTTGATGCAAAGTATGATGAGGCATGGCTGATCAAATGGATCAAAAATGCTCCAGCATTAATTGCGTCAGGAGATGCTCAGGCGGTAAAAGCCGCGGAGTATTCACCGGCAATGATGTCGGGTTTTCCTGAATTGTCAGATGATGACATTAAAAACATTTTAGCCTATGTAAAAGTTGGCGATGTTAAGCCTGCAGCTGATCCGAATGCTGCCGCTGGTGAAGCCGGAGCAGCTACTGATAAAGGCGGTGTTAGTAATTTCATGTTATTCGGCCTGATCGCAGTGATTATCATTGCCTTCCTGGTTATCCTGGTTTTGAATCGTGTGATTACCACTCTGGAGCGTGTAATGCTTCAGAAGAAGGGTATTGCTGTTGAGGAGGAAGAAGGTGTTGAGAAAAAGGACCGTTTTGAAGGACTGAAAAAGCTAAGTAAGAACAAAAAATTCATTATGTTCATTGTGTTACTTACTGTTATTTTCCTGGGGTCTGCCGGTTGGAAAGGAATGTGGGAAACGGGAGTACATACCGGTTATCAGCCAATACAGCCTATAAAATTCTCTCATCAGCTTCATGCGGGTGTAAATAAAATTGATTGTCAGTATTGTCACTCAGGCGCGTTTACCTCTAAAAATGCATCAATTCCATCTTTAAATGTTTGTATGAACTGCCATAATTATGTTACGGCATCTGAAAAATACGATGGAAAGACTTCTCCGGAGATCATGAAAATATATAATGCTCTTGATTATAACGAGGATACCAAAGTTTACGGTAATAATACCAAGCCTGTTGAATGGATCAGAATTCACAATCTGCCGGATCTGGCTTACTTCAATCACTCACAGCATGTTGCTGTTGCTGGAATTGAGTGTCAGAAATGTCATGGTCCGATTCAGACTATGGAAGAGGTTTATCAATATTCCCCTTTGACCATGAAATGGTGTATCAATTGTCACAGGGAGACAGAGGTTAATCACAAGGACAATCCTTATTATGATAAACTGATTGCTGCGCACGATAAATTGAAGAATGGTGAAAAGGTTACGGCTGCGGTTTTAGGCGGACTGGAATGTGCTAAGTGTCACTACTAATTAGAATTATTTTAAGATAACATACGTATACAGTTATATAGCTTAAATGGAAAGCAATAAAAAATACTGGAAAGGTTTAGAAGAGCTGCAGAACACAAAGGATTTTGTTGAGAAAAACAAAAACGAGTTCGCTGAACCACTTCCTATGGAAGAAGTTCTGAATGAAGCCGGTTTAAGTACCGTAACTCCACGTCGTGACTTTTTAAAGGCGCTTGGATTTGGTTTGGGAGCAGTAACTCTTGCTGCTTGTCAAAAAACTCCGGTGCATAAGTCAATTCCTTATTTGGTTAAGCCTGAAGAAATAGTACTTGGTATTCCTAATTACTATACTTCTACTTTTAATGGTCACAGTATTCTGGTTAAAACCCGTGAAGGCCGTCCTATTAAGATTGAGGGAAACCCTAATTGTATTTTGAGTAAAGGGGGCCTGGATGCAAAAGGACAAGCTTCAGTGCTTGATCTTTATGATGTTTCCAAGCTAAAAAACCCTGTTCTGAATGATTCAGAATCAAACTGGGCAAACATCGATGAGTTTGTAAAAGCTGAACTTGCTAAAATTAAGGCAGGTGGCAAAAAAATCCGTATTGTATCTTCTACTGTTAACAGTCCTTCGACTAAAGCGGTTATTGCTGACTTTACAGCACAATATCCAAATACAAAACACATTCAGGTTGATGCAGTTTCTTATACTGGTATCATTAAAGCAAATGAAAACAGTTTTGGTAAGGCAGTTCTTCCAAGATACCGTTTTGACAGGGCAGATCTTATCGTAAGTTTCGGAGCTGATTTCCTGGGTACCTGGATTTCTCCTGTAGAGTTTAGCCGCCAGTATACCTCCAAAAGAAATAACACTGCCCTTCAAGGCAAAAAAATGTCACGCCATATTCAGTTCGAGACAGGAATGAGTTTAACAGGTACCAATGCTGATGCGCGTCTTCCATTAAAGCCATCAGAAGAAGGTATTGCCCTTTTGAATTTATATGCTGCTTTGGGAGGTGCTGTTACCGGAACCAAACCTCTTGCAAACAATCCGAATGCTGAAAAGGCGATTGCTCTTACTGCAATTGAATTAGCTGCTGCTAAAGGAAGATCTCTTGTACTTAGCGGCTCAAATGATGTTTCTACCCAAATTGTTGTAAATGCGATCAATTCAATTCTGGGAAGTTACGGTACTACAATTGATCTTGATAATCCATCGTACCAGTATGCAGGTAATGACGCTGAGTTCGCTGAGTTCATCAATGAAATGAACCGTTCGGAAGTTGATGCTGTTTTCTTTTTGGATACAAACCCTGCCTACGAATTTAACGATACAAAAGCATTCACAGAGGCCCTTGCAAAGGTAAAATTGCGGGTTTCATTTGCTGATCGTAAAGATGAAACAGCTTCATTATGTCAGGTTATTGCTCCAAATCATCATTATCTTGAATCATGGGGCGATTCAAACCCAATTGAAGGATATTATACTATTGTTCAACCGGCCATTAATCCGGTTAATAATTCCCGATATGCTCAGCAAAGCCTGTTGTTATGGTCTGAAGGAGCTGTTGCTGATTATTATCAGTATATCCAGAATAACTGGGCAAAAACAGTTCTTGCACAATCTTCAACAAGTTGGAAGGATCTTTTACAAAAAGGTTCGGTTAGTCTTCCTGAAAGATCTGCAGGTACCTATACTTTCTCCCGCGAACTTGACTCAGTAGTTCAGACTATCCTTGCTGAAAGCAGTACTCTTTCGAAAGCTGGTGATAATGCTGTAGAATTACATATTTATCAGAATGTTTCTATTGGTGATGGTAAATCAGCCAATAATCCATGGCTGCAGGAGTTACCGGATCCGGTTTCTAAAGTAACCTGGGATAACTACGCTGCCATCAATGCGAAGTTTGCTGAAAAATTGGGTATTGGGGTGAATGATCTTGTTGAGATCAAAACTGATAAATACACGATTACATTACCTGTACTTATCCAGCCGGGTCAGGCTTACGGAACCGTTTCTATAGCCCTTGGTTATGGAAGAACGAAAGCCGGAAAAGCAGGATCTGAAGTTGGTAAGAATGCTTATCCATTCCTTCGTTTGGTTAATGCAACCTTTCATACAGCAACTGCAGCCAGTATAGCAAAGGCTTCAGGTACTTATGAGCTGGCTCAAACACAAACACATCATTCAATTGAAGGTAGAAATATTGTTCGTGAGACTACTTTAAAGGATTACCTAAAAGATCCTAACTCAGGAACGGGTCATGCCCACGTAAATCATTATGATTTATGGAATGAGTATGAGCAACCCGGACATAGCTGGGTTATGGCAATTGACCTGAATGCCTGTACGGGTTGTGGTGCATGTATCGTGGCTTGTAATGCCGAAAATAATATTCCGGTTGTTGGGCGTGATGAAGTTCGTCGTCGTCGTGAGATGCACTGGATCCGTATCGACCGTTACTATACCGTTAATGAAGGTGGAAATAAGGTAACTAAGGAAAAAGAAGTAGAAGCTCTTGAGAACATAGATAACGTTTCTGTTATACATCAGCCAATGATGTGTCAGCATTGTGATCATGCTCCTTGTGAAACTGTTTGTCCGGTTTTAGCAACTGTACACTCTTCCGAAGGCTTGAACCAAATGGCTTATAACCGTTGTATCGGTACACGTTACTGTGCGAACAACTGTCCGTATAAAGTACGCCGTTTCAACTGGTTTAATTACTGGAATGATTCACGTTTTGATAATTACATGAATAATGAGTTTACACAGCTTGTGCTAAACCCTGATGTTACTTCCCGTTCGAGAGGGGTAATGGAGAAATGTTCAATGTGTGTACAGCGTATTCAGGCAGGAAAACTACAGGCTAAATTGGAAAAACGTACTTTGAAAGATGGTGATGTTAAAGTTGCCTGTCAGCAAACATGTCCTACCAATGCAATCATCTTTGGAGATGGAAATGACCCTGAATCTGAAGTATCAAAAGCACTGAAGAGCGAACGCACATACTATGTCCTGGAAGAGCTTAACGTTAAGCCGGGTGTAGGATATCAAACAAAAGTTAGAAATACTGTAGAGGTTTAATACAAGAAATAAAAAAGAATATGTCATCTCATCACGAGTCTATACTTAGAGAACCCTTAGTAACCGGTGAAAATATTACTTATTCAAAGGTCACCGAAGATATATTGGTTCCTGTAGAAAATAAGCCAAATAAAGCCTGGTGGATTGGTTTCATTGTTTCCGCCCTTGGTGCAGGACTTTGGGTATTCTCTGTTAGCTGGACCTTCTGGTTTGGTATTGGCGAATGGGGCTTGAATAAAACAGTTGGATGGGCCTGGGATATTACCGGATTCGTTTGGTGGGTAGGTATTGGTCATGCCGGTACCCTTATCTCAGCAGTATTGCTCCTGTTCCGACAGAACTGGCGAAATTCAATTAACCGTTCGGCAGAAGCAATGACTATTTTCGCCGTTATCTGTGCCGCAACCTATATTATTTCACACATGGGTCGTCCATGGTTGTTTACCTGGGCGCTTCCGCTACCAAATCAATTCGGATCATTATGGGTTAACTTTAACTCACCGCTTGTTTGGGACGTATTTGCAATCTCGACCTATTTCTCTGTTTCATTGGTGTTCTGGTACACAGGATTACTTCCTGATATAGCAACTATCCGTGACCGTGCAGTGGGTACCCGTCGTCGTGTTTATTCAATCTTATCTTTCGGATGGAATGGATCAGTAAAAACCTGGCAGCGTTTTGAATTAGTATCCCTGATTTTAGCGGGTGTTTCTACTCCACTGGTACTATCGGTGCATACAATTGTATCCATGGACTTTGCAACTTCACTGGTTCCGGGATGGCATACCACCATCTTCCCGCCATATTTCGTTGCAGGTGCCATATTCTCTGGTTTTGCAATGGTTCAAACCTTGTTGTTGATTACCCGTAAGGTGATGAATTTTGAAAACTACATTACCATGTTCCATATTGAATCGATGAACAAGATCATCATTCTAACAGGCTCCATTGTTGGTGTGGCTTATTTAACTGAATTATTCATTGCCTGGTATTCAGGAGTTGAGTATGAGCAGTATGCATTTTTGAACAGGGTTAGCGGACCATACTGGTGGGCTTACTGGATCATGATGACCTGTAACGTAATCTCTCCGCAATTGTTCTGGTTTAAAAAGATCCGTACCAGTATCGCTTTATCATGGATTTTATCTATTGTGGTAAACATTGGTATGTGGTTCGAGCGTTTTGTAATCATCGTGACTTCGTTACACCGCGATTATCTTCCATCAAGCTGGGTTATGTTTTACCCGAGTTGGGTCGACGTGGGAGTATTCATCGGATCTATCGGAGTGTTCTTTACCTTATTCCTGCTATTCCTCAGAGTATTACCGGCTATTGCAATGGCGGAGGTTAAATTATTGCTGAAGAGTTCAAGTGATCAGGCTAAGCGAAAGTTGATCGCTGAGAAAGCTGTAGATAGCGGAGAGGCGGAGTACTACCTCGAATCCCTTGAAAAGTATGATAGTATTTCTCCAAAAGTTGCTGAATACCAAAAAGTTTAAAGATGAGTAATATAAAATATATTTTAGGTCATTTTGAGGATCCGGATGATCTGATGCACGGGATAGACAAGTTGCAGGAGAATAGCGTGAGTATTTACGATGTGTATACTCCTATGCCAATTCACGGTATTGAAGATAAGTTAGGAATTAAACGATCAAGGCTTGGTAAGGTGGCATTTGGTTTCGGCTTGACCGGTACCATCACTGCAATCTCCATGATAACCTATATGCTGGTTATCGACTGGCCTATGAATATCGGAGGTAAACCGCATTTTGCATTCCCTGATTTTATTCCGATCATGTTCGAGTTAACTGTGTTATTTGCAGCTTTCGGAATGGTTGGAACCTATTTCTTTGTAAATCACATGGCTCCTGGCCGTGCTCCAAGAGTTATGGACCTCAGAGCAAGCAACGATAGATTTGTAATTGCGATTGATGCAAGAACAAATACATCGCATGATCAAATAGATAACATTTTAAAAGAAGCAGGTGCTGTTGAAATTAAGCACAACGAAAGGAAATATGTTAGTTATGAATAAGCGCCTAATAATTTGTACCGCTTTTTTAACTGTAGCCGCTGTTACGGTTATTTCTTCCTGTTCAAATAATAGAAGTACGGGACTTGAATTTGCCCGTAATATGTATGATCCGATTGGTTATAACCCGGATCAGGCAAATAAGAACTTTAAGGACGGTAAAACTGCCCAGGATCCACCTGCAGGTACAGTTCCTGTTGGATTTGATAAATATGATGTTTATCCAAATTCACTTGAAGGTTATCAGGCAGCAAGTACAGGAATGACGAATCCGCTTCCTGTAAGTGTAGCTACTCTGGAGCAGGGAAAAACATTGTATTTAAACATGTGTTCCCATTGTCATGGTATGGAGGGAAAGGGTGATGGTTCTATCGTTAACCTTGGCAAATATCCTGCTCCACCTTCTTATTCAACTGGAAACTCATCAAGAGGAGGCTCTATGAAGGATCTTACAGACGGTAAAATCTATCATACAATTACCCACGGGGTTAACCTGATGGGTCCACACAAATCTCAATTATCCCCGGAGCAACGGTGGAAAATTGTTATGTACGTTCATGAATTACAAAAATTACAATAGTCAATTGCTAAAACCAGATGGGAAATCATAATCATACTCATAATTTCACGGAACAATTTACATTTTCTGGAAAATTAAAAACCTGGACCTTAATAGCAATAGTGCTTGGAATCCTTGCTACAGCTTTTGGTTTACTAACAGGTCAGCAGGAACGTACTTTCGCTAACCTGCTCTTAATGGCATATTACTTTACCTGTGTATGTGCGACAGGTTTATTCTTTCTTGCGGTGCAGTATGTTGCGCAGGCAGGCTGGGCAACAGGTTTGTTAAGAATACCTCAGGCGATGTCAAGGGTGCTTCCTATTGCATCTGTGATATTGTTTGTAGTGTGTGCTGCAGGTTTATTAACCCATAATTTATATCATCACTGGAATGGTGAAGGTCTTACTGATCCTAATAGTCCTAATTATGATAAACTGATTGCCGGAAAAGCTAGTTTTCTGAATGTGCCTTTCTTTTTAACCAGACTGGCCGTATTTCTTGCGGCTTACAGCTTCTTTGCATGGTTATTTGCAAAATATACCAAGGCACAGGAGTTAGAAGGCGGACTTGTTTATCACGATAAAAATTTTAAATGGTCGGCCATTTTCCTGATCGTTTTTGGATTTACTACCCCTATCTGGGCATTTGATACCATTATGTCATTGGAGGCTCACTGGTTCTCAACAATGTTCGGTTGGTATAACTTCGCAGCAATGTGGGTTAGTGGACTTTGTGTCATTACACTGATAGTAATTTTTATGAAGAAGGCAGGATATCTGAGCTGGATAAATGAAAACCATTTACATGATCTGGGTAAATTTATATTTGCATTCTCAATTTTCTGGACATATATCTGGTTCTCTCAATTTGTCCTCATCTATTATGCGAACATGCCTGAGGAAACCGTTTATTTTTACAAGCGCTGGGAACCTGAGTATCTTCCATGGTTTTGGTTGAATATAATTATTAACTTTCTTGCACCATTACTTATCCTGATGTCAAGAGATTCAAAGCGTCAAATGAATACATTAATGGTTGTTTGTATTTTGCTTTTGTGTGGTCATTGGCTGGATTATTATATGATGATTATGCCTGGAACCGTTGAGTCTCACAGAGGCTTTGGCATAATTGAAATTGGAATAGCCATTGGTTTTGTAGGACTTTTTACATTCCTTACACTTAATCAGTTAAGTAAGAAATCATTGGTTACAACAAATCATCCTTTTCTTCAGGAGAGTATCAATCACCAGATTTAAACACAGTTCTTAATAGCTAAAAGAAAATTTACGAATAATATGAGGTTAAGAGAAATTTTTAATATCAGAACTGTAGCTGCATTACTACTTATATGCACTCTTATTGTAACTAACAGTGCATCCTATGCGCGGGTTCAGGATTCTACAATCAGTTCAACGACTGCTGCGATTGACACGGCCGCAAAAGCTGCTGTAACTGAGCTTTCGCCATCAAATCTTCCTTTGATCAGTACCGCTGTTGATACTGTGGCAAGGTATATGAACATGCAACCCATAGCTGAAACAAAGGATTATTCCGAATCTTACAGATCAGCTACTTATTATGTACTGATGTTTTTCCTGCTATGCGTGTTTATTGCGATCATTGGGAAAATTTTAAAGGTATATGAAATTAGCCGTGAGATGCAGGGTGTAAAATCCAGCTTCAATGCCCGGAGAATTCAGGGTGTTTTGTTGGGAATCTTTTTGATTCTGGGTTTATATGGTGTTTATTGGTCTTATGCGGTGCAGGGGCCAATGAGTATGCATGAGTCAGCATCTGAACATGGACTTGATATAGACTTCATGTTTAATACAACCTTAATTTTAACTACTGTTGTATTTATATTAACTCATATTGCCCTTTTTGGATTCTCATTTAAGTATAGAGGATCTGAAAACAGGAAGGCCTATTTCTATCCGCATAATAATGCACTTGAGAGAATCTGGACTATTATTCCTGCAATAGTTTTAACAGTTCTTGTTTTGCTGGGATTCTTTACCTGGAGAGGTATTACCAATGTATCTCCGGAAGATCAGAAAAAAGCGATCAATATTGAGGTTACCGGTGAACAGTTCAAATGGAGCCTTCGATATGCGGGTGCTGATAATCAGATCGGAAGCCGTAATTACAAATTGACTACTCCAACTAACGGCCTTGGCATTGATTTCAAAGATCAGAAGAGTTGGGATGATAAATTGACCAGCGAGATTGTGATTCCTGTTAATAAGGCGGTACGGGTAATCATTAATTCTAAAGATGTATTACATAGCTTCTATCTTCCCGACTTCAGAGTACAGATGAATGCTGTTCCCGGAATGCCAACTTCATTTCAGTTCACACCTCGCCTTACCACTGCTCAAATGAGAGAGAAGAGAAATAATCCAAAGTATGATTATGTGCTTCTTTGTGCTAAGATCTGCGGAGCCGGCCATTACAATATGCAAGCTAAGGTTACTGTGGTTTCGGAAGCTGAATATGCTGCATGGCTTGCAAAGCAACCTTTATATTATAATGATGATGTGAAAAGAGAACTTCAGATGGCTGAAAATGCCAAAACTGAAGAAGTTAACAAAATAGCTTTAAATACAAATACTATTAAAAACTAATTATGGCAAGCACTGCAATACACGATTCAGCCGTACTTCACCAACACGACGATCACGGTCATGATCACGGACATCATAAGGAAACATTTATTACTAAATATATCTTTAGCCAGGATCATAAAATGATCGCCAAACAATTCCTTATTACAGGTATTGTAATGGCAGTAGTTGCTATGATTTTATCAATTCTTTTCAGGTTGCAGTTAGCATGGCCTGATGAGAGTTTTCCATTGCTCGAGACATTCCTTGGTGAAAAATGGGCTGAAGGAGGAAGGATAAAACCCGATTTTTATCTCGCGATTGTAACAATACACGGTACCATGATGGTATTCTTTGTGTTGACCGCCGGTTTGAGCGGGACCTTCAGTAACCTTCTTATTCCGCTTCAATTAGGAGCAAGGGATATGGCTTCGCCATTCCTTAATATGATCTCTTATTGGTTGTTTTTTACTTCATGTGTGATCATGATGTGTTCTTTCTTCGTAGAGAGTGGACCTGCAAGTTCAGGATGGACAGTTTATCCTCCCTTATCTGCCTTGCCGAAAGCCATTAGCGGATCAGGTACTGGTATGACACTATGGTTAATCAGTATGGTATTGTTCGTTGCATCTTCCCTGATTGGAGCATTAAACTATATCTCAACAATTCTGAATATGCGTACCAAAGGTATGGATATGTGGAAAATGCCATTGACGATCTGGGCTTTCTTCCTAACCGCAATTGTAGGTGTATTATCTTTCCCTGTATTGGTTTCTGCAGTCGTACTTCTGATTTTTGATCGTAGCTTCGGTACCAGTTTTTATCTTTCTGACATTGTGGTAGCCGGACAAATACTTCCTAATCAGGGTGGTAGCCCGGTTTTATGGCAGCACTTATTCTGGTTCCTGGGTCACCCTGAGGTATATATCGTAATCATGCCTGCATTGGGTATCACCTCAGAGGTAATTGCTACCAATTCCAGAAAGCCAATCTTTGGCTATCATGCGATGGTTTATTCCCTAATTGGTATTACGGTATTATCATTCATTGTTTGGGGTCACCATATGTTTGTAACGGGTATGAATCCGTTCCTTGGGGGTGTTTTCATGATCACTACTCTAATCATAGCAGTTCCTTCAGCAGTTAAAACTTTTAATTATCTGGCAACAATCTGGCGTGGAAACCTTCGTTTCACACCAGCCATGTTATTTGCTATCGGATTGGTATCATTCTTCATCTCTGGAGGACTTACAGGTTTATTCTTAGGAAATGCAGCCTTGGATATCAATCTGCATGATACTTATTTTGTAGTTGCTCACTTTCACCTTGTGATGGGCTGTGCTGCTATCTTTGGTATGCTTTGCGGTGTATATCACTGGTATCCAAAAATGTTTGGTCGTTTGATGGATGAGCGTTTAGGCTATATTCACTTTTGGTTAACATTTATAGGTGCCTACCTTGTATTCTTCCCAATGCACTTTATGGGTATTGAT
This sequence comes from Daejeonella sp., assembly GCF_030695525.1. Lineage (GTDB taxonomy): Bacteria > Bacteroidota > Bacteroidia > Sphingobacteriales > Sphingobacteriaceae > Daejeonella. The sequence continues at coordinate 60,143 of NZ_JAUYSS010000056.1, read as the reverse complement.
GGCGTGCCTCGTCGTTACTATGCTTTCACTGAGTTTGCATTTATGCAAGAGTGGTTAACAGTGAATGTGTTTGTAACATGGGCTGCAATTATTTCTGCACTTGCGCAGGTAGCATTCCTTTGGAATTTCTTCTATTCTATTTTTTACGGAAAAAAATCACCACAAAATCCTTGGGATTCAAATACATTGGAATGGACTGCCCCGGTAAAACATTTACACGGAAACTGGCCGGGAGAAATACCTTCAGTATATCGTTGGCCGTATGATTACAGTAAACCTGGTCACTATACTGACTTTATTCCACAAACCACTCCTTTTTCAGAAACAATGAGTTCTAACCTGCTCCATGATTTTGAAGGAAACCCTGAAGCTGAGCACATTCAACAGGAATGGGATAGACAGAATGCTTCCGAGCGGCATAATCCGGAACAGGTTTAAAAAATTTAATCTATAGTTTCAGCAGGCGATATCAAGATATCGCCTGCTTACTATAAGGAATATTCTTTCTGCCAATTCTGCAGGAAATTTTAAAGCGAATGTATCCTTTTTCGGGAAGAGGTTTCTGTCGTTAGAATTATCATAAATGCAAAATTTGTTTTTAGCTGAGGCTTGTATTTTAATCACCGTCGGTAATTCATATAAAACTGTGAACCAGAAAATATAGTGAGGAATTTTATATCCGACTTCAATAAATTAATTAAACTAAGGCTGACCCTTACCGTGGTCTTTTCTGCTTCTGTTTGTTTTTTAATGGGTAGCAGATTTCAGGGAGAAATTAATTGGATTAACTGGATTATTTTAACCCTTGGAGGATTTCTGGTTACAGGTGCTGCAAATGGATTTAATGAGATCATTGAAAAGGATCTGGATAAATTAATGAAAAGGACTATGGACAGACCAATTCCGTCCGGGAAAATGACTACAGGGCAGGCTCTTGTTCTTAGCCTTATTATGGGAATTTCCGGAACTTATCTGTTAGTAAGCCTTAATTTTCCTACAGGTGTATTAGCGGTTTTTTCTATATTTCTATACGCATTTGTCTATACTCCAATGAAACGGAAATCCCCTGTGGCCGTGTTTATAGGAGCATTCCCCGGAGCTTTTCCCCCAGTGATTGGATATTTTGCAGCTTTTAATGAACCCCAAATATCCTGGATTCCCATTATTTTATTTTTGATTCAGTTTGTCTGGCAATTCCCTCATTTTTGGGCCATCGCCTGGGTTCTTGACGAAGACTATAAGAGGGCAGGATTTCGATTATTGCCCAGTACCAGACAAGATAAAACAAGCGCTTTGTTCACCCTTGCTTCCACAATCATCCTGATTCCGGTGAGTATGATGCCTACGGTATACTTAATGCCTTCGGGTCAGCCTTTTGGCGGAAATATTTACACTGTTGTAGCAATCCTGGCTGGACTGTTTTTTGTCTGGCAGGCGGTTCAACTTTATTACAAAAGAGATGTGGCATCTGCTAAAAAGCTGATGTATATTTCATTTATTTATCTTCCTATAATGCAATTAACTTTGTTATTTGACTTTGTAGTATAAAATTTATCAAAATGGAAAATTTACAAGTTGAGGATAGATTAAATTTAAAAGCTAAGAAATTTTTAATGTGGCTTTTTATTATAGCTTCTTTTATGATGTTTGCCGCTTTAACCAGTGGGTTTATCGTCTATACTGAAGGAAATGCAGAACGCGGAATAAAAGTATTGCTTCCAAAAGCATTCATGTACAGTTCTGTGATAATCATACTGAGTAGTATTACAGCTCACATGGCCTACCTGGCGGCCAAAAATTTGCAATTAGGCAAGCAAAAATTATATATTCTTTTGACAATTTTGCTGGGTATTGCATTTTTTTACAGCCAGTTTCAGGCATGGCAGGCCTTATACAATTCAGGCGCCTATTTCGTTAATTATAATGCTTCCCAGTCCTTTATATATGTGTTTAGCGGGGCTCATTTAATACACGTGATCGTCGGACTTTTTTTTCTAATTTATGCCCTTATTGGTGCAATTCGCAATATTCCTCAGGTCCGGAATGTATTCCGTATGGAAGTTGCTTCAATTTTTTGGCATTTTCTTGATATCCTATGGATTTATCTATATGTTTTCTTACTTTTGAATCAATAATAACACAATATACCATTGTTTAAATGAACACTACTGTATCAAAATTAGATGAAATAAGAACTGACGCCTGGAGCGGCGGAAAGTCACCTTTTGCTGTAGAATACGGAAAACTAATGATGTGGTTTTTCCTTTTGTCAGATGCATTTACATTTTCAGCATTTCTAATTTATTATGGAGCCCAGCGCTTCAGTAAAATTAGCTGGCCTGATCCTGATGTGGTGTTTCAGTCAATACCCGGTTTAGCTGATCATGGATATCCACTGGTGTTTGTGGGTATTATGACATTTATTTTGATCATGAGCTCTGTAACAATGGTTCTTGCAGTAGAAGCAGGTCATCGTAATGCTAAAAGAGAGGTTGTTTGGTGGATGATTGCAACGATTATTGGCGGTTTGATGTTCCTGGGATGCCAGGCATTGGAATGGGCTCATTTACATCATGAAGGTTACTGGTGGGGTAGTTTCCCGGCATCATATACCGGCGTAGACACGGTCGGGGCCCTTCAGTTTTCCAACTTGTTCTTTACGATTACAGGTTTCCACGGTTTCCACGTGTTTACCGGTGTATTAATAAATATTATAATTCTATTTATGGTCATCGCAAATGTTTTCCAGAAAAGCGGCAGCTACCTGATGGTAGAAAAGGTTGGTTTATACTGGCACTTTGTAGACCTTGTTTGGGTATTCGTCTTTACATTTTTCTATTTAGTTTAAAATCCTGATAATCCATATAAAATGTCAGCAGAACACACACATGATGAACATGCTTCTGAGCATGAAGGAATGACCAAGAAAAAAATCTGGCAGGTTTTCTTTTACCTGTTAGGTATTACTGCCGTAGAATTTTTTATCGCCCTATACCTGATTCCTAAGGGTATTGTAGGTCACGGTATTGGTAATTTCGCTTATATAGTCCTTACACTGGTGAAAGCCTTTTACATAGTGGCCTATTTTATGCACTTGAAATTCGAGAAATATGCACTTAAAGCGGGTATTACCTTGTCTTTACTGTTTATTGTCTATTTCATTGTACTTATGCTTATTGAAGGGAACTACCAGTTCATTCACATGAATTAATGAGTTTACCCTCTTTTCCTGTAAAAAAAATTCTGATACTGCTGATATTATTGGCAGTACCCGGTACTTTATATTACCTGTTAAAAGAGAAAGGGCAGAACCGGTATCGCCCCCTTAACATATATGGGGAGAAAAAGGTAGCAACAACATTTCATTCAAAACGCGGTAAGCAGATTCCGGATACTATCTATCATGTGATCCGGGATTTCAGTCTCCTAAACCAAAATGGGGAAACCATTAAATTTCCTGCCGACAGTAATCAAATTACGGTAGTTAACTTTTTTTATACCCGCTGTCCACTCTTATGCCGTGATATGAATACGGATTTAGCAAGGGTGGCTAAAATGTATAGTAACAATCGTTTGATGCGATTTATTTCTATAACTGTAGACCCCGAGTACGATAGTCCGGCAGTACTTGCTGAATATAGTAAGCCATATACTTTAGAAAATAAAAAGTGGGATTTTTTGACCGGTGACAAGAACCTGATTTATTTGCTTGCAAGGGAAGATTTCATGGTAGATGCCATTGCAGATACTACCGCAAAAACAAATATTATACATAGTCCTATGCTCATGCTGATCGACCCCCAAAAGCGGATAAGAGGATATTATGATTCAAGCCTTGGACATGAGCAGATTACCTTGTTAAGTGATGAAATTAAATTATTAATTACAGAAGAGCTTAGAACTATTAAAGTACGCTAAGCTATTTGCTATATTTTCTAAATAGTATACTATGAGTGATAAACTGATTTCAAGAATTATTACAGCAGTATCAATTATTGTTCTGATTGTTGTTGTGATTTTGCAGTCTAAGCTTTTAAATATTTTCCCTCAAAAGGAGTCAATCCCCTCCTGGGTATTTTCCCTTCCTCTGTTTAATGCTATAATTAATGGTAGCTGCAGTATTCTACTGGTTCTGTCCCTGTATTTCATAAAAAGAAAAAATATTAAGGCACACAAGAATGTTAATATCCTCACGTTTATTCTTTCCTCCCTTTTTCTAGTATCATATATCATATTTCATGCTACCGGAATAAAAACCACTTATGGAGGAGTAGGCGCAATCCGGACTTTCTATTATATCATTTTAATTACTCATATTATTCTGGCTGCTATTGTGTTACCCCTGGTATTATTTAGTTTTCAAAAAGGTTTGCAAATGAAGGTTGAGCAACATAAAAAACTGGTGCGCTGGACTTATCCAATCTGGTTATATGTTACAGTCAGCGGGGTGATCGTCTATCTTATGATCTCGCCATATTATTCTTTTTAGATCTCCCATTTCGGGATCGGGCTTAAATCAGTATACTGTAAACTTATTTTGAATCAAGCTATTTCATTATTTTAATTCTCGCATTTGGTGTATCTTTACCTTATGAAATCGCTTAGAATAGCACTTATAAGTTTCATTCTGATATTCTCACTTCCGGATTTTTCTGAAGTTTCAGCTCAGTGCTCAATGTGTACCTTAAATGCCGAAAATTCTGTTAAGAATGGGAATACCGAAGGTAAAGGCCTTAATAATGGTATCTTATATCTATTAGCTGCTCCATACCTGGCAATTGCAGGTGTAGGATTTCTGTGGTACAAGAAGTACAGACGCAAAAATGTCAATTTAAATATTAAGGATAGTAAGATTAATCTTAATTGAGCCCCGCTTGATTTCTGTTAATGTTCTGATCTCTTTTAATCCCAGGTTTCTCTTATGGCAAAGACTTCTAAATTTATAGCGATAGCGACTGCTAAATGTCCTAAATGCAGAAGGGGGGATGTTTTTTCCGGGACTTTATATGGTATCAATTTTCAGGAAACCAATGAAAAATGTTCACATTGCGGAATGAAGTTTGAGATAGAGCCAGGTTATTTTTATGGTGCGATGTATGTCAGCTATGCATTTGTAGTAGCTGAGATGCTTAATGTAGGGCTCCTTACCTACCTGATTACAGGAAATGATAGCTCTCCATGGTTATATATTTCAACAATCATTGGGGCAATATTATTACTCACACCAATTAACTATCGTTACTCCAGAATATTCCTGCTTCATTTCCTGACCCCTAAAATTAAGTATTACCCTGATTACGATACTAATGATAAACTCAGCAACATTTGATTTTTTAAAAGATCTGGCTGCAAATAATAATCGGGACTGGTTTCAGGCGAATAAATTAAGGCATGATGTAGCCAGAAATAATGTACTTGAATTTGCAGATGAGCTGATCGCAAAGCTTTCAAAAATTGATCCTTCTGTATCACCGGACCTTGAATCGAAGAGTTGTGTGATGCGAATTTATCGCGATGTTCGTTTTAGTAAGGATAAAACACCTTATAAAACCAATTTCGGTGCGGGATTTTCTGAGAATGGCAAGAATTTTAAGGGAGCAGGATATTACCTGCATATTCATCCTGAGCATTCCTTCCTGGCCGGGGGATGCTGGATGCCGGAAGCGGATATACTTAAGGCGATCCGTCAGGAAATCGATTATAACGGAAGTGCTTTCCATCAAATTGTTGATAATAAATTATTTAAGCAATACTTTGCTAAACCGGATACTGAGTATAAATTAAAGACTCTTCCCAAAGGATATCTTCCTGGTCACCCGGATATTGAATATTTAAAGCTTAAAAGTTTTACATTTAGTCATCCATTGACCAAAACAGAACTTACTGGCCCTAACGCTATTGATTTGGTTTCCGATGGATTTAAACAATTGTACCCCTTTGTTGCTTTTCTGAGAAATGCAGCATCATAAAATTATTTTTAAATGAGGAACTCAGTTTATTCTGCTATTGCGCTGATTTTATTTGTCGGATTAATCACTTCATGTGTTGTCATGTCGCCGAAAAAGTATAACACATTAATCGCTCAGAAGGATTCACTTTCTCTTGGATGGGAAAATGCAAGAATTAAAATCGCCTCACTTGAGGGGATTATCTCAGGATTAAAATCAGATAGTTCAATTCTGCAAGCCAAAATTTCAGATCTCCAGGTTATAATTAAAGGGATGGATAACAGCCTTATTTCATTGCGTTCAAATTCATCTTCAGAAATAAAAAAGCTGGAAGAAAATCTTAAAAAGCTGGAAGCTGATTTGCAAAAACGGGAACTCAGATTGAGGGAAGTCGAAGATATATTACGTAAAAGGGATGAAGCCACCAACGCACTTAAAAATAAATTGCAAAAGGCTTTATTAGGCTTTCAACAAAGTGGTTTAACGGTTGATATCCGTAACGGGAAGGTCTATGTTTCACTAACCGACAAATTATTGTTTGGCAGTGGCAGTATTATTATTGACGATAAAGGAAAGCTTGCCTTAAGGGAGCTTGCAAATGTCCTTAAAACCCAACCCGAGATTAATATTTCTGTGGAAGGCCATACTGATAATCAGCGGGTAGTAAATCTTGGGCAGATAAAGGATAACTGGGATCTGAGTGTACTGCGGGCTACTTCCGTGGTGAGGTTTCTGACTGAAACAGAGAAAATTGAGAACGGTAGGATAACTGCAACGGGGAAGGGGGAATACCAGCCAATTGAGGCAGGTTCAAGTCCGGAAATCAGAAGCAGGAACAGACGAATAGAGATAGTCCTCTCACCTAAATTAGATGAATTATACAATCTGATTAAAGAATGATTAAAATATGATAAGTTGGTAAGCCGGATTTTTGCAAAAATCCGGCTTATGTCAGTACTTAAAAAGGACTAATTAGATTTTTAAACAAAGGTAGTACTTTGTCTTTTTCAGAAAGTATGATTTCTTCCGGGGCAATGCCCCAGTCAATGTTGAGTTCCGGGTCATTCCATAAAACACCAAATTCTGAATCCCTATTATAGAGACTTGTTACTTTATAAGTAAAGATGGTATCATCTTCGAGTGTAACAAAGCCATGCAAAAATCCGGGCGGTACCCAGAGCATAAGGTGATTGTCATCATTTAGTTCAAGGGCAACATGCTGCCCGTAGGTCTCTGATTCTTTACGTATATCTACGGCAACATCAATGACCCTGCCCTTAATGACCCTTACCAGTTTCCCCTGCGCATTGGGATTGGATTGGGCATGCAAGCCCCTTAAAGTTCCCTTTTGCGACATGGATTGATTGTCCTGTAAAAAATTGGCAGTAATACCAGCCTCATCGAAATTTCGCTTATTATAGCTTTCGTAAAAATATCCCCGGTCATCCTTCCAGATCTTTGGTTCTATGATAAGAAGATCCTTGATTTTTGTTTTTATAAAGTTCATTCAGCCTCAATAAATTCCATTAATGTACTAAAAAAGACAAATTTGTTCAGGAATTCTGCCGGAACATTGCTCTGCAGATGATTTGGTGATGTTTGCATGTATTCATTGTATTTTACAATTGAGCTGGCAATGTATTGGATACAGTAGGTAATACCTTCATTTGGTGAGTCTAGCACTTTCAGGACGCTGTAAGAAATAAAATGGCCGGTACTCATCATTTCTTTCAAATATTCAAACTTGAGCCATTTGAGCCAGTTATCATGAATTTCCTCATCCAGAATAATAGTGACATTGTATAAGATCATGCTGCGAAGATAGGAATAGGAATTTTAATATTTCAGTCCGAAAACTCAACCCAGTTTATCTCCTCTAAGCTGACGGAAGCGTTTTCTTGCTTCGATGATGTACAAACTGCCTGAATAATCATTTATTATTTTTTGATATAGTTCGATTGCTTTTTCAGGTTGGTTCAGCTTTGTTTCATAAATATCGGCCAGCATGAAAATAGCATCATCGCCCCAAAGATCTGAGCTGAAATTGTCTATTATTTTTTGTAGTTGAATAACCGCCTGTTCAAACTCACTTGAACTTATAAATATTTTGGATTTTGCCATTAAAATATCGTCAGCAAGCGAATTTGCAGGGTAAAGAATGTTTATACTATCTAAAATACCCAAAGCTTTTTCCGGCTGATTTTTAAATACGCTGAGTTCTGCATCCGAATATCTTTTCAGTGCCGCGGTATCACTCTCATTTAGCAAGTTATCAGAAATGAGCAAACTTAAATTGAGTGCATCATTTGCAATTAATTGGGATGTTGAACTTTTCAGTACATCAAGCTGCGCCTTTGCCCATAAAAAGTCCCCCTGAAAATATGCTAACCTGGCATTTTTATATCTGGCTTCCTGTCCGTAAACTTCGTTGGGGAATGACTTCTCGACCTGCCCAAAAATCAGGGCTGCTTCCCAAACTTCTCCTGATAAGGTATAGATATCCCCAAGCTCTAACTTCGTTTGTGCTATTATAATTGGCGTTATGCCGGGTAATTCTAGCAGTTGTTGAAGCTGTGAGGCCGATTCTGCAGGCTTTTTCAGATAAAATGCCTGTAAATTGGCAAGCTGCCGGATTGCAAAGGCAGTACCTGAATTTCGTCCGAATTCCTTTAATAATGATTCGAAATCGCTCTCCAGTGTCAGTAAATCTGATTTATCGAACTTGCCCGTAGTCAATTGTTTAGTTTTAACATTCAGGAGATCGATTTTTGCCGGAATATAATACCTGCTTTTCTCCCCTTTAGACACCAGATATTTCAGGGCTTCCACTCCCTGATCATATGCTTGATTTGAAATGAATACTCTCGACAGCTCAAATACCCTGCCTCCTTCTTCTTTTAATCTGCGATCGAGCGCGAGGGTTTGCCTCAATGCCATGTCAAAATCTTTTTGCTGGACGTACTGCCAGGCAAGGAACTCTGTTAACACAACATTTTGAGCATCTTTCTGTAAGCGGCGTAAGATTGCACTTTTTAGAAGATTAAAGTCATCTTTATCCTCAAGGATATTCCCCAAAACGCTTTGCGCTTGTTGTAATGCTTCAGGATTTATGCTTAAAAGCAATAAGTATTCTTCAATTAGCATTACTTTATCCTTACGGTAACGATATAAACTTAGGAGATCATAGATAAATGATTTTTCATCCTTAAGTATTTTTCGGCCAGTTAAAAAGGTTTTGATCGAGAAATCGTATGCTTCTGCCCTGTAAAAGGTTATTGCCAGATCTTTTATTGCAAATTCATTGGCAGGCAGGTTTTTAATCAGATTATTATATAATGCAATTGATTTTTCCTGTTCACCGCGTTCCTGCAAAATCCTTCCAAGATCAACCGGATAGTTAAAATTTTCAGGATTGTTCTTTTGAAGGGTCCTGGCCAGTTTTTCTGCTTCGTCAAACTTTTTTAAGCGGAGCAGACAACTGAAATATGGATCGTAATAACTTGCATTTTTGGTTCTGTTGAATAACTTTTCATAAAGCAAAGCTGCTTTTTCATAGTCACCAGACTGGAAATACTGTACAGCCATAGCTTCCTCAGAATTTAACTGTGCTTTCAGTTCTGAAGTGACAGATATAATCAATAGCAAAAGCAGGATTTTTTTCATCTGACCGGTTTGTTAACAATCTTTGTACACTTTCAATATAATCATTTGAAAGGATACCATTTGTTGTATATAATAAAGTTCGCTTTATTCATGTTTCATTTCAGGAAAAAAAACACTTGTAGTTTAAATGTTACGAATCCATTCAACTACTTAAAAATGTATTTATTAACTTGAGTGTTTAGTTTAGCAATATGTCTATTTGTTAGTTGAAGGTATTAATATCCTTTATTTTGTTTGTTTTGTTGCCTATTTAAAGTGTGTGCAACATAATTTGATTTTAATTTTAATAAAGAATGCTGGTATCAAAAATTTATTTATTCTGTTTTATTCTAGCCACGTTGGTGTCGTGTACAATGGAAAAAGCAACGAAACGGATACCCATAGAAAATTTTTTCAATGTCCCCATTAATACGTCTTATCTGGTTTCACCCGATGGTAAATATATTTCCTACCTAAAACCAGATAATAACAGAATTCATATTTATGTTGAAACCCTTGATGGGAAAACTACTACACAGTTAACCTGTGATTCTAACCGGAGTATCTCCAATTATTTCTGGGCTAGTAATAATGAGATTCTATATTTAAAAGGTGCCACCGAAAATCTGGATCCAGGTCTTTTTGCAGTCGACATTTATGGAAATAATAAGCGGGAGTTACTCTCATTCCCTAATACAAAAATCAGACTAATTTCTTCAGGCCCTGTAAGTGACGGCCAGGTTTTGGTTTCTCTGAACAAACGTGACTCTACGGTTTTTGATGCCTACCGATTAAATATTCAGACCGGAAAGCTGGCAATGTTATTTCAGAACCCCGGGAACATTACAAAATGGTATTCTGATCCTGCAGGAAAGTTAAGAATGGCTATTTCAAGTGATGGAGTCAATGAAACTTTGTTGTACCGTGATAAAGAGAGCCAGAACTTCAGGAGTGTTTTAACGAATAATTTCAAGACTAGTATTTCCCCTGTCAGTTTCAGTGCTGACAATAGTTGTATTTATGCATTGTCGAATAAAAATCGGGATAAAATGGCATTGGTTGAATTGGATTGTGTGACAGGGAAAGAGCACCGCGTTATTTATAGTAATCCTCAGGTTGATGTCTCAGAAGCAATTTACTCTGTCAACAAGAAAAAGTTAATCTATGCAGGCTTTGAAACCTGGAAAAAGGAGCGTCATTATCTTGATGATACTTTTAAAGCTACCTTTAAAAAACTCGAAGAATTGCTGCCTAACACTGAAATTGTGATTGCCAGTTCAGACTCTTTAGAAAAGAAATTTATTGTCAGAACCTATACAGATCGTAATCCGGGATCATTCTATTTATTTACATTAGATGATAATAAGCTGGTTAAGCTGAGTGATGTGAACTCATCCCTGAAGGTAGAAAATATGGCAGAAATGAAACCTATCAGCTATACTACCAGAGATGGTCTGACTGTATATGGGTATTTAACCCTTCCAATAGGTATGCCATCAAAAAATCTCCCGGTAGTTGTAATGCCTCATGGTGGACCCGATTCTAGGAATAGCTGGGGCTATAATTCTGAAGTTCAATTTCTCGCAAGCCGGGGTTATGCTGTATTTCAGGTTAATTTCAGAGGATCCAAAGGCTATGGAAAAGATTTCTGGATTGCAGGATTTAAGGAATGGGGAGCTAAGATGCAGGATGATATAACCGATGGTGTTCATTGGCTGATTGCCCAAAAGATTGCAGATCCATCCCGGATTGGAATTTATGGCTTCAGTTTTGGCGGTTTCTCTGCACTTCACGGCCTAATGTCTAATCCTGAACTTTACAGGTGCGGTGCTTCTTATTCTGGTTTCACCAATTTATTCACGTATTTTAAGGACATACCACCCTATTTCAGGCCTTATCTGCAGATGTATTATGAAACTGTGGGTAATCCTGAATCTGATGCTGATTATTTCAGAGCCGTATCCCCTGTTTTTCATACTGATAAAATCAAAGTGCCTGTTTTAATAGCTCAGGGTGCAAGAGATCCCAGAGTTAATATGAACGAAACCCATCAGTTTGTCAAGGAATTAAAAAAGAAGAAAGTACCGGTTACATATATTTTTAAGGAAGGAGAGGGGCATGTTTTTAGAAGCAATGAAAATCGACTTGAATTTTACAAGAACCTTGAAGTATTCCTAGATCAGAATCTAAGCAAGGAATAAGCGGATGCAGGAGTATCAATATATATACCGCAAAAATTTCACTCTGGTTATTATCTTCTTGTTCCTCATTACCTCTGCCATGGCAGGTGCTTTTTATCTTGCCTATAATCTGACGTCTAAATATGTTGAAAATGAATTTGCTTCTCAGAAGATTGATGTGCTCGAAGAAACAGTGAAACCTTATAATGATTTCTTTCAAAATAAAATCCCTGAAATATCTTTTTATCAGGGTTATTTAGATTCTGCACAGACCTCCAAATATATAGATACTGTTTTCAGAAAATTTCAATTTGTTGAACGTGTAATATTTTATGATACTGAAATAAGTAATCATATAATTCCGCATGGCATCAGGCTGAAGAATTTTTCAATGGGGCCAAAGTCGGTATACCAGTTTGGCAGGGACATGCCCAAAGATTCGATTTTACTTTATGAAAGCATTCACCCTGACACCTTATTTATAATAAAAACCGGTGATGAGTTCAATAAAATGGCAATTAAGTTCAGTGGCTTTATTGAGTTAGCTGATACTGCTAAAGCATTGAGTGATGATGATCGATTTAATGTTTTTTATAGTATCAGGTCGAACAGGATCACTTTTATGAATATTCCAAGGCGTGAGGAAATAAAGATTTATAAGGATTTGATGTATCAAAAGAAGCCAAGTTCTCCAGTCTATGAAATGGATATGCTTACATTTTACTTAAATCCACTGAAGCTGGAGATAATTAATTCACATCCCCAGTTATATCAGCATATCAGTATTAAGCCCCTGGTTTACGAATCGCTTGATAATGATTCAGGTATTATGGAGAATGACCTTCCCTTATCCGGTCCCTTTTCAGATTATAAATTATACTTCAGTTCAGGTAAGGATTTTTTAAGAAAGGAAGTAAATTCCCGTTTCATGCCTATCGCTGCAGGCTTATTTATCATCTATTTTGTTCTGGTGCTTATTGGTTATCTGATCTTCAGAAACCTGAATATTAACAGTAAGCTATTTAAACTGCAATATGATTTTATAAATAACCTAACTCATGAATTTAAAACTCCTGTTAGCGTTATAAAAATTGCAGGAAATAATATCAGGAGTTCTTCCAATCTGTCAGATCGTGAACGCCTGCATTATGGTAAGATTCTTGATGAAGAAGCAGATAAACTTAATGATCTGATGAACAGATTATTGTCTTTTGCCCAGATCGAGAATAAGGCGATCAAATTGAAGCCCGAGAGTATTAATCTCGAAATATTCTGCCAGAATATGGTTGATAGCTATCAGTTAAAGTATCCGGGTTTCGATATAGAATGTGAGATTGATGGCCTTGTGTATTTTAATTCTGATCCTGTACTTTTGGGAAGTATCTTTCAGAATCTGATTGATAATGCCTATAAGTACTCTAATCCTGACAAGAGAATAGTAAGAATCAATATTCAAAAGGTCAGAAATCGGATTATTTTTATATTTACAGATCAGGGGATTGGAATTCCGGAAAAAGATATCAAGAATATCTTTAAGAAGTTTTACAGGGTACAAAATCAATATAATCAGCAAGGGAGTGTTGGTTTAGGTTTGGCATTCTGTGCAGAACTGATTAAATTTATGAACGGAACAATTACTGTAAAAAGTATAGAAGGGAAGGGGACAGAGTTTAGAATTGAATTGCCTTACGAAATATAAACATGGGAAAAGAAATCAAGGTTGCAGTTATTGAAGATGATGAGAATCTTCGGTTTTTGGTTGTACATCGTCTTCAAACCGAAGGATATAAAGTTGTGGAAGCTGCTGACGGCCAAATTGCAGAAGAACTGATAATGAATGAGCAGCCTGATATTGTTCTGCTAGACTGGATGTTGCCATCGAAACAGGGCTCAGAAGTCTGTCAGAATGTGCGTAAACTTGGGTTTGATAATCTGATTATTATGATGACTGCTAAGGCACAGGATATTGATAAAATTGATGCTTATAATTTTGGCGTTTCTGATTATGTGACCAAGCCTTTTAATATGGATGTACTTGTTGCATTGATTGAAAACAAGGTTAAGTTTTTCATCAATAATGAGAAGACAGAAATATATAAATTCGGAAACATGGAGCATCATCCAAATACACATTCCCTGATGCGCGAGGGCAAGAAAATTGAACTTACCATACTTGAGAACAGGATTCTTCTTTATTTTTTAAAAAATGCAAATACCGTTATCAACCGTGATGAGCTAATGATGGTGGTTTGGGGCTATAATTCTGATGTCAATACACGAACGCTTGATATGCATATCGTTCGTTTACGGAAAAAGATAGAGAGCAATCCCGACAGGCCACATTTTATGCAAACTGTCCGTGGAGTGGGGTATAAGTTTATAATTGAATAAATTTTTCGGTATGACTACATGAAGAAATTATAATTTCTTCAGCATTTTTTCAAACCGCTCTCTCCATTCTAAGGTCAGTTCTTTTAGATCAACCAGCCGCTGAAGCCATTCTTTATTTTCAGGGTCATGATATCTTACAAAATTGACATCCATTACTGAGATTTTTTCGGGATGTGAGCTAATATGGATCAGCTTGTCTGTCTTTTTTACCAGCCCTGGTTTAATTGTCCTGAAGTAGTATCCTGTAAGCCCGCTTTGCTGTAAATGAACCGGGAACTGCTTGTAATTATACCTGATTCCGATCATATAACAAGGGCCGCGGGGTTCTGAAACTTCCACAATTGCATCACCCAATTGATATCGGTCACCGATAAATATGTGATCTTCATTTGCGTTTGCCCCAGTTAATGTCAGGTTTTCTCCAAAAGCGGCAGATTCTAGATTAAAACCAAGTTCTGTCTTCCATTTTTTAAAATGATCTGAATTATAACAGCATACTGCTTTATCATTTCCACCATGATGTTTTGTATCGACGATGATATCACCAGCAAAACCAGTCATACCCAATTCTATAGTATGAGCTGAAATGGCTTGCTTTCGGTATGCCGAATGAGCTTTCTGATGGTCCGAAACTAATAATTCGGCATGGCCAAGGACATTGATCGATAAAATATGGATATCTTTCATAAGCTAATTGAGCCACAAAGAAGTAGCATCAAAAATTGCAGGATCATAGTTCCATCCAAATACAGGAAGTAATAATATTCATTTTTCTTCCAGTTGGACTTGAAAATTAACCAACCTGTTAGGATAATTGTTAGTGTTAATCCGAAAAAATGGCTGTCGAATTGATCTGTGAAAAGAAACAGTAAAATTAGATAGGTTCCGAGCAATCCCTGGCAGATTAGCCATGCCCATCTTTCCCCAAATAGTACAGGTATGGTTTTCAATTCATAAAACCTGTCCTGATAAAGATCACGAATGTCGAAGGGTACCGTTATCGCTGCAATAAAAAGGAAGCGTTTAGCGATTAATAACATGGTATCATTCAGTGTGACGGTAATCGTCCGGTTATTTTCCATTTCAAGGATCGGCAGTAAAACACAACTCAAGGCCCAGACCAATGCAATAAGGAATAATTTGATACCTGGTATATTTCTCAATCCGAATTTTTTATCCTGGAAGGTAAATACCGGAAGATTATAAAATACAGATATCAGCGCAAGGGAAATCAGCAAAATTTTGGACGAAGTACTCAGAAACAAACTCAGGGGGATTATTGAGAAGACTGAAATAATGCTGATTGTGATCATCAGCCGATAATGGGAAAATATCCATCGGACTCTCGCTGAGGTTGAATTTTCAGGTTTTTTGGGTTTGGATAGAACGATGCTGAAATTATATAGGGCTAATGTTGAAGTGAAAAGAAGTCCTAAAACATACATATCGGCTTTGACTTTCAAAAGTTGATAAGTCACCAAACCCTGTGCAACCGCACAAAGAGCAATAAAAATATTGCTGAACAATAGAAAATCGATGATCTGCCTAAGGTATTTGTTCATAGATAGAACCCGGATCTGTTCAGGAATCGCCCCGGCGTAACTCAAAGATCGTAATTTCAGGTAGAATTCCAACCCGCCCCGGATAACCTAAAAAGCCATATCCCACATTCACATAAAGTTGCTGTAATCCTTCTTTATAGAGCCCTGCCCACTCTTTATAAACATATTGTGAAGGGCTCCACTGAAATTTTTCAGTTACAAGGCCAAACTGCATACCATGTGTATGGCCACTGAACATCGCATCAATCTGAGGATATTCCGGCAAAACCTGCGCCCTCCAGTGAGAGGGATCGTGGGATAATAATAGCTTTACCGGAGCATCATCTGTATCTTTTAACGCAAGATCCAGACGACCATACTTTGCAAAACGACCAACTCCCCAATTTTCTATACCTAAGATGGCAATTTCATCGCCATCAATCTTCAATTTCCGATTTTCATTAAGAAGAAGGTTCCAGCCCATATTCTTATGGGTCTGCTTAATATCTGCCAAATTCTTAACTTTTGCGGCTGAACTTCCCTGACCATAGTGATAATCGCCGTAATCATGATTTCCGAGTACAGAAAAAACACCCAGTGGGGCCTTCACTTTGGAGAAAATATCCTGGTATTCATACATTTCTGAGGCTATATTATTCACCAGATCCCCGGTAAAAAATACCAAGTCAGGCTTTTCTTTAAGGATCATATCAACGCCACCAATTACTGCCTTGCGATCATAGAAGCTCCCGGAGTGAATATCTGAAAGCTGTCCGAGTTTTATACCATCAAAGGCTTTAGGCAGGTTTTGCAGATAGAGTGTTTTGCGCTTTACACGATAATCATATGCACTTGAAACAACACCGTAGGTCAGGGATGCTAATGGAATTGCAGCAACCAGAGTTCCGGCTTTGATCAGGAATTCAGAACGGGGTATAACTCCGGTTTTATTTTGCTCCGTGCTTTCTTTTCTTTTTAGTTTCCTGCTAATCCAAATCATTGCCCTGCGCAAATCATCAGCGACAAGAAAAGGCAGAATAAATATTTTGGAAACAAAAGTCAGAAAGAAAATAACCAGAATGACCGAACGAAGCAGGAATTTAATATTGAAAAATATACTTATAAAAACTCCGGTAATCAGCAGAAAAGTATATCCCCACCAGATATAGGTGAATGAAAGATGCTTTTGTCCTTTCCATTTCCAGCTGACGGATCGGATTGCCCGGTAGATATAAATATCAATAAGAATCAGCAGGATACTAATGATTATTAATCCTAAAATGCGGTTAGCCATTATTTCTTTTTAGCTTTCAGAACAAGATTTAAAATTGATCCCGGTCTTCGTTATATTCATCATCATCCTCAAACTCGGTATTGAAAAGGCTGTTAAACATATCATTAAAGCCAAAACCTTTATCCAGGAAGGATTTATTAATCAATGAAAATTCAGACAGACCATGCAATAAGAACTCCATTAAAAGAATCTGCTGGTTTTTACTTAGAGTCTTATGGAATTGTTTTATTACAGTTTTGAGTCCGGGTACTGATTCCAAAGCTGAAATATATTCTTCGAGTGACAGGTCATCAACCAGACTAATCGTATTACCTGTCGCAAACCAGTTAATAATATCTGCATATGGGTTTGTTGCTTTTGCTTTCTTTAGTTTCTCTGGATCTGGAAAGTAATTGAGCATCAGGGTCTTAATAGCCTTTCCAAGGAGTATGTTTGCAACTTTTCCCGGGCCTTCCAGTTCACCTTCATAAACAAGTTCGATCTTACCTGTGATTGCAGGAATTACGCCGAGAAAATCAGAGATCCGTACAAAAGTGTTGTTTTCACCATTAATCAGCATTCTCCGTTCAGCATTACTGATCAGATTCTCGTATGCTGAGATGGTCAGACGGGCTGAAACTCCCGATTTTTTATCAATATATTCTGATTCACGAGCTTCAAAAGCAATCTGCTCAACAAGATCTTTTACTAATCCGTCAGCCTCGATAGTGTTTCTTTGAGAAGGGGATATCCGGGCTTCCTGCTGTGTAATCTTTCGGGAAATCTCAATGCTTTTTGGGTAATGTGTTAAAATCTGACTTTCAATCCTGTCTTTTAGAGGGGTTACAATTGCCCCACGATTGGTATAGTCTTCCGGATTAGCAGTAAATACAAACTGAATATCCAATGGCAGACGTAGTTTAAACCCCCTAATCTGTATATCTTTTTCCTGCAAAATATTGAATAGGGCAACCTGAATCCGGGCCTGCAGATCGGGGAGTTCATTGATTACAAAAATACCACGGTGTGCACGCGGGATTAATCCGAAATGGATTACCCGTTCATCTGAATAGGTTAATTTTAATGTCGCTGCTTTAATGGGATCTACATCTCCGATAAGATCGGCAACTGTAACATCCGGGGTAGCCAGCTTCTCAGTATATCGATCCGAACGGTGCAGCCAGGCGATCGGTGTAGTTTCACCTTTAATTTCAAGGGTATGATGCCCAAACCATGAAATTGGATTTAATGGGTCTTCAAATAGTTCAGAACCTTCAATGTAGGGAACATATTCATCGAGAAGGTTAATCATCAAACGGGCAATTCGCGTTTTTGCCTGCCCTCGCAAGCCTAAGAGCAGAATGTTATGCTGAGATAAAATGGCAGTCTGCAGGTCTGGAATAACGGTATCTTCATATCCAATAATCCCTTCTAAAACTGTGTTTTTGTTCTTTAGTTCGCGGATGAGATTTTCACGAAGTTCTTCCTTTACTGAGCGGGAAACATAACCCGAATCTTTTAGTGCTTTCAGTGTTTTAATATGCAGCATATATCTGTCTAATTTCTATCTAATCGTTCTTCTTCTGTTCTTTATATAATCCTCAAAAATGTATTCCCCAAGTCCTTTTAGTGAACTGTAAAATGCTTTGCCTCCGTTTATCTCGGTAAATTGCCTGACAAATTGTTGAAGGTATGGATCTCTGGCAATCATAAATGTGGTTATCGGTATTCCAAGCCGTTTACACTGTGCGGCCATTCCGAGGGTTTTATTAACTACCTTTCTATCCAGGCCGATACTGTTTTTGTAGTACTTGGTACCCTCCTTTAAACAGGTAGGCTTCCCGTCAGTGATCATAAAGATCTGTTTGTTATGGGTTTTTCGCCTTCTGAGCATGTCTACCGCAAGTTCCAAACCGGCATAAGTATTGGTATGGTATGGTCCTACCTGAAGATAGGGAAGTTCTTTTAAGGTAATGGGCCAGGCATCATTTCCAAATACAACGATATCAAGGGTATCTTTCGGATATTTAGTTCTAATTAACTCGGCGAGAGCCATTGCTACTTTTTTTGCAGGTGTGATGCGATCTTCCCCATAGAGTATCATGGAATGAGAAATATCGATCATGAGCACTGTCGAAGTAATGGTTTTGTAGTCCTTTTCTTCAACTTCCAGATCTCTTTCGGTCATTGAGAAATCGCCAATGCCATGACTAACCTGAGCATTGTGGATAGATGCAGTCATGTCGATCTGATCCAGACTGTCGCCAAACTGATATTCTCTACGATCTGCGTTTTTCTCTTCTCCGAGACCTGAAATATTGGTATTATGACCGCCTCTCCCGGATTTTTTAAGCTTCCCAAAGATCTCTTCCAGTGCCGATTGCCTGATACTTTGTTCGGTTTTTGAAGTGATTTTAAAACCTTTGGGATTTTGATCATCATCTCCCAGATACCCTTTCTTTTTCAGATCTTCAATGAAATCACCCATGCCATAATCATCGCTGGTAAGTTTATATTGCTTATCCAACTCATTCATCCAGTCTAAAGCCTCATTCGCATCCCCGGAGGTATAATTCAGCAGCTCAAGAAATAACTTCAAAAGCTCTTCGAAACCTCCTTTGGGAAGTTCATTTGGAATAAATTTCGAGAATGCATGTCCCCGCATGATTTGATTTTAAATGATTTACGAAAAAACGAAGTTAAAGGTTTATGAATCTAAATATGTTATCGACATGTCAAATAAAGGGAAGGCCTGATTATTTAATATTCTTACTTTTAGTTATGAAGAAAATTATGATCATGTTCCTGCTTTTTATAGGGGCTATGCGGGCGTCAGCTCAGAATGATGATAAGATTTTAATCCTTAATCTGCTTGAGGATCAGCGGCAGGCATGGAACAAGGGAAATATAATGGAATTTATGCAGGGGTATTTGAAATCTGATTCATTGCTCTTTGTTGGTAAAAACGGACCGAAATATGGCTGGGATACTACACTCACGAATTACAAAAAAAGTTATCCTGATCAGAAGGCAATGGGCTTTTTAAGTTTTGACATTAAAGAAGTTAGATTGATTTCTGCTGATCATGCATTTGTATCAGGTGCCTGGCATTTAAAGCGTGAAAAGGACGAACTAAAGGGTTTTTTTACTCTTATTTTAAAGAAAATTAATGGTGAATGGAAGGTAATTGCCGATCATTCGAGCTAGGGTAGATTCTGTGCCATTCAAGGACCTTAGCTTACTTTGGTTCCCCTTTTGCCAATGCCCTTTCAGCCCGCTTAATAGCTAATTTTTCTCTGAATTGTGCATAAGTTGATTTCAATATCATTTTTAAAATGCTGTCGATTCCTCCTCTGGTCACAACACTGTACAGGCTCTCTGCTTTTTGAAGAAAAGATTCATCCCAGGCTCTCAGACTTAATGAAAACGAACCTTCCAGATATTTCATCCAATGCCACATTGACCCGGGCATGAACAATGTATCTCCATGCTCCAGAAAAAGTTCATATCCTTCAACACCTTTAAGGGCCGGAAATTTTTCAAAATCCGGGTTAAGCACATCATAATCTTCAAGAGCATAGGTTGCGTTCGGGATGCAATATAAACGACGTTTCCATTTATAATCGAAGAGAATGATCTGTTTCCGTCCTCCGAAATGAGTGTGGAATAAATGGGGTTTGTCTATGTCATAATGCAGAAATGTGACAGAATTACTTCCTCCAAAAAACATTGCCGGCATGCTCTCAATAAAACCTCCCATTAATTCCCTTGGTAATTTTATATCGTTCAAAAGTTCGGGAACATGCTTAAAAATATTGAATAGAAATATACGGAGTTCAGTAGGTTCAGAACGTATCAGGTCCAGATAATCAGCCATTTTCATTTTGGCTGCAGCTGAGTTTATTGGTTTTGAAGGATCTGCCTTAGAGTTATCGTAAAGCGGGACATTTAGTTCTCCGGCTACCTCCTTAAAATAATCAATTGTCCATTTTTCCCTTGCAGGCCAAGTTTTTGTAAGACCTTTAATAACGAGTGGTTTACGCGGAATCAAATAATCAGATCTGAAATCTTCCGGTGTGATGGTTTCGACAGTATCAACCGGTCTTAATATAAAACCCATATCAGGAATAGATATTTTCTAAAACAGAATATCGCTGTCTTTAATAAATACTTCTGCAAAAATAAATATTTCTTGATTTTGAAAAAAAAGAATTGAGTAAAGACTGCTGTATTCACACAATAGCCTTTGTCTTCAAATACTTATAACTCAAGTAACTTTGGCTTTTCTTACAATCTTTGAAAATAGTCCGGGTAGTAATCTTTTTAACAGAACGGCATATTTCTCTTTTCCGCCGATATAAACCTCTTCTTTTCCGGATTTTATCGCTTTTATGATCTCTACTGCACATTCATCAGCCGACATTCCATTTGCCTGGGCATCATCCATTGTGTTTTGCCTGGTTCCGTCTGCAGTTAATGCATTAATCGTAACATTGGTTTTAATAAATCCGGGGCAAATGATGCTGATTTTGATTTTTGGATCAATTTCTGAACGCAAGGAGTCGAAATAACCATGCAATGCATGCTTGGAAGCCGAATATGCCGAGCGGAATTTGGTGCCGAACTTTCCAACCAGACTACTGATAATTACAATATGCCCCGATTGATGAGATATCATCGATGGGATAAGCGCCTTAGTCAGGGCAACCGCACCCCAGAAATTGATATTCATGATTTTTTGAGCCACATCAATGCCCGTATCCATTGCAAGAGAACGCTGACTCACACCTCCAGAATGAATAATGATATCAACCCTTCCAAAAATATTAAGTGCTGCCTTTGCTTTATCTTCCAACTCAGGGGTATTTTCAAGATCTAGAGGAAGCACGTGTACGTCCAGTTGATTCTTCGTGCATTTGGTCTTTACAAGGTAAAGGCCTTCTGTACTTCTTGATGAAATGATCAGTTTGGCCCCGGCTTGATTCAGTTTATAGCAAAGAGCTTCACCAATTCCACTTGATGCGCCGGTAATCCAGACTATTTTATTCTTTACTTCCATAAAATTTAAACCTAATGTGTGCTAAGGAATAATTCTGAGGCAATATGGTCTGCGAAAAGTTTCCCTTCCCTTGTTAAGGTAACCAATTGTTCATTAAGTTTGATCCATTCTTTCCCGATAAAAGGTTCCAGGCCATTGTAAATTTCATTGGAATAGTCGGATCCGAATTTCTCAGAAATAGATTGCAGGTTCATGCCTTTGCTTGTACGCATGGAGGTCATTATATATTCATTGATCTTATTTTCGGTACTCAATAGTTCAGTCTCTGCAGGAATATTTTTTAATTGAATCTCATTGATGTATTTTGAATTATTCGAAATATTCCATTGTCTGCTTTCGCCATTAAAAGAATGAGCAGAAGGCCCGATACCAAGATAATTCACACCATCCCAGTAATTTGAATTATGCCGGGAATGCATGCCCGGTTTGGCAAAGTTTGAGATCTCATAATGCTCAAAACCAGCTTCTGACAAATAGTCAATAAGCATCAGGAACTGTGATGCACCCTGGCCTTCATCCATAATGGATTGTTTGCCTTTTTTGATGAATGCTGCCAATGCGGTTTTGGGTTCTACTGTGATGGAATAAGAAGATACATGAGGAACATGATTTTCTACCAGCTGTTGAATATTGAATTCCCATTTTTCATTACTCAGAAGCGGGAATCCGTAAATAAGGTCAGCAGTAATATTTTCAAAACCTGCATCCTGAACTCTTTTTATTGCACTTAGAGCTTCACTTGCCGTATGTGCACGGTTCATCCATCTCAAATCTTCCTCATAAAATGATTGCACCCCAACGCTGAAGCGATTGATAAGGGTATATTTTATTTCCCTGACAAACTGTGGATTCAGATCGTCGGGATTAGCTTCGAGAGTTATTTCTGCATTTGATGAGACTTCGAACTGATCGGTGATCTGACCAAGCAGGGTTTGCAATTCATCGGCACTTAGTAGCGAAGGAGTACCTCCACCAAAATAGATTGTTTCAATTTTTTCTTTACCCAGGTAGTTCTTTCGAAGGATGATTTCAGATCTCAATGCATTGAGCATCTGATCCTTGTACTGAGGAGAAGTACTGAAATGAAAATCGCAATAGTGACAGGCTTTTTTGCAGAAGGGGATATGAATATAGATTCCGGCCATTGTACAAATCTACAACAATAGTGTAATCCTTTGTTTTTATGAATCCCTATTTAAAAAATACTTAATCTGCCCCTACAATGTTTCTTTCTGCCAGTTTTTCCCTTCTGTATTTGGCCATATTGATCATGAAAACACTGCCCAGGATAATAATCAGTCCGATTATTTGTATAGAGGAGATATTCTCATTGGCAAAAAATACTCCCAAAAGAACCGCCACAACGGGGTTAACATAGGCATATGTACTGACCTGCATTGCAGGTCTTTCCTTTAATAACCATACATAAGCACTGAAACCCACAATGGAACCCATCACAACAAGGTATAACACAGACAGCCAGGCATCCCCCGATACTGCCTTCCATTGAAAGCCATGAAATTCATCACGAATTAAAATCCCAGGGAGGAAAGCTATTCCTGCAGCTATCATCTGCCAGGTGCTTGTTACGATGATTGGGTCTTCTGAAGATTTGTATTTAGAGTAGAGTGATCCCCCTGCCCAGGTTATTGCTGCCAGAACCAGCAGAACCATACTGCTCAGTTTTACAGATTCGTTCCCCTGAAGGGACAGAACCTCAGAAACCTGTTCGCTAAAAAGTAAGATCACGCCGGCAAGCCCGATCAGAAGGCCTGCAATGATTGATTTGCTTCTTAAGTTTTCAGACCATTTTGGTTTGTCGAGTAATACAAACCATAATGGAGCTGATGACACCATGATAGCGACCATTCCACTTGGCATACTTCTTTCAACCCAAATGATTATTCCGTTTCCGCAAAAAAGCAATAATATTCCACTGATAGCAGCATGTTTTATTCCTTTTGCTGCAAAGATATTCTCACCCTTATAGAAGCACCAGGCCGCCATCAGCACTCCGGCAATGATAAATCGCAAGGCTCCTAAAATAAAGGGGGGGAAATCCTTAACAGCAATCTGAATAAAAAAGTAAGTTGAACCCCAAACAATATAAACTATTGCAAATGCAAGGACAATCATTAATAGAGATGCGGGTTTATTAGTAGAACTAGGCATGTTTATTTACAGGGATAACCAAGTGCTGCTGTTCTTTGACCGTTTCAAGAACAATAGTTGTTCGGGTAGATAGAATATTAGGGATTTTGCCGATTGAGTTTCTCATTATCTCCATAAGGGTGGCTGAATCAATAGTGCGAACTTTCACCAGATAACAATCATCGCCCGCAACATGATGAACTTCTTGTACTTCAGGTATTGCGGCAAGTGCAGAGGCCGTGTCATTACATGCAATCCCATCAGAGGCTTTGATAAAAACGTAGGCAAGTAAGTTTTGATGTAAAGCCGAAGGATTTAAACGGGTGGTATATTGAAGAATTGTTTTTTTTTGCTCCAGTTTTTTCACTCTTTCCAGCACAGCAGATGGAGCCATGTTCAATTCCCTTGCGATATCAGCATTTGAGATCCGGGCATTTTCCTGTAACATGACAAGGATTTCCTGGTCTATCTGATCCAATTGATGTGCTTTTTGTTGCATTATTCGGCAAAATTATTTTATTCGGAATAAAATTCAAAATATTTAACACTTAAATGAATAAAATTCTGTTTTTTGTTAAAAAACTCATTGCTATGAAATTTTCAGAATTAGATTCTGACGGGTTACTGTTCAGAGAAACAGGTTCTTTAACCTTAATCTGAAAGATATTTAGGAAACGAACATAAAAAAGTGGAAATTTGAGATACTGGAAAATATTTGATGGTGTAATTAATGGGGATGATTAAACATTTATACAGTATTCTTTTTATATTATTTTTGATTAACTCATTTGCTTTCGCTCAAACGGACAGTCTCAGACTAAATTCCATTACCCCAGTTTATCAGAAGTATGATTCGGCTGGCCGGGCAGCAAGGGTTGCCTATAGAGATTCTATAAAGGCTATAAGGGATTCATTGTCGCTTGTCTGGATTAAAGCACCTGATCCAGGTCGCACCAATCCATTTCTGGACAGTCTCATCAATCTGTATAAGGTAGAGAATTTGGATTTTTCTTCATGGGCAGCAAAATTTCCGAAGAAGAATAATCACGATAATGAAGGAATACTTAAACCACGAGGGGAAACATGGATTATAATTGTTATTTTTTTTCTGGTAATATTTTTTTCGTTCATCAGGTTTTTCTTTCCCGCAGAGTTGAACAGTATAATTATGGCCTTTTACAGTAATCAGATTCTAACCAGAATCAACAAAGAAGATAGTCTGTTTAATTCCTGGCCATTCGTTTTTTTCTATTTGCTATTTGGACTTATTATTGGCCTTTATTTGTATTTGTCAGGAAAGTATATGCAATTAAGTTATCCATTTGATGGCTTTGAACTTTTCCTGCTTCTTAGTGTCCTTGTCATTGGACTGTTCACTTTTAAAATAATAATACTTCGGATAGTGGGATTTTTATTTGATGCCAAGAGACTTGTAAGAGAGTATGTATCAGTATTATACCTTAGCTATTTCAATGCCGCAATTTTATTTCTGCCTATAGTTATTGCCTTTAGTCTCACTTCCAGTCGTTATGCAGGAATTTTCAGTTATATTGGGATTGTAATGCTTTTCGGAATTTTCGTTGTTCAATTTCTCAGAGCAGGGTCAAATATTTTATCAAATTACAAGTTTCCAAAAGTTTATTTAATTATTTACCTTTGTGCCCTCGAATTTTGTCCTTTAATTATCCTTTTTAAAGCACTCGGGTATTAGCCTTTTTAAGATATATGCAAGTAAGTCCAATTGAAAAACCAAGGAAAGTGAAGAGTATCCTCGTTACTTTGCCAAAACCAGATACGGATAAGTCGCCTTATTTTGATTTAGCAAAAAAATATAATCTGAAAATCGATTTCAGATCTTTTATCCATGTAGAGGGTGTTCCTGCAAAAGAATTTCGCAAGGAGAAAATAAATTTAGCTGATTTTACCGCAGTAATATTCACCAGTAGGAATGCAGTCGACCATTTTTATAGGATATGTGAAGAAATGCGATATGATGTTCCTTCAGATATGAAGTACTTTTGTATATCGGAAACAATTGCCCTCTATCTCCAGAAATATATACAATACAGAAAGCGAAAAATATTCTTTGGAAAGCAGACTGCGGCCGATCTTGCAGAACTTTTGAAAAAGCATATATCCGAGAAGTTTTTATATCCCTGTTCTGATGTGGCAGCCGAAGAAACTCAGAAATTCCTTTCCGCAAATGGCTATGATTTTAAGCCTGCAGTTTTATTTCATACAGTATGCAGTGACCTTTCTGACCTTGCAGAGGTTTTTTATGATGTTATTGCATTTTTTAGTCCGAGCAGCATTCATTCCCTTTTCATTAACTTCCCTGATTTTAAACAGAATTATACCCGTATTGCTGCCTTTGGGGTTAGTACTCATAAGGCCGTTCTTGAGCATGAACTGGTTCTTAATATCCCCGCACCTACTCCGGAAGCTCCCAGTATGACAATGGCATTGGAGCAGTACATTAAGCAAGTCAATAAGTAAACTTTGACAAATAGGAAATATTTTTTTTTAAATAGTTAAACCTTGACCTTAATTTACACGTATTAGTAAAATATCTTAGATATATAAATATCTGGCGATATTTTTGCATGTTAATTAGTCCTGATTTTTTTATAATTTAAATATGAAATGTTGAATTTCAACGCAGATAGATTAGTTTTGTCGTATATATTATATCCTTTTTTATTATATTCGAAATTATTTTGTTGAGCAATGTAAACTGGAATCATATAAAATGAGAAAAATATACTTTATCGTTCTTGCAGCTATTAGTGTTTTAAGCGTTAGCTGTGGTAAAGGTGGTACAAATGGTGAGTTGATTGGAGTTGCAACTAAAAAGTTTAAAAACAATCAGGTGCCCTACGGTATGGTTTACATCCCCGCCGGAACTTTTATTATGGGTCAAACCGACCAGGATATTACTTTTGCTCAGATATCTCAGAATAAACAGGTAACTGTTCAGGCATTTTACATGGATGAAACAGAGATTACCAATAGTGAATACCGTCAGTTTGTGAATTGGGTGCGCGATTCTATCGCAATATCTGATTATTTGCAGGATGAGCAGTATTATATCAAGCCTAAAGGACAGGTAGATCCTAATGATGCCGGTAAAAAATACATCAACTGGAAAAAGGTAGGAAATGGCAGTGCCATATGGGGAGGGAAAAAAGGATCAGCTGCAAATCGCCCTAAATTGCAAGCCATGTATTATCAGGGTGAAGATAGGGTATTCGACCGTAATGAAATTGATGTTAGGTTGCTGAAATATAATTTCGCGGTAATGAAGTTAAGGGAAGCAGCAAATAATCGTAATAATAAAGAAGCAAAACGTTCTGATTTTATACTTAGGGATACAGTTGGTGTATACCCTGATACTCTGGTATGGCTATCTGACTTTGCCTACGCTCAGAATGAGCCTATGGTTAAGGGATATTTCTCACATCCGGCTTTCTCAAATTATCCTGTAGTTGGTGTAAACTGGCGTCAGGCTCGTGCCTTTACAGTTTGGAGAACCCGTTTCAACGAAGCCTATAAAGATAGTCGCCGCCTTCCTAAGCGTGCAGATTATGATCTTCCAACCGAAGCAGAGTTTGAGTATGCTGCACGTGGTGGTCGGGTTGGGACCAGTTATCCTTGGGGAGGCCCATATATCAGGAATGCAAAAGGCTGTCTGATGGCCAATTTCAAACCAGGAAGAGGTAATTACATTGATGATGGTGGGCCATTTACAGTAAATGTAAAGGCTTATTATCCAAATGATTATGGATTGTATAATATGGCAGGGAACGTTTCTGAATGGACTTCTTCGGCATTTGATGAATCCTCATCTACCTTCACCCATGATATGAACCCTACCTTCAGTTATGAGGCCCGCCCGGAGGATCCAGAAGTTATGAAGCGGAAGGTTGTTCGTGGGGGATCCTGGAAAGATATAGGTTATTTCCTTCAAAATTCAGCTAGCACATTTGAATATCAGGATACTGCAAAATCATACATTGGTTTTCGTTGCATAACCAAGTATCAGGGTCGGGATATTAAAGACAGGCTCTAAATTTAAATTACAATCCTCTCTAATATTAAAAAGCGTACATATTATGGCTCAAAAGAAAAAGTTTAAACTGGGTATTAATACCTTAATTTCATGGGGTGCCTCCGTAGTTATTGTTGGTCTGATGTTTAAAATCCTTCACTGGAAGGGTGGCGAGATCATGATAGCTGTTGGACTAATCACTGAAGCCATATTGTTTTTTGCATTGGGCTTTAAAGCTGAATCTTCTGAGCCCGACTGGACCAGGGTATATCCGGAACTTGATGAAGAATTTAAGGGTGAGTTATCCCGGCCGGCATTATCAGGAACAGGGTCTTCAACTGCCGCATTGGATAAAATGATGTCTGATGCTAAGATCGGGCCTGAACTGATTGAAAGTCTGGGCACCGGTTTAAGAACATTTGGAGATAAGGTTTCTGCAATTTCCGGCATGGCTGATACTGCAAGCGCAACTACTGAACTGACTTCCAAAGTCAGAACTGCTTCAGGTAGTTTTGATAATCTTAATAATGCCTTCGAAAAGGCAACGGTCAGCCTTAGGGAGATGGCTGATACAAATATTGACTCCAAATCATACCATGAGCAGGTAAATAACCTTGCAAAAAATATTTCAGCACTAAATGCAGTTTATGAACTGGAATTACAGGATTCAAGTGCACATTTAAAATCAATGAATAAATTCTACCAGAATCTTTCTCTGACCATGCAAAATTTTAATGAGTCAATGGAAGATTCCAAACAATTCAAAGAGGAAGTTGGCAAACTGGCAAAGAACTTATCATCCCTAAATTCTATTTATGGGAATATGCTTTCTGCTATGAATCAACCTAATCGGGGATAATTGGTACACGAATTATAGATTATTAATTTTTTAAATAAAATTGCATGGCTGGAGGTAAAGAAACCCCAAGGCAGAAAATGATTGGAATACTTTACCTGGTTTTATTAGGTTTAGTAGCACTGAATGTCAGTGATTCAATTTTAGAAGCCTTCAAAAATTTAACGGATAGTTTAAATGCTTCAACAGCAAATGTTCAAAGTGGGGTAGATGCAACTTATACTTCTTTTGAAGCAACAAAGTTGAAGGATGAGCCTGTCAGAGCTCGCCCGATCTACGACAAAGCTAAAAAGGCAAGTTCTTATACTGCAGAGCTTGAGGCATATGTGGCTGATATAAAAAAATTATTAGAAACTGAAGGCGGAGGATATAATGAATCGACAGGGGATATTAGTAAAAGAGATAACCTCGATATATCTCCACGCTTAATGATTAATGGGAAAGATCCCCGTGCAACTGCACTAAAGAATAAGATTAACGATACGCGGACCAAGTTACTTGCCTTGCTCGATGAAAAAGAACGTTCCGGGATCAATTTTTCTCTTGAAGCCCTGGATCCGCCAAATCGCGGCGGGGTGAGTAGAAGCTGGGAGCAATCTAATTTTGGGGATGGTATTCCTCTGACTGCAGCCCTAACAGCTTTGGCTAAAATCCAGGCCGATACAAAGAATGCTGAGTCTGAAGTTGTGAAAAGAATTCTTGGCAAAATGGATCAGGCAGTAGTGAATCTGGATCAGTTTTCTGCAGTAGCTGTTGCTCCAACTTCTTATCTTATTGCAGGTCAGCCTTATACAGCAGAAGTGTTTTTAACCGCGTCAGATTCTAAATCTAGCCCCGAAATATCTGTTAGTGGTTCACGACTGCAGGTTAAGGATGGTAAAGGAATGTATACAGTCAATACTTCCAGGGAAGGAATATTCAGCTGGACCGGTACTGTTCGTGTTAAGCAAACTGATGGAACGATAAAAACATATACTACTTCGGAACAAAAATATCAGGTATCCCGCCCTTCGGCAGTTGTTTCTCCTGATAAAATGAATGTATTTTATGTGGGTGTTCCCAATCCGGTTTCGGTATCCGCTCCCGGTATTCCCAAAGAGAGTTTGGTAGTTACTATCAGCGGAGGTACAATCACAGGTTCCAATGGCAAATATACAGTGACTGTAAGTTCACCCGGAACGACTGCTAAAGTCAATGTTGCTGCTAATGTCAGCGGTAAGGTTCAGAATATTGGTTCAAGTGATTTCAGAGTAAAGCGGATTCCGGATCCTAAAGCAAAATTTGCAGGTAAAACCGGAGGGGCTTTAAGTTCAGTAGTTATAAAGTCGCAAAATTCAATTTTTGCCATACTTGAAGGTTTTGATTTTGATGCTAAATTTAATGTTACGAGATTTAGTCTGGTGATTGCCAGACCTCGTGCAGATGTTGTTGTATTACAAGCCAATGGAAATTCATTCAGTGCTCAAATGAGCGCAGCTGTGGCCGCAATAACGCCAGGTACAAGAGTTATATTTGACGATATTGTTGCGGTTGGTCCTGATGGAACCCAAAGGCAACTTGATCCAATGGCTTTTAGAGCAAATTAAGTGCTATGAAAAAGATATTTTTTGTCCTCATTTTGGTTGCTGGTGCTCTTCAATTGAGTGCTCAGGCACCTAATTTAACGAATGATACCAAACCTAAACCGGCAGAAAAGCCTCTGGATGGATATTATAAAAAGACCAATATTATTAGTGCAACGGTTGCTCCATATGCTAATCTGAGAGAATCGGATGTGATGTTCAGCAAGCGTGTATGGAGGGAAATTGATGTCCGCGACAAGGTGAATATGATTTTTGCATCACCTAAGGCTCGTCTTATCACTATTTTAACCGATGCAATTATGGCTGGTGAGCTCACTGCATACGATGCAAGCAGCACTAAAGATGATGTTAATGGAGATGAGTTTAACGTGATTCTGAAGCCTGAACAGGCAATGGCTAAGTTTGCTGACAGTGTTTTAGTTCCGATTTTTGATACAGACGGTAACCAAACCGGGACGGTAGTTAAGGCTGGAGAATTTAATCCTGATAGTATTTTAAAATTCCGTATCAAGGAAGATTGGATATTCGATAAGCAACGCTCAGTTTTTGAACCGCGTATCATCGGAATTGCACCAATGATCCGTATTTCAGCAGCGGGTCAGTCTTTTGATGAGCAACCTGCATTTTGGATCTACTTTCCTGAAGTTCGTCATTTGCTGGTTACCAAGCCCGCAGTTAACCGGAATAATGATGCCACCGGGCTGAGCTTTGATGATTTATTTATGAAGAGGATATTTGCGAGTTATATTGTAAAGGAATCTAATCCCGAAGATCTTCGTATTAAGGATTATGCAATTGGAATCGATAAGCTTTATGAATCTGAGCGGGTGAAGAAAGCCCTGATGGATTTTGAACATGATCTTTGGTCATATTAATCAGATTTAAAAAATTCTAGTACAGCATCGGTCTGGCTTTTATTTAATACCTCAAGGAGTTCAACTTTTGAAGCTTCTTTAATCTTTTTTACTGATCTGAAATGTCTCAGTAATTTTTCAGCAGAGGCTTTACCAACTCCTGGAATACTTTCAAGTTCACTTGCAAGGGTTGCATTATTTCGTTTTTTTCTATGAAAAGTAATTCCGAAACGGTGCGCTTCATCCCTTAACTGCTGTATAATTTTTAATGTTTCAGACTTTTTATCAAGGTATAATGGGTACTGATCACCAGGATAATAGATTTCTTCAAGTCGTTTGGCGATGCCTATAATAGTGACCTGTTTATCAATGCCTAATAATTTTAAGCTTTTTATTGCCGATGACAGCTGGCCTTTGCCCCCATCAATCACGATGAGTTGTGGCAGACTTTGATCTTCATCAAGCAACCTTCTGTACCTTCTGAAAACGGCTTCCTCCATAGTAGCAAAATCATCAGGACCTTCAACTGTTTTGACATTAAAATGCCTGTAATCCTTTTTTGACGGCTTTGCGTTCTTAAAAACTACAACTGCCGATACCGGAAATTTTCCCTGAAAATTCGAGTTGTCGAAACATTCAATATGTATTGGCAATTGATTTAAACGCAGATCCTTCATCATTTGAGCCAAAAGCCTGTCTGTTCTTAATTCCGGATTAAGTTTTTCGTATTGATCTAATTTTTCTCTCTTAAAATAAGCTACATTCTTTTGTGAA
This sequence comes from Daejeonella sp., assembly GCF_030695525.1. Lineage (GTDB taxonomy): Bacteria > Bacteroidota > Bacteroidia > Sphingobacteriales > Sphingobacteriaceae > Daejeonella. Next base: position 27,843 of record NZ_JAUYSS010000056.1, on the reverse strand, counting down.
AGTTCCAGCAACTTCTTTTTCTCTCCCAGCTTTGGGACAGTGAATTTTATCCCCGAGTCTGGAATTTCAAGTTCAAAGGGTATAATAATCTCTTTAGAATTGCTGTCAAACCTTGATCTGAATTCGGTAATTGCTATACTTAACAACTCTTCATCAGATTCATCAAGTCGCTTTTTGATTTCCAGGGTCTGGGTTTGAATAACCGTACCGTTCATTACTTTCAGGAAATTCACAAAAGCATGTTTCTCATCTGTCGCGATGCTGAAAACATCCACATCTGTTATAGATGAATTCACAATGGTTGATTTACTTTGATAATTATCCAGCAGCTCAAGCTTTTGCTTCAGGTGGTGTGCAAGCTCGAAGTTGAGTCCGTTTACTGATTCTTCTAGTTGACTTTTAAGACGTCTGATCACTGAACCTGTTTTCCCGTTCAATATTTCTTTTATCTCCGAAATGCTCTGATCGTAATCATCTTCTGATTGGTAGGCCTGGCAAGGTCCTTTGCAATTGCCGATCTGATATTCAAGACAAACCCTGAACTTTCCTGAATGAATATTCTCAGGGGTCAGGGGCAAAGTACAGGTTCTTAAAGGATAGATTTCTTTGATCATCCCTAAAATTGTATGCATCATCCCTACAGATGCATAAGGACCAAAATAAGTTGAACCATCCCTGATAATCCTTCTTGTCCAGAAAATGCGTGGAAATTTTTCGTTTTTGATTATGATCCAGGGATAGGTCTTATCATCTTTCAGCATTACATTATACCTTGGCTGATGTTTCTTGATCAGGCTATTTTCAAGTAACCAGGCATCAATTTCGGTATCAACAATGGTGAAGGTAATTTTCCTGATCTTGCTGACCAGAATTCGGGTTTTAGCATTTACCCGAAAATTATCTTTATTGAAATAGGATGAAACCCTGCTTTTCAGATTTTTGGCTTTACCGATATAGATCAGCTCATCCGTATCTGACCAAAATTGGTAGATGCCGGGTTTAGGCGGTATATTCTTTAATTCGGGTCGGGGATCAAATTCTTTCATATCAGAATAAAAGCGGCGCTAGCCCGGGTTTATATCTATTCAAATCGAAAGGGCAGGAATACATATTTTATCAGAATCCCAGCTTTTTATCAAGTTCGCTAACTCCGGACTGATGTTTTGTATATTCAGCACAATCAATAACTGTTGTAATCCCACCTTTTGGAGGAGGGAAATCACCTTTGCTATATTTCAATGCGGGATCTGCGTATACCTTTTGCATATATAGTCCAAAAATAGGTAGGGCAGTATTAGCTCCTTCCCCGAAATTGGTAGAAGTAAAATGGATCGCTCTGTCTTCTGCGCCGGTCCACACACCAGTAACTAGTTCCGGAGTAATACCAATAAACCAACCATCAGAGTTATTATTGGTTGTACCGGTTTTACCCCCTATTGGATTGGTGAGTTTGTATTTCCATCCTAATCTTACACCGGTACCCTCCTTGACAACGCCTTTTAACATGTCAGTCATCACATAAGCCGTCTGTTCATCCAGAACTACTTTGATACGGGGCTTCCGTTCATAAATGACATTGCCATTCTTGTCTGCAATTCTCAAGAGGTATATAGGTTCAGTCCAGATTCCATGATTTACGAAAACAGAGTAGGCACCAACCATGTCATATACCGAAGCTTCAAAAGATCCTAAAGCAATGGATGGGAAGGCTGGTACAGGGCTAGTGATACCCATGTTTTTAGCCAGTGTCGATACAGCAGTGGCCCCCACCTGTTTCATCAAGTACATGGTTGCATTGTTTTGGGAACGGGCTAAAGCTGTTTTCAGAGTGATAGGGCCAGGTATTGGTTTATAGGCTCTTGGATTATAGCTTGTACCATCGCCTGCATCAATACTTACCGGTAAATTGTCAACCATAAAGCATGGAGAATAACCGCCATTCCCAATTGCAACGGCATATGTAAATGGCTTAGAAGTAGATCCGACTTGCCTTGTCCCGATTTTCACCTGATCATATTTGAAATGGCTAAAATTTATACCTCCCACCCAGGCGCGTACATATCCGGTTTGGGGTTCCATTGACATAACTGCGTTACGCAGGAGTAATTTATAATATTTGATAGAATCAATAGGCCGCATCAGTGTATCGATTTCTCCTTTCCAGCTAAAAATGGTCATCTGAGCAGGTGTCCTAAAGTTTTGAATGATTTCTTCTTCTGTCTTTCCTTCAGATTTTAGTTGCTGATAGCGGTCTGAACGGCGCATGCCTTGATCGATTAGGCCCTTGGCCTCTTTAAAATCGAAAGGGTTTCGACCTTCCCAGGAATTGTTAAAACTGACCTGCAGGGTTTTCAAATATTCCTGTTGCGCATCTTCCGCATATTTTTGCATCCGCGAATTGATTGTTGTATAGATCTTGAGGCCATCCCTATCCAAATCATAAGGGGTTCCATCAGCTTTATAAATCGAGTTTTCTTCGAGTGTTTGTTGAATATCTTTTTTGAGTACTGCCCTGAAATAGGGTGCCGATCCCTCATTATGATCAGAAGGGTTGAATGCCAGTTTTATCGGGCTATTCTTCAGCAGTTCTACCTCAGCATCACTGATATAATTTGCACCATGCATGTTTTCCAGGACCGTATTTCTGCGTCTTAAAGCTCTTTCAGGATTACGGTGAGGGTTATAAAGCGAAGGGCCCTTAAGCATCCCGATAAGGATTGCTGCCTCTTCTGGTTTTAGTTTATCAGGTGTTGTACTGAAGTAAGTTCTGGCTGCTGATTTAATTCCGAAGGTATTGTATGAACCGAAATCTACAGTATTGAGGTACATCGTTAGAATTTCCTCTTTGGTGTACTGTCGTTCCAGTTTTACGGCAACAATGAGCTCTTGTGATTTCTGTATCAGTCGCTTGCTAAAGTTTCTGGACCTTCCTTCCTTTGAGAATAGGTTTAAAGCTAATTGTTGGGTAATTGTACTTGCTCCCTGTCGCTTTCCTATCAGATTATAGAAGATAACGGTAAAGGTACGTTTGAAATCAATTCCGGAGTGACTGTAAAATCGGATATCTTCAGTTGCAATCAGGGCATTAATCACATTAGGAGAAATTTCATCGTAACGAACATTGGAGCGGTTTTGAACATAATAGGTGCCTAAAACAATGTCATCACTCGAAATAACCTCTGATGCCTGATAACTCTTAGGGTTTTCGAGCGTGCGAAGGTCAGGGAGTTGTCCAAACAATCCAAGGCCGATGCTGAAGATCAGTAAAGCTCCAAATGCAATTAACCCCAGGATCCATTTCCAAAAGAGGATAGTATAGCGATTTAAGTCATGCTGAGTCAGCTTGTTATTCATATCGGGATATATTAATAGTTCTTTTTAAAATACTCGACATAAAGGTCGAGTGTTTCTTTATCAATTATTTTTTCAAGATTCTGGGAATTAATTATGAAACTATTGTATCTGTCTACAGGTATCTTCATAATTGTCCTCATCAGTGGGCTGATATTAGTAAAATAAGTTGTAGCCGCCTCCTTATCTGCAAACGGACCTACAAATATCAATTGATTTTGGTTAGCAACTGATTTTAATTGATGTTTTATTGCTGATCCTGGTAAATTGGCTCTGTTAAATTGTCCGATCCCAAATCTGGAGGAATTCAAATTAACTGAAGGGTCAGAAATATTCACAACAAAATAATGCTCAGCTGAGTCTTCCTTCCTGAAAGGACCGGTTTCTGTCCCAATGTCTGATTTAAGGGCATTAGGTTTATCCTTATGATCTTCACTAAGATTACTTTTTATTTCAGGTTGCTGGACCAATATAAGAGGCTCTGGTTCCTGAAAAAATCTGTTATTGAAATCCAGGTTGCTTAAGGCAACACTGCGATCTGCCATTGCAGCTCTGTTCGTATCGATGAATGCAAGATGTTGCTTGATGAGAGGAACAATGAGTTTTTCTTCGGGAAAATTACTAACTATCTCTTTGAAAGCATTTTCCAGTCCGGGAAGTTTTTGCGTATGTCCAATGGCCAGTGAATTTAAATAAGCCAATTGTGCAGGCACTTTTTGAATGCCGGAAACTAGTCTGTACTTTTCAATTGAATTAAGTATTTCTGTATAATTCTTGTTAACATAAAGGTCGTAAATGTCATTGTATAGGCGATTGAAGGCGGCCTCCTGCTCATCCAGTTTATTATTGAATTCGGGGTCTAAAATTATTTTTGCAAATGGGGAATCAGGGAATTTGCTCAGAAGAATGTTTTTATACTCGTCAGAACGTTTCTTATCGGCAGTACTGTATAGTCTGTACAAATTATAATAAACTGCCAGATTGTTATGATTTTCAGGAAATCTATTTAATAATTGCTCATAGATTTTTACCGCTTCAGCAGTATCAGCTGAGATGTCACGATAATAATTGGCGATATCGTATAGTGCTGATGCTATTTTCTGGTTTGATTCAAGCATTTGCTCAGGACTTATTGGAACCGACATGAGAAATTCCTTTATCTGTGCTTCCGTATCGACCTCAGTTTTTATTTCCGGTATCGGAAGAAAGTTCCCTGAAACAATGCCAGGGTCAGGGAGAATCGAAGCAGGCATTTCAGAAGCTGTTCTCTGGCTTCGCCTCCAGTTATCTTCCAGTTTTCTGGTACCCCAACGGTTTTTGAATTCGGCGAGACCCTGGCTTAATGCCACTGAATTATTAAAATAGAATCTTGTATCACGCGAACCTGCAGGTATTTGGCCAACAGCCATAAATGGATTTCCTGCATCGGCTGAATTTGATCTGATCTGTTCTTTTGCAGCTTGTGCGAGGACTAGGTTACTGATTCTTTCTCTGCGCTCAGGATCAGGTAATGTGGCCAGCATTTGCAGCGTGTCCTCTCTGGCAATGGTATTTAAACCCTTTGCCAGCAATTCCAAATTATCCGCCTTCCTTTTTATTTGCAGGTAATCAGGATAATTATTGGTCAGACTGGTTAGTGTACTGTCATAATATGCCTTAGCCATTAAGAAATCTGACTGATTGAAGTGAATCTCGGCAAGCTCAAGATAGGCCAGCCCTTTCAGGTTTGTATTTTTTGTGCTTTTTGAAATAGCCAGATTGTAATTTTCGATTGCTTTTTCAAGATTATCTGCCTGCGCATAGCTATTAGCTATCTGAAAATAGACCTGATCAAGCAGTTCCCTGTTCTTGTCATCCTTTAGCAGGGCCATAATTTCTCTGGTTCTTCCTGAAGTATCGCCGCTAAGTTCGGTTTTAAGATTAATCCGACTAAGGTTTGCGTTAAATGCCATATCGAATGGGGCATTGCTTTTTATCACCTTCGTATAATTCGCTAAGGCATTCTGAGGATTATCAGTAATTTCATATAGCTGAGCAGCTAGATAGGTCCAGCGGATCTTCTTCTGCTTATTTTTGACTGTTTTTATCGCCTTTTCCAGCAAGTTTATGGCTTGTGCATCGTCCTTTGCATAGATGTAAAGTTGTGCACGGCTTGCATAAATATCGGCAACAGATTTTTTTTCTGAATCAATATTGCTGAGAGCTGTGTCCAGTGTACTTTCAGCCTCTTCCATACGGTCGGAAGCAATCAAGGATCTTGCCTTCCAGGCAAGGGCCGCCTGCCTGATTTCTTTCTCTTTAGGATAGTTGATATAAACGTAGTTGAAAAATTCAACAGCATTGAAAAAATTTGACTTCAAATGGTTTGCTTTACCGATAAGAAAATAGGCATCATCTACATATTTACTTAATGATTTTTCATTGGCAATTGTATTTGCCTTTAAGATTGCATCATCCAGATTTTTTAACTCTGATTGGGATAGACTTTCATTTGGCTCTTTATAAACAGTAATCAGCCGATCGTAATTATCAGCGTAAGATAACTGGATGTTTTTTTCACTTATATTAACAAGTTCTTTAGCATTGTAGAGTATATTATAATGAGCCGTTAAGTTCTGCATACCTCTGCTAGCCACAGTTTCTTTCTGTGAGCTGCATGAAAGAAGACAAAAGCAAAAAAAGCAGCTTAATGATATAAAACGAAATGCAATCAGGATATTTGAATTCAATTTAATTTTGCTTGAAATATATAACAGAATCTTTGCAAAGTTATTTTATCATAACGGATTTGTCCTGATAAATATAAACTCTTTCTGTCAGAAAACTGTTTCAATTGCCTGAGCTAAATGTATTCGGCTTTTATTTATTCCGCTGAATACTTTAATATTTTGATAATTTTACGCTGTAAAATGAGAGAAATGAACCATCAGGATGAAAATCAAAAAGTGAAAAGCAAAACTGATGGGCTAAAAGCTGAAAAGCAGTCGCTGAACACTTATGCTAAATATACCGGTGTGGCTTTTCAAATGATGGCAATAATCGGACTTTCAGCATATATTGGTTATAAGACTGATGAATATTATGATCATAAGACTCAATGGGTAACGGCGCTTGCATGTGTTTTAGGCGTTATCTTATCAATTTACCAGACCATCAGACAGTTAAAACCATGAGTATTTATCGTTTTTTCATTTATTTTATTCTGTTTACAATTCTTTTGGCTAGTGGACCCCTGGTTTTTGAGCTATTTTTTCCAGAAATACAATTTTTAATCCCAAAGTTTTGGGCATTGTTCTGGGTATTTGAAATTTTAACCCTCAGTATCTATCTTATTGCTTCCTGGAGGATGAGAATCAGTGATAGGGCTTCAGGTCAGGCATTGCTCGGAAGTGTTACAATAAAGCTACTTTTTTGCATGATAATAGCCTTTGTTTACATCAACGCAAACCCGGTTGATCCCCTTAAATTTATCATCAATTTTTTTTATCTATATTTCTTTCATACAGTGTTTGAAATATATTGTTTGTTATGTAACTTGCGCAACCAAAAATTTAAGTAAATTCCTTATAATAAATGGATTTGAGCCATATTTTCAATTCAAAAAAATTCTTCAGCATAGCTATTTGTGCAGTTTTATTTTCGATTTTGAGTTTTTCTTCTTTTTCCCAGGAGCAAGTATCATCAGATACAACACATGCTTCTGTAGCAGATGCACATGATGCTAAGCCGGAAAAAGATGAAGATATCTCCAAGATAATTCTGCATCATATTGCAGATTCCCACGAGTGGCACTTTTTTGGTCATGTAGCACTTCCTTTACCCGTTATTTTGTGGACTGATAAGGGATTGGTTAGTTTTCTTTCCAATAAGTTCGGACATAACGATAAAGGCACTGAATTATTGGATGCCAACGGAACCCAATTGGTTTATTATCACGGAAAGTATTATTATCCTGAATCGGTTAAAAGTGCGGATGGAACTTATATCGCACACAACAATAAGGGAGAGATCATGAATATGAAGCCTCTTGATATTTCAATAACTAAGAATGTTGTTTCTTTGTTAATCTCAGTAACTATTTTACTTGTGGTATTTATCGGGATTGCCAATACATATAAGAAGCGTGAAGGTAAAGCCCCGAAAGGTTTGCAGTCTATTCTGGAGCCTATTATCATCTTTGTTCGCGACGATATTGCCAAGCCGCAATTGGGTCATAAATACAGAGGCTTTATGCCCTATTTATTAACGGTATTTTTCTTTGTGTGGTTAAATAACCTGATGGGCTTGATTCCTTTTTTCCCGGGAGGTGCAAACTTAACTGGAAATATAGCAGTGACTATGATGTTAGCACTATGTACCTTTATTCTGACAACTGTAAATGGTAACAAGAATTATTGGGGACACGTATTTACCCCTCATGTTCCATGGTGGTTATATCCATTAATGATCCCTGTTGAGATCATAGGTTTGTTTACCAAGCCAATTGCCCTGATGATTCGTTTATTCGCAAACATTACTGCAGGTCACATCCTTATTTTAAGTTTGATCTCTCTGATCTTTATCTTAAAATCGGTCCTTGTAGCCGGTATAGCGGTTCCGTTTGTTCTTTTTATCAGTGTAATCGAGCTCGTGGTAGGTTTTATTCAGGCATTCATTTTCACCATTTTGTCGGCCTTATTTATAGGCATGGCAATTGAAGAAAAACATGCTGAGCATTAATATGAATTTATTTTTTGTTTAATATATATTTAAAAATCAGATTATGATCGTAGGAAGTATCGCTGGTATTGGTGCAGGATTAGCTGCTATCGGAGCAGGCATTGGTATCGGAAACATTGGTGGAAAAGCCATGGAAGGTATGGCTCGTCAGCCAGAAGCAGCCTCTAAAATTCAAACAGCTATGTTAATTGCAGCAGCATTCGTTGAGGCGGTAGCATTGTTTGCAGTGGTTGTTGCGTTCTTAGGAACAGGACAAGTAAACTAAAAAAGTAAGGCTTGTGCGATTGGCACCAGCCTTATTTTATTGTTTTGATTGATTATTAAATAATATAACAAAATGACATTACTGGCATTAAATCCATTAGTTTCTCCGGATCCGGGTTTATTTATCTGGTCAACAGTAGCTTTTTTAATACTGTTCTTCCTTTTAAGCAAATTTGCATGGAAGCCTATCGTAAAGGCACTTGATGAGCGTGAGCGTTCAATTGAGGATGCTTTATCCAAAGCCGAAATGGCTAAAGCTGAAATGGCTAAGCTAATTAGTGAAAATGAAGATCTTTTAAAAGAAGCGCGTTTAGAGCGGGACAATATTCTTAAAGAAGCCAAAGAAATTAAAGATCAGATCATCAATGATGCAAAAGATCAGGCTAAGACTGAAGGAACTAAATTGATCGAAAAGGCAAAGGACGAGATCACGAACCAAAAGCTTGCTGCTATGGCAGAGATCAAGAACCAGGTTTCAAGCTTGTCATTAGCTATTGCTGAAAAAGTATTGCGCAAGCAACTGGAGGATCAGGATAAGCAACAGGCTCTTGTTAATGACCTGTTGAAAGAAGTAAAACTTAACTAAGTTGACAATTGACAGTTGACAGTTGACAGTTTGAAAGAAGAAATTCAAATAACTAGTAACTAACAACTAACAACCCGATAGCTATCGGGTAACAACTAATACTATGTCAGAAATACAAGTTGCATCGCGTTACGCAAAATCTATCATTGACCTGTCTGTTGAGCAGAATGCTCTTGAACTGGTGAAGAAGGATATTGAATTGTTTCTGGGAACATGCAGGGCTAATCCAGCTTTGCAGGCTATTCTTAAGAATCCGATTATAAGTCTTGAAAAAAAGGCAAATATTCTGGATGGCTTATTTGGGGATAAGTTGCATAAAATGATTCTTTCCTTTTTTCATATCGTAATCAGGAAGGGCCGTTCAGAAATTTTATATGCAACAGCCAAGGAATTTATCAATCAGTACAACATTATTAAAAATGTTGTAAAGGCTACCGTAACCTCAGCTTCTCCACTAAGTAAAGAAAATTTGGCTCAGATAGAAGAAGTGGTGAAGAACGCAACAAAAGGAGAGGTTATTCTTTCAGCTCAGGTTGACCCTGATCTGATCGGAGGATTTATTCTGAAAGTTGGCGATAAGCAGTTTGATACCAGTTTATCCAGTAAGCTGAATAAACTGAAAAAAGAATTTGAACTTAACTAAATAACCCCAAATACACAAAGGGCTTTTTTGCTTCCTGATAGGGGTAGGGGGCATAAGATTTACAATATAAAAACAAAAAATACTACTATGGTAGAGGTAAGACCAGATGAAGTTTCGGCGATTTTAAGACAACAACTTTCCGGCTTTAAGTCGGAGGCTGAACTCGAAGAGGTTGGCACCGTATTGCAGGTGGGTGATGGTATCGCGCGTGTATACGGTTTAACTAAGGTTCAATCAGGTGAACTGGTAGAATTTGATAGCGGTTTACAAGGCATCGTATTAAATCTTGAAGAAGATAACGTAGGTGTCGTGTTACTTGGTGCTTTTGATGAAATCAAAGAAGGTGCAACAGTAAAACGCACCAATAAAATTGCTTCCATCAAAGTTGGTGAAGGAATGCTTGGCCGTGTAGTTAACACACTCGGTCTTCCAATTGATGGTAAAGGTCCAATTCTGGGTGAAACTTATGAGATGCCTTTGGAGCGTAAAGCACCGGGTGTAATCTATCGTCAGCCGGTTACTGAGCCTTTACAGACAGGTATCAAAGCAATTGATGCGATGATACCAATTGGTCGTGGGCAGCGTGAGCTTGTGATTGGTGATCGTCAAACCGGAAAAACTGCGGTTTGTATTGATACTATTATCAACCAAAAAGAATTTTATGAAGCAGGTAAGCCTGTATTCTGTATATATGTGGCTATCGGTCAGAAAAACTCTACTGTAGCCCAGATCTTAAAAGTATTGGAAGAAAATGGTGCATTGCCATATACAGTGATTGTTGCGGCTTCTGCTGCTGATCCTGCTCCTATGCAGTTCTACGCTCCTTTCGCAGGTGCTGCAATTGGTGAGTTCTTCCGTGATACCGGCAGACCGGCATTGATTGTGTATGATGATCTTTCAAAGCAGGCTGTTTCCTATCGTGAGGTTTCCCTTTTATTACGTCGTCCTCCGGGCCGTGAGGCTTATCCTGGTGACGTATTCTACCTGCATAGCCGTTTACTTGAACGTGCAGCTAAGATCAACCAGAACGACTCTATTGCACAATCAATGAATGATCTTCCTGAATCAATTAAACATATCGTTAAAGGTGGAGGCTCCTTAACTGCATTGCCGATTATTGAAACTCAGGCAGGTGACGTTTCTGCATACATCCCAACCAACGTAATTTCGATTACAGATGGTCAGATATTCCTTGAGTCTAACTTATTCAACGCAGGTGTTCGTCCGGCAATTAACGTAGGTATTTCGGTATCACGTGTAGGTGGTAATGCGCAGATTAAGTCGATGAAGAAAGTTGCAGGTACCTTGAAACTTGATCAGGCCCAGTATCGTGAATTAGAAGCCTTCTCAAAATTTGGTTCTGACCTTGATGCGGCTACTAAATCTGTCTTGGATAAAGGTGCACGTAACGTGGAATTGTTAAAGCAGGCACAGTTCTCTCCAGAGACAGTTGAAAAGCAGGTTGCAATTCTTTACATAGGTACCAAGAACCTGATGAGAAATGTTCCGGTTAATAAGGTGAAAGCTTTTGAAGCGGAATTTATTCAACAACTTGAACAACGTCATCCGGAAGCTCTACAGGGTTTGAAAGCCGGTAAACTTGATGATGCGATTACAAGTGCTTTGGAAACAGTAGCGAAAGAGCTAAGTGATAAATATTAAAAGATATTAGTATTGAGTATTGAGTATTGAGAAACACACATCTCAATACTCAGTACTCTATACTTTGTACTCCTTAAAATGGCTAATTTAAAAGAAGTAAGAAATCGTATAGCATCTGTCAGCTCGACTCAGCAGATAACCAAGGCCATGAAAATGGTTTCTGCGGCAAAGTTGAAACGGGCAACCGGTGCGATTATTCAGCTGCGTCCCTATGCAAATAAGATGAAAGACATTCTGTCAAATCTTTCAGCAAGCATGGACGGTTCCAATTCTCCATATACTCAGGAGCGTGAGCCGAATAAAGTATTGATTATCAGTATTTCATCTAACCGTGGTCTTGCAGGAGCATTCAATATGAATGTGATCAAGACGACAAATAACCTGATCTCAGAAAAATATTCTGATCAACTCCGTAAAGGAAATGTTCATATTGTTGCTATTGGTAAAAAAGTTCAGGATTTTTATGAGAAGCGGAAATATACGGTCATAGGGAATAACAATGAGTTATTTACTGATCTGAGTTTCGAAAATACTTCAAAGATCACTGAATCTGTGATGGCTGCTTTTGCTAAAGGTGATTATGACAGAGTGGAACTGGTGTATAACCAATTCAGAAATGCCGCTGTTCAAATTCTTACAACAGAGCAATTATTGCCCGTTCCAAAGTCCAATAAACTTACAGTAAACACAACTCAGGTTGATTATATACTTGAACCTTCACAAGAGGAGATTGTTGAACAACTGATCCCTAAATCAATCAAAACTCAGGTTTATAAAGCTGTTCTTGATTCGCATGCTTCTGAGCATGGTGCACGTATGACAGCAATGGATAAGGCAACAGAAAATGCCGGCGACTTATTGAAGGCATTAAAACTTTCTTACAATCAGGCAAGACAAGCTGCTATTACAACTGAGTTGACTGAGATCGTAAGTGGTGCAGCGGCTTTATCTAACGGTTAACATTTAGCAGATTCAGTTTTGAACTGTAAAATAGATTTGTAAATTTATACTTTCTCAATAAAAGGAAATGGAAGACACATCAAACAACAATAACTCTACCACTGAAGCTAACGATCCTTCACATTATACTACTATTACGGTAGGTATAGTAATCGGTCTTATCGGTATATTTTTACGTTTTACCGGTACATGGCCTATGATTGACATGGTGTCAAACATTATTTGGGTCGTTGGAATTGTAATCTGCTTAAGATCAGTTTTAAGAATATTAAAATAATTATTGTCTTAAGGTGAGAGGCTCATATCCAAGCGGTTATGAGCCTTTTTTATGAACTAAGCAGACTTTTAAGTTTAGAGTCTGTTTTCAGTTTTCTTAAGGCCGCTTCATAGGCCAACCAGTAAATCTCTTCGGTTTTTCTTACATCAAATACGCTGGTGGCCCCCATACCTCGGGGCTCAATTATGACGTCGCAATACCCTGCTTTAGTAGCCATATCTGAATTGATCGACATGATTATGGATCGTTCAACCAGCCTGCGATAGCTTTCAATTTTATCAGCCTCAGGGAGATGGTTACAGGATGAACCGATGATAAAATCACATTCTGATTTTATTGGCTCAACCGGAAAGTTGTTTAAAATGCCACCATCTATATAAATTTTCCCTCCGATATGAATCGGTTTAAAAAAGACAGGTATAGCGCTGGAAGCTAATATGGGGTTGATCAGTTCACCGGAACGGAAATAAGCTACTTTACACTCATTGAAATTCGTTGCGGTAATAACCGTAGGAATCTTTAGGCCTTCAAAAGAATCGTGGGGAAGAAATTCAAGTAATAGAGTTCTGATATTATCAAGGGACATCAGCCCTTTTGCTCCGAAAGCAGGTCTGATGTACTTGTAAAGGTGGGTCTTCATAAAAACCTTAAGAATTTCTGCAGGTTCAATACCCTGTGCGAAAAGTGCACCAACAATAGAACCAGCACTGGTTCCGCTAATCATGTCAAACTTTATCCCTGCTTCCGTAAGGGCCTGAAGGACACCTAAATGTGCAACTCCGCGTATTCCTCCTCCAGATAGTACTAAGCCAATTCTCATTTCTTATTCCATTAATCTCTTGGTTTATATTTGGATCCGGCAAGAATTTTTTGCGAATCCTTTTCAATCATTAGGTGCTGTAGACTAATATCAGGATTCTTTTCCATGTAATGCCTGACGATTTGCCACCCTGCCCAGACTCCCAGTTTGGGAGCTGATGAAGAGTTTTCTCCAATCCCGGGTGTAAATGGCGCTTCTGCAAGATACCTCTGAATTTTAAGATAATCGCTTTCAAATAAAAGCTCATTTTCCAGAAAATATGCCCAAATTCCTGCTTCATAATCCTTACACCATTGGAGCTGATCAGTGGTATAACCTATTTTCAGAACATCTGGAACTTCGGGTAAGACAGCATCCATAAAATATAGAATTTTGCCATTATAGACCATTTTTGAAAGCAGATTTCGATCCGCATCATTTTCAGGGAACATTTCTTCTCGGATGAAAGCTTCAACTACACGGGGACTAATATTCTCAGGACTGAATCTTCTGGAAATGTATTGTGGAATGCTCTGTCTCAATGCCGGATAGAACCGATCACCATTCTTTCCCAGGAACATGTCGAGACCAATTCCGATATAATCATTTCCAATAGGTGTTTGTACTGCAAATCCCGATATAAAGCTGATGAGGCGCGGAAATTTCTGCTTTGGGTAGTAATAGCGTATATACCTGAATGCCTGGTCCAGTTCGAACTTCTGTTTATTTAAATCCGGGAATGTTTGGGCTACCGTTGACTTAAGTTCGAGGTAATCCTTGTTTCCTAGTATGGTGCGGAGATTGGTGTAATAGGCGGTGTCCCTGGTATATCCTGCGCTGATGATCTTTTCCATATAATCATCGTAGAACCAGGTGTATTTTCTTCTTAGAACAGGAACTTCTGTTGAGATAGAATCTGGATTAACCTTGTTCAGATCCTGATCAAATCGCTCGATTGGAATATTTAATTTGATCTTGCTGATATCCGGCGACTTTTTGTTATTGCAGGAAAGAGCTGTAAGGCATATAAAAAAAAACAGGTAAATTTGAAGGTGTCTCATGGATACAGATTATCTGCTAAATTATAAAAATACTGCATGAAGATTGCGCTTGCCCAGCTAAATTATATTATTGGCGACTTTGAACATAATACTCAGAAAATAATAAAGACCATTCAGGATGCACGGAATAAGGGTGCTGATTTGGTAGTTTTCGCAGAATTATCTGTCTGTGGATATTCGCCCAGAGATTTTCTTGAATTTTCTGAGTTTGTTGAACTTTCTGAACAATCAGCAAAGAAAATAGCCGCTGCCTGTACTGATATTGCCTGCATTCTGGGTTTACCAACTCCAAACCCAAAAATCGAGGGGAAGGATCTTTACAATTCAGCCTGGTTTATTGAAAATACGCTGATCAAGGCTGTTGTAAATAAGGCATTATTGCCCAATTATGATGTTTTTGATGAGTATCGTTATTTCGAACCTTCGGTAGATTTCAGCTGTATTGATTTTATGGGGCATAAAATTGCCCTGACAATCTGTGAAGATCTGTGGAATATCAATGATAATCCAATGTATACTATTTGTCCTATGGATGAACTGATCAGGGAGAAACCTGATCTGATGATTAATATTGCTGCATCGCCTTTTGCATATAATCATGATGAGGAAAGGGTAAAAATACTCGGAGATAATTGCAGGAAATATAAACTGCCGCTTTTCTATTTGAATCAGGTTGGCGCACAGACTGAAATTATTTTCGATGGTGGTTCATTGGTTTTTGATGATACCGGAATGCTTCTCGATGAAATGGCTTATTTCTCTGAAGACATCAAAATTTATGAATTTGAAGAAAAGAAGGTTAAAGGCTACGAACCTAAAGGTCACGATGCCCAAAATGATATTCAACAGGTTCATGATGCTTTGATTCTTGGGATTAGGGATTATTTCGAGAAATCCGGATTCAGCAAAGCCATTCTCGGACTATCAGGAGGGATAGATTCTGCTCTTGTTTGTGCTTTGGCTTCCAAAGCTCTTGGTCCTGAAAATGTGATGGCAGTACTAATGCCATCAGAGTTTTCCAGTGACCATTCTGTGCAGGATGCATTGGATCTGGTTAAAAATCTGGGTTGTAAGCATGAAATTATACCCATCAGGGAAGCTGCTTCAGCATTCGAAAATATAATGAAGCCGGTTTTCAAGGATCTCCCCTTTAGTGTTGCTGAGGAGAATATTCAGGCAAGGAGCAGGGCAATAATAGTTATGGCGATGTCCAATAAGTTTGGTTACATTTTGCTAAATACTTCAAATAAGAGCGAATGTGCTGTAGGCTATGGCACCCTATATGGTGATATGGCGGGAGCTATTGCGGTAATTGGGGATGTTTATAAAACACAGGTCTATAAATTGTCACATTATATTAACCGAGAAAGGGAAATTATTCCAATGAACAGTATTGTAAAACCTCCATCAGCTGAACTGCGCCCCGGACAAAAAGATTCAGATTCCCTACCTGAATATGATATTCTGGATACAATATTATTTCAATATATTGAACTTAGGAAGAGTTCATCAGCAATAATCGAACAAGGATTTGATGAATCCCTTGTAAAAAGGGTTCTCCGAATGGTTAATGTCGCCGAATTTAAGCGAAACCAGGCACCTCCAATCTTAAGGGTGTCTCCCAAGGCCTTTGGAATGGGGAGGAGACTGCCAATTGTTGGGAAATACCTTAGTTAGTTGATAATGGATAGTTGATAATTGAAAGTGGAAACCCTGTAGCTATCGGGTTGATAGTGAGCTCGATAGGAAAACATAAGCTTAAACAGAGCATGTCATTCAGAGGAGCTGATGAATTTATGATTTCAAGGCTTTATTAAATAAAAAAACCTCCCGAAGGAGGTTTTTTTATTTGTAAAAATATGGTTTACCTTTTATTAATTATTAGGTTTCACCTTTATACTATCACCATCGATCTTGATTTTACCATCTTCATCTTTCATCTTCATCTCGTCTCCGTCAATTTTGAGTTTAGAACCATCAGGATATTTAATTTTGAGCTTATCACCATCACGTTTTACTTTAGTTTCATCAAGCATCCATTTACCATCTGCCTGCCTGAGCACATGATTTACAACCACACCTGTTTGAAACAAAGTATCACCCGCATTGTTGGTGTAGAATTCTACCGGAACTCTTTCAATACTGTCGATAGCCCATCCTGTTTGTGGATCCATAATGATATAAACTGTTTTGCCGGTACTTAGATTGGTATAATTACCGGGTTCAACTCTGGCTTCAGGCTCATAATACTCAGACTCCTCAGAAGTCATAGTTGTATCACCATCCATATCATTTTTCTGATTACTGTTACATCCTATAAATGCTGAACCTATAACTACAGCAAATAGAATTGATTTAATGTTTTTCATTTTTTTTTAGTTTAATTTTTTTGTTTTGTTACAACTCCGTCTTCAATTTTTGTTTTTGAATCCCCGTCTTTGATCTTTACATCACCATCTGCATCTATTTTCTTTTTATAATCCCCGTCTTTGATCTTTATATCGCCATCTCCATCAACTTTCAGCTTGTAATCGCCATCTTTAATTTTATAGTCATCACCATCAACCTTTTTCTTGTAATCGTCATATTTGATTTTTATTTCATCATCATCAACTTTTACCTTGGTGTCATCAACTTCATAGTATCCAGCTTCAGTAGCAATGAGCTTATCGTTCACAACGATACCGGTTGTGAAGATGGTGTCCTTTTGACTATTGACGTAAAGATAGACCGGTTTCCTGGTTTCACTGTTGATGGCATACCCGGTTTCCGGATCGGCAATAACCGTAATTGACTCTCCGGTATTGAGATCTACATAAGTTCCGGGTTCAACTTTGCTTCCACTGTTACAGGATGCGAGAGCCAGTAAGGATACTGCGCTCATTAATTTAAAAGAAGTGTTCATAGTCATTTTTGGTTAATAATGGGTTAAAATCAATCTGGTAAAAGTTTTAAAAATAAAACCGGGTAATTAAGAATTCAGACTGAAGTTTGAGAATGGAAAATTTCATATTTCCCATTCCCTATTCCCATTATTAAAAATGCCTATATCATCGTTGCACGTACACGTTCAAGCAGGGCTTTGGTTTTAAGGATACCTTCATATTCTCCCAATTGCTCCCCTTCGTATTCAATCCCCACATAGCCTTTAAATCCTGAATCCTTAACTATCTTAAGCATTCTGTTATAATCGGTTTCAATGCAATTACCTTGTGCATCAAAGTCCATAGATTTAGCACTTACTGCTTTGGCGTAAGCCATCATTTCATAAGTGCCTTTATATTTATCATACTCTTCAATGCATTTATTCTTACTATCACGCGTAAGGCAAAAATTATTAAAGTCTGGTAGGGTACCTACATTTTTCATGCCAACATTCTTCATCACAGTCGAAAGCCAGTACCCATTCGAGCTATATCCTCCATGGTTTTCAACGATGACATTGATATTTTCTTTTACTGCATATTCACCTAAAAGCCTGAGACCTTCAATTGCTGCTTTTTGTACCTCATCTGCGCTTCCCACACCATACGCATTCACCCGGATCGAACTGCAGCCAAGGTATTTGGCAGCCTCTACCCACTTTTTATGGTTGTCTACTGCCTGAACTCGTTTAGCAGTATCGAGCTCTCCTAGATTCCCTTCTCCATCACACATAATCAGGTGATTCTTTACGCCGTTATCAGAGCATCGTTTTAGCAATTCATTCAGATAGCTGGTGTCTTTTGCTTTATCCTTGAAAAAGGTATTTACATATTCCACAGCACTGATACCAAATTCTTTTTTGGTTATCACCGGAAAATCCAGATTGTCAATTTTTTTGCTCCGGAGTGACCTATGTAAAGACCATTGAGCCAGAGAGATTTCGAAAAATGAGTTTTTTATATCGGCAGCATTTGGATTATTACTCTGGTGCATTTTTCCGGCACATGAATAAAATGCGGATGGTAAAATTGCAATTCCTGCAAGGCCTGTGACCTGTTTTATGAATTTACGGCGGTGGTTGGACATGTAAATTATTTTAGATTGGTGAATTTTGAATTTACATTAAATAAAATTATCGTGAAAATTAAAGTGTGATAATATTCCAACTTCAATGTGCAAATCATGTTCAAAATGCTTGAGAAATAATCAATTATCATAGAACCGTCAGATACTTGTAACAAACCTGAAAACTGAATGTGTTGTACTTTAAATTGTGTTTCTTTGTTTAGTGAATTAATACATTATAAAGGTTCTGTGTCCGTATAATATAGCCCGAACCCGAATAAAATCTGGTTTTTAGTTTAGTTTTAGTTTAGTGAGATCCGTTCTGAAAAGAGCGGATCTTTCTTTTTATAATGCATTAGATTTTCGTTTCTTTAATTTCGTCAGTACTAAGATTAAGGCAAATACTCCACTCCCTATTGATCCGGCTCTGGCTATATAATCACCATACCTGACATAAAAACTTAATTCCTCATTCAGGTTAATATCTTGTTTAAGGGCTTCCTGAACCCACCATTTGGTACGCTGAACAATATCACCACGCTGATTGATGAAAGCAGAAATTCCGGTATTTGCCGACCTTGCCACCCATCTTCTGGTTTCAATAGCCCTGAGTTTTGCATAGTCCAGATGCTGATCTTTACCTGAGGTGTTTCCCCACCAACCATCATTGGTAATGATTGCAATGAATTGTGCATCCTTTTTAATATAGTCTGCAACATATTCGCCCCAGATGGATTCATAACAAATTACGGGAGCAGAACCGATTCCGCTTTGGGAATAGAATACCGAAGGTTCATCCTGTTTTCCATAGCTCCCTGTAGCTCCTCCAAATGCGGCAAAGGCAGGCTTTAAAAATGATAATGCGTTTGAAAAGGGGGTTTGTTCGACTCCCGGGACCAGTTTCGACTTATGATAGAATTGCAGGGTGCCTGAATTCTCTACAGATACAGCAGCATTGAATACATCAAAATAGATACCACTGTTTTGGTTGTATCGTGCAGTTGCTGTTTCTGCCGAATCATATATGGCAAAACTCTCAATTCCGGATATCAAATTTGAATTTTTGTATCTGGTTAAAAAATTCTGAATTGTTTTAAAGCTCTCTTCCCCTCTGAATGTTTTCTCCTCTGTACCCTGTGATATTGCAGTTTCCGGCCAGATAAAATATTCGGTATTGGCTTGCCCTAATGAATCTGAAAGATGAATCAAACGGGTAATTTGTTCAGAAGGTGGCATGGTTCCGAATTTTTGATAGGGATCAATATTAGGTTGTACGACAACAATATTGGCCGGATTTGCTTTTTCAGTATGGTTGTGATAAATGAATAATGAGATGAGCAGGGGTAGAGTTACCAGAATTGTTACGGGTATAATCAAGCGATTTTTATTCATTTTAAGTGTACCTGTCTTAAGTGTTAACCAGATCTCAAAAAATAAAATATTAGAAAGTAGAATCCAAAGCGTGCCTCCGTAAACACCAGTGTATTCATACCATTGTATCAGCTGATGAGATGTAGCGAATCCATTTCCAAGATTCATCCATGGGAATGCGAGGTCCCAGCTCTGATGCAGGTATTCATAGCCAATCCAGAAACAAATGAGGCCGGCATAAGCCCAAACCTTTGAAGTGATTAATCTCAGTCTATAGTATAACCAGAATGCAAGGGTCATTAAAACTGCTCCCAAACCAAAGGGAATCAGTGAAATAATGGCCGCCACCCAGGTAGGCATTGCCGAGTTCAGGGAATTGAAAACCCAGTAGATACTTGCTGTATTCCAGGTAAAAAAACAAAGAAATGTAGTCCGGAATATTAATTTCCCCCTGTTTTTTATCTGAGTTCCAATAATGTTTTCTGTCGCCAGTAATATAGGAACAAGTGCTATCAGAAGAATCGGGGAGCTAAAGGGTATAGGTGGCCAGGCAAACCAAAGTAAGAAAGCACTTAAAAGTGCGAGCTGATAATTTCTTTTCATCAAAGTCGGGCTAGGATTTCTGCCTTTTTATTTTCATACTCTTCCTGGCTGATTAATTGTTTCTCATACAGTATTTTTAATTTCTGTAGCTTTTGGGTTATTTCATCTTCTGCATCTGTAACATTTAGCTCTGTAATTGCGGATGTACTTTGCTCCTCAACTTCAATGTAAGATGCGTAATCATCCCCCAGGTTCTCATTCTGTAGCACGCTAATTTTTCCCTCAAATCCCGGTAAGGTCTTTGCTTTTTCCAATTGTTCATTACAGAACTGATAGAGTTTACGTGCCTGGACTTTAGGAATAAAATCGATTGCAATGTTTTCACCTCTCTGTGGGATGGTAATAAATTTTGATCCAAAGAATTCTTCTTTGAAAGAAACCTCCTTTACTTCTGCCCATGGGAATGTTTTATACGTCATGGTAAGGCCCAGATTTTCCGGAATACAAAATACAATGCGTTTATTGGTCACTGCAATGCAATCTGGAATCAGGGTTACGGCAGGTTTTTTTTGTATTGCCAGATAGATTACAGCCTCTCCAGAGGTAAGCATATCCCGCAGTTTCCCCAAAACTTTTTCTGCAGTTCTTGGATCCTGATCATCTGTTAAATATTGTTCAATTAACATAATCTAGTTTTTATTAATTATAAATTTTATTTGCCTGCTACACAAATGACGATCTCACCTTTTAAAGTATGAGTCTCAAAATGTATTTTTATTTCCTTTAGACTGCCTCTGACAGTTTCTTCAAATAGTTTTGTTAATTCTCTCGAAACTGATGCCTGCCGCTCTGCTCCAAAGTATTGTGCAAACTCTTCGAGGGTTTTTAACAGGCGATGCGGCGATTCATAAAATATCATGGTTCGGTTTTCGTTTACGAGTTCTTTCATCCTCGTTTGCCGACCTTTCTTAACCGGCAGAAAGCCTTCAAAAGTAAAACGATCAGCAGCAAGACCTGAATTAACCAGGGCAGGAACAAAAGCAGTAGCGCCCGGAAGGCAATCTATCGGCAGATTATTACGAATAGCTTCCCGAACAAGCAAAAAACCCGGATCAGAGATCGCCGGTGTACCCGCATCAGAAATAAGTGCGATTTGTTTACCCTCTTTAAGGAAACGAATCACTTCTGTTACAGACTTGTGTTCATTATGCTGATGATGGGAATATAACTTCTTATCAATTCCAAAATGTTTTAATAATGGAGCGCTGGTGCGGGTATCTTCTGCAAGAATCAGATCAACTTCCTTGAGAATGCGGACTGCCCGGAAGCTCATGTCTTCCAGATTGCCAATCGGCGTAGGTACAAGATAAAGTTTGCCGCTCATTTTTTCTATTCTTATTCAGGTATTCATTCAGGAAAAACTCCAAAATCAAAGCCCAAACTCCAAACTGTTTATATCTTTGTCTAAAATTATTAAAGATGCTGCAAGTTAGTTATATCCGCGAAAATAGGGAGGAAGTTTTAAATCGTTTATCTGTCAGGAATTTTAAAAATCCTGAGCTGGTTGATCAGATCATAAAGCTTGATGATGACCGTCGTCAGACTCAAACCCTTTTGGATTCCATTGCTGCCGAGGCTAATGCAGCTGCAAAAAAGGTTGGCGAACTAATGCGTCAGGGATTAAAGGAAGAGGCCGAAGCAATAAAGGCGAAGACTACTTCATTCAAAGAGCAAACACGAACAATCGGAGATAAACTTTCTGCTATCGAGATCCTCTTGCAGGCTGAGTTGGTGCTTTTACCTAATTTGCCACATCATTCTGTCCCGAAAGGTATTGGAGCCGATGATAATCAGGTTGCTTTTGAACATGGTGTGATTCCACAGCTTATGGCGGCTGCCTTACCTCATTGGGAACTCGCTGCAAAATATGACATCATAGATTTTGAATTAGGCAACAAAATTGCGGGTGCCGGTTTTCCGGTTTATAAAGGCAAGGGGGCTAAACTACAGCGTGCACTGATCAATTTCTTTCTGGACAATGCAGAGGCAGCAGGTTACCGCGAGATGCAGCCGCCAATTGTTGTGAATGAGGCCTCAGGTTTTGGTACCGGGCAACTTCCGGATAAAGAAGGTCAGATGTATCATATTACCGGAGATAATCTTTATCTGATTCCTACTGCTGAGGTTCCGGTCACAAATTTATACCGTGATGTGATTTTGAAAGCCGAAGAATTACCCATAAAAAATTGCGCATATACGCCCTGTTTCCGCCGTGAAGCAGGATCCTATGGAGCTCATGTACGTGGTTTGAACCGTTTACATCAGTTCGACAAGGTTGAGATTGTGCAGGTTGTGCATCCTGATCACTCTTATGAAGTTTTGGAGAATATGAGCAATTATGTTCAGTCCTTATTGCAAAAACTTGAATTGCCTTACCGTGTACTCAGTTTATGTGGTGGAGATATGGGTTTCACATCAGCAAAAACATATGATATGGAAGTCTGGTGTGCTGCCCAGGCACGCTGGCTGGAGGTTTCTTCAGTTTCCAATTTTGAAACATACCAGACTAATCGCCTTAAGTTGCGTTATAAGAGCGGGGATGGAAAGCCTCAGCTGGCTCATACCTTAAATGGAAGTGCATTGGCATTGCCGCGTATTGTGGCCTCTTTATTGGAAAATAATCAGGATGACAAGGGTATAAAAATTCCGGCTGCGCTGGTGCCATATACAGGATTTGAATATATCAGTTAGGCTTTTTAATAGAATATGTTCCCCTCTGGTCGGTGTTCTCACCGTACCAAGCACGATCATATCATTGGTCGGTGATAACACCTACCACAGGGAAATAAGACTCTGGAGCCAAATAGTTTGATTTTTGAAACCAATACCTGTGTGTTATAGGCAGGTTCAGCCCTTTCCTCCGGAGTATTTCCGGCAAGAAATCGCGTTCCATTTCAAATTACAAATAGCCGGAAGATACCTCCTCCGGCAAGGTTTATTTTACCCGGAGATGTTTTTCATAGGACCGGGCAGCCCGGAGTTGTTGGTGCGCGCAGAATGTCATTATTTAAGGGGCTTTGTAATTGCAAGGATCTAAATTGGAAACATTTTTTAGAAAGAATAACCGGCAATAATGAGGTTAGGATTGCGGTATTATGGGTTTCCACACCTATGATTGTTTTCACTGATCAGGGGATGTGAGAATGTGTTTGGAACAGTGAGAGCACCAACCAGAGGGAAAGGAAAGTGAAAAAAAGGATCTCGCAGAGACGCAGAGACGCGAAAAATATCATCTAAAATAGTTGTTTTAAATAATATGCGGACATTGCGTCTTAGCGTCTTTGCGAGAGTGAATTTTGAGAAGTACAAGAGGAAAATGGATAGTATAATACCCGGCAAGATTTTATCCCAAACTCACTTTAATTTAAAACAGATCTATTATCAATTCCAGAATTTTCCACATCACCCAGACAAAAATCAGAATACAGATAGTCAGGATGGCTATGATCCAAATCAGCGTTCCCGTACCACTGCCCTGATGCTTGCCTTCTTCGTAATATTCTTTCATAAGACGGATGTTTCTTGAATTTGATTTATAGGCAAAGTCAAATATTTGTCCGACAATAGGAATAGCGCCAATAGTTGAGTCCAGAATGATGTTCAGAAGCATTAAAATCAGAACTTTGCGGCTCAGGCCATATCGTGCCAAGGTAAGGACCAGCACAAAGGAAACTACAAAACCCGATACTCCGCCAAGTACCGGGATTAAATTTAACAGCGGGTCAATGCCAAACCTGAAATTTGTTCCCGGTACACGAAATTTTTCGTCCATAAGGTAGGAAACACGTTCTGCCCAGTTCAATTTTGGACTCAGCTTTTTTTGCATATAAAATTTGATTATTTTACTACTCTTGATAATTTATGCAAAATTTATGCCATTTAGATCAATTGGAATAGGGTTTTGAACCCAAATCTTATTTGGTATCAGGTTTTTTATTATTTACCTTAGGGACAAATTAGGTTATTTATGAATATTAAGAAAATACTGATAGCGAATAGGGGAGAAATTGCCATCAGGATTAGTCGCGCCTGCAATGAATTGAACATACAGACCGCGGCTATTTATACTTACGAAGATCGTTATTCGCTTCACCGTTACAAGGCAGATGAGGCCTATCAGATTGGGGAAGATAACGATCCTTTAAAGCCTTATCTTGATATTCAGGCCATTATTGAGATGGCCAAATACTGCAAAGCAGATGCTATCCACCCCGGATACGGCTTTTTGTCAGAAAATCCAGAGTTTGCCCGTCAGTGTGCAGAAAATGGAATTATTTTTATCGGGCCAAGACCCGATGTAATGATCGCTTTGGGAGATAAAATTACTGCAAAAACTGTTGCTAAAAATGCCCAAATCCCGATCATAGAAAGCAATGAACCCGACCTGAACAGTCTTGATATTGCACTTTCTGAAGCTGAGCGCATCGGTTTTCCGATGATTTTAAAGGCAGCTTCAGGTGGTGGTGGACGTGGAATGCGGGTTGTAAGAACCGAAGAAGAGCTTAAAAAAGCATTCCCGGAAGCTAAAAGTGAAGCAAAAAATGCCTTTGGTGATGATACCGTATTTCTTGAGAAGTTCATCGAGCGTCCACGTCATATAGAAGTTCAGATTGTTGCTGATAATTATAAGAATGTGATGCACCTGTATGAGCGTGATTGTTCTGTTCAAAGGCGTTTCCAGAAGGTTGTTGAAGTAGCACCTTCATTGAATTTAAAGGATGAAACCCGCGGGAAATTGTATCATTATGCTGTAAGCATCGCGAAAGCTGTTAACTACAATAATGTTGGAACGGTTGAGTTTCTGGTAGATTCGGATGAGCGCATCTATTTCATTGAGGTTAATCCAAGGATACAGGTAGAACATACTGTTACAGAAATGATCACCGGTATAGATCTGATCAAAACCCAGATTTATATTGCCGATGGTTATAAACTGTCAGATCCGGAAATCGGACTTCCTGATCAGGCTCTGGTCATGAAGAATGGTTTTGCAATGCAATGCCGTATCACGACCGAGGACCCATCAAACGGATTTAAGCCGGATTATGGAACACTGATCACCTACCGTAACGCAACCGGTTTCGGTGTGCGATTGGATGAGGGAAGTACCTACCCGGGTATGAAGATCAGTCCCTTTTTTGATTCCATGCTGGTTAAAGTAAGCACCCAGGGTGCGACTTTAGTTGATGCAGCCCGTAAAATGAACCGTGCATTGCGTGAATTCAGGATCAGAGGTGTAAAAAATAATATTCAGTTCCTTGAGAATCTGATCAATCATCCCGTTTTTGTTGAAGGCAAAGCAACCGTTAATTTTATACAGGAGTATCCTGAATTATTTGCCATCACAACGGGGCTTGACCGTGGAACACGAGTTTTGTCCTTCCTTGGTGATATTTCCCTAAACGGAAACCCAGATGTAAAAAACTTTGATCCAAAAGTACGTCTTGAAAAACCACCTATTCCGGAGTTTGACCATATGGCTCCTTATCCTAAGGGTACCAAAGACATGCTTACTGAATTGGGTGCCGAAGGATTTTGTACCTGGCTGAAGAACGAAAAGAAGATCTATTATACCGATACAACTTTCCGTGATGGCCATCAGTCCTTACTGGCTACCCGCATGCGCACCTATGATATGCTGAAGGTTGCCGAAGCCTATGCCAAAGATCATCCCCAAACCTTTAGTATGGAGGCCTGGGGCGGTGCTACTTTTGACGTTTGTCTGAGGTTCCTGCACGAAGACCCATGGATCAGACTACAGAAGCTAAGAGCAGCAATGCCCAATATCCTGATTCAAATGCTGATCAGAGGATGTAATGGTGTTGGATATTCTGCTTATCCGGATAATCTGGTTGAATCCTTTGTTCAGAAAAGCTGGGAGAATGGGGTAGATGTATTCCGGATTTTCGATTCCCTGAACTGGATGGAAAATATCGCTCCATGTATCGATATGGTGCGAAAAACAGGCGGAATTGCTGAAGGTGCATTATGTTATACCGGAGATATTCTGGATCCCAAACGTACTAAGTATAATCTTGAATATTATTTACGACTGGCCAAAGATCTGGAGAATGCAGGATCGCATATTCTGGGTGTTAAAGACATGTCGGGTTTACTTAAACCATACGCAGCCAAAATATTAATTGAGGCATTAAAGGATACAATAAAGATCCCTATTCACCTGCATACTCATGATACCTCCTCTCTGCAGTCGGCTACTTATATGCAGGCTATTGATGCAGGGGTGGATGTAGTTGATTGTGCATTGGGAGCACTATCCGGAATGACCTCTCAGCCTAATTTCAATTCCATAGTTGAAATGATGCGCTTTCATGAGCGTGAGAACCCCTACGATATTAAATCACTCAATCAGTTCAGTAATTACTGGGAAGCTGTTCGTGATTATTATCATCCCTTTGAATCGGGCATGAAATCCAGTTCAGCTGAAGTATTCCAGCATGAGATTCCGGGTGGTCAGTATTCTAATCTGAAGCCTCAGGCAATTGCCCTGGGTCTGGGTGATAAATTTGAAGAGATTAAGGAGCGTTATGCCGATGTTAATGAGATGTTTGGGGATATTGTTAAAGTTACACCAAGCTCAAAGGTAGTTGGTGATCTTGCACAATATATGGTTGCAAACAATATCAGCAAGGAAGATATCTTCACAAAGGGAGATCAGATCTCTTTTCCAGAATCTGTTGTTTCTTATTTTATGGGAGAGCTTGGACAACCTGAAGGGGGATTCCCTCAGGAGCTCCAGCGGATTATTCTGAAAGGTAAAGTGCCTCTTACAGATCGTGCAGGTAAACATATCCCTGCATTGAATCTGGATCATGATTTTAAGGAATTTAAGAAGAAATTCGGTGAAGATCTTCCCTATACCACTTACCTGTCTTATAAGTTCTATCCTAAAGTAACTGAAGATTACCTGCTCATGTTCAGGAAATATGGTGACGTTGATGTGGTTCCGACCAAATATTTTCTGTATGGGATGAAGCCAGGTGAGGAAACAACGGTGCAAATTGCTCCGGGTAAAACCTTACTCGTCCGACTGCAGTCTATTGGCCCTGCGGATGATAAAGGAATGCGTACAGCATTCTTTAAATTAAATGGGCAGACAAGAAATATTGAAGTGCAGGATAGGTCAATTAAGGTAATCCGCCAGGAGAACAGAAAGGCTGAAAAAGATAATGAACGTCATGTTGCCTCACCTTTACAGGGGATGCTTTCCAAAGTTTTTGTTAAAAAAGGTGATGAAGTGAAGAAAAATCAGCCTTTGTTTATGGTCGAAGCCATGAAAATGGAAACCAATATTGCCGCAAATAATGATGGTATTGTTGGGGATATTATTTTAACGCCCGGTACATTGGTTAATACGGATGATTTGGTGCTTGAGATAGAATTGAGAATGGAGAGTTGAGAATCACTAGTGTCCGGGGAAATTGAAATCGTAAGATTAAAAATCAAATCTCATAATTTTCTCTCTACTTTTCCTGCAGCAGAAAAGTAGCAAAATGCCGCCGCTGCACCTGATGCTATTAAAGTTAATGCTTTGGC
>NZ_JAUYSS010000002.1 GCF_030695525.1 Daejeonella sp. | reverse complement strand
GAGTATTGAGTATTGAGTATTGAGTATTGAGTATAGAGTATTGAGTAAAATATTCTCTTTATAATTAAAAATATTTCGTTTTTTAATAATAATTGTAAGCTTTAATAACAGTAATTCAAAACTACGGAATTAACAAAAAGTATTTGTTAAACTTAGAATATGATTTGTTTAAAAGTGCTTCAAAAGAGTTGCAATTAGCCATGTAAAATAAAATTGATAAGTTTAATTATCCAAATTCATTATCCACCCTTAAAAATTCAACATGTTTCGAATAAAACTACGAGGTACTTTCTTTTTCTTATTACTACAATGTTGTATTCTGCAGATTCAAACAAGTGCAGGAAAAGAGCTAAAGAAGGCCGGGAAAATTGTCCCTGGACTTGAACCGAGCAAAGCAGGAGCTGTAATAACACCTAATAATTTTAAAGGGACTGATGCCGAGCGCATTCAAAAAGCTATAAATGCAGCAAAAGGCAAAAGCAATAAAGTTGTTATCCCAATGCAGAATTCAAAGGGAGGAAATATCTGGAAGATTGACCGGGCGATTTTATTGCCCAGTAATATGAGCTTGATACTTGACAATTGCATTATTCAATTATCGGATAGCTGCAGGGACAATATGTTCAGAAGTGATAACGTAGGTGCCGGAATAACAGATCCTGCATGGAATTATAATATCAGTATTATAGGAATAGGGGATGTACAATTGAGAGGTGCAGATAATCCACGATCAACAGGGGATGCTTACCGTACACTTACATTAACTAATGAGAAAGGAAGAGTAAGTTATGGTAGTGATGCCGGAAAGGAGGGCATCAAACAGAAAGGAGACTGGCGTAATAATATGATACAGATTGCAAAAGTGGATGGATTTAAGTTAAAAAATATAACAATTAAGAACTCACATGCATGGGCTATCAGTTTTGAACGGACCATAAACGTTGAATTGTCGGCATTGCGGTTTATAAATCCGGAATATATTCAGGTAAATGGAACTGAGGTTAAAACATATAATAAAGACGGTATAAATCTGCGTCACGGCTGTAAATATTTCAGGATAGACAATATTACCGGGATAAATGGCGATGATTTAATTGCCCTTTCAAGTCTGGATGCTGCACCTTATTATCATACCAATGGGGATATCAATTCTTACCAGGTTACTTCCACCAGGTGGGCTGGTCCTGAAGATGATACCGAGCAGGTGTTTATTACAAATTGTCAAACGAATTATACAGGTGTTGCTATCAGGGCAAGTGACAATGCAAGCATACATCATGTATATATCAACGGGGTTATTACAAAAGCAAGACCCGATACCCCGCCTCCCTATGGTGGCAGCCCTTATACTGTATTGGTAGGTGGCCGGGGTTATGGTGATAATTCGGTCAGGGGTAAAATAAATAATATTTATGCGACAAATCTTTTCGGTGATGGAAAATCATTAATTCTGGTTGAATCTCAAGTATCTGATTGTCAATTTATTAATGGTATGTATACTGGGACTGCCCCCGATGCAATAACTTATAATGTTGACAAAAAAACAACTACAAACATTACTGAGGTCAACTTAATAAAGGTGGCAAAAAGCCAGTAATAACTATTCAGACTCAGTTCTAATAAATTAATAAAAGAGGTATTTGGCATTATATCTGCATTAAGTGTGTATGAAAAAAATTCTGTTAATTAGTTTTATTGCCTTGATTGCTTCAGGCTGTGGAGTATCCAATAAAATCAGTATGCTGGAACAATGCCGCTACGATATAAAATCTGCGGATAGTGTCTATGTTGGTGGCAGGGATATTACAAGACAAATCAAAACCGGAACATTCGACCTTGGCAGTCTCCCCGAGCTCGCCATTGGGCTTTTAAGAAAGGATATCCCCTTAAGGGCAAGGCTTAATCTGGGAATTGAAAACCCCGGATCAAAAGCTATTGAGATTAATCAGTTCGATTATATCATTTCATTTAAAGGCCAGGAACTGGTCAATGGGACTACAGATGGCCGGATAGATATTAATCCGGAGGAAACTACTGTTGTGCCAATAATGATCCGTGCCAATATTTACTCCATCCTATCCGATAGAAACACAAGAGAAGAAATCTTTTCCTATCTGAGAGGGTCGGAGGGTAGAGAAAATATGCCGAAAAGTCTGATCAGCATTAAAGTTCGCCCCAGTATACGGGTTGGAAATAAACTGATCAAATATCCGGGTTATATCACTATTGATAAAGAATTGAGCAGTAGTATGTTCAAGTAATACGTAGCAGATAGGCCGCTCCCCGACTCAGGAGCGGCTTTAACTGTTAGATAAAATTGGCGAAGGTCAGGGTTTAATAGAACTGTGCTAAGTTTTTAAACCCGATTGTAGCGGATACCGGCCTGTGGTTAAGCCCTGTGGAGTATGAGCGAAAAGCGGGGTTGCCCTTAATATCAGCACAACAGAAGGTTTCCTATAAAACCTATTTAACACCCTGACATAGCACCCTAAACTTTATAGTTAGATAATCATCCCGCTTTAATTCGCCTCATCAGCACTAGGTCCATAACTTCCTGGAATTGGAATATTCAGCAAGCGGAGATATACTCCCAACTGTGCGCGATGGTGAATAATCTGGCTGAAAGTCATGCGAATCATATCCTCTTTTGAGGACACCACATGAATCATATCACCTGTTCTAAGCGTCCAGTCGGGAATCAGGTCTTTATCTTCGGCCTTTGCCAGGTTGGTTCTGGCATCTTCAAGAGAAGTTTCCAGAAGTTGAAGTAATGCTGATGTACTGCGAACTTCAGGAGGTGAATAAGGATGAACAGCGAAATCCAGTCCGTCGGTATTTAAAGTCATTCCTACCCATCCAGGTAATTCAGCAATATGGGTTGCAAGGGTTTTAACATCCATGCTTTTTACATGTGGCTTCCAGCTGAATTTATCATCCGGTATCCTTGAAAGCATTTTTTTTGTTGTTTGAGCTTCATTTTCGAGCTCCTTAAGGAAGTTTTTGATCAAAATCATAGTTTTATCTGTTTAATTAAATACAAATAAAACCCCGGCGAATGACAACCCTATGTCAACAGGATTATAAACTTTTTGATATTGCCCCGATCATCTGCCTTACATGATTCTTTAATGATTCTGATTCAATTATTGTAGCAGAACCCCCAAACATCATAAACCATCGGGCAAAACTTTCAGGAGAAGAACATAAAAAGGTCATTTCCAGCTGATCATCAAGAACGCTTTGGGAGACAAAACCGTAGTAATATTTCTGATTATCAAGCCAATATGCTTTAGATTGAGGTAAACTGATCACAATAAGCTCCAGATTTTCTATGTCTTCAGTTTTTCTGCTCTGCAGGTATTCTTTCAAACCCGGATGTGACTTTTCAAAGGGGGTATCGCTTGTGTGAATAGATAAAATACGGTCAAGCCTGAAGTCACGATAATCATTCCGCATCCGGCACCAGGCGATGAGATGCCAGTAATTATCCGTAAAAAAAATTCCAATCGGCTCAACCAGGCGTTCGGTATTCTCCTGTTTATAATTTGAGTGGTATTTTATTCTGATCACTTTTCCCTGGTCCACACTTTTCAAAATTGGTTGAAGCAAATGCAGATCGGGCTGTATGGGCGCATCTCCGGGCCTTCTGAAAACCTCAATCCGGTCGTCAATACTTTCAAGCAATTCTTTCTCCGATAGATTTAATACTGCCCTGATTTTATACATTGCAGAGCTGTAATTTCTGCTGTTGGGGCCATCGGTCAATTTAGCCACCAGTTTTTCTGCAGTAAGAAAGGCGATGGCCTCTTCAGGGGTAAACATAACCGGAGGCAGACGAAATCCATCTACAAGTGAGTAACCGATACCGGCCTCACCAATCAGTGGGATCCCTCCCTGCTCTAATGTCCGGATATCACGGTAAACTGTTCGTAAGCTTATCTGAAAACGATCGGCAATATCCTGGGCCTTAACCACCCTTCTTGATTGCAGTTGTATAAGAATGGCAGAAATACGATCGATTCGATTCATAAGGTGATTGGGGTAAATATAAAAATTAAGCAATTAATTTGATTGATCAGGATCCAATTCAATCAATCATAAACTAGAATCAGAACAGGGTAATTCCGGCAGACCAGCCTAACCAGCCCTTTGTTTTTGTTGAATAAACCTTCGCAGATTTTGGTGCAACCCTGGCTCGGTAAGCCTCCTCACTCAGACTTGCCGGGTCGGAGTAATAAAATGAGTACGAAGGTCCGGCAAATGCACTTAATCCTTTAAAAAGTTTAAACTGCATATTTAACTGACCCTTAGTCAGGATATTCGGATAATCCCAATTTCCGAGATATAGCCCCTGGGATGATAGTTCTGCAGAAGCTGATAGCTTTTTACTGAAAATAAAATCATGGCCCATACCATATCCAGCAGAATAAACCCGATCGTTAAGTCCATAACTTCCTGCCAGAATCAGCATGGTATAAAATTTTGCAGTCCCGGTCTTTACGGCCAGCTGGGTTCCAAAAATATCTGTGGATGATAAGCTCACTTTATGATATCCCTTATTTACCCAGTTGATCAGGCCAAGGCTAAAACCTGAAGAGGTATCAGCAACATTAATCAGACCGATCTGTATTCCTTTCATCTCTTTCGCAAAGTTGAAAATCCCTCCGATCTGTATACCCTTCATTTCTTTTGCGGCCACATTTCCAATACCTGAGATTTGAACTCCACGGGTATTGCCCGAAACCAGATTTCCAATACCGGCCACCTGCATTCCATTCAAATCACGTCTTACATGGTTAAATATCCCTGCAGCCTGCCAGCCCTCAGTACCGCTTCGCACATCATTCACCAGGCCAGCTGCCTGAAAACCGACAAGACTATCCAAAACTGAATTTACCAGGCCCCCAGCCTGAAAACCCCGCACCGAACCTCCAACCAGATTGGCCAGCCCGGCTAGCTGAACATATTGCACATTATTTTTACTGATATTGAAGAGTCCCGCGACTTCTGCACCATCAACGCCGGCAGTATAGCCTCCCAAAATATTCAAAGAGGCTTTATTTATAACCTGGGAACTGAACATACCATGTGAACTTAGGCCCGGAAGCAGCGAGGCCTGATAGGGACTGCTGGTTAGAAATCCCGATATATTCAAACTTTGTATTTGCTGCTTTGCTGAGACCAGAAACCTTCCGATTCCAAGTTTCTCGACAATATTTGAGGCATAGGACATATATTCCTCATCCTCATAGGTATATCCCTCAGGTTTAATGGTCACGGTTGAGAGAAACATCATACTGGTATCGCGGTAGGACTCCTTGCTCAGGGTTAGAATAACCGATTGGTGGCTGCCCCTGATCCGCAGCTTGAAATATCCATCTTTATCGGTCAGATTAGATTCCAGAAGGCGTTTTTCATAAACACTCGCATCAGGAACCTTTTTTCCTGTTTGCTCATCAATTACATGACCGCTGATCAGGTAATGCCGCTGATCCGTTTTAATAATATCAGGCTGAATAGAAAATCTTCTGATCGTAGATCGGAGAATTACATAGTTTGCACTCTCACGGTAATCTGCCATGTTTAGAAAAATCCGGTCGAGTATATCACGAACGGTTTCATTTTTAACATTCAATGTGACCAGGCTATCCGGATTAAAAACAGTACCGCTGTAGGAAAAAATAAAATTTCCTTTCCTGCTAATTTCGTTCAAAACCTCAGCCAGGGGCTTTTTATCTGCGTTTATGGTGATACGCCGGTATAATTTGGGAATTTCAGCAGAGTGCTGTGCCTTTAAGGATAAGCCAGAGCATATAAAAAGCATGATTAACAGACTCTTCAGTTTCATCAATCTGCCCTTAATTTAAAATAATCTTGTCACCCTCTTTTTGAACCTTAATTCTAAGGGTTTCCGAAATAATATGAAGTATGGTATCGAGTGATTCACCCTTAAATGTTGTATTCAGGGTCAAATCGCGCAATTTTGGATCGGCGATTTCGATTTTAACCTCATATGCCTCATTCAGGATCTCAACCATACGCCAAAGCGGGGTATTATCAGCTACAAAAATATTTGTGCGATAATAATTATACAAATTATCTGTGCTAAGCTCTTTTTGCAATTTGGCCTCAGTACCTTTTATCAGCACTTTTTCACCCTTTTTCAATTCGATCTGCTGGTCTTTTAAACTCACCCTCACCAATCCGCTTTCAACAATCACCTCAGTGAGATCGCTATTCTTTTTAACATTGAATGATGTTCCCAATACCCGGATGTTCACCTGGTCGGCATCGATAATGAATGGCCTTGCTTTATCCGGACTTACATCGAAGAAAACCTCACCCTGCTCCAGCTTAACGCTGCGCATATTTCCTTTAAAATCCTTTTTATAAGAAAGTACAGCATTCTTATTCAGTGTAACCTCAGAACCATCCGGTAAAACCTCTGTTCGAACCATTTGGCCTGAGGATATGGTATTGTATCCATTTTGTCTAAGGATCAAATAGAATGACCATGCCCCGGCAATAATAAATAAGACGGCAGCAATACGGAGCCAGCCAAATCTGTTTGAAATTGGACGGATAACTGCCCTCGGGGCGGTAGCAGGGATTTGTTCTTTAAATTTAACCCAGGCTGCCTCCGGGTCGACCGTACTATTCTGTTCGAGCTTTTTACTTTCGTTCCAGATCAGCTCAAATCGTTCAAATTCTTTTCGGTTTTCAGAATCTTCAGCAAGCCAATGGCTCAACTCAATATCCTCTTCCGGACTTGTTTCTCTAAGCAGATATTTTATTAACAGATCGTCGCTCATCCTGTTCAGGAATTAAAAAAATCGCTGTGAAACAAAAGTATTATTGAAGGCAAAAAGTCAACTAACTTGATGCGAAGTATTTTTAATGCTTTTCCCATCTGGTTTTCGATGGTTTTTACCGAAAGACCGAGCTGATCGGCAATTTCCCTGTATTTCAGCTCTTCGAAACGGCTCATCTGAAATATGGTACGGCATTGCTCAGGTAGCTCATTCAGTGCTTCCCTCAAACGCAGCCGCAATTCATCCAGCTCAATCTTATCGGAGGTTTTCCCGGCTTGTCCGTTCATCGTAAAAACAGCATGGTCCTGATACTTCAATTGTATTTTTTTATGATTTATATAGTTCAGGCAATCATTATGAACACATTTGTAAAGATAGGCCTTTATGGATGTCTGAACATCCAGGTTTCCGCGTTTTTCCCAAAGTTTCAAAAACATTCCCTGAACAATTTCCTCGGCATGACTATCCTGATGCAGCATCATACTGGCATAGGCATGCAAAGCCTTAAAATGTGCTTTAAACAATTGTTCAAAAGCAGCATCATCATATTGTAGTCCGGTGGTTTTGTTCCCTGTGTGTATTTGTTCCAATTGCAGGCTCCGCTCTGATTTTGCCTTTTAGACTTTCAAATACCCCAAATTGTTACATTAACTCTCCGCCTGATTTAATAACCAGGCGGAGAGTCGGCCTGCGGTTTCCCTGTGTTTGGTATTATCACTAATCCCATCCGAATGACCTTCACTTAAAATTTAACAACAGTACCGCTTCCACTGATCTCGGAATCAACCGCTGCATTTCCGGTATAGTAGATTTTCCCGCTTCCGCTGATTCTGACCTTGAGCGTCTTCTGTACACTTAGGCGTACATCACCACTGCCGCTAATCTTAACATCCCCATTATTACTGAGTATCTTCTCCAGATTAGCATCTCCTGAACCTGAAATAGTTACATTCACTTCATCCGCATTAAAAGCATCATTCACTTTGGTATTTGATGAACCGCTTATCGTTAAACGAAACAGATTTTGTGCAGGGAAATTACCATTGATATCCAGCTTCCCGCTGCCACTCATTGATGCACTATTAATTGCCGGCATAGTGACAAAAACCTCGATATCATCTTTTCGTACATTCACAAATTCATAACCAAGGTTCAATATTCCATTGTGGATACTGGTTTTATATCTTGGAATCAGGTTTCCTGAACCCTTGATCTCAACTTTAAATTCATTTCCATAGGTAATTTTAATCGGGTTAGCTCCACTGCTGTGTACCCCGGTAAATGTACCGGGATTACGTACTTCGGTCATAATATTTCCATCAGCAACCAGTCTGTCTTTGGTGCATGAAAAAAAGAATAAACTGATAATTGCAATAAATAAAGTAGTTCTCATGATTTTTATTTTTTAATTGTTATAATTCTTTTAATTAGGCGTTTATGTAATATTTTTATTGTATTTAAATTAGAATAAGAAGTTAATTCCGGCATTAAATCCGATGTAGATCCCTTCGAAATTATTGCCCCAACGATTCTCCCAGGTGCGGATGTATTTATCTGTAATCGCCCTGCCTTCGGTTGTATTGGTATTCACATAATTGAATACCGGTCCGCCGAATAGCTCCAGCCCCCGAACCGGTCTTAAGGATGGCATTAAGCGAACTGAGGATTTGAAATATTCACCAGATTTGAAGCTTTCGAGTGTTTGGGTTGTTATTTCAGCATTCATTCTGAAAACTGAAGTATTCAAAAAATGGGCACCTAAACCTGCTTCAAAGGCATATACCTCTTCTTTATTTCTGAAATTATATCCGGCAGCAATGATTCCGTACAATATTTTACCGCCGGAGCGAAATGAGAGCAAGCCAGTCTCATTTTCATCAATGCTAATTCCGATGCCTTTTTCTCCATTCCTGATAATATTGATGATTCCAAGGGGATAATCACTACTGTCGGCAACATTGATAAAGCCTGCAGCCTGTACCCCGCTTACTTTTCTCGCAACATTAATGAAACCTGCAAACTGTGAGCCCTTTACATCCCCTGCAGTATTAATAAAACCAGAAAACTGTGAGCCTGTTATTTTACGTGAAACATTACTGAAACCTGCCAACTGCGGCCCGGTTACATCTCTTGCTACATTTGCAAAACCCGCTAACTGCGCACCCTGCACATCCGTGGCTTTGCTTAAGAAGCCGGAGAACTGGGCGCCTGTAACTTTGCCTTTAGAAATATTGCTAAAGCCGGCAAATTGCATCCCTTTTGCTTCGAAATAGCTATTCATAAAGCCGGCAAACATCATCCCTTCTACCCCTTTACCTACATGATTGGAAAAACCTGCAAACATGATCCCCTTTACATCATTCTTTACAACTGAGGATATTCCTGCAAACGAAAAGCCTCTCTCTGCGGCAGAAACCCCTGCAATTATATTCAGGGAGAAATAATTGGTGTCTGCAGCGGCATGTGTTCCATTGGTACTGATCGGGTAGGCAAATCCTATATTAACCTTATCAGATTGTACTTTCTGAGCATTAGCAGTAAAGCTCAATGCTATAATGGCTAAGACAAAAATCCATTTTGCATAGCCCGAATAGTTGTTCATTTTTATGTTCATTTCTTTAATATTTGGGATGAGACAGGTAAAAGAACTTTTACCCCTATGCCGGATGAAAAAAAATTTCAACCCTCTTTCGATGTGAATAGGATCGATTCTTCATAATAGCAGGTCTGTTTGTTGATAAACCCGATTGTAGCGGATACCGGCCAGTGATAGAGGTTCATTGTATTATTTAAGAGTCCACTTAGACTCTATGGGTTAAAATCGCTGTGTGGAATATGGGGTTCCCGCTTTCGCGGGAATGACAAAGGTTGTTTGGTGGTTAGGAGATTCCAGCTTCCGCTGGAATCGAAATGTAAACCTAAATGCCTGATATTGAATTGAATGAGTTTGTTAATCCGAAATAAAGACATTGAAATAAAACCTGAGGAGAACAATCGAAAACCCTGTTTACATCTGGAATGTACTCAACAGCAGGTATCCCAACTAAAGAAACTCTCATACCACCCAGAAAAGCATCTTAAACCCGATCATTAAATAGTATATTCCAAACAAGGTGTTTTTTCAGATACCATGCAAAGCCTGTCTGGATTTTATTCTGTGTCCTTTAAACCTTAATTTTATTATCTTTCGAGCCTGAAATAGAAATTTATTAAACTGATGAAATCATTTAAGATCCTTTTTGTACTGTTATTTATAAGTCAGATCACCTTTGCCCAAAGCATTGTCAATCTGATCAACCGTGCCGATTCGTTTTTCGACACGATGGATAAGGGTAATTTTGAGGAGGCACATGGCTTTTTTGATGAGAGCGTAAAAGGCCAAATCTCTGCAGATGAATTAAAGCTATTCTGGCTCAGACTTGGAAACAGCCTTGGAACCTATGAATCTGTAGATGGTGCCAAGAACTCTGTTAAGGGTGATTATTTTGAGGTTACTCTGACTTGCGGATTCTCAAAGGGATCTCAAACTTTCACTTTTGTATTCAATAAATCTGAAAAACTGCTGGGATTCTTTGTTACACCTGTAGCAACTGAAGCCGAATACGCTGCTCCGGCTTATGCAGATACAACACTTTATACAGAGAAAGAGATCAGCATAAAATTTGAAGATGGCCAGATGGCCGGTATATTTACCAGTCCGAAAAATTTAACCAGCTTCCCTGTAGTTATAATGGTTCATGGTTCAGGCCCCTCTGATATGGATGAAACTGTTGGGCCCAATAAACCTTTTAAAGATCTGGCGGCAGGGTTGGCAGCTAAAGGAATCGGGAGTATCCGTTATGTAAAACGTAGCATGGTTTACCCAAGATCCTTTAATAAAGCATTTACCGTTAAAGAAGAAACAATTGACGACGCATTGAGTGCAATTACTCTGGCAAGTACCCTTCCAGGTGTAAACAAAAGCCAGATTTACCTCTTAGGGCATAGCCTTGGAGGTATGCTGGCACCAAGAATTGCCACTCTTGCTCCATCATTGAATGGGATTATCCTGGCAGCTGCTCCGGCAAGAAAACTATCTGATCTGATTGCAGAACAGAATATTTTCATCTATAAAGCATCCGGTGATACCACTGCCGCAGGTAAGCAGCAATTTATTGAATCATCTAATGAAATAGACCGGTCAAGACTTCTTAAACTGGGCGACATCGCTCCTGATTCGATTATACTCGGTGCACCGGCATCCTATTGGATAGATTTGAATAATTATGATCAGCTGGCCACATCAAAAAGAATTAAAAACCGCATTCTTATCCTTCAGGGAGCGCATGACTTTCAGGTTTCTGTGCAGGATTTTAATATCTGGCGGACCACACTGGCAGCAAATAAAAATGCCTCATTTAAGCTTTATCCGGATCTAAACCACCTCTTATCTTCCCAAAAGGAAAAAGGAACCGGTGCCCAGTACCGCACACCGGCAAACGTTAATCCGGATCTGATCAATGATATTTCGGTTTGGATTAAAGGGAAATAAACCCGTTTTCACATAAGACAGAAGCTCCGGCAAATTTGCCGGAGCTTCTGTCTTATTAACTATTCCCTTAACTATATGTATTCCAGGGACCGGTTATTGCCAGGGTTAGTCCGGGGGACTGAATATTTACAAACAAGGTCTTGCCTGAAGGTGAGAATACCGGGCCTGCAAATTCTGATTTGGGGTATCCTACATTTTTGGCAATGACATAAGTCTTACCTTCGGGAGTAATTCCAATAATTCTTGCATCCGACTTATCCTCACAAATGATTACATCCCCCCATGGAGCTATAGTGAGATTATCACAACTCTGAAATGTATCTATATCATTGGATTCGAGAAATAATTCCAATTTTCCGGGTGATTCGCGTTCACGTTCATGACCTTCGTACTTACTTGGAATGTATTTAAAAATTTGCCCGTAACTTTTATGCCCTCCGTTTGTACAGGCAAAAAATAGTTCACTCTTACCATACCAAATCCCTTCTCCACGGGCGAATCGGGCCGCACCTTCCTTATAGCCTCTTAATCGAAGATCATCATCAGGAGCCTCAACATTATCCAGATCAATCCAGTGTACATCAAAGCTTTTCTTTTGTGGAAATTTATCAGTGTTCAATTTCTCCCAATTCCTGGTATCTGCACTTGCCCATTCAGATATGACCATACATTGCAATTTGCCACCCTTATGCAGATCGGCAAACTTATTGGGCAGGTAGCGGTAAAAAAGGCTGTCTCCGGTATCCTCGGTCTGATAAACAATGCCTTTAGAAGGATGAACCGCTACTGCTTCATGCACAAAACGACCCATAGGTTTGATTGGTACTGGTGCGGTTAGACCGACCTTATCTGAAGCAAAAATTTCGAAATTATAGCCATGGTCCAGCTCAAGGTTACCCTTTTCACCACCTTTTATCAGTGTGCTTTCCTCGCAGGTAATCCAGGAATTCCATGGAGTAATACCTCCTGCACAATTTCTTACTGTACCAATTAAACTTAAATATTCGAGCTCTACTTTCTGCAGTTTTTCATCATAGACCATGGTGCTTGTCCCGCCATAACAGAAACTCTCAGTATTCCCGAAATCATATACATCCTTTCTTTTGACTTTATGAAGCAGTTCATTATTATTACCAAATGGCCCGTTTGCTATTGCCCCGGGCGAGAGTTCGTGATTTCTGATCAGAATGGTTTTATTATTTTTCCATTTAAAAACACCCATCCCATCAAAAGCTCCGGGGACTGAAAACCCATCGTTCATTAGATCCCCCTTCCGGGATATCACTTTTGCTGTAAAGCCCTTAGGTAAGCTCAAAATATCACCCTGCCGGTGGGTTAATGAGCCATAATTGCGCAGAAAATTACCTTCTTCAATAAATCCTAAGGCAGCTGCATTGGCAGCAAACTGGCTCAAACCCAGAAAGCCAAGACTTACCAATCCTGAATTTCTGATAAAATTTCTTCTGTTATTATTCATCCAAATAAATCTAAACTTAATTTTTAATAAAATCACGTATATAAATTCGAATGTAATCAGTAAAAAAGAACATGATGTTAGGAGTATATTATCTTATAAACAATCAACAATTTCAGACAATTTGTTCAGACAATTTTCAATACAAACTGATCGAATTAAAAAATTTTATCACTTGCTTATCAGTAAATTGATTAGAATTGTTCATTAGATGCCATTGATTAAAAAACTTGTTTTGAGAGCAGATAGCGTAAAAAAATATATAATCAATTTAATAGGTCCTAAAGAAGACTTCCCGCTCGAGGCACGTATTTTCCATACGATATGTCTCATATCATCTATTATTCTGATTACAAGTCTGCCTATTAATATCTTTTATGGATTTTACGAACTTGCTATTTTGATGGGCATTGTTCAGCTTACTGGTTTGCTTTTATACTTCCTATCCCGGGTATATAATAAATTAAAGCTCAGTATAATACTCTTTGGGCTGTTGGCAAATGCTCTTTTTGTGACAAATTTTTACTTCAACTCAGGGATCAACGGCCCGGGACTGATGTTATTTCTGCTCTGTATTTTCCTGATAACTGTAGTGGTTCCCAAAAATCAATATCCTTTTTGGCTGGCATTAAACATCCTGGAAGTTATGGTTCTGCTGTATTCATCATACCATAACCCCACACTGATTGAGCATCGTTATCCTAATCTATTTCTACAGTATGCAGATATCGCATCGACTTATATTCTAACCGCTTTACTCATTTTTATTGCTACAACTTATATTCGAAAAAGCTACCATCAAGAAAAAATTGTGGCAGAAGAAAAAGCTGAAGAGCTGAAAATATCCAATGAAACTAAGAACAAACTCCTATCTATTCTTGCTCATGATTTGAGGTCACCACTAGGTTCTATTCAGAATTACCTGGAAATCCTCTCGGAGCTAAATTCTGATGAAATTGACCGGAAATCAATCGAAGCCAGCCTCCTCAATGAAACAAAAAACACCCAGCAAATGCTCAGTAATCTGCTTCTCTGGAGTAAAACACAAATGGAAGGGGTAAGTGTCAACCTCCTTCCGGTAAATCTTAAAGAATCGATATTACCTGCTATCAGGGCACAGCAATCTATTGCAATTGAAAAGAATAT
Organism: Daejeonella sp.; assembly: GCF_030695525.1. Taxonomy (GTDB): domain Bacteria; phylum Bacteroidota; class Bacteroidia; order Sphingobacteriales; family Sphingobacteriaceae; genus Daejeonella. Next base: position 9,997 of record NZ_JAUYSS010000002.1, on the reverse strand, counting down.
AAAGATTGAGGAGAATATAAATAAATCGATCATGGTTTTAGCCGATAGGGATATGCTTCAGCTTGTGATCAGAAATCTGGTAAATAATGCTGTAAAATTCACTGAAGCGGGCGGGCAGATTGGAATTGAGGCAAAGATAGAAGGTAATATCTGTTTGATCACAATTAGTGATACCGGGAGGGGTATTCCATACGAAATGCAGAAAGATCTCTTCTCTTTGGGAGTAAAATCTACATTTGGCACACAAAATGAAAAAGGTGTGGGTTTGGGTCTCTCACTTTGCAAGGAATTTACAGAACTTCAAAACGGAAACATACGCTTTGAAAGCGAGCCCGGTAAGGGAACCCGCTTTTTTATCAGCTTTAACCTTGCCTCAGCCTTAGCCTGAAAACTCAGGACTTGGTCTTAATATTTGGCAGAAAAGCCGTAATTAGACCGATCAGAGGCATAAAAGCACAGAGCTGGTAGACATACTCTATGCTTGTTCGGTCGGCTATTCCTCCCAGAACTGCAGATCCGATTCCAGCCATTCCGAAAGCAAAGCCAAAAAAGAGTCCGGATACCATCCCAACCTTTCCAGGGAAAAGTTCGTGGGCATATACCAGAATGGCAGAAAATGCAGAGGCAAGGATCACTCCAATTGGAATAGTCAGCATTATAGTCCAGAAAAGATTGGCATGGGGCAGCAAAAGGGAAAAAGGTGCAACACCCAGAATTGAAGCCCAAATCACATATTTTCTGCCAAATTTATCGCCCAAAGGCCCGCCAATGATTGTCCCGGCCGCAATCGAAAAAAGGAAAACAAATAGATAAACCTGGGAATCCTGAACCGAAACTCCAAATTTATGGATCACATAAAAAGTATAGTAGGTGGTCATACTGGTGAGGTAGATATACTTAGAAAAGATCAGTACCAGTAGAATCAGCACAGAAAAAATTATCATTTTTTTAGGAAGTACCTGTACATGGGCAACTACTTTTTCAGGTCGCTTCGCTTTAATCCTGATCTTACGTTTATACCATCCTCCTATATTAATCAATAAAATAATCGCGAGCAGCGCAAGCGCAGAGAACCAGATAATATTTGACTGACCATATGGAACAATTATTAAGGCCGCTAGCAAGGGTCCAATAGAACTGCCAAAATTGCCTCCCACCTGAAAGATAGACTGAGCCAATCCACGCCGGCCACCAGAAGCCATATGAGCCATCCTGGAAGCCTCCGGATGAAAGATAGATGAACCAATACCCACCATTGCAACCGAAAGAATCAGTATGTCAAAACTCGCTGCCCGGGATAATAAAATAAGCCCTACAAGCGTAAATCCCATCCCGATAGCAAGAGAATAAGGTTGAGGTTTACGGTCGGTATATAAACCCACGAAAGGCTGGAAAATGGAGGCTGATAACTGAAATGTAAGAGTAATTAAACCAATCTGGGCAAAACTCAGACTGAATGTATCTTTTATTACCGGATAAATTGCTGGAATAATAGATTGTAAAGCATCATTCAATAAATGGGAAATACTGATCGCAATTAGAATCGGATAAACGGTCTTTCCTGAAATGGTATTTTTGTCTTTTAGAGCTAAGCTTTGTGGCTGCTCAGTGACCTGCTTATTCATTGCTAATATGATTCTTACAAATATCAGTTCTTAAAATTAAAAAAGCGAAAGCCTAAAGGGAAAAGGGCTTAATTAAATGGAAACTTTGGATTGGAATACCTCTCTTAATTGCCAGATAGCTTTGTTTTTGTCGGATGAATTACCAATGCGGATAATATCACATAAGGCAAGTAGCTTGTACAATATTCTATCCTTCTTTACCGCCTTGACCACCGATGGATAAAGCGGCAAAATAGTTTGCCCCCGCTCTTTTCCCTGGTTATCAGCCCAAACCAGCTTTTCTTCGGTTGAGAAACTTAAATAAAGGGATGATTCAGAATGGGCAGTATACATTCCCTGCATTACTGGTCCAAGCTGTGCCGGGAAAACATAGGGTAGCCCAAATTCTAAAAACTTCAGAAAAGCTTCCCGGTTTACTGATCTATTCTGAGGATTCAGCAGTCCCGAAATCGCCGATCGATTTAAGGATTCACTAACCTCTGAGGCGGAAATATAAAGTTTTGAGGATAAATCTTTAATCCGAATCTCCTGATCAGAATCAATAATAAGTTTCAAAAGGACTACAATATCTTGAGGGCGCATGCCCTTATGCTCTTTCATACCAGAAAGATAATCAAATGTTTTTTAATTCGCAATTCGCGAAACAGCTCTGCGGCTCAAGGCCGCAGTGACAAGTGGTTAATTATTAATATTGTGAAACATTTCTGGCCTATTATCCAGGTGTCGCATTGGGCTTGATCCACTGCCTGTGATTACGCGCTGGACCCTGTCAGTGCGGGCTTGACCCGCACTACAACGGTGCTCCCACCTGAATATCACACCTGTGCCCAGGCTGACCGTGCGCAGGGTTAATCTTTAAACCTGCAGGAACGGGCGATGGCAAAGCCGGTGTTGCCTGAATATTCTGAGGATTTGCAGCAGGTATAGGATTCCCATCTGTGTTAACCAGGGGAGCTCCTACTGCAAGATCACATCGATGCCCGGGCTGACCGTGTGCCGGATTAAGGCTCGGATTATCCCCGCTACCTTGAGAAGGGATTGCCGGAGTTCCCTGGGTGGTAATAGCAGGTTTCGCTGCTTCATTACGCTGGTCCATCATAACTGCAATTACAGTCGCACCGGCAAGGATTATTCCTCCAATTATAACGATAGTCTTCATTTTCTTCTTATTTATCCGGTTTAAAATCTTTAATTAAGGAACCGGTCATGTATGAATTACAAAATTACTAATAATTTAAACAACACGGGTTTGCCGGCCATTAAATTCGATTTACTAGCTTAGCAGAATAAAGCTTGCAATTGAGATATTTTGTTCATATCGGCTATAAGGGCACCAAATATTTCGGCTGGCAAAGACAGCCTGATAAGCTGAGTGTGCAGGAGGTTTTAGAAAACAGCCTTAGCCGGATCTTTAAACAAAACATTATAATTTACGGCTGTGGCCGCACTGATGCAGGGGTACATGCCAGCCAGTACTTCTTCCACATGGATATAGAAAAAGTCTGGAATTTCGATCTCTTTTTCCGGCTAAACCGCATACTTCCGGATGATATTGCACTCTTTGATATTATCCCGATGGAAGCTCAAGCGCATGCCCGCTTTGATGCCATTCAACGGGTTTATGATTTTTTTATCCATACTTATAAAGACCCCTTCCTGAGCGATAGCAGTTCCCTTTACCTGAGACAGAGTTTCGATCTCAGGCAAATGAAAAAAGCGGTAGCCTTACTTCCGCAATACGAAGATTATCGTGCATTCTGCAAATCACCAGATAAAAACGAACATACAATCTGCCATGTTTCTGCCGCCAATTTGTACACAAACAGCAATGGCGATAGAATTCGTTTCCGCATTTCATCCAACCGCTTTTTGGGCAGGATGATCCGCATTATAGCTCGTAAACTTATTGAAATCGGCGATGGTAACCTGAGTGTGGATGAATTTGAAAGCCATCTGATCTCCAAAAATATCCCTTCAAAAATATTGCCTGCACACCCTCAGGGACTTTTTCTCTCAAAAGTTACTTACCCCTATCTTGACCTGGAACCTAAAGCAAAGTTTTGGGGGACGGTGGAGGAATCATATTGGGAGGAAGTGTAATAAGCTTAAAGCAGAAAGCTTAAAGCTTAAAGCCAAAGGGATGTAGTCTAATCAGTTCATTTTAGGCCTACTAGGAATTTTGTGGGCTTATATGCATAATTTAACGTGAGTTCGATATATAAAAAACTAAGGCTCAAAATCTAAACACATAGATTGAAGCGAAGCTTCAAGGCTATCTGTGTCTAAAATGTAAGTTAGAAGCTATAAAATCCTATGTTTCTATGTGGTTTTTTTAATATTATTTCGAGTACAAGTTAATTTAGATATGATACTCCTTGTTTGTCTTAAAGTTTAAGCCAGAGATAATGACTGTTAATTATTTTCACTTGCTCGTCAAAAAATCAGATATTTAGTATTACCAAAACCATAAAAATAATCCGATGCACAGAAGAGATTTTGTAAAACTAGGCAGTATCATTGCCGCAACAGCCGTACAATCTGACGTATATGGCGGAGAAATTCCACAAAAAACAGCAGCGCTTGCAGGCAAAACTGTCGATTTCGTAAATGATGGCGTGCCATTGAGTCCGAAAGAATATGGCGAGTTATTAATGAAACTTGCTGACGAGGGTAAAATCAAAACCGACTTTTATTCCAACGGTGGTGTGGTGGAGGAACTGGAAAACAGATTTGCCAAACTTATGGGTAAAGAATCATCGGTTTTTATGCCTACAGGTACACTGGCAAACCATATGGCATTGAGACGTCTGGCCGGCAACAACCGCAGAGTAATTTTACAGGAACAAAGTCATATCTATCAGGATACCGGCGATGGTTGCCAGACCCTGAGTGCATTGAACCTTATTCCCCTCGGACTGAATACCACAGAAATGACCCTGGCCGAGATTGAAGAAGTGGTCGGCAAAACAGCAAAAGGAAGAGTTGCCTTAAAAGTTGGGGTAATATGTATCGAAAGTCCGGTGCGCAGGCAACAGGATACCTTGTTTGCTTTCGAAAACATGAAAGCCATTACGAATTATGCCAAGGCAAATGATATTAAAACCCATTTGGATGGGGCAAGGCTATTTGTACAAGCAGCTCATACCGGAATTGATCCCGCAACATACGGAGCCATGTTCGACACCTCCTTCACATCCATTTGCAAATGCTTTAATGCAGCCAGCGGGGCCGTTCTGGCAGGTTCAAAAGAATTTACCCACGACCTATTCCATGAACGCAGAATGTTTGGTGCCGGAATTCCGGCAGTTTGGCCTTTCGCTGCGGTGGCTCTGCACTATGTTGATTCATGGATAGAGGAATATAAAAGTGCCTGGCAAAAAGCAGAGTATCTGTTTACCGAGATCCAGAAAGATGAGCGCTGTAAAATTGTTAAATACAATAATGGCTCACACATTGTGCACCTGGACCTCAAAAACATTGATAAGAAACGTTTTTCGGATGCACTTGCCAAGCGCAATATCCGTCTTTCTGCACCAGACTCAACAGGCTTTAACTTAAAAGTGAATATCTCCATGAACCGGATGACTGCTCAGGAGATTGCAGGTAGTTTTAAGGAAGCGATGAAGGAGGTGGGTTGAGAAACATGCTATAATACAACCGAATTTGGCGGGCTCAATATAAAAAATGAACATAGATACCAAGATATTAACCACAAAACCGAGAGAAGAATCAGGCTCAAAAACTTCTAGAAAATATCAATTCCAGAAGGACTTATCCTTGTATATTCTAATCAAGGAACATAATTTCAGAGATGACTATCTCTTTCTTTTTGACTTTCATGAAGACCTAATTATTTCCAATTCTTCAAGCAGCTTAAAGGACTTGGAATGTGTACAGATAAAATCTAAGGACAAAGGAAATTGGACAATAAAAGATTTGACTACACAACCAAATGGAAAGAATTCCATAATTGGGAAACTTTACCAGAACCGAATAGTATTTGAAGACGCTGTAAAATCGTTGACCTTTATATCGAATGGTTCATATAGTTTTAAGAATCTTAAAAGTGGAACTGATTCAAAAACACTTATTGAAATTCTACCGTATGACCTAAGTGATGACGACAAAAACGAGTGTGATAAGACGATTAAATCTGAGCACACAATCACCATAAGCGAATTTGAAAACCTTGGTCAATTCAAGGTAACGTCTTTGAGTAATTCCGAAAGTTCAACTCATTGTGTTGGAGCCTTAGCATCTTTAATAAACTCGCTAAACCCCTCTAGTAAAATAAATTCCCAATTAGCATATGAGCAAGTTTTCAGGGAAATCACACGAAAAACTAACGAAACTGTTGGAGATAAATCTTTCAAACATTTTTCTGAAATAATAAATATAAAAGGTTTATCAAAGTCAGAATTCATTGCTTTTTTACAAAAGGCAGGATTATATAAAAGTGTAGAAGAAGAATGGAGTGAAGTAAAAGCAAGTTTGGAACTTGACAGCATTAGCCATTTAGAACTCATTAAATTTAAAAATGGTTGGAGAGAGATGTGTGCTAGATTAATAACAGATTCGAGTAGTATTCCACTTAGAAACTTACGCCATGAAATTGGCGATATACTAATCAAAGAAAATCATAATATTAAATCTCTCCGATTACTTGGAATAATTAACCACATATTCAATCTCATAACAAACAAAAGTTATGAAGAATACTTCATTAAATGTTTAATCATAAATAGTATAAATGAATCATAAAGGAAGTCTCAAAAATTTAGTACGTAATCTTAGAAAAAAGGAGAATGAAAAACTTATACATATCGGAAATCCAGCTGCTTTCTCAAAAAGAAAAGAAGGCAAAAAAGGTTCTATTCGACAGGAAAAGAACACTGATTCACGGTAAAAACCACACCGGTAAGTCCTCCTTAATTAAGAGTATCTATTGGGCATTGGGAGCTGAACCATTGTTTAATCAGAAATTCAAAAATACTAATGTCTCTGCATTCTTGAAGTTTGAAATTGATGGGACAAAATATTCAATTTTGCGAGATGGGAAACTTTTCGGTTTTTACAATGAGAACGGTGATCTAGTAAAGAAGTTTACTTCCGTCACGAACGAGCTAGGTCCATATTTAGGGGAGTTGTTCAATTTTCAACCACTTTTCCAAAATCAGAAATCTGAGTTTATAGTACCACCTCCTGCATACTTGTTTCTACCTTATTATGTTGACCAAGATTCAAGTTGGAGCAAAAGTTGGGAGTCGTTTAAACAATTACAACAAATAAAGGATTACCGAAATCAAAGTATATATTATCATTCAGGAATAAGGCCAAATGAATATTTCACTACCAAAAAAGAAATTCAAGAATTCATTCAAATAATTGAAGAAACAGACAAAGAGAAAAAACTAACTTCGAAAATTCTTTCAGAAGTCAAGGAAAAATTAGCTCAAACCAATTTTAATATTGATGTTGACTCTTTTAAAGCAGAAATTGTAGAATTATTAACGGAATCTCAAAATTTGTTGGCTAAAGAAGAAAAACTGAAAAACAAACTTCACGATTTATATCACTTACAGGCCTCATTTGAAGCACAAATTAATATCGTTAAACAGGCAATACTTGAAAGTAATAAAGACTTAAAATTTGCTTCTGACGATTTACCAGAAATAGTTGGTTGCCCAACATGTGGTGCTGAGTATGAAAACTCATTTGCAGAAAGATTTGAAATTGCAAGAGACGAAAGAAGAAGTAAAGATTTATTGCTTGAGCTAATGAAAGATGTTCAATTAGTCAATGCTCAAATAGAAAATGAAAAGGCTTCACTCTCTTCGGTCACAGCTGAAGTCTCAAGGATAAATGAAATCTTAGCAGAAAAAAAAGGCGACTTAAAACTAAAGGATATTATTGATAATGCAGGTAAGAATCAAGTTAAGACGATTTTTTCTGAAAGGTATGCGGAACTTAATGAAATACTAATTTCAAATGCACGAGAAAAGGAGAAACTAGAGAAAAAACTTAAGGCATTCGAAAGCAAAGAAAGAAAATCTGAAATCCTAGATTTTTACACTTCTAGAATGTCTTCATTTCTTAAAAAGTTAGACATTCATTCTCTAATTACAGATGATTATAAAGCATTAACTACTAAAATAGAATCCAAAGAAACGGGAAGTTCAAGACCACGTGCGTTGATTGCATATTATTTTACATTTTTCCATTTAATGAAGAAATATTCTTCGTCTACCTACTGTCCAATAATTATCGACTCTCCCAACCAGCAGGACCAAGACGTTGAACATATTGATAAGATAATGAGCTTTATCAATCACAATCAACCAAGCAATTCTCAAATGATTTTGGGATTAGCGGAGACTTATGGAGAAGATTTTAATTGTAAGGTTATAGAATTAAAAGAAAAATATAGCCTACTACAAAAATCAGAATATGAGGATGTCGCTGACGAAATGATTTTGAAACAACAAGAACTTTGGTTTTAATAAAATACTGAACCAATCGAGTAGACGGCCGTGAGCCATAAAGCCCACGGTTCGCCTCTCACACCACTGTACGTACGGTTCTCGTATACAGCGGTTCGTTAAGATGTGGAGCTACTTTTTGGTAGTGTTCGAGCAATGATTCGTACCCTTTCTTAGCCAGTCGTTTCAAAGTAATGGTAGTTCCTAAAATAGGACTTTGAGCTACCGCCCAGCCTCCCTTTCTGGTTCTACTCCACGCATAGGCATGGTCTTTGTCAACTCCCAATCGAATAAGATTTCTCCGTTTCCTTTCGGGTTTCTTCCAGTCGTGCCAGATGCAGTATCTTAGTCTGTTGCGCAACCAACTGTCGGTGTCGCCGAGTTTGCCTGTTATACTTGCCATTCGGAAGTAATTAAGCCAGCCTCTTTGTACTTCTTTCAGTTTGTGGATGCGTTCTTCAAAGCTACTTGGTGTGGTTTTCCTTGTGATGGTTTTCAAGCGCTGCTTTAGCGATTTCCAGCTCCTATCGCTTACCACCAGTTGATATTTGCCTTTCTCGCCTTTGGTATACGTAGGTACAAATTTGTATCCCAGTATCTCGAATTGTACGGGTCTGCGGATGCCGCTCTTCTCTTTGTTGATAGGAAGTTTTAGTTTGTCCTTCAAGAACAAATAAACACTGTTACCAACTTTGCGAGCTGCGGTTTTGCTTTTGGTATAAATACTAAAATCATCGGCATAGCGTACATAGCGGTTTCCTTGCTTTTCCAGTTCTTTATCCAGTTCATCTAACATGATATTGGATAGTAATGGACTTAGCGGACTGCCTTGCGGTACTCCTTTTCTGCGTTTGCTGAGTTTGCCATTTATTAAAATGGGTGCTCTCAACCATTTGCGTATCAGGCGTAGCGTCAAGGGGCATTTTACCTTGCGATACAGCAGTTGTAGCAGAATACAATGGTCCACTTCATCGAAGAAGTTCTTTAGGTCTATATCAACAATGTGCTGATAGCCTTCATTGATATTCGTTTGTGCTTGCTGTACTGCTTGCTGGGCATTGCGGTTAGGTCGGAAGCCATAGCTGTGCTTCTTGAATTCCGCCTCGAATAACGGCATGATTGCCTGGTGTACCGCTTGTTGTAGCCAACGGTCGGTCACCGTTGGTATGCCTAACAGGCGGATCTTCCCGTTGCTCTTGGGTATTGCTACCCCTAAGATGGTTTGTGGCAGATACTTTCCATTGCATGCATCGGCAACTATCTTATCCCTGTTTTTATGCAGGTGGTCGGACAGTTCCTTTACTGACATACCATCCACGCCTGCCGAACCTTGGTTCGACATCACTTGCTGATATGCCCGCAGCATGTTCTTTCTGTTTACTACCTTTTCAATCATCTTTTCTAACATTTGTTTTCTCTGTTCCGCTTATCGTAAGGCTTTCACCATTGGCGAATCCTTACGGCATTTGGAACATCTTAACGTTCAGTCCTTCATTACTTTTGTGAGTCCTCAGCAGTATCTATTTGCAGCTCGTTACTTGTAACTACTATGACCTCGGCTGACTTCTTGATATAGCTAACCCGTAGCTTTCAAGACCTCCCTCGGTAAGGTAAATACCCTTCAGTCTACTCCTGCTGAATCTACATAAATGAGCTTTGGTAACCGTTGGACTTCGATATGCTGTGCCATCTCATCCGCTCTAGTATGCCTCTTATCCAGTTTCTGTTCGTCAGTGCAGACGTTTGCAGTCTCGCTTACTTCAGTGCTTGGGTCACCCCAAACCACCTTGCGACTTGCTAATGCTTCCGGACGTTACTCCAGTGCATAAGGGACTTGCACCCTCTGGGGATTCTTTTCTAAAAGAACTATATTTACCATTCAAGGCACACACA
>NZ_JAUYSS010000032.1 GCF_030695525.1 Daejeonella sp. | reverse complement strand
CCGAAGGAGGTCGCATGTTTATAGAAAAACCATACAAACCGTTCACCGACCCCGGGGGCAATGTCATTATTTAAGAAGAAAAGGGGGTCGTGGCCTCCGCCACGATGACAGTTCAATATTAAATAGTAGAGGAGATCCTGAATTCGTCAGGATCGGAGTGAGTGCCGAAAAAAGGCCTTCTTGATGTATAAATCAGCTATTGATAAGACTCCAATTCCGGCCTTGAGCCGGAATCTCCTCTCGACACACAAGGAGTTGTCATTCTCGCGAAAGCGAGAACCTCCTTTGTAATTAACGCGTAATTTATCCTTAAATAATGACATTGCCCGAAGGTGGTCCTATGTATACCATTACCACATACGACCACCTTCTAGGTCGGGATTTTTCGTTGAAAATTGTTCTATAAACATGTGATCCATTCTGGGTCATCAATAAATATGTTGCCTTATTCGGGGTCGACAGAGAAAATTTCGAATCGAAAGAGCAATAGGCGAACCTCATTTTGCTTATCCTATAATTTTGATAAAGCAGGGGGCATGCTTTTAAAAACGTCCATAAATTCCCATTTTAATTTATTGCTAGTGTATTTGACTAGAAGTTTAATTTTAACCGGAGAACAATGATTTGATTCCTTTATCATTGTTGTCCGGTTAAAATAAAATGTTTAAAAATATCCTTTTAAAAAGTATCGTAAACGATTTTATTTCCTGATTTCAAAAAGCAAGCCCCGCTGTTAGCGCACTCGCTCAATAGGCCCCGCTTTTAAGCGGGGTATACAAGGGGGATATTCCGGGCTTCAGCCCAAAATAATCCGTTTATACCGGAACACCCGCATCGGGCTTCAGCCCGATTAAATGTTGTCGGCGCTGAAGCACCGGTTTACGTTATTTTCTAACCTGCTATATGTGGGGCTGAAGCCCGCCCGGATGAACTCCGTTCGGACTGGCCCGAATTGAATCACTCCGATTACAACCCGCCTGAAGGCGGGCCCTATTGAGTGATAATTCTATACCCGAGATTAAAATAATTCAATCATTAAGAAAATACCCTCTTCCTAAATATAGCAAGAGTTTCAATTCTGCTGCCGGGCTAAACCTTAATAAAAAATTTCCCCGGACACTAATGATTCCTTTATTAGAAAATTTAAGATTTCCATTTCATTTCGTAAATTAGTGTAAACACCTACAATACAGAGAAAGTAAAATAGATGTATTTCCATATCTTATTGTATATTAATTTTATCCGGATACCGGGGTAGTTTTTATTGTTTCAATTTATCACACTAGTCGTAAACCAGGAAAAACAATACCTGGGCTTAATTCCGGCGTGCAGGCCGCTCAATACTCAATAAGTTTTTGATCCTTATTAAAAAAATGTAAGGCTATGAACCCCAAAAAACTCGAAGAGAAACTGTATCAAAGGCGTAAATTCCTTGGCTTAGATCAGGAATACATGGGCGCCAAAATGAATATGACCCAGTCGGGTTATTCATGGATTGAGAATGGGAAAGTTAAGTTCAGCGATGAATTGCTAAATAAAATAAAGGCCATTGATGGATTTGCTGATTTCGATGCTGAAACACCTGAACCAAAAGTAAAAGCAGGCCGATGGGAATTGATCCAACAGATTTGGCCCTGGAATATCCTTTCCTTATATTTTTTACTCTTTATTATAGTTGTGCTGCTTCTTGAGCAGGCCTATCGGATAGCTATTGTCAGTTACGAGGGTATCTACGCGGGATTTGGACCTGATCATACTGTAGATATTCCTTTATTACTTATTTTCCTCCTTCCATTTGCATTACTAACCTGGTATTACTGGCCAAAGAAAGCTGATAATCAATAATTGGTTTATTAGTGTGCAATGGGCGAATATGAGTGAATATGAGTGAATTACTCATGCGATTTTTTTCCCTTACTCATACTTTATGAGTGAATATGAGTAAGTTTTTTAGTTTGAGTATTGACATTTGTGCTGCAATTGTATCCTAATGTCAGATCTTGAACATATAAACCGGAAGCTTGATATCATCGGGACAAAGCAGGAAGAGATCCTGCGATTTCTCGATGAGCTTGCATTGGCTATTGAAGGCCATAATCCGGCCCTCTGGATAGACTCTCTTGAAGTAATGAAAATATTGCGCATCAGTACCAGCACCTTTTACCGCAGGCGTAAAAAAGGCGATCTGGTTCCCCACCCTGTTGGGGGAGGCAAACTCTACTATGCCCCCGATATCTACAGTAAAAGAAATCATTTCCTGAAATAACATTACACCATCTTCGTACCATGTTCGTACCAAGTAGTGTCCATGTTCGTACCATGTTCGTATAAGAGTGCCCTGGCGGTGGTCTGGAGGGGGTCTTGTACGAACATCGTACGAAGAAGGTACGAACAAAACCTAATGTTGGTATACACCTGTGTCAGATTTTGACCGGTTTTTCGGTCAATTTCGGTCAATTTCGGTCATTTTTTTGTCGACTAACCACTTCTCTTCAAGTTTGTGCTGTACCGGTACACAAGTAATTCAATGTTTCACTTTAAAAATTTATCAATTATGGGAAAATTCATTAAAGGACTAATGGGTGGTTTCTCCGGCAAGGTCGGAAATATCATCGGAAGCACCTGGAATGGGATCGACTACATGAGGAGTCTTCCAAGACCATCCTCCAAGGCACCCTCGGATCTTCAGCTCGTGCAACGTGCTAAGTTCGGCTTTGCCAATGGCTTCCTCGGCCCGGTCGGATCATTGATCAACCTGGGCTTTAGAACTCAGGCATCTAAGAAAACCGGATTTAACATGGCCATTGCTCATGTTATTGCCGAGGCAATCACCGGGACCTATCCCGACTTTGAACTCGACTACACCAAAGTGTTGTTCAGTAAGGGTTCATTGGAAGGGATCTGGAACATGGTAGGTTCGTCGACTGAAGCGGGGGAGATCAATTTTGTCTGGCAGAATAATACCGGAATCGGTACCGCCAAAGAAACAGATAAGGTTGTAATCCTGATGTACAATGCGGCTAAGTCGAAGTTCGTGTACAGCCTTGAAAACGCAGTGAACCGAAGTGCAGCAATGGTCAGCATTGCGGTTCCTGATTCATTTTCAGGGGATACACTACAGGTCTGGGTCGCTGCGATGACACCAGATAAAGCCAACTTCTCCACAAGCATTCATGCGGGTGAAATTGTTATGGCTTAAGTAAACAGGGGGGTATCAATATCCTCCTTTGCGGGAGCTGCAGCGAAGCAATCGGATTTGAGATTGCTTCGCTCGCCTCGCAAAAACAAATAAAGACCGGTACTAATTGATCCGGTCAATTCATCAAGCTTAAAAACCAATAAAAATGAAACTCATTCAAAAATATCAGCAACCCTTGTTTTTTCCTTTAAGAAAGGAATTTATGGGCATTATAATTTTAATAACTGTTTTTTTCCTGTTCCCATACCTTATCCGTCAACTGGATGTTAGCGCTGCAGCCATTGATCCGGGAATTATCAGTGCAGTTATCCTGGCGGCTATAGCCATCCTGGTATTTAAAGCCCTGACCTGGTGGCTTATCAAAGTGATCTGGCCTGTGTTTGCAGAATATTCAGAACAGCAGTTCGAAAGTAATTTCAGATCCATGCGAACAGGGCAGAAAGTGATCATCTACCTCAGCTTTTATTTGCTGATACTGTATGCATTCATTCTGGTACTGGCAGCGCTTATTTAATGAATCATTAACAAAAATTCAGAAATCATGGCACAACAATCAGGCATTCTATATCCGATATCCGGCAGGATAGGGGATAAAATCTACTGTAATCTAAACGGGAAAACCTATATAAGAAGCTTAGCAAAGAAATCAGGAAAAGCTCCAAGCGAAAAACAATTGATACAAAGGGCAAAATTCTCTTTGGTCTCAGGTTTCCTTTTTCCACTAATAAGGGTGATCAATGAATCTTACCGGAAAATAAACCCTAAGAAAATAGGGATGAAAATGGTCTTCGGTCCAATCTATTCGGATGCGATCCGGGGTGAATATCCGGACTTTGAACTTGATTATTCCAGGATCACTCTGATTCGTGGTAATCTGCAAAGGCCTTATTGCAGCATGAACTATGTCGCAGGGACAAATGAACTGGACTTTAGCTGGATTGTTGCTAATCCCGGCTATGAGGATGGAGGGGATGTATTATGGCCACTGATCCACTGCAGTGCGCTGAACGAATTTTGGTATGAACTTGACTCAGGCATTCGCCGGGACGATGAATTTTGTACCATCCGCATACCGCAGCTTTTTATAGGCCACGAAATTCAGGTATGGCTGGCTTATCGTTCAGCCAATGGAAAAGCCTTTTCTGACAGCTCTTACATCGGAAAAGTATTCACTCATTAATACCAGCGATCATGAAAAGATTCAAACCAAATCCCGACACATTGATCCTGCTTGGAATCATATTGTCTGTCTTTTACATGCTATGTCTCAGCGTAGTAAAGGGCAGTAATGCACAAGTGCAATCCGTTCCTTTTAACAGCACAATTAAGCTCAGCAATACTGTGCAGCATAAAATTCGCCTGATTTATACTTCCCAGATAGGTGTACGCGAAAAGCAATCAAATTCAGGACCAGCAATAGAAACATACCTCCGCTACGTCGGCCTTCCGAAAGGAAACCCCTGGTGTGCAGCTTTTGTCTGCTGGGTTTTAGGGCAGGCCGATGTCGATAATCCCAGGACAGGCTGGTCGCCCGCCCTGTTTCCCGAGAATAGAGTGATTTGGAAGAAGAATGAAAACCTTTACAACGAACCGGGAATCAGGAAGCAGGAATTATTCAGAACTGATAAGCGTGAAGCGCTGATTCCACGCACAGGGGATGTTTTTGGCATTTATTTTACCGATAAAAAGCGTATTGCCCATGTGGGTTTTGTGGATCAATGGTTAGGTGACTGGCTAATCACAGTGGAGGGCAATACCAATGATCCAGGCAGCAGGGAAGGGGATGGGGTGTACCGGAAGCGGAGGCAGGTTAGGTCGGTTTATCGGGTGGCGAGGTATGGGGAATGAGGTATGAGGCCTGAGGTATGAGGCAAGAAGAGCTATGCTTTGATGGTTTCTGCTTAGGCCTAGACAATTTTGCTGCACCTACTCCGGATGGCTATCGGGACGGAATAAAGGTTATTTATGGGGGCTGCTAGCGCCGCGTAAAATAAAAATATTTGGTGTCATTAGCAGGATATCATAGTTGTTTCGCCATCGCAAGCACATTCATATACTTTTTTTTGCGGCATTGGACAGGGCGGTAAATTCAGCTTTGCCAAAGCACCGACTTTAATAGCCCTGTACGCAGCCGTTGATGGATGAATATTCCTAAACCTCTAACGTTAATCTTAGCAACCTTCAAATCTTAATAAAGAGAAATTAATTTGAATGAATATGTATTCCCTGTGCGCTGGGAGGACAAAACGGCGGGCCGGGTGTATGGCCTCTAGTGGTGGGAGCTTCGTTTTGTCTTGATTTTTTGGTTACTTTTTCATCAAGGAAAAAGTGAATAGGCCTCCGCGGCTATGAGCGGTATAAATTTGAAAACACACGGAATAATTATACCTGGATAATTACAAAGTACTATATATTAAGTATTTAAAACGATCACTTAATGATATTGGGCTTTCGCCAGAATGACGCAGGGATCAGATACCCTGTCTGACAAAATAAAAACAGCAAATGAAAACACTAATTCAATTCGGAGCTATGGCTCTGATCATATTCTGCGGTGCTGCTTGCCATAGCAGCAAATTGATGAATCGGCAACAAGCGCGCTTAGCTTTAAAGGAGCAGTCCAATAGTAAAAGCCGGGTGCTGGAACACAATCAGTTCGAGCGCTTTGAATACCTGATAGACTCCAGCGGACATAGCTATCAGTTGAGCATTTTTCCTACCGATACATTCAAATTCTCCCTGCAGGAGGGTTTTATCGGGAAAGCTTCAAAAGTGCTTATCAAAGGCTCAGGTAATCAGGTTATACGTATAACTGATACTTCTAAGACCTCCGGAACGGTAAGTTCTGAGCTGGAGGAGAAGGTAAGGAATGAAGTCCTTGCGAAGAGCACCGAGCGATCTGTTTCGGTGGAACGAAAGGGGGGTTTATGGATCGGGATTGCAGCGGGATTGATTGTAGGGTTGGTTGTTGTAGGGGTGTGGTGGAGGGTTGGGAGAGGGTGAATTTAATATTGAATGTAAGAGATATTAGTTTCATTGATTCTGTTGGGGGAAGAGGGAATTGTACTCTATTATTTCGATGATGGTTTTGATATTTTAAGGGGGTGATACTTTACTCACCGAATTACCCACCACTCAATTTTTGCTATGGTATAGCTGCAGATGCTATACCTAAATGTACTGAATGTTAGTATATTATCAAATCAAAATACATTATTTAATCGGTAGTGGATGGTATGTTAATTACCTAAGTCGCATTTCCTGATCCCTAATTGTTTCTCTCTTAATATCCTCCAATAAATAATTAATTTTTTGAATTGCCCAATCTGAAACTAATGGTATAGGATGATCTTTAATCTGCTCCATCAGTTCTATCTGCATTTCATAATATGGCACTACACTTCCTGTCCAGGAGAACGTACCTAGATTAGCTGATAATTCTGATAACACATCTTCATAATTACCGAAATTATCAATCAGTCGCTTTGCAATGGGATGCCATGTAGGATGCCCATCTTCTGTTTTGTTCCCAAACACAGGAATAAGCTGAGCCAGTCTTTTTGGCGCCAAAGGGGCATTTTGATCGGCCCATTGAAACATGATATCAATATCTCCTGTAACTATTACGCCATTTCCCCTTCGACGTCTTCCAATAGACGATCCCAAAATATGTTTTAGTCCATAAAATTTAATATAATGCTCCTCATTTCCCAATAAATTAGCTGCAATTTCCGGCCAGACCACATCAAAATATTCATTTAATAGCAGTTCATATGTCCTCTCCATATCATGGTCCAGATGATACATATTTTCCCAAGTGATAGATTCAATAACAGCATGGTTTACAAGAGCAGCGAATTGAGAGTCATCTTGATCTTTTAGAATGGTGCGAACTAGTTCCCACCACTGATATTCATCTAGCTGGTTTCGTTGCTTAATAATTCCAAGTTCGACTATGCATTCCTTTAAAATCGGTAATGCCAGACTTTTTTTATCAGGTTCAAAAAACACAAAAGAGCTTAAAATTTTATATGCAACCATATATCCGTCGGTGCCGTACTCAAATAGTCTTTGACAAAATGAGATAATAACGTGAATATCCGTCCCTGAATAACCATATCGACTAAATACGACAAAATCACTAACCGGGGCTTTGCCTCGATCGACCAGTTGGAACAACACCTCTGTTTCTTCGTAGCCAGTTTTACTAAGAGATATAAGATAAAATAGGATATAGATCAGATCATCATGTTTGGCAACTTTCGAAAAAATGTAATCCCTGATTTCTTTATCCCCTTCAGCAAATATACCCCCTAAAACAGATTCATCCCTTTGTTCTTTTGGAATCGAAAGTAGTGTGTCAACAGATAGATCAATGAAGGACTGGATTCTTTCTTTGTCGGATTTCAACTGGTCGTAGATACCTTTTCCAAAATAAAAAGCGTAATACTGATTCTTGGAGAAAAACATAGGTATAGCTTTCTTCCAATCTACATCTGCAGTTACGAACTCATGTCCTAGTGCCTCTATTAGCTTTGTAATCTTTTCATGTGGAACAATTTCCAATACATCCATTTGCTGTTGCTGAAGCATTCGCTTATATCTCGAGAAAAAATCGTTCTTTGTAAGTTTTGAGAGCAAGCTTTTAAATTGTTCAATTTTTTCTTCAGTTAGAATTTTCTCCTCATATCGTAGTGTTTGTTTTAAGGGAACCAAAGCCTCGTCCCAGTCTTCGTTTTTATGTAAAGCGATTTTTGTAAGTATTGGCAATATCAATTGTGTATATCCAGCCCTAACAATGCCGCGTAGCGAACCTAAGAGAATTGAACTCGCTTTTTCTGAAAGAACAGACTCCGTTTTAACGAAGTCCAACAATTTGTTCAATATGTATGTCCAATATTGTTCAATCTCTTGGGAGGTAGGTACATTATCTTGTAGCACCTTCGTTCCCTGCAGTTCCGATCCCCCCATTCGTGTAAAATGCCCGAAGCTTAAACCTCGCTCCATTGCTAATAAAGCAAGGTCATGAAACCTACTGTCGTCTTTCGCTAAGCCCCATTCTATAATCTTGATGCGCTCTTGCAAAGGAGCTTCCGTGCCCGCAAGCATGATCTTAAACAAGTGTAAAAACTGACCTGTTGCATTATTTGTCCATGTTTCGTTTTCCGCGACCGCAAACGCATATAATACTTTTATTCCTTTTTCAAAAGTATTGCAATCAAAACACAGTTTTTCTAACACCCACACCAGATTTCTGCGTCCAGTCTTAATATTAATGGGGTTAACTGTAGCTCTCTCCAAAAAATTACGGTATAAATTGTTCGCAATAGCAACAGGGTTCACTTCAACAAACGCGCGGAAGAGGCGTGACCCAAGTTCTGTATTTAAAACTTCCGCATTGTCAAAAGGGCTTCCATTTCCCGTAATTCTTTCAACTATTTCGATGGCCTTGTCATCCCAGCCGAGATATTTCATCTGTTCGGCTAATGCTTCTGAAAGTTGCTTTCGATGTGGCTCTTCTAATTGTGCAATAGCAACAATCATATTAATCATTCTATCGGGAGTACACGTCATCAGCCATTCTTGAGCAAGATACATAGCTAAGGGGAAGGGCCGAATAGTAATTAACCGACCTTTTGGTTCAAAAATTTCCCTACTCAGATAGTGGTTTACTACTAGATGAAACTTGTCTACTATAACGTCCGGATTACTATTTGTGATAGTAATATCCTTATTAGTAGCAATAAAAGTTAACTGTGGAAGTAGTTCATCCTTATATCCGAAATAGTTAAACAGTGAACTTGACTTAAGTAAAGTTTTCGTCTCGGGATCTTTCGCAAAATCCCCTAAAAGACTGTCCAGCAAAAATTTATCATCAAGTCTGCCTATGAATTTCTCGCCTCTTTTGGCGCTATCGCCTAAGAGAACTGCCATCATTGGAATGCCCTGAGCAAACTCTTTGATCTTTTCAATACTCTCTCTGGAAAGATCTTTAAAATCCTCGCTTACAATCTCCTCAACTACACTAAACATATCTTCCTTCTTGATCACATAATACGATACATCTGATATTAAATTAGTCTCTGCTTCTTCGGGATTATTATCAATTGTAATGAGGGAGATCTTACTAGTCTTACTCTTAACCATTGGCTGGAGCTTTCTACATAAGCTTGCTGGACAGTTATCCAGAATTATAAAATGCTCGTCTCCAGAATTTACAACCTCTTCAATTTTAGCAACAATGGGATATGACGGATCAAGATTACAATCAAAATATAAAAGTCTAGCCGTTAGCATAGCAGATTGAGTATTATCTGCTATTGGCCTAAATAGCTCAAAAAGAATTCTTGTTTTGCCTAGCCCAGATAGCCCTAGCAGCCTAATTACAATTCTGTTCGTGGAAACAGCAGTTTTGATTACTTTTCCTATCTCGTTTATTTTCTCATTTGAGATATATCTCTGTGTTTGTGGAATAATAGCTTCCCATGAATCCCATACTAAGAGTGGATGATACTTTTGCTTATAATGATTAAGTGCATATACTGTTATATCTTTAATTGCAGTCCGCAGGTCATTTACGAAATTCTCTTGTATATCTGTCTTTTTGTGTTTGGAACTATAGTTAAATTCTATAGGAAAGCGGAGATGCTTGATATCAAAAGGTATATTATCTGGATTATCCTTCGGCGACCCGTAAGCTTTATTTAATACGCCTATCAACCTTTCATATTTAATTGCATCGAGGGCGACACCGTATTCCAGAATCACATTTGTATTTTGAGACGGTCGGTAAGGGAGCTTGAATTTTTTTAATATCCAGACAACAGGCGATGGCATCTTATTGGTTACAGAAAGGTCTGCAATAAAAATATCGCAATTCGGTATACGCTCATCGGTAATCTTCCCGGCGACTGGAGGTGAGCCGGGTTCGTTGGAAATTCCTTCTTGAAGAACATATTCAATGTCTTTTGTTTCAGGAATTTTTTTAAGTTTCCTAATGGCTTTTTCAATACTGTCCTGAATAAAATTCTTATTGTACTTCGTAGATGTAGAAGTTTGCCAAGAATAAAAAATTTTAATTTTCATGACCAAAATTAGTGATTGATTTTACCAATATAAGGACTATAGTCGGTGAAATAAATATTTCGCTAACAAGTGTTTAGAGTTCTTATACATCTCGATAGCTTCCTGCTTTTTTCCTAAAATGACCAATGCTTCACCATAAGTATTGAAATGCTGTGGGACCAGGAGTAAGTTAAGTTAAAAACCTATCCTTTTTCTTGGCTTGGGTTTTATTTTTCGCTCAATCAGTTCATCCAGATAGCGGAAAAAAATCTCCATATTTTTGCCCTGCCTATCCAGTTTGGTTTTGATCTTTTCGATCTCCAATCGTATTCTGTATTATCCATCAGCATTTGACGCATTCGGGTAAATGTGCCTAGATAGAATTGAGCCTTATTAAATTAAATTAAAATTTAGACATAATTAAGCTCAAGCAGCTCTTTCCCCAATTCCTTCAATCCGGCTGTTATTTTCTCCCTTTGTTTAACTGAAGGGTCCTTAATTCCCTTTACGTATTGATTTAATAATTGAGGATTGATTTTTATTCGCTTACTAAATGCTGACACATTGATTAATTGTAATATTCAAAAAATTGAGCCAGGTCAACCTGGATTTCGATATTCAAGACGTTTTACCTACTGAAAGGTAATTCTTATTTCTTTGCGTTCAAGTAAGGACTTTTTAAGGCCTGACTATTTTGTCGAGGCTTTTTTAGCTGCTTTATCATCGGAAATTGGTCAATGATAAAAACCAATATTCCTTTCCAACCCGGAATAGTTTTCTTATTTTGCAAGATGGTTTAATTGCTTAATAACAAAAGGGACAGATAATCAGGCATTTTTTGTTCAGCATAGAACCACGTTTCAAGAATAGAATTCTGTAGAAGAAAGAATTCTGAAGCATAGCCATATCCCAATCGGTTTTCATGTTCATTCGTGTCTTTCCGGGGATGGCTGATTTTATTAAATTAATAATGAAGACAATTTCAAACCAAAAATCAATTGCATTCACTCAGGGAAAAATTGTCTCTGTGCGCAGCAGCGTAGTGGATGTACGGTTTGAAAATAATCTTCCACCAATCAATTCATTGCTGCTTACGGGCAGGAATAAAGAAATTTTTATTGAAGTTCTTTCTCAGCTGGATCATAATCGGGTGCGTTGTATTGCTTTAACACCTACGCAGGGACTTGCCCGTGGCATGGTTGCAGAATCGCAGGGTAGAGAACTGACAGTACCAGTTGGCAAATCCATCCTGGGTCGTATGTTCGATGTGTTCGGCAATACAATTGATCAGAAGGAACCCTTAGCTAATATGGAGAGGCGTAACATCCATCAGTCTCCGCCGCATTTAACAAAACGTTCAACCAAGTCGGAAGTTTATGAAACCGGAATTAAGGCCATCGATGTACTGATTCCCTTAGAGCGTGGAGGAAAAGCGGGATTGTTTGGTGGGGCCGGTGTTGGTAAAACGGTTTTGCTCACTGAGATGATTCGCAACATGATAGGCGACAATAAAGGTGTAAGTATGTTTTGTGGTATTGGTGAAAGGTGCCGCGAAGGGCATGAATTATATCATGAGATGAAGGATGCTGGTGTTTTAAAAGATATGGTAATGATGTTCGGGCAGATGAATGAACCTCCCGGAGCACGCTTTCGGGTGGGTCATGCCGCTCTAACAATGGCTGAATATTTCAGGGATGATGAGCAGCGGGATGTGCTACTATTGATAGATAATGTATTTCGGTTTATTCAGGCAGGTATGGAAGTGTCAGGTTTGATGGGGCAAATGCCTTCCCGACTGGGATATCAGCCTACTATGTCAACAGAACTTTCGAAATTGCAGGAACGAATTGCTAATACCGATGCAGGAGCGATTACCTCTATCCAGGCAGTTTACGTACCGGCCGATGATCTGACAGATCCTGCAGCAGTTCATACCTTTTCACATTTATCAGCTTCAATTGTTCTTTCAAGAAAGAAAGCCAGTGAAGGTCTTTATCCCGCTATTGATTTGCTTCAATCTAATTCAAAAATGGCAACACCCACAACAATTGGGAAAAGACATTATGAAATAGCTCAGCAAACCCGTCAAACCCTGGCACAGTACGAGGAGCTAAAGGATATTATTTCTATGCTTGGATTGGAACAACTTTCATTGCAGGATCGCAATGTGGTAAATCGGGCAAGACGACTGGAAAGGTTTCTTACACAGCCTTTTATTGTTACTGAACAATTTAGTGGTATCCCGGGCAAAGAGGTCAGTTTGAATGATGCGCTAGATGGTTGTGAACGAATTTTGGCGGACGAATTTAAGGATTTGCCAGAAAGTTCTTTTTATATGATCGGAAAGATTGAGGAAGCTTTTGCAAAGAGTAATGAAAGAAAAACATAATGAACTTAAAAATTCTCCTTCCATTCAAAGTTTTTGCTGATATAAACAATGTCATCAGCATTATTATGGAGACCTCTGAGGGTTCATTTGGTTTATTGCCTCATCGGTTGGATTGTGTGGCTGCCCTGGTACCTGGAATATTAACTTATGAAACAGAATCGGGCACACATTATTTAGCCATTGATGAAGGTGTGTTAGTCAAAACAGACCAACAGGTATTGGTATCTGTTCGTAATGCTATTGGTGGAGCGGACCTCGGTAAACTTCATGAATTGATCGAGAAAGAATTTTTGAGTTTACATGAAAGTGAGACTAGCTTACGATCAGTAATGTCGAAGATAGAGGTGGGATTTATGTTCACGCTTGAAAAATTTCGCAAACAATAATATGGAATCAACAGAGTCAGAAAAATCAAAGTTGTTTATCCAACAAGTTGCTGAAAAAGAAAAGCGGAAACTAAAAGCACTACGTAATAATAAACGCAGTGTCTGGTATGGAATAAGTATGTTTGGAATGATTGGCTGGTCGGTAGCAGTGCCCACATTGCTTGGGACATTGTTAGGATTATGGTTAGATAAAAACTATCCGCAAACATTTTCATGGACGCTCTCTTTTATTGTACTCGGAATTGTAAGCGGTGGAATGGTAGCGGCTAACTGGATTTCAAAAGAAGATAAAGAAATACATCACTCTGACACAAAAGACAATGAATGAAGTATTGTATATGATCCTCGCCTTCGCAGCAGGAATAGTTTTAGGGACATTATTCTACGGTGGGCT
The DNA here is from genome assembly GCF_030695525.1 of Daejeonella sp. GTDB lineage: Bacteria > Bacteroidota > Bacteroidia > Sphingobacteriales > Sphingobacteriaceae > Daejeonella. The sequence continues at coordinate 218,504 of NZ_JAUYSS010000032.1, read as the reverse complement.
CTGGCTTACGGTAAAAAGATCAATCAGTGCAAAAGTACCTGCAATATGGCTTATTGCCGGGTTTATAATTCGTGTCAGTATTACCCTCATTGGATTTTATTATATATCCAGGGGGAATTGGATGAGGCTGCTGATCTGTCTTTTAGGATTTATAGTAGCGCGTGTGCTGGTTTTTTGGATTACAAAAAAATACGAACAGAAAAAGATATCCATAAACATGAATACCGATTATGAAGCTTAGTCCTGACCAAACTATTTTTTGGGAGTATGGTTTCGTTACGATTAACCTAACCATTGTTACCACCTGGGCCTTGATCCTTGTGCTTGTCATTGCAGCCCGGTTGATTACAAAAAATTTAAAAACTGATATACATATTTCACGATGGCAGTGTTTTCTTGAAATGGTGGTAACCCTCATCAGTAATCAGATTAAAGAAGTTGGTTTAAAGAATCCCAGGGAATATATTGCATTCATCGGATCACTTTTTCTTTTCATCGCATTTGCCAATATCTGTATCATATTTCCATGGTATGTACCACCTACCGGATCACTTTCGACAACCGCTGCATTGGCTATCTCTGTATTCCTGGCGGTTCCGTTTTTTGGAATAATTAAGCTTGGGTTTCCGAGCTACCTCAAGTCGTACATTAAACCAACTTTCATTATGTTACCTTTTAACATAATCAGTGAAGTATCACGTACCCTTGCTTTAGCAATTCGATTATTTGGCAATGTAATGAGTGGGGGCATGATTGCAGGCATATTATTAAGTGTAGCACCTTTTGTATTTCCGGTTATTATGAATGCGCTCGGTTTACTTACAGGTATTGTACAAGCCTATATATTTAGCATTCTTGCCACTGTATATATAGCTGCGGCCGTGCAAGGGATAAAATCAGATGAAGAAAAATTAACAATAAATATATAAATTATGGATAGTATATCAATTATCGGAGTCGTTTCTATTATCACGGCAGGGTTCACCACAGCGATAGGAACCATGTTTCCAGCAATAGGCGAAGGAAAAGCAGTATCAACCGCATTAAGCTCACTGGCGCAGCAACCGGATGCTGCACCAACTATAACCAGAACACTTTTTGTTGGACTCGCCATGATTGAGTCAACTGCTATCTACTGTTTCGTTTTGTCGATGATTCTCATTTTCGCCAATCCATTCTGGAATCATGTTATAGGTAACTAACACAATCATGCAAATCAATTGGTTCACTGTCATCGCACAAGTTGTTAACTTCCTGATCCTGGTTTGGTTGCTCAGACGATTTCTGTATAAACCTATTCTTGATGCTATAGATGAAAGAGAAAATAAAATTAATTCCCAGCTAAACGAGGCAGAAGCAAAGCAAGCTGAAGCCATCAAAGCAAAAGAGGAATTTATTCATAAAAATAACTTGTTTGATCAGCAGAAAGAGGAACGCATGAATAGCGTAGTCAACGAAGTAAAGGAGACAAAAAGTAAACTGCTGGAGGAGGCCCGAAGCGAAGCAAATATCCTGCGTAAAAAACTGGAGGCTACGTATAAAGCCATGCAGGAAAGTGCGCATGGTGAGATTGCTCAAATGACTCAGCAGGAAGTATTTGACATTGCACGGAAAACACTTGCAGATCTGAGTACAGTGAGTTTGGAGGAACAGGCAACGCTTGTTTTTATCAGCAAGCTAAAAGATTTAAATACAAAAGAACGGGAACAATTTATCGAAGCCTTCAACACTGATGATCAGTCCATTCTAGTGCAAAGTACATTCGTCTTACCTGATCTGATGCAAGGTAATATTAAAGATACCGTTAACGAAATTCTGGGGCTTGAAACAACTATTCAGTTTCAAACATCCCCTAATTTAATCAGTGGTATTGAGCTAAGTACCAGCGGTTATAAAGTGGCCTGGAGTATCGACGAATATCTAAATTCTCTTGAAAATAGTATCTACAAAACAACGATGGAGAAAACTGAAGTAATTTCTGAAAATAAATAATATGGCCTCAGTTAAAGAGAACGATACCATTACAAATGCATTCGGGCAATTGCGGGAAAACAGGGAAATGCATAGTTTCTCGTTAAAACCCGTAGAAACCGGTACGGTCATCAGTGTATCAACGGGTATTGCAAATGTGTCGGGTTTACCTGGTGTCGGTTTTGAAGAACTGTTAAAATTTCCTAACGGATTATTTGGAATTGCCTATAATATTGATGAGGAAGAGATTGGTGTAATTCTTCTGGGGGAAGCCTCATTGCTAAATGCGGGAGATAAGGTAATACGAACAGGACGGGTAATGGATATACCGGTTGGAGATATATTGCTCGGACGCGTAATTAATCCATTGGGAGAGCCCATGGACAATAAGGGCCCTATTCCTCAGGGTCAGCGCCTTCCCATTGAACGACCCGCTGTGCCCATCATGGATCGTTCTGCAGTAAATGTTCCATTGCAAACCGGACTAAAAGTGATTGACACGCTCATTCCTATTGGTCGTGGGCAACGTGAACTGATTTTGGGAGATCGCCAGACCGGAAAAACTGCGATTGCTGTTGATACCATCATCAACCAACGTGATAAAAACGTACTGTGTATATATTGTGCTATTGGTCAACGGGCTGATTCGGTTGCTAAAGTAATTTCCATTCTCAAAGATCATAATGCACTGGAATACACTGTAGTAATGGTTACAGAGGGAAATAATGCACCGGGACTCAAATATATAGCACCTTACGCTTCCACTAGTATTGCTGAATATTTTATGGAGCAGGGGCACGATGTACTTATTGTATATGATGACCTTACGCATCATGCCCGTGCATATCGCGAACTTTCACTATTGTTGAGAAGACCACCGGGCAGGGAAGCATTTCCGGGTGACATTTTTTATATTCATTCCCGGCTGTTGGAAAGAGCTACCCATTTGAGTGAAGAACTTGGGGGAGGATCACTTACTGCTCTGCCCATCATTGAAACCGAAGCGCAAAATATTTCTGCCTATATTCCAACCAATCTTATTTCAATGACAGATGGTCAGATTTATTTATCACCTAAATTATTTGAGCTAGGAATTTTGCCGGCTGTAGATGTTGGTAAATCAGTATCACGGGTAGGAGGTAAGGCGCAATTGCCGGTATACCGGTCGATGGCTAATTTAAAACTTGAGTATGCTCAGTTTGAAGAACTCGAAACCTTTGCTCGTTTTGGTACCCGTTTAGATATACATACCCGAAAGGTTATTGAACATGGTAAGAGGATCCGTATTTGTCTGAAGCAACAGGAACTGAAACCCATGTCCGTTTCCGAACAGGTAATTGTTCTGCTATCCTTAACCAGCGGACTCTTTGATACTGTACCAATTGAAAAAATGTTTGAGGCTGAGATGGCTTTATTGCAACACCTGGAAGAGCTTCCTGATGAAATTGTACAGCGGCAATATTCGGGAAAAAAGCTTAGCGCTGAGGATCGTGAAACAATTTTATCAATTGTTATTAATGTCCTTAAACCTTTTCAGGATGAGCCTGATCAAATCAATAGATAGTGGAAACTTTAGAAAGTCTGCGAAGAAAACTTGATGGGGCATCTGATCTCAAGTCAGTTGTCAGTACCATGAAAGCTATGGCAGCTTCCAATATCCATCAGTATGAAATGGCAGTAATTGCACTGAGCGACTATTACCGAACCTTAAATCTGGGTATTGTCGCTTATTTCAGACAAGCTGAAATGGAAACTGTGACTATTAAAGAGACATTGCGAAAAAATATTGAACCGGTTACTTATGCAATCGTGTTCGGATCTGATCAGGGCCTGGTGGCACAGTTTAATGACTCACTCACTGAATTTGTATCGCATTCACTTCAATCTTTCCCAGGCACAAAGGAAATATGGACAGTAGGGGAACGTGTTGAATTACTATTGTCGGATGCAGGTTTTGCTACCACCCGTTCTTTTCATGTACCTCATTCAGTTCATGCAATTACACCTCTGGTAGCCGAAATCCTAAAGGAATGTTTGGAAAAAAATATGGATGAAAGTCAATTCTATATTTTTCATAATATGCCCAAAGAAAGGCGTGGATATGATCAGGTAATGCAAAAATTATTGCCTTTTGATAAAAAATGGATGGATTCCCTGAAATCTAATCCCTGGCCAACAAATAAAATACCACAGGTGGCTGGAAGTATGAAGTCAACATTAGAGGCTCTTATACGCGAGTATCTGTTTTTAGCCTTATATAAAGCATGTGCAGAATCATTGGCAAGTGAGAATGCCAGCCGTTTAGATGCTATGCAACGGGCAGAAAAAAGCATTGAAGAATTGCTGGAGGATTTGGGTTTCGAATTTCACCGCCTTCGACAAAGTTCCATTGATGAAGAGCTGTTTGATGTTGTTTCTGGATTTGAAACTTTGAGAAAAAATAGTTAAAAATTCGGGAATCAGGAATTCCGGACATGGATTGATTACCTGAATAGCGTATTTTTTTTAGGGCTAAGATAAACTATCTAATAGCTTTTCCCAGACTTTCGATCTAGGGTGGAGCGAACGCGATCTACAAAGCGCAAAGATAATTTATGGCAGTCATTAAAATGAAACGAATATGAAAAAGCTATTGGTCTTCAACGATTTTATAGCCCATGCCGCAAGAACCTTCAAGCGCCAAAGAGGAGAGTATGCCGCAAGAAGCGATTGATTCGGGGTACGCAGATTTTGTCCTAAACCCAAAACAGATGCCGGACCAGATAATTAAAATCGTTAAAGAGTTTGACAACAAGTAATCACAATAAAAGAAGAAATCGGGATCGAAACCCATGAAAAAAACGATCAATTCTTTCGGTTTGATAGTGGTATAGGTAAATGCATTATTGATGGCAATGAATATGAGGTTAAAGATGGTGATGCTGTAATTATTCCTGCAGGTGCAAAACACAATATCATAAATAAACTACCCTGTCCCCATCAACAAGGCAGACTGCATGGATCAGATCTTCAATACCAAATGGTTTGGCTATATAAGCGTCAGCATAACTGTCGTTCGCTATCGATGAAATTTCCGGATCTGTAGAGATGAGAACAATTGGAACATTCTCAAATAATGGGTTTGCCTTCAGTTCGCTGCATAATTCCGCTCCGGATCCGCTCCTTAGCCTGTGGTCAATGAGTATGATGTCAGGATTGATCCCAATAATCTGATTGACCGGAATGATATCAGAAAATGAAACCACTTGATAACCCACATCCTCAAGAATGTATTTGATCATCATTAGGGCATCACAAACATCTTCTAATAGCAACGTCACCTTCATAATTAGGATTTTAAATACCTTGTATATTTTAAAGAACCTTATAAACGCTTGCAGCAATTATTATGTTAACAGGAAATTATTAATTAAATATAGGGAACAGGTCGAAAAAATTTAATGACGCTGATCACTATGAAAGCTGTTTTCCGTCATAATTATAAATCATCGGATTTAAAGCCAATCCTTTTCCTTGGTTTTGGTTCTGCTTTTCGTTCAATCAGTTCATCCAGATAGCGGAAAACAAGCTCTATATTTTTGCCCTGTTTATCCAGTTTGGTTTTGATCTTATCGATCTCCAATCGTAATTCTGTATTGTCTACCAGCATTTGACGGATGCGTGTGAATATCCGGATGATCTGAATGTTTACTTTTATCGCTCTGCTGCTGTTTAATACGCTGGATAACATGGCTACCCCTTGCTCGCAAAATGCCATTGGAAGATACTTAGTGTGTTCACCTCTCTTTAAGGTGCCAATTTGGCTCCTTAAAGAATTGTACTCTTCTGGAGTTAATTCAAACATGAAATCCTCGGGAAAACGTTCTGCATTTCGTCTTACCTGTCTTTTAAGCTGCTTGGTTTCTACCTCATAAAGTGCTGCCAGGTCGGTATCCAACATCACTTTCTGACCACGGATATAATAAATCTGGTTCATTATTATTTCATCTGGTATTGCCGGGTGAGATGATAGATTGCTCATGCTTGGTGCGTTAATTATAATATTGATTAGAATACAAGGAACAAGTTTGCTTCATAAATCATCCGATTTGTAACCGATGCGCTTTCTTGGTAAGGGTTCTATTTTTCGCTCAATCAATTCATCCAGATAGCGGAAAATAATCTCCATATTTTTGCCCTGGCTATCCAGTTTGGTTTTAATCTTTTCGATCTCCAATCGTAACTCTGTATTATCCATCAGCATTTGACGGATTCGGGTAAATATCCGGATGATCTGAATGTTAACATTTAGTGCCTGCTGCTGCTCAATACACTGGATAACATGGCTACTCCTTGTTCGGAAAATGCCTTTGGAACCTTTCTTCTGCCTCCCCAAATGATTCACAAATTGTGACTTCATTTGGACCATTCCTGCTCATCTAATTGAAACATGAAATCGGTTGGAAACCTCTCGAAATTTCTACAAATGGCTTGGTTTAATACCTTCGTTTCTACACCATAAAGTTCAGCCAAATCACTATCCAGCATAACTTTTTGCTCCCGTATATAGTAGATTTTGTTTATCACTCATTCATCAGGAATGATGAATGAGGTCTTTTCTTTCATGTTTTATCCTTTAATTTATCATTCTTATTTAAGAGACCTTATAAAGAGGCTTTGCTGCAAAAGCTCTTCCTGATCCGGATTTGAGATATCGTTCGAATTCATAGGCATTAACTTGGTCGGGAAAGGAACATGACCAAACTAGTTTAGTTGGGCTTTGGTGGCCGGGACATGACCTTTTGAATGACCTGAATATCTTTATGTGATTGAAAATAATACTCTTAAGTTTGATAGAAATCAAAACTTAGTATGCGGATGCTTTAAATGAAGGAACGGTTATTGTTATAAGTGGCGGCTGAAAGCGGGGTTTTATGGGATTAATTTCATTGATCCACAATGGGGGAACCAGCAAAGAAATGCTGCCGCTTCGTTGCACTTCGCTACCGGCATTTTTTGCTCCCGGCTTTTACGAGCTAAGGCTCGTAACGCTAGAAACAAAAAATGCCGCCCGCTTAGGCGGGCAGCATTTCTTTGCGGAGAGAGAGGGATTCGAACCCTCGGTACCGTTGCCAGTACGACAGTTTAGCAAACTGTTCCTTTCGGCCACTCAGGCATCTCTCCGTATTATTATTTACTCCATTGTGGATACTTGCTTTGATTGACAGTTTAGTCCCGAACTTTCGGGATTCCTTTCGGCCAACAGGCATCTCTCCGTTAAAATAAAAAACCCTCTTTCGAGGACTGCAAATATAGTAATTCACACAGGCTGTCAAAAAATATTTTCAATGAATCTGCTTTTTATTTATTGTTTAAGATGCAGTACTTTCTGATGGCTATATAAAGCTTTGAATTGCAGGCAGATGCAGAATTAATTATCTAAAACATATTCGATCCTCACATGGTAAATACCCATGAGCATGGTCTTAAAAATCATTTTGATTGTATTAATATCTTTTAGGGTGATGTCGCTGTCGATTAACTGATCCTGGTTTAGTTTATAATCGATGATTCGCTCCACAAGATCACTGATACTGAGTGCATCAGGCTCTTTCAGACTCCTTGATGCTGCTTCAACCGAATCGGCCAGCATCAATACTGCTGTTTCTTTTGAAAATGGGATGGGGCCCGGGTATCTGAAGATGTTTTCATCAACAAACTTTTCAGGAAAATTCTTTAAAAATGACTGATAGAAATAATCTACCCTGGTATTTCCATGATGGGTTCGGATGAAATCGATTAGCATCTCAGGAATTTGATGCTTTCGGGCAATCTCTATTCCCTGATTAACGTGCTGAATAATGATCTGGGCACTTTGCTCATAAGAAATAGAATCGTGAGGGTTGATACCCCTTATCTGGTTCTCAATGAAGAATTGGGGATTCACGGTTTTTCCAATATCATGATACAGGGCCCCAGCTCTTACAAGCAATGTATTTCCGCCAATTTTAAAAATTGCTGCTTCAGCCAGATTGGCTACCTGCAGGGAATGCTGAAAAGTGCCGGGAGCTTTAAATGCCAGATCCCTCAATAGTTTGGAATTGGTATTGGTCAGTTCCATTAATGTAACATCTGAAGTTATTCCAAACAAACGCTCAAAGGCATAAATCAGGGGATAAGCCAGGAGTGATAATAACACACTAAATATAAAAGGCACAAAATTCAGCCATTCAATGGCAGTAAATGAACCATCTCTGATCAATGAAATACCCAGGAAGACAATAAAATAGTTTAGCAGAATTAATAAAGCCGAAATCAGGAACTGCTCCCTTTTAATCAGATTTTTAATACTATAAATGGCAACCATACCTGCCGAAATCTGCAAAAATGCAAATTCAAAACTATTCGGGACAAAAAAACCGGCAATCAGAACTACAAGTAGATGAATGTTTAAGGCCAGACGGGTATCAAACAATATCCTGATTATGATTGGGACAATACAGAATGGTATATAATAAACACTTGGAGCTTTTATTCTGATAGCCCAGGATAAGGTTATCAGCATCCCGGTTATGACCAATAGGATCAGTGAAATTTGCCGGTTATCAGCGTATATGTCTTTCCTGAACAGGTAGAGAAAAACCATTAGCAAGGATATGATCAGACCTGCCAGTAAGAATTGTCCAAATAATACAAGTCTTCTGTCGCCCGCCACCTTGGCATCCTCTTCATAAGCAGCTCTCAAAGATTCCAGTTTCTGGTAGATCCCAGCATTTACCATCGTTCCTTTGGCAACAACCAATTCACCTTTCTGAACCATTCCTCTGGTTGTTGAGATACTTCTTAAGGCACTTTCTTCGAGTTTATCAGTTAGAATATCATTGTAAACGTAATTTGCCTTCAAATGGTTGGTAATCAGCCTTAACAGCCAGTCAGCGTTCTTAATCTGGTTATCATTCTGAATTTGCTCCTTGATATATTTTAATGCACTGCTTGTATTGTAGGCATCAGCAGTATTTAATTGTGTAGATATGTTATTATTTAGCAGACTGAAATTATAATTAGGGCCATTGCGCTGATATTTTACAACCGGATTAATTAAACCCCGGGTATAAATTGCCTGAAGTAGATTATTCCCTAATGACTGATATCGTTCTTTCTGATTGTCGTCTATCCCCGAGCCATTCCATTTTGATTCAAATTCGGAATTGTATGCTTCGATTGAACTAAGTGCAAGTTCAGTATCATTCTGATAGATTGGCAATACTGAGTTAAGAACCTCATTTTTGTCCTCATCAATTTCCTCATTAGTCTTTTGGATAGCAAAATTATAGGGTGAATAAAGGTCTTTTTGCATCCAGGTTTTGCCTTTTTCGTATTCAAACCTGAATCTGGCTTGTTTAGGGAGGAAAAGTGTGACAAAAAATACACATAAAGCCATCATCACAAACTTCAGGCTTGAACTGTATTTGCGGTATAATATGAGATGTAGTTTTTTCTTAAATCTGGCCAACGTACTGATTTTATGCCCAAATTTAGCAAATTATTGAGATGACTCAAGTGAAGCTTAATGATTAAAGGGTAAAAAAACCGGAGGAACTATTATATCTGCCTTAAAATAAAAAAGACTTCCCTTTTTTTAGGAAGCCTTATTTATTTTGTACGCCCATTAGGATTCGAACCTAAGACCTACGGTTTAGAAAACCGTTGCTCTATCCAGCTGAGCTATGGGCGCATTCTGCGACAAAAGTATGAAAACATAGCAAAATCTCAAACTAAACAGAAAATTTAGTTTTTTATTTAGTTTGGGGATAAACAGGCTTTTATGAAATATGGAAATTATCCAAACCAATCGAATAATCTTGCTTCAGTTCACTCAAATTGTCTGAACTATGATTATTACATGAAATTCATTATAGCAAAAATGCTACAGCTGCCACCACCTTAGGTTTATTTCAAATGGTTGATGGTCCTTTTGCCGGGCTGTCTGTCCCAATGAAAAACAGCTCCGGGTAAAATAAACCTTGCTGGAGGAGGTGGCTTCCGGCTGTAGCTAATTTGATATAGAATGCGATTTCTTGCCGGAACTAACCGGAAGAAAGGGCTGAACTAAGCTATAAGACACAGGTATTGGTTTCAAAAATCAAATTATTTGGCTCCAAAACCTTAATAAACGTATTTTTTTCTCTTTCTTATACCGAACTCAGGTTGATAAGAATAACTATTTACATCGAAGTCAAATTTCCAGGTATCATTCTATCCCCCTTTTTGGGCTGGAGTGTGACGCTTTCCATTCAATAATTTATAAAAATTAAAATATCCATTTCCACTGATTTTTTATAACCTGATTTTGTTAGTTCATTTTTTTATATAGTTTTATGTATCATTTCATTAAAACAATTAAAACCATGATTCACAATTTTTTAAAGAAACTTCTGGGACTATTTTTAGTATCGGTATTCACATCAGTCTCAGGTTTTTCTCAGAATAAACCAATTATTGGGGTTGCTGGCATTTCGCACGAATCCAACAGCTTCAACATAAAAAAAACTGACCTTGAAGACTTTAGTGTAACCATAGGCGAAAGTCAGCAGGAGAGAGCTAAACGATTTTTTGCTGGTTCTACAGCAAAGACCACCAGTGCCGGTTACATAGCCGGGGCCAAACAGTTTGGCCTCGAGCTTTATCCAACACTGGTTACAGGGGCTTCACCCAGGGGTCCTGTAACCGATCGGGCATTCAATGCGATGATGAATGAGATTATTAGCGGACTAAAAGCTGGACCAAAACTTCAGGGAATACTTTTAAATCTGCATGGTGCAATGGTGGTTGAAAGTTACCCGAGTGGGGATGAAGAGATTGTAAGAAGAGTAAGAAATGCATTCGGACCAGCTATGCCAATTATTGTTACGCATGATTTCCATGCGAATATCACGCCCAAAATGGTTGAATTGTGCAATGTGCTGATCACTTTTAAGGAAAACCCACACCTGGATACTTATGACCGCGGACTACAGGCTGCTGACATCATGGCCAAAATGGTAAGCGGAAAAGTAAAACCTGTTCAAAGTATCGTAAAAGCTCCAATGGTTTATAATATTGCCTTTCAACATACATACTCAGAACCACTCTTGCCGATCACTACTGAAAGCAAAAATGTAGAAAAGCAGCCGGGAGTATTGGCAGTCAGTGTTTCAGGCGGATATCAATATGCTGACGTTCCATGGATGGGACCTTCTGTGGTTGTTGTTACCGATAATAATAAGGCACTAGCTGATAAGGAAGCCAACAGACTTTCTCAAATGCTTTGGGATACTAGGGAAAAAACCAGAATTAGTAATCCTAAACCTGCTGAATCTGTGAAGCAGGCCATGGAACATCCCGGACGTCCTGTGGTATTGATTGATATGGGCGATAATATTGGTGGTGGTTCAACCGGCGACAGTTCATTCTTGCTTGAAGAATTAGTTAAGCAGGGAGCACAAGGATGGGCAATGGTAATTTATGACCCTGAAGGATATAAAACTGCGGAACGCGCCGGTGTTGGAAAAGCTTTTGATTTTGCCGTTGGTGGTAAGATGGATGATATGCATGGTAAACCCGTACGTATAAAAGGAGAAGTTCGCTCATTAAATGTGGGTCGCTATTTGGAGACTGAGATTCGTCATGGTGGTGGAAGATACTGGAATATGGGCAATACAGCTGTTATACAGGTTGAAGGATCTACTTTAGATGAGCCAAATCTGCTCTTAATAACTACTAAAACCGCTAGCCCAAATAGTGCTCATATTTTCATTTCCAATGGAGTTTATGTTGAGCGTCAGAAAATCCTGGTAGTGAAAGGCGCTATTGCTCCACGAGTTGCATATGAGCCATTTGCTTCCAAAATAATCTCTGTTGACAGTCCTGGTGCAACTGCTATTAACCCTGAATGGTTTAAATACTATAATATTCGTGAAGGCTTGTTTGGGATTGAAAAATCTAAGAAATAATATTTGCGAACGCTGATATTGGCTTTCGCCGGCATGACAATCTTCAATTAAACAATAAAAAATCCCTGAATGATTTAACTTTTCAGGGATTTTTCTGTTTTTACAAGCTATCTATATACTATTTCACTTTCCCTAATTCTCAACTCTCCATTCTTAACTATCAACTTGTTAGCTAAGTTCCCTCCCGTGTCGGCATTGCCTGCCGGCAGGGATGACAGCGTTTTAGAGTGTAGGATTACGTTTTCAACTGTCAATTTTCAACTGTCAATTGTCAACTAATTTTTCGTCATCCACCGGGTTTTTCCTCCACCAGTTGGCAAGAAAACTCCCTGATATATCCATCCATGTTCCGAATATGGCCGGGTAAAGACCCATTGTAGCAGCTCTTCCTAATTCATAGGCAATACCTGCAGCCATTCCACCATTTTGAAGTCCCACCTCAATCGCGACCGTTCGGCTGTCACGTTTATTCATTTTAAACAGTCTGCTACCCCAATAACCTAAGAGGAATCCCATCGCATTGTGAATTACTGCAGCTAGAAACAATAAAAAACCAATGGTTAACAAACTGTCTCTTCCAGCTGCTACAATAACCGCAATGATAAACACATTCGCTGCCATAGCAACCAAAGGCATTGCAGCATTCAGCCATGCAACCCTATTTCCGAATATTCTGTTAAAAATTATTCCTGCAATCAATGGCGCGAAGATCATTTTGCTAATGCTGATAATCATTGCAAAAACATCAATTGGAATCAACTGACCTGCTAATTTCTCCATTAATATTGGTGTAACAAAAGGAGCCATTAAGGTTGCAATAGAGGTCAATGTGATTGATAAAGCGAGATTACCTTTGGAGAGAAAATTTAAAATATTCGATGATACTCCACAGGGTACACAACCAATTAAAATTACTCCTGCGGCAATTTCAGGTGGAAAGCTAAATAAAACCGTTAAATTATAGGCAATTAAAGGCATTATTGTGAACTGTAGTACCAGACCGATAATTACACCTTTAGGCATTTTTAGAACACCAACAAAGTCTTTTATCCCCATTGTAGTACCCATTCCAAACATAATGAGTTGTATCAGAGGAACAATCAGGACTTCTGTTTTGAATCCACCAACATCAGTAACGTAGGATGGAAATATCATGCTTAAAGTTGCGGCTGCAATCACCCAAATTGTAAAGGAAAATCCCTTCATAAAGTCTGAAGCATTTATACCTGCCAGAAGAAAAACAAAGAAAATGCAGGTCAATACTTTGGCTTCTGTTTCAAAGTTAAACTGGTAAAGGGTTATAATTACTAAAAAGGTTAATAAGGAAAGCCAAAGTAAAGACTGTAATATCTTTTGCACATTCATGTATTTATTTTTTTGATTGTTTGTAAAAATTATTTTTCAAGACCATAAAATTCGGAAAACTAAAAATATAAAAATTTTGATTGTTTGGCTTGTTTTTAAAATGAATGAAATTGAGATAGCAGGAAAAGAATATTTTGATTTAAATTTATTAGTCAGAGTCCTGAAATGATTTTTGTCTTTGAAAGGCAAGATGGTTTTAATACCTTGTTAATCAGATCCTGTAATGAGTAATTTGAATAGATTATCCATTTTTATAGCCATAAAGCTTACCATTTTCTTCATGGTATCTTGCTCTCCCGACTTGCCAGAGGATGTTGAATTGGCATATACAAACCTCCCGGAGGAAGTAGATTATAATATCCATGTAAAGCCAATTCTTTCTGATAAATGTTTCTCCTGCCATGGTCCTGATAAGGCTAAGCAAGAGGCGGGACTGAGATTGGATATCGCATCTTTCGCATTTGATGATCTTCCTGAAAGTCCCGGAAAAGTTGCGATTGATCCCGGAGACCTGAATGGGAGTGAACTATTTCACAGAATCTTATCTGATGATCCTGAATACAAAATGCCTAATAAAAAGTCAAATCTTAGCCTTTCTCCAAAAGAAAAAGCAATTCTTATAAAATGGATAAAGGAAGGAGCAGAGTATAAACCTCACTGGGCTTTTGTAAATCCTGAAAAACCTGATATTCCGGATAATAAGGATGATAAATGGATAATTAATCCCATTGATAATTTCATTGGCAGAAGGCTTGAACTTGAAAAATTAAAGCCTTCCATGCAGGCAAAAAAGGAAATCTTGCTAAGAAGGCTTTCCCTTGACTTAACCGGACTTCCGCCAACACTTGCTGAAATAAATACCTTTTTAAAGGATAACTCTCCAAATGCTTATGAAAAGCAGGTGGATCGACTATTGAAATCACCTCATTATGGTGAAAAGATGGCCTTGAACTGGCTTGATCTGGCACGATTCTCAGATTCGCATGGCTATACAGTCGACAGACTCATCGACATGTCTCCCTATCGTGATTGGGTTATCAAGGCCTATAATCAGAACTTACCCTATGATAAATTTATACAATGGCAATTGGCAGGTGATCTGATGCCTAATGTCAGCAAGGAAATGCGGATCGCTACAGCATTTAACAGAATACATCAGCAAAATATGGAGGGGGGAATTATTGAGGAAGAATTCCAGACTGAGTATGTTATTGACCGTGTGAATACCACAGGAGTGGCGGTAATGGGTATTCCATTGGGTTGTGCAAGATGTCATGATCATAAATATGATCCCATTTCACAAAAGAACTATTATGAACTATATGGTTTCTTTAACAGAGTAAAAGAGGCCGGACAAATTTCATGGGATGATGCCATGCCTTCTCCAACCATGTTGCTGCCAACAGCACAGCAGGATAAGATCCTGAATTATATAAAAAGCAAAATTTCTAATCAGGAGAATATCTTAATAAAGACGAAAAGCGATTCGCGAATTGCATTTCAAAAATGGATTAAGGAAAAAAGGTATAAAGTCTTATCAACAGAACCAATTCCAAAAGAAGGATTGCAGGCACATTACAATTTTCCTGTTGCCTCCCTAAAGGCTGCCTATCCTGGGCCTTCAGGTAATACCCTAATTAGCTCATCAATTGATAAACCCGTCTTCGCAGACAGAAATAATGGTAAAGCATTAGTTTTAAACGGAGATCAGTGGTTTGAGTTGAAGAACGTTGGCGTGTTCAGAAAATCAGATCCCTTTAGCATAAATATTAGCGTATTTATTCCCAAAGATTTCAAAGAAGGGGTCTTGTTTCACAAATGTGTTTCAGAACGTTTGTATAATTTCAGGGGTTATCATTTGTATCTTAAGGATAACCGTCTGACAGTAAATATGTCGCATGCAGCACCTTCAAACGCTATTTCAAGAATAACTCAGAAACCTGTCATACGAAATCAATGGGTACAGCTTACCATGACTTATGATGGATCTGCGAAAGCCGGAGGACTGAAATTGTATGAAAATGGTGCAGAACAGAAGCTTGTTACAACGATGTGTCAGCTTAGTAAAGACATACTGATGTATTCTAAGGAACAGCCCGGATTGCAGATTGGAGCCTGGGATCGCGGACTCGGATTTAAAGGAGGGCAGGTGGATGATATCATGGTTTATAACCGTGAATTAACTGATTATGAAGTTAAGATTATTGGTAAAAAAGCTTCCTGGTCATCAGTCGTTAATAAAGAACCTGGTCAATTAACACAAGTTGAATTAGATCTGCTCAACAAATACTATACTTCTGTTCTTGATCCGGAAGTGAAATCAGAAGCAAGGAAATTACAAGCTATACGAACTGAGCTGGCGGATTCTGTGAATAAAATCAGGGAATTAATGGTTATGCAGGATTCGCCTCAGCCCAAAAAGACCTTCATTTTAAACAGGGGCAATTATGATAGTCCGGGGGAAGAGGTATTTCCCAATACACCGTCTTCTATTCTTCCTTTCCCTGATAATCTCCCAAAAAACAGATATGGTTTGGCTCTATGGTTAACAGATGACAAGCATCCGCTTACGGCAAGAGTTGCAGTAAACAGATACTGGCAAAACTTCTTTGGAACCGGCCTCGTTAAAACATCAGAAGATTTTGGGAATCAGGGTGAACTACCAAGTCATCCTGAATTATTGGATTGGTTAGCAATTAGCTTTAAAAAAAGTGGGTGGGATACAAAGAAATTATGCAAACTGATTGTTATGTCTGCTACTTACAGGCAGGATTCCAAAGCCAGTTCAGATGTGAAATTAAAAGATCCTGAAAACAGATTTCTTTCTCATGGACCATCACGTCGAATGGAGGCCGAAATGATACGGGATAATGCCTTAATGGCCAGTGGCCTACTCAATAATAGAATTGGAGGCAAGAGTGTTAAGCCTTATCAGCCCCAGGGTTTATGGGAAATTAATAATACAAGTTATACGGCCGATACCGGTGCTGCAGTTTACAGACGCAGTTTGTATGTTCTGGTTAAACGTTCTGTACCCAATCCCACATTAAATACCTTCGATGCGACAGAAAGAAGCTATTGTGTAGTACGCCGACAAAGCACTAATACCCCTTTACAGGCACTTGTTTTGTTGAATGATCCCACATTTGTTGAAGCATCAAAAGTTTTTGGTCAGCAAATAACCTCCTCAAATAACCAGTCAACTGCCATTATCGATGTTTACAGAAAACTAACCGGTATTAGTCCGGCGAAAGCAGAACTGAAATTATTACAATCCCTTCAAAATGAAGAACTTAAAAAATTCAGAGCAGATGTAAATAGAACTAAGGGCTGGCTTGCAGCAGGACAATTTAAAGTAAATAAAGATCTGGAGCCTGCAATGGTAGCTGCAAATGCAGTTTTGGCAAGTGTAATTTTAAATTCAGATGCAACTTTAACTAAGCGATAAGTATGAGCGATCATGATCATAAAGAACCTTTCAAATTAAATACACCTGAATTTGATCGTTTAAATAAAGGTTGGGACAGGCGTAATTTCCTGACCAAAACATCCCTGGGAATTGGTACATTGGCACTGAGCTCATTAATTGGGAAATCTGTATTGGGTGAATTGGCTGGTACCCTTGCAAATGAAAGTTCATCCGCAAGCCTGGAACAGGAAATTCTAAAGGCTTTACCACATTTCGCTCCCAAGGCAAAAAGAGTTGTCTATTTATTTATGAGCGGTGGACCATCTCAGTTTGAAACTTTTGATTACAAGCCTAAGCTTGTCGATTTATTCGGGCAGGAACTCCCTGATTCAATACGTCAGGGACAGCGATTAACTGGTATGAGTGGCAGTCAAAGCACATTGCCAGTCGTTCCTTCCATATTTAAATTTAATCAGCACGGCAATTCCAGAACCTGGGTAAGCGAACTCTTACCCCATACCGCCCAGGTTGTGGATGATTTATGCATAATAAAATCAATTCATTCGGAAGCAATAAACCACGATCCGGCATTAACGTTTTTTCAAACCGGGAATCAATTGCCCGGAAGGGCATCAATTGGTTCCTGGCTTAGCTATGGGTTGGGATCGGATAATAGCAATCTGCCGACATTTATTGTATTGGTTTCAAAAAATGCAGCTAAAGATCAGCCACTGTATGCTCGTTTATGGGGAAATGGTTTTCTGCCTTCTGAACATCAGGGAGTGCAGTTCAGGGCTGGTAAAGATCCGGTTCTGTTTCTGGATAATCCTGAAGGATATGAGGGAAAAGACCGGAAGGATATGCTTGAATATCTTAATAAATTAAATAAGCTTCAAAATGATGCATATGGCGATCCTGAAGTTGATGCCCGAATTGCACAGTATGAAATGGCTTATCGGATGCAGACATCCATACCTGAAGTGATGTCTACCGCAGATGAAACAGATGAGGTTTTTGACCTTTATGGCCCTGATAGCCGTGATCCCGGGACTTATGCAGCAAACTGTATTCTGGCGAGAAAATTATTGGAAAAGGATGTAAAATTTGTTCAGCTCTATCATCAGGGATGGGATCATCATGGTAATCTACCTGAAAATATGGTGAAACAATGTAAGGATACCGACCAGGCGACGGCTGCTTTTATAAAAGATCTGAAAAGGAGAGGATTACTGGAGGATACCCTTGTAATATGGGGTGGGGAGTTTGGACGTACAGTTTACTCTCAGGGAAAGCTATTGCCAACAAATTATGGCCGGGATCATCATCCGCGCTGCTTTACGATGTGGATGGCAGGTGCAGGTGTTAAAGCTGGGATCAGTTATGGTGAGACCGATGATTTTAGTTATAATATCGTAAAAGATCCGGTCCATGTACATGATTTTCATGCTACACTGATGCATATTATGGGAATAGATCATGAAAGACTCACTTATAAATTCCAGGGCAGACGTTTCCGTTTAACGGATGTGGAAGGAAAAGTGGTTAAAGATATTTTAAGTTAAGGTGATTTTGAAATATAAATATCTAACCACATAATTTGAATTATTTTATGCTTTAAAGGAAACATAGTTTGAAACTTTACATCGCATTTAGCTAAACTTCAAGGCTATCTGTGTCTATTAAATAGCTATGTTTCCCTGCCTGCCAGCAGGCAGGTATGTGGTTTTAAATATTATGTCGGGTTCACGTTACTATTATAAGCTAAAACTAAAATATAACATATGATTTCCAGAAGAAATTTTCTTAAGAATACAGGAATGGCAACTGCACTGAGTTTGGCCGGTACTGGAGCAGCTTTATCACACCCAATTGCAAATAATCTTTTCGAAGAAGATACAATAGGTCATGGCGATTTTAAATATAAAGTGGATAAAGCCTGGGCAAAGATAAGTGTAAACAGCAATCCGCTCTTTAATTGCCATGAAATGGTTCAGGATAGCAAAGGAAGGCTCATCATGCTTGGAGATCATACCCAAAACAATATTTTAATATTTGACAAATCAGGGAAACTGCTGGATAGTTGGGGAACAGCCTGGCCAGGAGGGCATGGTTTATCGATCAGCAAGGAAGGTGGGGAGGATTTTCTAATGATTGTGGATTGCGGATGGTATCAAAATAAATCAGGCGCATGGAACGCTCAGGCCGGACAGGTTATAAAAACTGATTTAAATGGAAGGATAATTTTTTCTATTGGGCACCCGAAAACAATTGGTGTTTACAAAGACGATGAAAAGTTTATGCCTACTGAAACAGCCATCGGACCCAATGGTGATATTTATCTTGCTGACGGTTATGGTTCTGACTATATTATCCAATACAACAGTAAAGGTCAATATATCAGGCATTTTGCCGGTAGAAAAAATGCAAATCCTGATTGGAATCTGCGTTGCGCTCATGGTGTGGCTATAGATTACAGAAACAAAAATAATCCGACCTTGATTTGTACTTCCAGAGAGGAAAATTGCTTTAAAGTATTTACACTGGATGGCAAATTTCTGCATCGCATTGATATGCCGGGGATGCATGTTTGCCGGCCGGTACTGGATGGAGAAAATTTGTATGCCGGAGTATGCTGGTCGAATGATGAGGCCGGTAAAATGATTGGAGGCAACAGTGGTTTTGTAACCATTTTAGATGCTTCAAATAAGGTTATTTCCAATCCGGGAGGAAATGCGCCCCTTTACAAAAACAATGTTCTGCAAGCTACGCTGCAAGCACCTGGTCAGATGTTTCAGCATTGCCATGATGTTTGTATCGATGAGGATAAAAACATTTATGTATGCCAGTGGAATGCAAATAATACAGCTCCTGTTAAATTAAGCCGGGTATAAGCAATGCTATTAGATATAGCCATTTTTACGGGTAGACTGCATCCACTGGTCGTTCATTTACCAATTGGATTCCTTTTACTGGCTACAGTATTTGAGTTGTTCTCCTATTCAAAGAAATATGAACACCTCAAAGCTTCAGTATCATTCACATTACTACTGGGCTTCATTTCTGCAGTATTGGCCTGTATTTTTGGTTATATCTTATCATTAAGTGGCGATTACGATAGCACTGCACTTAATGATCATAAAATTTCAGGTATTGCTTTGGCATTGATTTCTGGATTATTATTTCTGATAAGTGATGGAACATTCAAAAAATTACTATCAATTAAACGCTCTGCCTTTACCGCTCTATGTGTTTTAACCATGGCCCTGATGAGCTATACCGGGCATCAGGGAGGTACATTGACCCATGGTGCAGAATACCTGTCAATAGAGGTGCTGACCCAACAGGAAAGAATTAAACCTGCCAGTGTTGAACAGGCGATGATTTTTGAAGATGTTGTACATCCGATTTTAATCCAGCGCTGTTCCCAATGTCACAGAGCCGGTAAAATGAAAGGTGAGCTCTCTATGAAATCTATGGCTGATTTGCAAAAAGGAGGGAAAACTGGTCCGGCAATTGTCGCGGGTTCATTAAAGGAGAGTGAATTGTATAAGCGGATTACTCTGGATCCTGAACATGAGGATTATATGCCAACTGATGGAAAAACACCTTTGACCAAATCAGAAGTTGAAATCATTCAATGGTGGATTGAAAAGGGCAAGGCAGTTACTGGTAAAAGGATGTCTGAATTGGAAAATACCCAGTTAATTACTCCCTTCATTTCGAGCTATTTAAAAATTGGTGAAACTGGGATAAGTGATGAATCGGCCGATCCTGATTACCCTGTGTCTAATCCGGATATTCCGGTTTTTACTAACCTGAAATTACTGGATAGCCTTAGAAACAAGGGTTTGAATATCAGAGTAATGCAGCATAAACCGCTAAAGCTGGATATTACCCTGCCTGAAGGGAATGGCAAACAAATTGCTTTAATCAAACCCGGAATTAAATCAATCGCAAACAATGTGGTTTGGCTAAATTTATCAGGTAATAATCTGACTGATCAGGACCTTGATTTTTTGCCATTATTAATCAATCTTGAAAAGCTTCGACTTGAGAAAAATCCAGTTACTGATAAACTTATTCCGCTCATTGCTGATTTAAAACACCTCGAAGCTGTTAATTTAAATGAAACGGGTCTGAGTAGAGCAGGAGTGGAGCAATTGAAGAAGATGCCTTCTGTTAAAAGGGTTTATGAGTGGAAAATTGCCACTGTTGGAGATAAATAAATAGTTTTCTGATGGGAGGCTCTAATTTGCAAAGAATTAAATAAAATGTATATTGGATTATGAAACAAACCTTAACTCTCTTCTTACTTCTCATTGGGATTGCATCCTTCGCCCAAACAAAAATTGCAACAACAGATGCCTGGAAGCACATTGGGGATTCAGTACTAATCCAAGATCAGGTTTACTCTGTCAAAGTATTAGATAACGGGATGACAATGTTAAACCTTGGCGGTAACTTCCCAAATCATTTGCTCGTTGTTATGATACCAGCAAAATTAAATGCGTTGTTTCCCGGCAAGCCCGACGATGTAAATGGAAACATAATTACCATAACGGGGAAGCTAATCAACTATAACGGCAAGCCGGAGATTATCGTTAGTAATCAACTGCAAATTGAGTTTATACCCCTAGTTAAAGATAGTAAAGGCAAGCGACCTACAGGCGGTTAGATATAATTTAACTGTCCTAATGAAAAGAATATTGCTAATAATTCTGATTCTGCCAGCTTACGCAATGTCGCAAACCGGATACAAGAAGTTGCAGTCGCATACCTTACAGCTTAGATAAATTTGGGAATGAATAGCTATGGGACACACCTCTTTCTGGCGTAGACTATTTAAAGTATGGTTACTTTCCTATTCGATACCACAAATATCTCAAGCAAGGTAAGACGGATCATTACCTTGCCTGAAGGAAATGGCAAACAAATTGCTTTAATCAAACCCGGACTTAAATCAATCGCAAACAATGTGATTTGGCTAAATTTATCAGGTAATAATCTGACTGATCAGGATCTTGATTTTTTGCCATTATTAATCAATCTTGAAAAGCTTCGACTTGAGAAAAATCCAGTTACTGATAAACTTATTCCGCTCATTGCTGATTTAAAACACCTCGAAGCTGTTAATTTTAATGAAACGGGTCTGAGTAGAGCAGGAGTGGAGCAATTGAAGAAGATGCCTTCTGTTAAAAGGGTTTATGAGTGGAAGATTACTTCTGGAGGGGATGATTAAATTGATTCGGGAGGAGGCATTACGGTCGATCCAAAACAAAAAATATCCTTGGAGTATACATTTGAGAGTTGGGATTAGCTACGCTGTTCCCAGAGGGGGAGGCTATAGCCAAAATGCTGTCGCTTTCGCTCCTGGCATTTTTTATTTTAGCGCTTCCCGGAATACATTCCGGTCGCTCCAAAATAAAAAATGCCGTCCGCCTGTGGCGGACAGCATTTTGTCTGGCGGAGAGCTAGGGATTCGAACCCCAGGAACCTGTAACAGTTCAACAGTTTTCAAGACTGCCGCAATCGACCACTCTGCCAGCTCTCCGAGGGCAAAAGTACAAAACCGTGCTTAATCTGCAAACAAAAATCAGCTTTTTTGAATTATTAAAGATAACTCTCAGTAAGTGAGTAAGAAAGAGTGATAAATACCTCCTTATTTAGCTTTTTTTTCCAGTTTTTCTTCAACTGGCTGGTTCTTAAACCTGTTATAAACTGGCTGAACTATTTTAATGCTTCGTTTTGAAAGGTCTATACTGGCGTTTAATTCAAAGCCAATCAGAATGATAAGGGAATTAAGATACAGCCAGATCATCAGGACTAAAAGCGTTCCAATTGAACCGTATAATTTATTATAATTTCCAAAATTGTTAATATAATATGAGAAGCCCCAGAAGGTAAGGATCGCTAAAATCGTAGACATCCAGGAGCCAGCACTAAAAAATTTCCATTTTTTTGCATTTGCTGGCCCATATCGATATAGAAGTGCAATAGTGACAAAATAGAGGAGGATAATTATGGACCACCTAGCAAAACTAAGTATGTATAGCCATAATGAATCCTGGAAACCCAGTTCTGTTTTTAACAGATTTAGTATATACTCTCCAATAGTCATTACTACCAGAGCAAAAACCAAGGCAAATAAAATGAGTAAAGTAAGATACAGTGCCACTAGCCTTTGTTTTATCCATGACCTCGTTTCTATAATCAGGGAAGACTTATTAAATGCTTCCATCAGATTATGTACCCCGTTTGTTGAAAAGATTAGGGCGAATACAAAACCAAATGACAGAAGTTTTGAGTTTTGATTTTTTACAATATCGAAAAGGGTCGACTGTACTGCGGTATAAGCCTCAATGGGTAAAACAAGGGCTATCAAACTCATTAGCTGTTCCTGGAAGTTATCCATGGGAACGTAGGGAATCAGGGTAAAAAGGAAGATGATAGCAGGAAATATTGCCAGCATAAAACTGTAAGCAAGTGAAGATGCTTTATTGATGAGTTCATCTTTTCCTATCTCCTGAAAGAAAAATGAAGCTACAGTATATAGGGGCAGGGGACTAAATCCGGGCAGGATAATGGTTTTAGTCCGCTCAACCAATATAAAATAGGGTTTGAATCTCAATAGAATGTGGTGCAGCCAGATCATTTTTTATGCTTAATCAAAATATACACTGAGTTTCTCAAAAAATTCCTTAGATGGTAAACAGGGTTTTTTCTTTTCCTTGTCTATAAAAACGAGGGTAGTCTCACCCATATTGATTAAATCGTCACTTTCATCATATAGTTCATACCTGAAATGAATACGGAGAGAGGGCATTTTATCTATGATAACCTTTACAGTAATCTCCTCATCATATAATGCCGGTTTGATATACCTGCATTTTAATTCAGTAACCGGCATGATTATACCCGATTCTTCCATTGATTTATAGGTTAAACCTAAACTTCTAAGCATTTCTACACGACCCACTTCATAAAATTCGGCATAATTACCATAATACATGTATCCCATCTGATCTGTGTCAGCATATCTTACACGAATTTTTGTGATATGGCTAAACATTATTTCTTAATATTTCGCTCATTTAAAGCCTCTTGAAATTTCCTTGCATTTCTAAGGTGCTCCATTAAATTTGTTGCATAATTATGATATCCTGAAAAATCTTCCTTGGCACACATATAGATATAATCATGCTTTTCGAAATTTAAAACTGCATCGATTGCATTTATGCTCGGCATTGTAATCGGTCCGGGAGGTAGTCCTCTATTTAAATACGTATTGTATGGTGAGTTGATCCTCAAATGCTTATTCAGTACCCTGCGGATAGTGAAATCATTCGCCGCATATATGACTGTAGGATCGGCTTCGAGGCGCATGCCCTTTTGTAGCCTGTTCATATACAAACCTGCGATACGAGGCATTTCTGAATCATTCAAAGCTTCAGAATCAACTATAGATGCAAGGATACTTACTTCCGACTGGCTAAGATCAATTGCGGCTGCTTTAGCTTTGCGATCGGCATTCCAGAATTTCAAATACTCAGCATGCATCCTGATAAAGAACTTTTCTGCGGTCGAATTCCAGTAAATTTCATATGAATTTGGAATGAACATGGTATACACATTATCGGTATTAAAGCCATATTTCTGAACGAATGCGGTTGAATCCAAAAGCTTTGAAATCGATGCAGAATCGGTTTCAATCTTTTTAGATATCATTCCTGCAAGGGTGTATTTTAATCTGACATTTTGAAAGGAAATTTTTACCGGCTCCTGGTTACCGGCTTTAAGCATATTGATCAGAGAGCGGTTACTCATATCTTTTGTCAGGCGGTACCTTCCTGCCCTAACTTTGACCGGATAGTCCATGTTTTGAGCTGCATTCAGAAAAGAAAGTGTGTCTTTCACCATGTTTTCTGAGCTGATAATTGAATAGACGTCTTTAAAATCAGAACCCGTAGGTATAAAAAGATATTCTTTATTCCCTGTTACATTTGGCTTAAAATACTTGAGGTAGTAATTAATGCTGGTGCCTGCAAGTACAAGCACCAGCAGTGCAAGCATCGCAAAGAAAACCTTTGCTTTAAAACTTATCTTATTTGATTTTTTTGCTACCATTCTAAAACCTATTCTTATTTTCAATAATTTAATTTTCTCAGGGCCATAATCCCACCGAACAGATTTCTGACATTATTGAATCCATTCCTATGCAAAAACCTCCTGGCAGTTTCACTACGTAAGCCATGTTGGCAAATTACAATGACTTCCTTATTTTTCCACTCGTCCAAATCACCGGGCATTTTTAAAAGAATACCCAGAGGAATATTATGACCTCCAAAGTTAAATGTTTGAAATTCAAGCTCTTCCCTTACATCAATGATCATAAAAGGTAGTGGCTCAATATTTCGCTTTATGAACTCAAACGGACTAATATCTGTTTTCTTAAATTCCTCCACCCAAAACTACATCAATGGGTGTTCCAATACTAACCTTACTTAGCGTATCGCTAATGGCAGGAAATTGTTTGATAACCCTGGAATTTACAGTATCTGATGTACCTTCAAAGCTAACATTACCTAAGGTCAGGGATGATCCCATGATAGCCATTTTGGCTTCACTGAGGTCTAAACCAAGTAAATTTGGTATATCCACTTCGCTGGCACCCAAGCCATCGCCTAAAATGAGGTTTATACTGGAGCCTTTAGGAATGGACTGTCCTTTTGTAATTGTATTACCTCCAAAAATTGCTTCTAAAAGTACATCTTTCGCTACATCTGATCTGTAGGTAGTATCGCCAACTTTTAACTGATAATTATTAAGAATGGACCGAACTTCAAGAAATGTTCTTCCCAGGATGTCAGGGAATTTAATATTAGGTGCGTCTCTGGTAATGATCAGATAAATAGTGCGGTTTGTTTTAACATTAGTATTTGGGTCAGGATCTTGTTCCACAACCATACCAGGTTGCTGATCGATCAGGAAAATTGAATCATTTATCTGATATCTTAAACCCTTATCTTCCAGTAATTCTACCGCTTTTTCAATCGTTAAACCCTTTAGTTTTGGAACCGGCATGCCTTCACCATGATGTGTATAAAATCCCAGGCTATAAAAGATGACTATTAGGAAGATTAAAATGGATCCTGTTGCTATAATGAGGTTTTTCCGAAATGTTTTTGTACGTAAATAGTCAATAAATTTGCTCATTATGATCTGCTTATAGTGTAATTATCGGGTAGATGCCTGAAAAAGAGACATATATTTATTCATTCTTCAGATTTCTCAGATTGGTTAATTGCAATTATCCTCAAAAATAATTATTAGTTCGGCATTAACGAAGATAATTTTTAGCATGACTATTATTCCATTGTTTTAAAATTTATCTTTGAAACCAGGAAATTTCATGATTTTGATTTGAGCAGATTAAAATTTTGTTTGAATAAGAACGCTTATTCCAGGAAATATGATTCAAAATGTTTCGTGTTTCTGACCTGACAATATCACTAATAAGAAACCTGCATGAGCCTAGCTGCCGAAGGCGGGCTTACCAGTAATTAAGGCAGGAATGATAGCATATTAATCCCGCACATGCAGGAAAAAAAAATACACTAATGAAAAAAACAATTGCCCTGGTTACAGGTGGATTTACTGGTGAATCAGTAGTTTCTTTTAAGAGCGCAAATTTCGTTGAAAGCAAGATTGACAGAAACAAATATGATGTCTTTAAAATAGTGATTTTAAAGGATGAATGGTATTATTCCGATAGCGGCTCTGCAAAGCATGTTGTAGATAAAAATAATTTTTCCATTACGATTGGCGGAACAAAAATTGTTTTTGATCTCGCTTTTATTATGCTTCATGGTTCTCCGGGCGAAGACGGTAAGCTTCAGGCATATTTTGACTTGATGAATATCCCTTACACCAGCTGCGATGCGCTGACATCTGCCTTAACAATGAATAAAGCTTATTCTAAGGCCATTGTTGATGGCATTAAAGACCTGCATATTGCAAAGTCGGTCCAGTTATTTGATGACTCATCCGCTGCTGGCCAGCATCTCCTTGATTTGCTTGTACTACCCTTATTTATAAAACCGAATAATGGTGGAAGCAGTATTGGAATGAGTAAGGTTAAAACCTCTGATGAATTAGCTGATGCACTTGTTAAAGCTTTTAATGAAGATAGTCAGGTATTGGTAGAGGAATTTATACAAGGCAGGGAATTTTCAATTGGAGTATACAATGGACATCAGGGAATTCGTGTATTACCAAGTACTGAGGTGATTCCTTCCAATGATTTTTTTGATTTCGAAGCAAAATATACACCTGGTGCTACAGAAGAAATAACTCCCGGTAGAATGTCAGAAGAAGAAAAGGAAAGGGTAGAACGGATCGTTTCTGATATATATCATAAACTGAACTGCAGGGGTATGGTTCGTATAGATTACTTCCTTCAGGATTTGAGTTCCGATTTTTATTTTATTGAAATCAATACAATTCCGGGACAAACCGAGCAGAGTTTTATTCCGCAGCAGGTAAAGGCTGCCGGACTTGATATTACTGAATTCTATGGTGAACTGATAGAAATGGCTCTTGCAGGCAAAGGCTAGATAGAATAAGTCAGAATCATTTCTTCGGATACTTTTACACTTTTGCCGTCAGCAATATTGATCATAACATAGTCAAACCAGCCGTCGCAAGCAACTTTTCCGGTTTTAGTAATTTTGATCTCAAATTTTACCCTGCAACCTTTTGAGTTGATTGTTTCTATTCCTGTTTGTACTGTAAATGTGTCACCAAGGCCAAGTGCTCTTTTATAATCCACAAATGCTGACCTGACAACCCATCCCAAACCCATCTTTAGGAAGTCTTCCATAGGCATTTTATAACAAGTTTCCATTTGTTCATACCTGGCTGCCAACACATAATCAAAATAGGTGCTGTTATGAACATGATTAAACATATCAATATCATCAGGCCTGACTTTGAACTGAGATATAAAACTGCTGTATTTTGGCTTTGATTCCATGTTGCGAAATTCGGGCAATTATGTGAGAAAAGGAAATGATTTGATTGTTAGAAGTTGGTAATTGGTTTGTTAGTTGCTGGTTTGTTAGTGATTTTATGATTCATTGAAAATAAGAGATATTAGTTAAAATTTAGACACTAACACAATTTATAGATGTCAAGGCGATAGAAAATTGTCGCTATAACTACATTATTTCCAATTTAGTAGAATTTACTAACAAACCAACTACTAACAACTAACAAACTAATTCATATTTGCAATTAACCTTTCATTACCCTATCTTTGCAAGCAATTAAAATAATTATAAACCACTTTAATATTATTCAGGTAATGTATTTAAGTACAGAGTACAAGGCAGACATTTTTGCCAAACACGGAAAAGGTGCAACAGACACCGGTTCTGCAGAGGGTCAGGTAGCATTATTTACCGCTCGGATTGCTCATTTAACGGGGCATTTGAAACAAAATAAGAAGGATTTTTCTACACAACTATCCCTTCAGAAATTAGTAGGTAAGCGCCGTGCAATACTTGCATATCTTTACAAAAAAGATATCAACAGGTATCGTGCAATTATCAAAGCATTAGAGTTAAGGGATATTATAAAATAAACTTAGCAAAATCATGCGAAGCCATCCTCTTATTTGTAGGATGGCTTTTTTTCTTTCAAAAAATAAAATCAAAATAAAAGAAGATGTGCTCAAAAGAGGAAAAGTACATCGCCATTAAATCAAATGAGTTATAACGCAATTAAAAAAACCTTCGATCTGGGCGATGGCCGTATGATCGAAATCGAAACCGGAAAACTAGCCAAACAAGCTGATGGATCTGTTGTTGTAAGAATGGGTGATACCATGCTTTTAGCTACCGTAGTATCTACTGTTGGTGCTAAGCCTGGAACTGATTTTTTACCATTATCAGTAGATTATCAGGAGAAATATGCTTCTACAGGACGTATCCCGGGTGGATTTTTACGTCGTGAAGCCAGATTATCCGATTATGAAGTACTTATTTCACGTCTGGTAGATCGTGCTTTACGTCCGATGTTCCCTGAAGATTATCATGCTGACGTACAGGTGATGATCTCATTGATCTCTGCCGACAAAAATATTATGCCTGATTGCCTTGCAGGTCTTGCAGCATCTGCAGCAATTGCTGTTTCAGATATTCCTTTTAATGGTCCTATCTCTGAAGTCCGTGTTGCTAGAATTGATGGTAAACTGGTTATCAATCCTTATCTGAGTGACCTTGAACGTGCAACTATTGATCTTTTAGTTGCCGGTACAGAGCATGATATCGTGATGGTTGAAGGTGAAGGTGATGAAATTTCTGAAGAAGAAATGGTAGAAGCAATCGAGTTTGCGCACAAAGCAATTATTATTCAGGTTCAGGCTCAAAAAGAACTTGCTATTCTGGTTGGAAAAACCGAAAAGCGTGTTTACAGCCATGAAATCCATGACCTTGATTTGAAGGAAAAGGTTTTTGCAGCAACCTACGATAAAGTATATGCTATTGCCAAATCAAAATCTTCTAAGCATGATCGCAGCGATAAATTTACTGAAGTAATTAATGGGTTTATCCTTGATTTAGGTGAGGGAGTTGAAGAAATTACTATTTCACTGGCAAAAAAATACTTCCATGATGTGCAATATGATGCAATCCGTAACCTGGTCTTAGATGAAGGGATTCGTTTAGATGGGCGGGATTCACGCACTGTACGCCCGATTTGGTCAGAAGTTGGTTATTTGCCAACTGCCCATGGTTCTTCTATTTTTACCCGTGGTGAAACACAATCGCTAACAACAGTAACTCTGGGTGCTAAGTCTGATGAGCAATTAATTGATGGTGCATTCTTCAACGGTTACCAAAAATTCTTATTACACTATAATTTTCCGGCTTTCTCTACTGGTGAGGCTCGCCCTAACCGTGGAACCGGCCGTCGTGAGATCGGACACGGAAATCTGGCCATGCGTTCCTTAAAAAAGGTATTGCCTGGTGACGATAATCCTTACACGATCCGTATAGTTTCAGATATTTTGGAATCAAATGGTTCATCTTCTATGGCTACGGTTTGTGCAGGTACACTTGCGCTGATGGATGCCGGTATTAAGATCAAATCACCGGTTTCAGGTATTGCTATGGGATTGATCTCTGATGAAAAAACAGGCAAGTACGCAATTTTGACTGATATTCTCGGTGATGAAGATCATTTGGGCGATATGGACTTTAAAGTAACCGGTACTGAAAAAGGTATTGTTGCTTGTCAGATGGACTTAAAAATTCATGGTTTAAAGTGGGAAGTATTGACTGCTGCTTTAAAACAGGCCAATGAAGCCCGTCTTCATATCTTAAATGAGATGAAAAAGACCATGGCTGCTCCACGTGAGGATTATAAACCACATGCTCCACGTATTGTTACCCTGAAAATTGATAAAGAATTCATTGGTGCAATCATTGGCCCTGGTGGTAAGATCATTCAGGAAATGCAACGTGAAACAGGTGCTACTATCGCTATCGAAGAGAAAGATAACTTAGGTATCATTCAGATCTTTGCTGATAATAAAGAAGCAATCGACAAAGCTGTTAGCCGTATCAAAGCAATCGCTTCAAAACCAGAAGTTGGCGAGATCTATGAAGGTAAAGTAAAAACAATTATGCCTTTTGGTGCATTTGTTGAGATTATGCCTGGTAAAGATGGTCTGTTGCATATTTCAGAGATTGACTGGAAACGTTATGAAACAATGGATGGAGTGCTGAATGTGGGTGATATCGTTCAGGTTAAGCTTCTTGAAGTAGATAAGCAGGGTAAATTAAAACTTTCACGTAAAACTTTATTGCCAAGACCTCCGCGTCCTGAGGATTCAAAACCTGCAGCTGAATAATTTATAGAATTTAATTCTTTAAAAACCTGTCTTGCTTCGGCATAGACAGGTTTTGTATTTTAAGCCTGATTTATTAAATTGCATTTATCAGATTATGAAAAAGCAAGAAAAACATATCATGGAGGAACCTTCACCTGATTATGAAAAAGCTGAACTGGATTTACTAAAAACAGCTTTGAAACGATCCTATACAGAGCGATTTCATACTATGACCAAACTTATGAAAATGAATATCATGTTCAGACAAGCTCAGATAAAGCATAAACCTTCCCATTAATTTATTATGGATGTGTTCGACGAAGAATTGCTTCGTTTTTGGAAAATTGCTAATCAGCTAAATCTACAATATATCATGATAGGGGGTGTTGCTACGAACCTCCATGGCTATCAGCGAACTACAGAAGATATTAACCTGTGGATTAAAGATACACAACAGAATAAAGTTATATTAAAGGATGTGTTCCGTGAGTATGGAATGGGGGACTTTAAAACATTACCGGATATGCAGTTCATTCCTGGATGGACATACTTTCACCTTGATAATGGGCTTAGGCTTGATATAATGACTTCAGTTAAGGGCCTGGATAATTCAAACTTTGACTCATTGCTAATATCTGCATCTATTGCGACCATCTATGGGGTCGAAATACCATTTCTGCATTTAAATGCACTGATTATAACAAAAAAAGCAGCTAATAGACCTAAGGATCAACTTGACCTGATAGAACTTGAAAGAATTAAGAAAATCATTGAGGAAGAAGGCTCCAAACAATAATCATATAGCTGCCATTAAAACTGAATATTGTAATACAATTTGTAATTTTGTAATATGAAACACCTTATAGCCCCTTCCGTTTTATCTGCTGATTTTGCAAACCTGCAAACTGATATAGAAATGATTAACCGCAGTCAGGCTGATTGGTTTCATATTGATATAATGGATGGTGTATTTGTTCCAAATATTTCATTCGGATTTCCGGTATTGAAAGCTATTCAAAAGCATGCCAGTAAACCCCTGGATGTACATCTGATGATTGTTGATCCGGATCGTTATCTGCTGGATTTTAAAAAAGCGGGTGCAGAAAATATTACTGTTCATATCGAAGCCTGTACACATCTGCATAGAACCCTTCATGCAATAAAAGATCTTGGCTGCAGGGCTGGAGTTGCAGTAAATCCACATACACCGGTAACATTACTTGAGGATATTCTAGAGGATATTGACCTGATTTGTCTGATGTCGGTCAATCCCGGTTTTGGCGGACAAAAGTTCATTGAAAATACTTATAAAAAAATACGTACTCTCCGCTCGATGGCTTCAGGCAGAAATGATACCTTATTAATTGAAATAGATGGTGGTGTATCTAATCAGAATGCCCTGAAATTAATTCATGCGGGAGCCGATGTGCTGGTTGCAGGTAATGCTGTATTTTCTGCTACGGATCCAATTTCAGAGATCTCCGCTCTTAAAAATCTTAATCCAGAATTAATAGGTTCATGACTATCATGTTAATGTGAAGCAGGAAAATCTATCATCAGCTAAATTCTTCACTATCAAGCCGAATAGGAGGGGGAAATCTTCTCTTTCAATTTCAATATTTCCGATTCTTATTCTATTCTTAATTTCTGATTCACTTTGGGCTCAGGAATATGGCAGTATTAAAGGTTTGATCACGTCTGAAAAGGGAGAATTATTAAGTGGTGTTACTGTGCAGGTTCTAAATACCCGATTAATCACACAATCTAATAGGGAAGGCGAGTATAAGCTGGAAAATGTTCCTCTCAGCACAAGGCTTTTATTCAGTCGTCTGGGCTACAAAAATCAGCAATTAGTTCTGGGATTAATTGCCGACACTGAAAATATTCAAAATATTATACTAATATCTGACATACAAGCACTTGATGAAGTTTACATAACTGAAAGGTTTAATACAAGCAATTTGAAAACCATTGATGCTGCAGCCTTCAATGTTTATCCACAAACTTCTGGTAGTTTTGAGAATTTTATAAAAAGTATGCCCGGAGTTTCAGGAAATAATGAATTAAGTTCTCAGTATTCAGTAAGGGGAGGAAATTTCGATGAAAATCTAATCTATTTAAATGATATAGAAATTTACCGGCCTATGCAAATTTATACCGGTCAGCAGGAGGGACTGGGGTTTATCAATCCCAATCTTGCAAGCAGTACAAGATTTTCGGCTGGTGGTTTTGAAGCCAGATATGGGGATAAAATGGCCTCAATTCTTGATGTGAGGTATAGTAAACCTGATTCATTATCGCTTGATGCTCAAATTGGATTTCTTTCCAGTTCAGCAGCCCTAAAAGTTCCATTCAAGAATAGTTATATCCTTGCAGGAGTTAGAAATAAAAAAAACCAGAGTCTGCTTGGAACACAAAACCTTGATGGGGATTACATTTCAGGTTTTTCTGATTATCAGTTTTTGTTCAGGCATGACTTAGGTTCAAAATTAAATTTATCGGTTTTTGGAAATTATAATAAGGGAGATCTGAACATCAGCCCTAACCGTCGTTTAACTGAGTTCGGAACATCCGATGAAGTCTTAAGGCTGAATGTAAATTACGACGGAAAGGAAAACAGTGAGTATAAATCTCTTATGGCTGCAATAACTCTGGCCTATAATGCATCAAATTCTTTAAATTTTAAATGGATTAGTTCATTTTCAAGTATCAACGAACAAGAAAAGGTAGATCTCCTTGGCTGGTACGCATTCAATGAAAAAAATGGAGGATTAGACCCTGGAAATACCGGTTCATTTCTGGGATTGGGCTCGAATCACACTTACAGAGATAACTTTTTGAATACAATGATCCTGAATACCGAATTCAGAATGTACAAACAGGTAAGGAAATCATTCATTGAAATGGGAATCCGGTTTCAGGCTGATAGAATAAAGGATAAAATTGAGGAATTTAACGGAGTAGATACAACTGGTTATTCATTAAGAACTTCCGGCAACTGGAATTTTTCGGAAATAATTAACCATCAGCATATTCAGGAGATTGGCAGGATAAGCGGATTTATTCAAAATACATTCAATTTTAGGTCTAACCTGACTATGGCAGCAGGTATCAGGGCTAATTACAATTCTTATTCAAATGAAAATCTGATCAGTCCGCGTGTTTCCTTAATTTATTCACCAGGGTATACCGATAATTTTCATATCAGGTTTTCAATTGGGGCATACGCACAGTCGCCATTTTACAGGGAGATAAAAAGATACGATGGCAGCCTTAACCCTGATGCCCGTGCCCAACGCTCATATCATATCATCACAGGGACTGATTATGAATTTAATGGTTTGGGTACAAGATTAAAGTTCAGCACTGAACTATATTATAAAATGTTAAGCCGGATTACACCTTATAAGATTGAGGATCTCAATATCCGTTACCTTTCTGAAAGCAACGCTAAAGGTTATGCAACTGGTGCTGACTTAAGTCTGAGCGGGAATTTTGCAGGTGACCTTTTATCAACTTTCAGATTTTCAATTATGCAGACTAAAGAGGACATTAAGAATGACTCTTATCAGACCACCGACAATACCGGGAATCAGATGACCATCTACCCGGGCTATTTAAAACGTCCTTCAGACCAGTTATTTAATATTGGAATGATGTTTCAGGACAGACTAATGCAGAATCCAACTTACAAAGTACACCTTAATTTGATTTATTCTTCTTCACTTCCTACAGGCCCTCCTGGACCAGATAGATTTACAGACTTATTTAAAATTCCCGATTATAAGCGGGTGGACATCGGTTTTTCAAAAGATCTGGCTGATCCTTTGAGCAGGAAAGCTTCAGTCTTTGTAAAAAAGTATTTTCAATCCCTCAGCCTTCATGCTGAACTATTCAATCTTTTAAATTTTAAAAACACAGCCTCCTATCTTTGGTTAAACGACAAAAATGCCAATCAATATGCTGTGCCAAATTATCTGACATTCAGAAAACTCAATTTCAGGGTTATTGCTAAACTCAAAAGCAGATAAAGTATAAATTTCAATGTCAATAAGGGTTTAAAATCCTCCCGTGTCTCAAATTATTGTCTTATTTTTGGGCAATAAATTTAAAAATTATGATATACAATTTTGGTGCAGGTCCTTGCATCCTGCCTCAGGAAGTTTTTAAACAAGCCTCACAGGCAGTTCTGGAATTTAATGGTACCGGTTTATCAATTTTAGAGATATCACACCGTACCCCGGAGTTTGAGGCTGTTGTAGAAGAAACCGTCCGTTTAATTAAGGAACTTTTAAATGTACCAGAAGGTTATTCTGTTATATTATTACAGGGTGGGGCCAGTTTACAATTTTCAATGGTTCCGATGAACTTACTTGGTGAGGGTCAGACAGCTGCCTACCTTGATACAGGAGTATGGGCTTCAAAAGCATTGAAGGAAGCAAAGATTTTCGGAAATGTAAATGTTGTGGCATCATCAAAAGACCAGAATTATACTTACATACCTAAAGACATCGTAATTCCAAAGGATTCGGCCTATTTCCATTTCACCTCAAATAACACCATTTATGGTACTGAATTATTTGAAGTTCCAAAAACAAATGTTCCTGTGGTTTGTGATATGTCTTCCGATATATTAAGCCGGGTGATCAATGTGTCAGAGTTCGATTTGATCTATGCCGGTGCACAGAAAAATATGGGTCCTGCAGGTGTTACAGTAGCAATTGTTAAGAATGATATTTTGGGCAAGGTTGACCGTAAAATTCCATCGATGCTTGATTACAAAGTCCAGATTGATGGCGAATCAATGTACAATACCCCACCGGTGTTTGCGATATATGTTTCGATGTTAAATCTTAGATGGTTAAAATCTAAAGGAGGAGTTGCTGAAATTGAAAAGGAAAATATTTCTAAATCAGAAGCACTTTATAAAGAAATTGACCGTAATCCATTATTTAAAGGAACTTGCAGAGTGGAAGACCGTTCAAGAATGAATATCTGCTTCGTAATGGAAAACCCTGAACTTGAAAAGCCTTTCCTGAAGTTTGCAGAAGATCGCGACATCATTGGCATTAAAGGGCATAGAAGTGTTGGTGGTTTCCGTGCATCGATTTATAATGGTTTGCCGATAACCAGCGTTCATGTATTAATTGATGCTATGCAGGATTTTGCTGAAAAACATCGATAACGCAATAATTTGTATCCTGATGGGCAGTTTACTTTCATTTTTCATTAATAAACATTTGCAAATTAAAATTTAAATTTTATGTTTCGTATACTCGCCAACGATGGCATTGACCCAATAGGTAAAGAATTATTAGAGAAAGCGGGATTTCAGGTAGATACCACTCATATTCCACAGGATCAGCTTTCTGAAGGCCTAAAAAATTATGATGGCATCACTGTTCGAAGTGCTACAAAAGTTAGAAAGGAGTTGATTGATGCTTGTCCTAATATTAAACTGATTGGCCGGGGTGGAGTTGGTATGGACAATATTGATGTTGATTATGCAAGAAGTAAAGGACTTGCTGTTGTAAATACCCCTGCAGCATCTTCCCTTTCAGTTGCTGAGCTTGTTTTTGCACATTTATTTACTGGTATCCGTTTTCTTCAGGATTCAAACCGTAAAATGCCAGTTGAAGGAAATACTAAATTCAACGATCTAAAAAAAGCCTATGCTAAAGGCATAGAACTTAGAGGTAAAAAAATTGGAATCATAGGATTCGGCCGGATTGGACGTGAAACTGCCAAAGTTGCACTAGGCCTGGGAATGGAAGTTCTTGCCTATGATCTTTTTGAAATTCCTAATGAATTAGAAGTAATTATTGGAACTGATATTCGTGTAAATTGTCCAATAAAGGTTGTATCGGTAGAGCAATTAATTAAAGAATCAGACTTTATCAGCCTACATGTGCCATTCTCTGAAAAACCTATTTTAGGCCAGAAAGAGTTTGAATCAATGAAAAATGGGGTAGGTGTAGTCAATTGTTCACGTGGCGGAACAATTGATGAAGATGCCCTGATACAGGCCTTAAATTCAGGAAAATTGGCATTTGCCGGTTTAGATGTATTTGACAACGAACCAAGTCCTCGTCAGGATCTTTTGACCCATCCAAAAGTGTCTTTAACGCCACATATCGGGGCTTCTACCAACGAGGCCCAGGAGCGGATTGGAACCGAACTGGCCAACCTTATTATTGACTTTTTTAAATCAGTCAAATAAGTCTATTTTACAGGTTTGATACAGCTGTTAATATAAATTAAATGCCAAAAATCAAACCTTTCAGGGGAATACATCCTGGTAAAAACTTTGCCGGGAAGGTTGTACTCAATATGGAGAATTTAAGCCTTAGTGATGCTAAGCTTATCCGGCAGAAAAATCCATATTCCTATGTGAATATGCTTGTTCCAAAGCTGGATAACCATTTTTTATTGGGTTCTAAAAATGAATTAGCCTATAAAAAAATTAACGAGAATTTTGAAGATTTTATTGATAATGGTATTCTTGTAAAAGATCCGGAACCCTCAATTTATATCTATCAGATCAATCATGAAGGCTATTCTCAAACCGGTATCTGGACTACTACCTCAATAGATGATTATCTGAATAATGAAGTTAAAAAACATGAACTAACCAGGGCCGACAGGGAACAAGCGCTTATCAACTATTTGCAACAAACCGGAATAGATGCAAATCCGGTCTTAATTACCTACAGGGCAGTTCCACAGATTGAGCGTATTTTAGCTGATACTGTCCAGAGTAAACCGGATATAAGTTATTCAAAAGGAAATTCTGAACATAACCTGTGGATTATTAATCAGAAAGATGTTATTGATTCGATTGTATTTGCATTTGCAGACCTTCCCGCGACATATATTGCTGATGGACATCATAGAGCTGCTGCAGCCTCATTATATGGTATACAGCGTCGCAAATTAAATTTAAAGCATAGGGGAGAGGAAGATTATAATTTCTTTACATCGGTCTATATGAGTACAGATCAATTAAGAATCTATGGATTTAACCGCTTGATAAAAGATTTAAAGGGTCTTTCTGTACCCGATTTCCTTAAGAAACTGGAATTGTATTTCAATATCACAGCTTCTGAAAAAGTGGTTGTTCCTGAAAACAGACATGAGTTCGGAGTATACCTGGCAAAAAAGTGGTATCTGATCCGATTGAAACCTGAATTTTTAAGAAGTGAAAGCCCGGTTGAAGAACTTGATGTCAGCATACTTCAGGAGTACATATTTTTAAGGATACTAAATATCTCAGATCCACGTACAGATCCTTCCATTGATTTTATGGCTGGGCCATTACCAATTAATGATTTGATTAGTAAAGTTGATCAGAATACATTTGCACTTGCTTTTATATTGTATCCAACAAGCATTGATCAGCTGATTCGGGTTGCAGAGGAAGGAGAGGTAATGCCGCCTAAATCAACCTGGTTTGAACCTAAATTTGATGTAGGACTATTGATACATCATATCAACTAGGTTCTTAATCAAGCTGATAGGTTTTACCTTTTTCAGCGATCTCTACTGCATAATTTTCTTCACATAAGGCAACTTGCAAAGCTTCCATTGAGTTGATTTCTCCATGAACGAGAAATACCTTTTTTATTTGCTTTGGATTTTGCTGTTTTACGAAATTGACCAGATCACTTTGGTCTCCATGTCCACTGAAAATATCCGTTTGTTTTATCGTTGCAAATACCGACAATTCGCGGTGCCTTAAATTAATAACCGGGTCACCACGAAGAAGTCGATGACCTAATGTACCTTTTGCACAATATCCAATAAAGAGAATGGTACAGTAGTAATTAGAAATATTATAATATAAATGATCCTGAATACGGCCTCCTTCAAGCATACCTGCAGAAGAAATAATAATACAGGGTTCATAATAGTTTGATATTGCCTTGCTGGCATTCATATCCTGAATATATTCAAGGTTTTCAAATTCAAACTCATCGCCGAGTTTATTATAAAAGTCCTGAGCCTCCTCATTAAGTAATGCATGATGTTTTCTGAATACGTCAGTGGCATAACCGGCTAGTGGACTGTCTACAAATACCTTTATTCTAGGAAGAAGCCCCTTACTAAATATCCTGTTGAGGGAATATACCAAAGCCTGGGTTCTGCCAATGCTGAAAGCAGGTATAATCAACCTGCCCGGTGATTTGATACAGGCTTCATTAACTGTCTCAGTTAAAAGTTCATCGACACTTTGGCTGGATTTATGATTACGCCCGCCATATGTAGATTCACAGATAAGATAATCCACATCCGGGAGTGGTTCCGGATCCTGTAAAACCGGATAATTTTTCCTGCCGATATCACCACTAAAGCCAATTTTTTTTGTAATCCCGTGCTCTTCAATACTTAACACTGCGGCAGCAGCCCCTAAAAGGTGGCCGACCGGAATGAAAGTGAGGCTGACTTGTCCATTAATTTTAAAGGATTTATTAAATCCGATAGTCACAAAGCGATCAACGGTTTCCATTACATGCTTCTGAAGATACAATGGTTTTGGGCCATCTGAAAATCCACGTTTACCTCTGCGCTTTTTTCGCTGCT
Organism: Daejeonella sp.; assembly: GCF_030695525.1. Classification (GTDB taxonomy): domain Bacteria; phylum Bacteroidota; class Bacteroidia; order Sphingobacteriales; family Sphingobacteriaceae; genus Daejeonella. The sequence goes on along the minus strand of NZ_JAUYSS010000032.1, from coordinate 179,317 downwards.
TACTGAGGAAAATATTGACCGAATCCAATAATAGCAGTTCTGTAAGGTCAGCAGTAGCCGGAGTACATAATATCTGTCCCTCAAATCCAAAACGTACCAGGGTTGGAAGATTCCCGGAATGATCAATATGTGCATGAGTGAGGATGACCAGGTCAATATCTGCCGGGGAAAACGGGAAAGCTTCATTCTCTTCAATCCAGGTATCCCGTTCATAATCTAATCCGCAATCTACCAGAATATTATAGTTATCGGTTTGAAGAAGGTGCATACTTCCGGTTACCTGTCGGGCAGCACCCCAAATAGTTAATTTCATAAATGTCTAAAACGCTGGTACTTTATAAAATTCAGCAGCTTAAATGATATTTTTTTCTTCTGGTTCCTGAATTTCGAGTTGTAACTGACTCAGATAACGGTATAATCCACCTTCATTTTTCATCAACTCAGCATGATTTCCGCTTTCCACAACTTTGCCTTTTTCCAGTACAATAATCTTATCAGCTTCACGTATAGTTGAAAGCCGATGTGCAATTATTATGGAAGTACGGTTCTTCATTAACTCCTCCAATGCTTCCTGCACCAGCCGTTCTGATTCTGAATCCAGTGATGAAGTAGCTTCATCCAGGATCAGTAAAGCAGGATCTTTCAAAAGCGCCCGGGCTATCGCAATTCTCTGACGTTGTCCTCCGGAAAGTTTCACTCCCCGTTCACCAACCAGCGTATCATATCCTTCAGGAAAGCCGCTGATAAACTCATGGGCATTTGCCCGACTTGCTGCCATAAGAATATCTTCTTCATTGGCATTTAATCTTCCATAAGCAATATTTTCACGTATTGTACCTCCAAATAATAAGACATCCTGAGGCACAATAGCTACCTGATTTCGAATATCAGTCAGTGAAAATTCAGTCGATGGAATACCATCAAACAGTAATGAGCCCGATTGAGTTTCATAAAAGCGCAGGATTAACCCTGCAATAGTAGATTTTCCTGCACCGCTTGGTCCAATGATTGCTACTTTTTCGCCTTTTCTGGCTTCAAAAGATACGCCATTTAATACGGTAATCTCTTTTCTCGACGGATAGGAAAACACAACATTCTGAAAATCAAGATTTCCGGATATTCTTTGATGAATAGCATTGTTTTCATCATTCATTGAAATAGGTTCATTCTCTTCAGCAAGTATTTCCAAAACACGCTCACTTGCCCCAAAGGCCTTTTGCATCGTAGCATACAATTCAGGGAAGCTGCCCATAGCTGCTCCAACAAATGTGGAAAGCAAGATAAACGTGAACATACTTGCGATACTGATTTCACCGGTTTGAACCAGATGTGAACCATACCATACCACAGAAACAATTGTTCCAAACAGACAAAAAACTATAAACGAAGCAAAAATACCACGGAATTTTGCCCCGCGCATGGCGATCTTTACAACTTCCCGAACACTCTTATTATATCTTCCAACCTCAAAAGACTCGTTTACAAAAGCCTTAACATTAGAAATGCCCTGAAGGGTTTCTTCAACAATAGTATTTGATTCAGCCAGTTTATCCTGTGCCTGCCTGGAAATTTTTCTAATAAACTTCCCAAAGGTAACTGCAATAACTACCAGAATAGGAAGTACCGCCAAAAGCATAAGAGTCAATTTGCCTGAAACCAGAATCAGGAATGTAATTCCGCCAATAAAAATGATGATTTGTCTGATCATCTCAGCTAAAGTGGTTGTTATAGCATCCTGTATCTGGGAAAGATCAGCAGACAGGCGACTGTTTAACTCTCCCACACGCCTTTGGGAGAAAAAATTCATGGGTAGCGTGATGAGTTTATGATAGGTATCCCGGCGAATATCAGCAAGACCTTTTTCTGCTACTTCAACAAACCAATTGATCCTGAAATATGAAAAGATAGCCTGAATAAATAATACCGCCAATAGAGTAAGGGCCACGGTGTTAATATCAGAGGGGAAAATATCCAGAATCTCATTTGGAACTATCTTTCCACCTTGTTCTGCCTGGGCACCAGTCCCAATCAATCTTCCCATTAAAAGTGGAAACAAAAATGAACTGGCACTTGAAAGTATCAGGCATGCTAAACCCAGAAAAAATTTCGTACGATAGGGTTTGAGATAACTTAATAATCTCATTACCTGTTTAATACTTTCTTTATTAATTTTTGCCTTGGGGAGTTCTTCAGCCTGAGCGTTTCCGCTGTTTAATCGAGCACGTGCCATCTTTTCGTAATAGTAATTTCACCTTTCACCGGAATTCCAAAAGTAACTTTATTTAAGCACTCTTTGTTGACGACATATCAATCTTGGGTAATTTTTTCAGTTTATATATATACCATATTGATGCAATAAGAGAGATAATGAGTAGAATCAAATAATTTGTTAGCCTGTCATAATCGGCAATGTTTTTCTCTGACTGAGTCCTTAATTTTTCATTTTCCTGCTGCAGTCGGGTAATCGTTAACTGAAATCTATCGATGCGTCCTTCAACTGTTTCGGCTCTTGTCTCAACCTGCTCTTTTTCAAGGTCCTTATAATCAAGAAGTATCTTAAGTTCAGAAAATATATCATTGTCTGTCAATACTATTTGGCGAAGAATATCATTGGAAAATTGCATATCTTTTTTTGTTTTTAAACCAAATATTCCGCTTCGCTTTCCCAGGCTACCTTCGTATTGTCCAAATCTATTGCTTCGTTCATCGAGCAGCTGGTTAATTTTCTTACGTTGTGTTTCATAGGCTAAGCTGTCATTCTGTGCGTTAACCTGACTTATTGAAATGATTAAAAGAACAATGATTGCCCCAATTTGCTTCATATTGATTTGTTTTGATTGAGAGACAAACTCCAGGCTTCTGCTTTTTCAGAAAACAGGGGCTTTACTTTTGACCAGGTATTGATAAAAAGATAGGAATATCTGTAGTTATCTAAATCCTCCTCACTAGTCCAGTAACTCAACGTAAAAAATGTACATTCATTATTGATGTCATTCATCAGATCGACACGAATACATCCTTCAAAAGCTAGGATTTGCTTTTGGGAAGCATAAAAAATCTCTTTAAAACCTTGCACACTCTCAGGCTTAAAGGTCAGTTTAACTATTCTTGTAATCATGATTTGAATTCAATTCTGACGATATCATTCAGATTCAGTCCCAGCAATCCGCTGGCGTTTCCCTTATTGATCGCTATTTCAAGATGGTTACTTATCCCGAACAGACAAAGTTTTTCACCTTCAGGAACTTCATTGTAGTGCCAGCTTAATTGCGAGATTGACTCATTTCTTTTAAAATAAAGCGTAAAACCACGATTTTGCTGAACCCTGGTAAATATTTCTTTGGTGATATTGGTTATAATGTTCTGAAACGAGTCTATATAGATCACACTTCCGCGGATAATATCCCTCTCGATTACAGGCTGCAGGGTCATCTTTTCTTCTATACCTGACACCGGGATTCCAATATCCTGTAATTTACCTCCTTTTGCCAGATGGCTGGCTGCTTTTGGAAATATATCTGAAAGTGGGAAATGAAGGTATTTTAGATCCTGCAAAATATTGAGCTCCACAATTTCTGAAGGATCTTCATCAAACAACAATGAGAATATACCATTGTCTGAACCTATGAAATAATGATCACGGTACTTTAGAGCCAGGTACTTTGTCTTTTCGTTAAATACAGAATCTATCCCAATCAGGTGTACTGTTCCCTTTGGAAAATAATGAAAAGAATTTTTTAATATGAAAGCTGCCTGAGGAATATTGAAGGCTGAAATGTCATGACTAATATCCACAATATTGGCTGTTGCAAACTGGCTAAGTATACTTCCTTTAAGGGCAGCCTGATAAAAATCTTTATAACCTAAATCAGTAGTTAAAGTAATTATTGCCATTTAAAATGTGAATATTTATTGTTATTCTTGCGATAGATAATAACGGTACAAATATTGAATTTTAATCTCAAATAATTACCCTCTGTACTAAAAATAAGCGCAACTTGAACGAACTGAACCTTAACATCGATAATGTTGACCCTGTTGTTATATGGGGGGCAAATAATGAGTATTTCGAAATAATCAAGAAGCATTTTCCAAAAATCAAGATTGTAGCAAGGGGTAACGATGTAAAAGTACTGGGTGACGTTAAGGAATTGGATCTGTTTTCACAAAAATTTCAGGAAATAATTAATCATATTGATAAATTCCAGACTCTGACCATCAGTAATCTTGAACAGCTTCTGGGTACAAGTATTCAAATTGTTCAGGATTCTGAAAGTACAGGTTCCAAAAGTGGTGCCGGTGCAGAAGCGATTGTTTTTGGCCCAAACGGTATAGTTGTTAAAGCAAGAACTGCCAATCAGCGCAAAATGGTTGACAGTATCAGTAAAAATGATATCATATTCGCAATTGGACCAGCAGGAACAGGAAAAACCTATACAGCAGTAGCATTGGCTGTTAGAGCCTTGAAAAACAAAGAAATAAAGCGAATTATATTAACAAGACCTGCAGTTGAAGCAGGGGAGAACCTGGGTTTTCTTCCCGGCGACCTTAAGGAAAAGATAGATCCTTACCTGCGCCCGCTTTATGATGCTCTCGACGATATGATTCCTGCTGATAAACTTAAGGTCTTTCTAGAAAACAGGACTATCGAGATCGCTCCACTGGCATTTATGCGGGGCCGAACACTGGATAATTGTTTTGTCATTCTGGATGAAGCACAAAATGCGACTGATCTTCAATTAAAAATGTTCCTGACCCGTATGGGGCCGACCGCCAAATTTATAGTCACAGGTGATGTCACTCAGATTGATTTACCCAGAAAGCAACAATCAGGTCTTAATACTGCTTTGAGAATTCTTGGAGATATAAAGGGCATAGAAATTATCTATCTTAACGGGGATGATGTAGTCAGGCATAAACTCGTAAAAAATATTCTTAGAGCCTACGGGGATATCCAGTAATTAAATTTCGGGGATTAGGTTTATTTTTCTGATTTTTACATCCTAAAATAAATAAGTCATTTAGATGAGTGCTATTCAAGAAACACACTTTAATTTGCCGGGTCAAAGCAAGTTTTATAAAGGTAAGGTCCGTGATGTTTATACCATTGAAGATAATTTTTTGGTAATGGTTGTTACCGATAGAATCTCGGCATTCGATGTAGTACTTCCTGAAGCTATTCCGTTTAAAGGTCAGGTTCTGAATCAAATTGCAGCTAAATTCCTGGCTGCTACTCAGGATATAGTACCTAACTGGGTACTTGATATTCCTGATCCCAATGTAACCATAGGTAAAATATGCGATCCCTTTAAAGTGGAAATGGTGATAAGAGGCTATCTTGCCGGGCATGCATGGCGTGAATATCAGACGGGGAAACATTCTGTATGCGGGGTTTCACTACCTGGAGGACTTAAAGAGAATGATAAATTACCAGTACCTATTATTACACCTACTACAAAAGCATCAATAGGACATGATGAAGATATTTCGAGAGAGGAGATCATTAGCCGAAATATTGTATCAGAAGATGACTATCTTCAACTTGAAAAATATACCCGTGCATTGTTCCAGAGAGGAACTGAGATGGCTTCAGATCAGGGATTAATACTAGTTGATACCAAGTATGAATTTGGTAAGGCGGATGGTAAAATTCACCTTATTGATGAAATCCATACCCCCGATTCTTCACGTTATTTTTATAAGGAAGGTTACGAAGAACGTCAGAATAAGAATGAACCACAAAAACAATTATCAAAGGAGTTTGTGCGTAAATGGTTGATTGACAATGGATTTCAAGGCAAGGAAGATCAATTGATCCCTGAAATGACACCTGAATTTGTTAAGTCAATCTCTGATAGATATATCGAACTATACGAACAAATTACTGGCGATAAATTCATTAAGCATTCCGATTCAAATGCGCTTAAAAGAGTTGAGAAAAACATAATTGAGGCTCTTAAAAGGTTGAGTTAATTATTATATTGTATTTAACTATTGTTTAGTTAACTTTAAAACTATGAAATTCACTGTCGATAAACACGAAAAATACGTTTTGATCAAGTTGAATGAGAATAAATTAAACAGTTTAATCTCACCTCAGCTTAAATCTGAGCTAATCCTTAGTAATACAGAAGGTCAGCGAAATATCATTCTGGACCTTTCTAATGTTAAATATTCTGATTCTTCCGGTTTGAGTAGCTTATTGGTAGGACATAGAATATGTAAAAACTCGGATGGTATTTTTATTCTGACAGGAATCAATGAAAATATTTCAAGATTAATAGCTATTTCACAGCTTGAGAATATTCTGAATATCGTTGGATCTGTCGATGAAGGTATTGATCTTATTTTTATGGAGGAGATTGAAAAAGAATTGAAAAGGAACTAAAAATATAGTCAATAACTGCTCATGAAATTTGAAGTAACTATTTTGGGCAGCAGTTCTTCAACCCCGATTTTCACCCGGAATCCTTCAGCCCAATTATTAAATGTGAATGAGAAGTATATTCTCATCGATTGCGGAGAAGCCACACAAAATCAGTTATTAAACTTTGGTCTTAAGGCTAACCGTATAGACCAGATTTTTATCAGCCATTTACACGGTGATCATTACCTTGGACTTGTTGGCCTGTTGTCCTCCCTTCATTTAAACGGACGTACCAAGCCTATGGATATTTTTGGGCCAGCCGAATTAAAGGAAATAATAGATCTTCAATTTAAACACTCCCAGACATCACTCAGGTACCAGATAAATTTCAGGCCTACTACCGATGATAAACGAAACCGAATATTTGAGAGTTATGATGTAGTGGTCGACAGCTTTCCTCTGGATCATCGTATACCTTGTACCGGGTTTTTATTTGCTGAAAAACAAAGATTGAGAAAAATGATCAAATCAAAGATTGATGATTTGTCAATTCCTTCAGAAATGATACCTCTTATTAAAAAAGGCCAGAGTTTTACGGATAATAAAGGTAATATACATCTTTCAGAAGAATTAACTACAGAAGCTGATCAGCCTAAAATATATGCCTATTGCTCTGATACAATTTGTAGCTGGAAATATTTAGAATATATCTCGAATGTGGATTTGTTATATCATGAAGCAACTTTTATGAATGATATGCTCGAAAGGGCGGAGGAAACCTTTCATACTACAGCTTTGCAGGCTGGGGAAATTGCCATGAAAGCAAATGTAAAAAAACTGCTGGTAGGTCATTTTTCGGCCCGGTATCGGGAGCTTGAACCTTTACTGGAGGAAGCAAAAAGCATATTTCCTGAAACTTCACTCGCAGTTGAAGGGCAAACTTTCCAAATCTAGATTAATCTTTCTTCCCGCCAAAAACTGAAAAGCTCACATAACGTTTTGGGTTTGCTTTAAGGTCGATCATTAGATTATCCAGGTTTGCAGCAGCGTTAGTAAGGTTATTGTACATCCGCTCATCATTGATCAGTTGTCCCAATGTACCGTTTCCTGAATTTACCTTATTTATTACGGTCTGAAGATCAGCCACTGCTTTATTGGCTTCAGTAATGGTTTGTGCAAAATTTGCTTTTGCTACTTCATCAGATACCTTTTCGAAATTGCTAACAATAGCAGTAATTTTTGAATTGTTATTCTTAAAATTAGCCGAAATGGATTCAAGATTGGTCATAATGCCCGATATTTTCGAACTTTGATTGCTGACAAGGCCATCAACTGTCCGTGTGGTTTTCTCCAATGTCTCCAGAGTACTTGCAATACTTGCAAAGCTCCGGTCGAAATTCCGTTGAAATTCCGGATTCAGGGTATTATTTACAGAAGTTAAGACCGAATCCATTCTGGCAATGATTTGTTCAGCTTTCTTTTGAACAGGCTCAACCTGATCCATCAAATCCCTTTTAACATTGGCGTTTAGAGTATCCCCATCTGCAGCAAAATCACTACCAGTCCCTAGTTCAAAAACAATTGCTTTACCCCCAAGAAGATCAGTACTTTCTAACTTGGCTATGGTATTTTTGGGAATCGCATATTCAGGGTCAACTTTAAACTGAACAAGTATTTGTCCATCAGGCTGTAAGGTTAAATTAGAGACCCGTCCAATCTGGTATCCATTTACCAATACCGGCTTTGAAACAGTCAAACCGTCAACCCTTGTATAAATGGCATAAAATTCATTCTCTCGTGAAAATACATCGTTGCCTTTAAGAAAGCTATAACCTACAATTAATACTGTTATGGCAACTGCAGCCAATACACCTACTTTGGTTTCGTTTGTAATTTTCATTAATATTTTATTGTTTTATCTGGATTCATTTTTACCAGGATTATAATATTCTGTGACAATCATTTGAATATACCTATTTTGCAATTAATCATTCAAGCTCAGCTTGTTTTTTATAGGTCTGAATCGCTTTCAATAAATTTCCAACGATTTCATTTTGTCCTGATTCAGAATTCATATATTCCTCTTCTTCAGGATTTGAAACAAAACCAATTTCTGTCAGAACTGCCGGCATTCCCGCTTTGGCTAAAACTGCCAGACTTTGTTCTTTAACGCCTCTGTCAATTCTACCACTAAGAATATATTCATCCTGCATAAAAGATGCCAACTTTATACTTTGTTCCCTGAAGGCATTTTTCATCAAAGATAATAGAATTATACTTTCAGGATCTTTTGGATCATAACCCTCATAATTGTCCTTATAATCTTTCTCGAGCAGGATGGATTCATTTTCACGCATAACAACATCCTGTTCATCCAGGCGTCCAAAACCTGAAACAAAAGTTTCTACCCCCTTTGTAGATGTACTTTGCACTGTCTTATAAATAGGAATTCGGCGACCACGACTGTCCTTCCGGTAACCACTGATTACTTTTTTTATTGGCATTGAATTACAGTGAATGGAAATGAACAAATCTGCTTTATTTCGATTAGCTATACCAATTCGTTCATAAAGCGGAACAAAAACATCAGATGTACGCGTATATATTACTTTAACGTCTTTTAAATTTTCCTCAATTGCTTTTCCCAAACGAAGTGTTACTTGGAGTGCAATATCTTTTTCCCTCGAAAATACCCCCTTAGTTGCACCATCATGACCACCATGCCCTGCATCAAGAACAATGGTTTTAATACGATAGGGTGTATCACTGAGAGAATTAGCAAAAGAAAATTGACCTGAGGCAATAAGGACAGCCAGTATTACGTAAATGTATCTTATCAATGCTATATTTTTGATTAATTTTGGACGCATATTATTATCTATCATTGCAAAAATAGTATTCATCATCGAATTTGAAATTTATTAGATCCATTTTTATCTATTTTTTTGCAGCTATACTATTTGCTGTTTCCATGAATGGGTCGGTTTATGCTCAGCAATCTGTTCTGCGATCTGATAACGCTTCCCCAGATACAACATTGCCTTCATCAAGCTCAAAAATAGATACTGTAACAAAAAAAATAAATAGTTCAGGATCATTAACATCTAAGGTAATCTATGGGGCTGTAGATTCAACAAACTTCGATATGATCAACAATATAGTCTTTTTGTATGGAAAAGCCCATGTAAAGTATGAAGATTTTGAAATTGAAGCCGACTATATCCGCCTTGATCAGAAAAACAACAGCATTTTTGCTAAAGGCAGGGTCAACCCTGTAAATAAAAGATACATCGGAAAACCATTGGTTATGCAAGGTGCAGAACCACCATTAAGTACAGATTCACTGTTTTTTAATTATAAAACCAAAAAGGGGAAGTCTTACGGCGTTTTTACTGATGTTGAAGGCGGCTTTCTTCAGGCACAGCAATTTAAGAAGAATCAATATGATGAAGGATTCTTCAAAAGAGGAATTTACAGTACCTGTAATTTACCACACCCTCATTTCGGAATTCACATAAGCAGGGGAATTGCTACAGATAAACAGATTATCACAGGTCCGGCATATCTTGTAATAGAGGATGTACCATTACCATTGGGTGTACCGTTTGGTTTTTTTCCAAAACCCAATAAAAGGTCAGGGGGGCTTCTTTTTCCAACATTTGGAGAAGATACCAGGGGCTTTTTTATGCGTGATTTAGGGTATTATCTCGGTTTAAGCGATTATTGGGACCTTTCAACAAGAGGCACGCTTTATTCAAAGGGATCTTATGAATTAGGAACAGCAGCACGATACCGAAAAAATTACAAATACGACGGGGGATTAAATTTCAGGTTTGCTTCAACAAAAAATGGTATTGAAGGTACACCATCCTATAAAACACCCAATAAAGATTTTAACTTAACGTGGAGTCATTCGCAAAGTCCGCTGGCAAATCCGGGTACAACATTCAGTGCATCAGTGAATGCAGGAACAGGATCATATTTTCAAAATACCGGTGCGGCTGGTACCTATAACCCTACCGAAATAGCAAGAAATACCCTTTCATCAAGTATCAGTTATGGTAAGGTTTTCGGAAATGGTCTGTTTAACTTTTCATCCAGTCTTTCACATTCACAGGATATCGAACAACAGACAGTATTCCTGGATCTTCCCCGCTTTAGTTTAAATATGACAACCCTGAATCCATTTGATTCAAAGGACAGGGCAGGAGAACAAAAATGGTATCAAAGGTTGAGTGTTGGATACAGTATGCAGGGAAGCAATTCAATCAATACAAAAGAATATGATCTCTTTAAAAAAGAATCATTAAGAGATTTTAGAAATGGCATACAGCATGATATCCCGATCAATTTATCCCTGAATATCCTGAAATACTTTCAATTCAATTCCGGGATGCAATACAGTGAAAAATGGTATTTGCAAACCATCCGAAAAAGGCTTGCTCCGGTTGCCTCAGGCTTTACACCACTTACCGATACCATTCAAGGATTCAGCAGAGTTTATGATTATAATGTAAATACAGGATTAGCAACTAAGCTATACGGCAAATTCAATTTTAAAAAGGGGAATTTAATTGCATTAAGGCATATAATGACCCCTTCAGTCAATTTTAACTACCGTCCCGATTTCGGCGCTGACCGCTATGGCTATTTTCGCAATCTGCAGGGAGATACATCTTTAATAAAAACGAGGTATTCAATTTATGATAATGCTGTTTTTGGTTCACCATCAGCTGGCAAGGTAGCCGGAATTGGCTTTAGTTTTGATAATAATATTGAGGCAAAGGTTAAGTCTACCGCAGACTCTTCCAAGAATTCCGTTAATATCCCGATCCTGCAAAGTCTAACTTTTTCGGGAAATTATAACTTTGCTGCTGAAATCTTCAAACTTTCTACTATCGGCTTTTCAGGCAGAACAGCCTTTTTCAAAGAAAAAATAGGGATTAATTTCTATGGAACCCTTGATCCTTATGCAATTGATAAGGATGGTAACAGAATCGATGACTTCGCACTAAAATCTGGAAAACTCTCCAGATTAACCAATTTTGGATTATCAACTGATTTTAGCTTTAACTCAAATGCTGCCAAAAACAGAAATCAAAATTTAAATCAGATCGATAAGTCAAAGCAAAACCTCTCTTCACAACAGCAGGAAGAGTTAAATGCCATTAGCAGGGATCCAAATGCATTTGTTGATTTTAATATCCCATGGAATGTCAGTGCAGCCTATAGTTTTAATTATTCAGTTAATGGACTCCAATCAAGCATATCAAATACACTTAACGTATTCGGAGATTTTAATGTTACTCCGAAATGGAAGGTTCAGTACACGTCCGGTTACGATTTTCAGTCAAATAAACTTAGTTTAACCCAATTTTCTATCTATCGTGACCTCCATTGCTGGGATCTTTCATTCAGATGGTCTCCAATTGGAAATTTTAAATTTTACAGCGTTGATTTGAGAGTTAAAGCTTCAATCCTCCAGGATCTTAAGCTCAGCAAACGCAGAGATGCCTGGAACAACTTTTAATATGAGAGCAGAAATTATAACTATTGGTGATGAGATTCTGATCGGGCAGATAGTGGATACAAACTCTGCCTGGATGGCACAAAAACTTAATCTGGCAGGAATAAAGGTTAAACAGATCTCATCAGTCTCAGACGACCGTCAGCATATTCTCGAGGCATTAAATGAATCAAAAGGCAGGGCAGACCTTATTCTGATCACCGGGGGTCTGGGACCTACCAAAGATGATATCACTAAGAAAACCCTTGCTGAATATTTTAATACCGGATTTCGATTGGATCAGGATGCATTAGAAAACGTAAGGCGAATCTTCTCAAAATATAAAGCCCCTTTACTTGAAAGCAATATTAAGCAGGCAGAAGTCCTGGAAAACTGCATTACCTTACTCAATTTAAACGGGACAGCTCCCGGTATGTGGATCGAGCATGAGGATAGGATATTTGTTTCAATGCCCGGGGTTCCTTTTGAAATGATGTATATGATGGAAGAACTAGTCATTCCAAAAATCAAAAAGACATTCAAATTGCCCGTAATTGTACATCATACCATTCTGACGGCTGGAATAGGTGAATCAATCCTTGCAGAAAAGATTGCATCTGTTGAAGACTCACTTCCGGCACATATAAAGCTGGCTTATCTGCCCAAGCTGGGAACTGTTCGTATTCGTTTAAGTGGTAATGGACAGAATGAAGAACTTTTAAAAAATGAAATCAGCGTTTATGTAAAAAGAATTACTGATTTGGTATCTGAATTTGTAATGGCAGAAAAGGATACCCCGATAGAAAAAGTAGTTATGGATTATATGGAGTCCAGAAAGCTGACCTTATCAGTTGCAGAAAGCTGTACCGGTGGTTACATTTCCCATCAATTAACACAACACCCAGGCAGCAGTAAAGTATTTCTAGGTGCTGCTGTTACCTATTCCAATGAACTAAAAATTAGCATGTTGGGGGTTTTGGAAGAGACTCTTAGGAATTATGGTGCCGTAAGCGAGGAAACTGTAAAAGAAATGGCCAAGGGGGCACATTCAGCCTTTCATTCTGATTATTCAATTGCAGTCAGTGGTATTGCCGGCCCGGATGGAGGAACTGAAGAAAAACCTGTGGGAACAATTTGGATCGCCATTACTGGTAGATCAAAGACTATATCAAGAAAGTACAATTTTGGCAATAAAAGAATCCAGAATATTGAACGATCAGCAACTACAGCCCTTATAATGCTATATAAATTAATGAACCAGGAACAGGTTTGTTGAAAAAGTTTAATTTTGCATTTTAATAACCAATTCTCCAAAATACGCTAATATGGCTTTATTCGAATTAGTACTTCCAAAAATGGGTGAGAGTGTTGCTGAAGCTACCATCATTAAATGGGTTAAACAGCCCGGCGACCAGATAGATATTGATGAATCTGTATTGGAAATTGCAACGGATAAGGTAGATTCAGAAGTTCCATCACCGGTATCAGGCAAACTGCTCAAAGTTTTTTTTAAGGAAGATGATGTAGTTCAGGTAGGTGCGGTAATCGCTACCATCGAAACAGGGCAGCCAGAAAATGCTCCATCAGAACAGGAATTTACTCCTGATTTACCAATGGAAATTGAAGAGCATGTTCAAAGGGATGGAATTCCGGATTTAGAGGCTCAGAATCCTGAAGAAAGTATAAAACCAGTTGATTTCAGTAATTCAAGCCGATTTTATTCTCCACTGGTAAAAAGCATGGCCGCAGAAGAGGGTATTAGTATTGCCGACCTGGATAAAATAAAAGGAACAGGTTCTGAAGGCCGTGTTACCAAGAAAGATATCATCGATTTTATAAATTCGGGCAAAACTGGACAAACTGAATCAAAAGAAATGGAAGTACCTTTACTTCCGACTGCACCTGAACCGGTTCAGGAGAAAAAAACTTCTTCAGTTGTTTCAGCCGGGGATGAGATTATAGAAATGGACCGTATGCGTAAGCTGATTGCTGATCATATGGTAATGAGTAAACAGACCTCAGCCCATGTAACTTCCTTTGTTGAAGCCGATGTTACTAATCTAGTACAATGGCGTGATCGCATAAAAAGTTCATTTGAGAAACGTGAAGGAGAGAAGATTACTTTTACGCCAATCTTTATTGAAGTTCTTGCCAAAGCAATAAAAGATCTTCCCATGATCAATATTTCTGTCAGTGGAACACAGATCATCAAAAAACGTGATATTAATATTGGAATGGCTGCTGCACTTCCCAATGGCAATCTGATTGTACCGGTGATAAAGAATGCAGATCAGTTAAATCTATATGGTATTACCAAGGCAGTGAATGATCTGGCGAGCAGGTCCCGACTTTCAAAATTAAAGCCTGATGAAACTCAAGGCGGGACATTCACTCTGACCAATTTGGGAAGTTTTGGTAATATTATGGGCACACCAATTATCAATCAACCTCAGGTTGCAGTATTGGCAGTTGGAGCTATTAAAAAGAAACCTGCGGTAATAGAAACTGAATTTGGTGATGTAATTGCGATCAGGCATATGATGTTTCTTTCTCTGTCATACGATCACCGTGTTGTAGATGGCTCCCTCGGAGGTTCATTCGTTCGCAGAGTCGCTGATTATCTTGAAGCATGGGATGTTAATCGTGAATTATAAGTATTTGATTTAGTTCATAAGAATATATATTGCGGCATGAAAAAGCAGATAGTTTATATACTGGCCTTTGTTCTATTGCTAACGAATGGAACTCCAGCATTTTCCCAGCAAAAATTACCATTCAAGGCACAAATTGACGCTTTCTTAGTGCAGGATAGCTTAAATTTTCCTCCAAAAGATGCCATACTTTTGGTTGGCAGCTCCTCTTTTACAAACTGGAAAGATGTACAGGAATATTTTCCTAAGCACAAAATTATAAATCGTGGATTTGGTGGATCCAGTCTCCCTGATGTGATTCGTTATGCACCAAACATTATTTATCCCTACAAACCAGCCCAAGTATTGATCTATTGTGGTGAAAACGACTTCCCCTCAGGAATAAATACAACTGCAGATACTATTTTTAATCGTTTTACCCGCTTGCATGGAATGATCAGATCGGCGCTTCCTAAAACCGAGATCATCTATATCTCGATGAAGCCTAGTGTGTCAAGATTAAAATATCTTCCTGAAATGCGTCGGGCGAATGAAATGATCAGAAAATTTCAAAAAAAGCATAGAAGGTCCGGATATATAGATGTTTACTCCAAAATGATATTGGCCGATGGAAGTCCAATGCCGGATATTTTTCTGAAAGATCAGCTTCATATGAA
This sequence comes from Daejeonella sp., assembly GCF_030695525.1. Classification (GTDB taxonomy): domain Bacteria; phylum Bacteroidota; class Bacteroidia; order Sphingobacteriales; family Sphingobacteriaceae; genus Daejeonella. The sequence goes on along the minus strand of NZ_JAUYSS010000032.1, from coordinate 164,137 downwards.
TAAGAATGGGTATCTGATCTGGCAAAAGGCTATAAAACCATATCTTAAGAAATAAAAAAAGGTCCTTCACATTGTGAAGGACCTTTTTTTTAGTATTGAATCCAAATCGATTAAGCTTTTTCAAGCTTTATCCTTTTTAATTCCTCAAATTTTTCAGTTAATGCACCAGCCTGAGCTAAAAATGCACTATCATTCAGTATATCTTGTTTTTTAGCAATTAATTCACTGATTTTTACACCACCTAACACATAATTAAGTTCAATACTTTTGTGCTGTTCTGCTATAAACTCAAAATGAATATCCTTGATCAAATTTTCATTATTGTACCGTATGTACACTGGAATGATATGATCATTTTGGAGCCTTAATTTCTTATCATGATGGTATTTTTTGTACTCATAGCGATAATCATAACGTAAAGCAGCAACATCTGATAAAACGGCAGACCCGGTTGGATGGCCTCCGGCACCTTTTCCATAAAATAATTGCTGGTCTGCGAATGCAGCCTTTACAGATACCGCATTGTATTCATTCTCAACATTATAAAGGAAATCACTTTTAGGAACAAGCTTAGGTATAACATATAAGGCAAGCTCCTTATCGTCAAGTTTCTTTGCTGTTGGAACAAGTTTAATCTTTAACTGATGTTCCTGAGCAAAATGGAGATCTGCGGCTGAAAAATTCTGAATACCGATATTTAATACTTCCTCAGGCTTTACAAAAACTCCATAGGCATGGGCTGCTGCAATAACAAGCTTGTACTTGGCATCATAACCACCTACATCAAGAATAGGATCCTTTTCAGCAAAACCCAGTTCCTGAGCCTGTTTTAAGGCCTCTGAATATTCCAGGCCTTCATTGGCAATTTTTGAAAGAATAAAATTCGAAGATCCGTTAAAAATACCGCTGATGGAATGAAGTAATTCATTGTCATAGTACTCTTCCAGATTTCGAATGATTGGAATACTTCCGCATACTGCTCCTTCATATAAGAGCGATACATTGTACTTTTCTTGAATATGGACCAACTCTTCGAGATGTTCCGCGATCATCTTCTTATTCGCGGAAACTACATTTTTCCCGCTTTTTAAAGCCCTGCTAACAATTTCATAAGCTGCATCTGCATCATTTATTAATTCTATGACAGTATTAATGTCCGAATCATTCAGAATATCATCCTGATTAGTAGTAAATAGGTGATCCGGTAGAATACGTTCCTTCTCAGGATTTTTGATCGCAATTGTTTTGATCTCAATATTGAGATCCTTTGTACTTATAATATCATGTAAACCCTGGCCAACTACGCCAAAGCCAAATAATCCAATGGTCAGTCTTTTACTCATATTTTTATTATGCTATTTTATGCATATTTATTACACTATTATCAGTGTCAGCAGCCCTGAAAAAATTCCCTATTTCCTGTGTTAAAATTTCGGTTTCTACTAAAAATCCGTCATGACCATAGAATGAATTTAGCTCTGAAAAACGGGCATTCGGGATTTGGTTTGCCAGAAACTGTTGTTCTTCTATTGGGAAAAGAACATCGTTCTTAATGCCAATAACCAATGTTTTTGCCTGAATTAACTTTAGTGCATCTTCGACCGATTTTCTTTTACGACCCACATGATGACTGTCCATAGCCTTGGTCAGATACCAGTAGCTGTAGGCATTAAAACGGTTCACCAGTTTCTCGCCCTGATAGTTCTGATAGGATGATGCCTTAAAATCACTTAGCTTATCAGGATTTACTTCCATTTGAGTCGTGGCATAGGTCCCATAAGTCCGGTACGACAGTAAAGCAAAACTGCGCGCTACTTTAAGTCCCGTTTTACCACCATCCGGAGATTGTGCATAAAAAGTACGGTCTGCAGTAATTGCCAGCCGCTGACTTTCATTAAAGGCAATTCCCCAGGCTGAATGCTGGGCATTTGTAGCGATTAAAACCAGTTTTTTAATTCTTTGTGGCTCCAAAATAGCCCATTCCATTGCCTGCTGTCCGCCCAATGAACCCCCAATTAATAATCCAATTTTCGGCAGGCCAAGATGATCAGCCAAAAGCTTATGTGCTGCTGCAAGATCACGAACTGTAAAATCAGGGAAGGAAAGAAAATAGGGCAGTCCGGTTGCACTGTTAATGCTCAGAGGGCTAGTGCTGCCGTAATGTGAGCCAATTACATTTGCACAAACAATATAGTGCTCCTTTGGATTAAACAGACAATTATCACCAAAAAGTCCTTTCCACCAGTCGAAAACGTCCGAATTTGCTGTCAGAGCATGACAAACCCAAATCACATTATCCTTTTTAGCATTTAAAGCACCAAAAGTGTGATAAGCGATCTCAAGATCCTTTAACTTTTGGCCACTTTCAAGCAGAAATGGCTTTTTGTGTTTATAAATAACTTCTTTATTCATATTATTTTGACCTCTCCAATCTTTATAAGAGATCGGGGAGGTCTTTTTTATCAATTTATAACCTTATTATTATTTTATAGCTGCAAATGCCTGTTCCAAATCAGCTTTGATATCATCAATATGCTCAATACCTACTGAAACCCTTAACGATGATGGTTTAACTCCTGCTGCCAATTGTTCGGCATCACTTAATTGCTGATGCGTGGTAGCACTTGGCTGAATGATCAGTGTTTTGGTATCACCAACATTGGCCAGGTGACTGATCAGCTTCAGATTATCCACAAATTTAATAGCAGCTTCTTTTCCACCCTTTACTTCAAATGAAAGCACCGCACCAAAACCATTTTTAAGATATTTCTTAGCTCTTTCATGTGTTGGGCTGCTTGCTAATCCCGGATATTCAACTTTTTCAACCTGAGGATGGTTCTCTAGCCATTTAGCGAGTTCCAGGGCATTATCTACGTGGCGTTGAACACGAAGAGATAATGTTTCCAGACCCTGAATTAGTAGAAATGAGTTAAATGGTGATTGTGAAGGTCCAAAATCACGCAATCCTTCCACACGTGCACGAATGATAAACTGTATGTTTCCAAAAGGACCACCGATACCAAATACACTGTTGAATACTAAACCATGATAACCCTCAGAAGGCTCAGTAAATTGAGGGAATTTACCGTTGCCCCAGTCATAATTTCCACCGTCAACAATTACACCGCCAATACTTGTTCCATGACCGCCAATCCATTTTGTTGCGGATTGTACAACCACATTAGCCCCATGCTCAAGCGGACGGAATAAATATCCGGCTGCACCAAAAGTATTATCTACAATTAATGGGAGATCGTGCTTTTTAGCGATCTCTGCAATTTTTTCAAAATCAGGAATACTGAAACTTGGATTTCCAATTGTTTCAAGATAGATGGCTTTTGTTTTATCATTGATTAATGAATCGATACTTTGTGGATCATCTCCATTCGCAAAACGAGCTTCAATGCCTAATCTTTTAAAAGCAACTTTGAACTGATTATATGAACCTCCATATAAGAATGAAGAAGTGACGAAATTATCACCGGCCTGCAAAATATTATTCAATGCAATGAACTGGGCAGCCTGTCCTGAAGCAACGCCTAGTGCCGCAACTCCACCTTCAAGAGCTGCTACCCTTTTTTCGAACACATCAGTGGTCGGGTTCATTAAACGGGTGTAAATATTTCCAAATTCTTTTAATGCAAAGAGATTCGCACCATGTTCTGAACTGTTAAAAACATAAGAAGTAGTTTGATAAATAGGAACAGCACGGGATCCGGTGGTTGGATCAGCTTCCTGACCTGCATGAATTTGTAGAGTTTCGAATTTTAAATTGTGAGCTGACATAATTATTGAATGTTAGGTTTAATTATTAACTAAATTAAAATATTATAAAAGAGATTTAAAAATATCTAAAATTGTTGTTTTACCTTAATATAAGGCAGTTAACCTTTGAAAAGGATTTAACAACAAAGATTTAAATTCATACACATACAACAATACCTTGATGATGCAGAATAAAAAGTAACTTGAGATGGGATTTTAAGTTCCGGTTTCGGAAATACAGGAACTGCAGATTGGTCTTTTTTCATTTTCAATATAAATTTATTTTTCCCTTTCGGGACAGGAATTGGCACCTTCCCCGAAACCGATCGGGGGGTTGTCAGTGGGTCAAAGAGCCTGATCTCTCGCCACTTCTGTATAAATCAATAAAGTAAATTTATTGAAGACAGATTGGTATTGCTACCAAATATTGTTTCAAATATAGTAGTATGAATATGTTTAAACCAAATTAAATTTTTATTGTTTTTGTAATGTATTGATTTTCAATGTATTATTTTTATTGTTTATCCCAATGCCTGATCCAGATCCTGAATCAGATCCTCAGAATTCTCCAAACCAACAGAAATACGAATCAGATTTTGAGGAGTTTTTGTACCCGGACCTTCAATGGATGCACGGTGCTCAATCAGACTCTCAACACCTCCCAGACTAGTTGCTTGTGTAAAGATTTTTACCGAGTTGACAAATTTCCTGGCTTCATCGGCACCACCTTTTACCAGAAATGATACCATTCCACCATAATCACTCATTTGGCTTTTCGCAATTTCATGACCAGGATGTTCTTTTAAACCCGGATAGAAGACTTTTTCAACCTGATTATGGGAATCTAAAAACGCAGCAACCTTTGCTGCATTGTGTGCATGTCCGCGCATGCGATAAGGAAGCGTTTTAATTCCCCTGACTGTTAAATAGCAATCAAAAGGCGAGGGGACAGCCCCGGATAATACCTGCACATTCTTAATTTTCTTCCATAGTTCATCATTTTTTTTGCAAGCCAAAACTCCTCCGATTACATCACTATGACCTCCAAAATATTTAGTGGATGAATGCATAACCAAATCACAGCCTAAATCCAGTGGTTTTTGGAATACCGGAGTACTGAAAGTATTATCACATGCTACAAGAATACCCCTGGCTTTAGCCAGTTCACTGATCGCTTTCAGATCACTGATCTTTAATAGCGGATTTGAAGGGCTTTCTACCCAAATCAGACGGGTATTTTGTTTAATAGCATTATTTATCGCATTAATATTGGCCAGATCAATAAAACTAACTTCAATAATTCCTTCAAAAACCTGTAATAATTGATTCCGCAGTCCATGGTACATATCAGCAGGAGCAATGATATGTGCACCTGCACCTAATGCCTGAAAAACTGCAGCACCTGCGGCATTTCCGGATGAAAAGGCGGCAGCATCTTCAGCACCCTCAAGTTTAGCGACTACATTTTCGAGTGATTTTCTGTTGGGATTATCTATTCTTGAATAAATGAATCCTCCGGGATATCCGCCATCGTCGCCCCGTTCAAAAGTTGACGATAAAGTAATGGGCTGAATAGCAGCCCCTGTGTTTCCATCTATTTTATTGCCTGCATGGATAGCTATGGTCTCTATCTTCATTATTTTATGTTTTGATTCTTAGCGTCCCGCATTGTGGGATTAAGATCTGAATGTCTCGTCAAATTTTGCTCAAGTTAATTAAAGAATAAAAATTGGACTCAATTTTTCACATTTAATTACAAAAGCGTGTATTTTATTGCCTTGAAGGAATAATATGGATATATTTTTAATGCTTTTACCTCTAAATGATAATGAATCTATACATTTCCGTATTTTTGTACAAAGAAAATAATGAACACCGAATTAAACCTGAATCTGCTTTTACTGGACAAGAACCTTTCTGCTGAATTGAGAACAATCGCAGAAAAAGTTAAGCTAAATAAACGAATTTCCTTTGAAGAAGGTATTCTGCTTTATGAAAAAGGTGAGTTGGGTTATTTGGGTGTTCTCGCCAATTATATCCGCGAAAAGCGTCATGGCGATAAAACATATTTTAACCGCAATTTCCATATAGAGCCTACAAATCTCTGTATTTACGACTGTAAATTCTGTTCCTATTCTGTTCTGATTAAGGAAAGATCACAAGGTTGGGAATATACAATGGAAGAAATGATGGAAATTGTCAGGAAATATGATTCTGAACCGGTGACAGAAGTTCATCTGGTTGGTGGAGTGTTGCCTCAATACGATCTTAAATTTTATTCGGAGCTCTTTACAGCAATACATAAGCATCGTCCTGAGCTTCATGTCAAAGCTTTAACTCCGGTTGAATACCATTATATCTTTAAGAAAGCGAAGATTGATTATGCATCCGGAATGAAATTAATGAAAGAAGCCGGTCTGGATTCTATCCCTGGTGGTGGTGCCGAAATATTCCATCCTGAGATCAGAGAACAGATTGCTAAGGATAAATGTACAGGTGAACAATGGCTGCAAATTCATGAGGAATGGCATAAATTAGGAATGCGCTCCAATGCAACCATGCTTTACGGACATATTGAAGAGTTTAAGCATCGGGTAGACCATTTAGAACACTTACGCTCGTTACAGGACAGGTCCGGTGGTTTTCAAACTTTTATCCCTTTAAAATTCCGAAATCAGGATAACCAAATGTCTCATGTTCCTGAGGTTTCAGTTATTGAAGATCTTAGAAATTATGCAGTCTCGCGCATTTATCTTGACAATTTTGATCATATAAAAGCCTATTGGGCAATGATCAGTCGTAGTACTGCTCAGTTATCCTTAAATTTTGGTGTAGATGATATTGATGGCACGCTGGATGATACTACAAAGATTTATTCTATGGCAGGTGCTGAAGAGCAAAATCCTGCCATGAGCACTCAGGAATTGGTTGAACTGATTAAACAGGTTGGCAGACACCCGATTGAGCGCGATACCCTTTATAATATGATTACTGACTATAAAGATCATCAGTTCCCGGAAGATGAAAAGCCGAAATTTTATAAGTTACCCGTTCTGAATTGAAGAAAACAATATACATTATCCGTCACGGTGAAACAGACCTGAACAAGCTGGGAATAGTTCAGGGCAGAGGGATGGACACCAGTTTGAATGAAAAAGGACAGGAGCAGGCTGAAGCCTTCTATCAGGCCTATAAGCACATTCCCTTTGATAAGATTTATACATCCAGCTTAAAAAGAACTCACCAAACAGTACAAAAATTTATAGATTCTAACATACCATGGGTGCAATATACGGGTCTCGACGAGCTGGGATGGGGTATTCACGAGGGACAGGAGAGTACTGAAGAATTAACATCGCATTTGCATACCTTGTTAACTCAATGGCGGGCAGGTGAACTTTTTCATAAATTTGAAAAAGGTGAAAGTCCAATGGAGGTTAAGGAAAGACAATTAATAGTCCTTGAGCACCTGATCGAAGAGAATAGTGATCAGAACATTCTGATTTGCATGCATGGTCGTGCAATGCGTTTATTTCTTTGCCTTCTAACGAATCGTCCCCTTGCCGAAATGGATGAATTTCCGCACTCCAACACCACGCTTTATAAATTGGGATATGATGGAAAGGAATTTCATATCCTTGAATTTAATAAGACAAACCATTTAAACAAACTATCTTAGTTTTGACTAAAATAAAAGTTTCTGCTGTTAGCTATACAAACTCAAAACCATTTGTCTACGGAATTATGCATTCAGGCATATTGGATCAAATTGATTTAAGCTTAGATATCCCTTCAGTTTGTGCTAATAAACTAATTGAAAATCAAGTAGATATAGGTTTAGTTCCTGTTGCGGCTTTACTACATATTAAGGATTATCAGATCATTTCTAATTACTGTATAGGAGCCAATGGAAACGTCGATTCTGTCTTTATTTTCAGCAACAAACCTATTCAGGAAATAAGCAGTTTACAGCTAGATGCCCAATCCCGTACCTCCAACAATCTGTCAAAAGTATTACTGAAATATCATTGGAAAATTTCTCCTGAATTGCTTGTTACCGACCAGGCTGATGCATTTGTTCAGATAGGCGACCGGACTTTCTCAAACAGGGATCATTATCCATATCAGTATGATCTTGCTGCTGAATGGTTTAAATTCACTGGATTACCCTTTGTTTTCGCTGTTTGGGCTTCCAATAAACCTATTCCTGAAGATTTTAAAAATGCCTTTAATACTGCCTTGAAATATGGTCTCGATCACCGAAAGGAGGTTATTGCAGATTTGGAAAAGGTTGAGAATCTTGATCTTGAAGATTATCTTATGAGGAAGATTGATTTTAACCTCGATGAAGATAAACTCGTAGCCTTAGCGAAATTCCTCGAATTGATCAGGACATTATAACCTGCTCAAAACAAGCTCAATAGCTTGATTTATGATTTTCGCAGGATTTGAGGAAAATTCTAACTTGAACCTGCTTGCCAGTATTGCATTTACAGATAAGGCTTTATGTCCCAGTACCCTTGATAAAGCATAAATACCAGCTGTCTCCATCTCAAGGTTCGTAATTCTGTGTTTTCCAGAAGAAAATGATCTGATATCATCAATTAATCCTGGAAAAGAAGCTTTAGCCCGGACCTGTCTGCCCTGTGGTGCATAAAATCCGGGAGCGGTTACAGTTATTCCGCGACTCAGGCCTTTACCTATAGTTTCAATTAAGCCAGGGTCTGCAGCCGTGATGTATGGCGAAATACCTTTAAAATGATGGAAATGTGATTTTATAGCATCCAGAATCATATGCTCATCGCCTGAAAGCTGGTGCATATAGTAATGCATCAGGGAATCTAATCCTAAACCATACTCCGAAACCATGATACTTCCAAGCGGAATATCTTCCTGGACCGCACCTGAGGTTCCTACCCGAATAATATTCAAACTTTTGAGAACTGGCTTTACCTGTCTGGAGTTAAAGTCAATGTTGACAAGGGCGTCAAGCTCATTGAACACAATGTCAATATTATCTGTACCGATTCCTGTAGAAAGAACGCTAATTCTGCGGGAGCCCAGGTAACCGGTATGTGTGATAAATTCACGTTTTCCTTTCTTTAATTCAATACGATCAAAATGTTTACTAACTTCAGCTACCCGATCCGGATCACCAACGGTAATTACAGTATCAGCAATATCTTCAGGCAATAAATTCAAATGGTAAATACTTCCATCAGGATTTATTATCAAATCAGCCTCTGAAATTTTGTTATTCATAGCATTATGTTTTATGATTTATAAGCCATAAATAATAGCTTATTGAGGATCACCAGTAATTGAACGTTTTAATTCGTTTTCAAGTGTAGGTTCATCCATACACTATTTCCACTTCAAGCCATCAACTTTTTCGAGCTTCCCTAGCACTTTATTGACTTTTGATTGTCTGATCTCCAGCAAAAATGAACAGCTCAGATCAAAATTCTGATTATTTATTGTAAGTTCCTCTTCTTTTACAATTTTCATCACTTCATTCATTTGAGGATGACTAAATTCAATTCTGAATACTGAATTCACAGTTTTCTCGATAATTTTGGCATTATTAACTGCCTCTATTGTCGCTGATTTATAGGCATTGATCAAGCCGGGAACCCCTAATAATGTTCCACCAAAATATCTGACTACCACTGCCAGAATATTAGTTAATTCATTGGATAACAAAGTATTAAGAATTGGTCTTCCGGCTGTTCCTGATGGTTCGCCATCGTCATTCAAACGAAATACAGTTTTGTCGGGACTCAAACGCAAAGCCCAGCAATGGTGCCTGGCTTTGGGGTGCTCAGATTTTAAAGCATTTATAAGATCTTTTATATCATTTTCAGAACTAACAGGGTAGAGATAGGATATAAATTTACTACCCTTATCACGGTATATTCCTTCTGATAGCTCCTGAATGGTTTTATAAGTATCGTCAAAAAGCATTATTATGCCAGGCTAAGGATTAAAATTGAAATAAGTGCCAAAACTATTCCGGCATAGTTTAAGCGACTTAGTTTTTCTTTGAAAATCAGAACACCTACTGCTGACCCAAGCAGAATCACACCGATATTCATTGAAGAAAATACCACAGAAGGCTTTTCCGATAAGGTCTGATGAGCCTTCAGGTAAAATACGATATTTCCAAAATTGGCAATTCCGAGAATCCAGCCACAAATTAAATTGATTATGGTCAATTTCAATCCCTTAACCAGAATCTCATATAATAGGTACAGAATGGAAAGAATAAATGCCAGAATAAATACTACCAGAAGCGAAGAAGTGAATGGGATATTTTCAGTTTTGGCAATTTGTTTGAATAGTATATCGATAATTCCCATACCAATGAAAACAATCAGGGGGTATAGCCAGTAGGAATGTGAAGTTTCAGTTTGTTTTTGCCAGGGAAGAGAAAAAATTATCGCAATAAAAGCAATTACGATTCCTGCAATTTTCATCAATGAAAAAAGTTCTCCAAAGACCAGAAATGCTGCCAGCACAGGAATAAAAAGAGATAAACGCTGAGCGATATCGGTTTTAACAATCCCTGTATACCTTACAGATAAGGCCAGAACTATAAATATTGTGGGCAATAACAGGCCCAGAGCAATGTAAACTGGATATATCGTTTCAGTAAACCGCGGAATCTCCGGCTTAAAAATGAGCCAGGTTAGTAAACCGGCTATAGAATAATTCCATGCAATAGCTTGTCGGATATCTATTTCATAACGCTTTGCCAGTTTCAGTAAGACCGATACCAATACGCTGCAACAAACACTCAGGAAAATAAAAATCATATTATTCCTTATTAAACCAAATGTTTAGCATATCAGGTCCTATCGTTTGTGATTCACCTTGCTGACCGAATAATATGGGTGCTGGAATACCTGAATTCCAGTTTTGTGGGCCATGAAATACACGTGCTTCATCCCATAATCCAGCTTTTATGAACAGGTTTAGTGTTTCTGCACCGCCTTCAACAATCAAAGATTGAACATCCATCAGGTAAAGCTGATAGGCAATTAATTGAGGTAGTAAATTATCAAAATCTTCCAGTTCCAGGTATTTTATTCTGTCGACCAGATCAGTTTTTTGCTCATTAAAGATGATGGTATCCTGACTCTGATCAAAAACATTGAGATCTTTTGGCAGTTCCAGTCGCCTGTCAATTACAATACGAATTGGATTCCTTCCCGGCCATTCCCGGCTGTTTAATCGGGGATTATCTGCTAAAACTGTATTCTTACCAACTAATACCGCGTCTTCTTCAGTCCTCCATTGATGGACTAATTGTCTTGCACTTTGTGAACTTATCCATTTCTGAGACCTGTCGGCAGGCGCAAAAAATCCATCCGCTGTTTGCGCCCATTTTAAAATAATATATGGCCTTTGCTTCTGAATACGGGTAAAAAATCGTTTGTTGAGATCAATGCATTGTTCAGTCATGATCCCTTCCACAACATCAATTCCGGCATTCTTTAATTTTTCGACTCCATTCCCATTTATCTGCTCAAAAGGATCACGGCAACCTATTACTGCTCTTGGAATTTCGTTGGAAATTATGAGATCTGCACATGGCGGAGTCTTGCCAAAATGGGAGCAAGGCTCGAGACTAATGTAAATGGTTGATCGCTTTAAAAGTTCCTTTGCATTGGTATGGCTTTCAAAAACCTGATTAATTGCATTTACCTCGGCATGTGCCTGACCAAAAACTTTATGATATCCTTCCCCGATAATTTTATCATCACAAACTATTACAGATCCTACCATTGGGTTCGGACTAACAGAACCGGCTCCAAGGCGGGCGAGATCAATACAACGCTGGAGATAGTTTTGATGGGAGTGCATGCTGCAAAAATAAGTATGAATTGCGTAAAATCATTCAAGGCTCATTTATTTATATTCAATCGCTCAGATTACCTGCATTCTGTTTATTTTTCAGCTGAATTGGCTTACTTTGCGGAATGACTTTCAGAGCAGCCGAAAAGATTTTTATTGATAGCTTAATATCTGTTTGCAGCAGGCAGGAAGCCGGTAGTATGGCCTGGTTAAGTATCAGCCATGTTTGCAAAATTGGGCGGACAGAGTACCTGAATTTAAAGGATACAGAAATCCCTCCTGATAAATATGAATCATTATTAAAAATCCTGCAAGAATTAAAAACCGGAAGACCGCTGCAATACGTTATTGGTGAAACAGAGTTTTATGGATTGACCTTTAAAGTTAATCCCTCAGTGCTCATTCCAAGACCTGAGACAGAAGAACTGGTTGAATGGATACTCTCAGACGTTCGTAACTCCAAAGCATCGATAGAGGGGCTAAAAATCATTGATATCGGAACAGGAAGTGGCTGCATTCCAATATCCCTGAAAAAAAATCTACCTGAAGCTCAGATTTATGCCCTGGATATTTCTCCTGAAGCATTGGGTGTTTCTAAACAAAATGCAGTTTTAAATCAAACCATGGTAAATTTTATTCAGGATGATATATTGAATCTTTTAAACGAACAGCTAACAGATGAGAAATTCGGAATTATTGTAAGCAATCCACCATATGTTAAAGATTCAGAAAAACAACAAATGCTGCCTAATGTACTTCAGCATGAACCACATCTCGCATTATTCGTCCCTGATAATGATCCGCTTATTTTCTACAAAGCGATCGCTGAATTCGCAATAAAACATTCAGATGCAAATGGGTTTTTATACCTGGAGATAAACGAGAACCTGGCAGAGGAGACAGTACAATTATTAAAACAAATGGGGTTTAAAAATATTGAATTAAGACAGGATCTTAGCGGAAAAGACAGAATGATCCGTAGCCAAATATATTAACTATAAATTTATACTAATTATTATAATAATCTTATTATAAACATATTATGATTTCATATTTTGAAGCTTCATTAGATCTTCTTTCCGTTCACAGGCTTGGAAATAAGGTTCAAAATGAGTTTTACATTTTATCAGAGCAGCCACTAGATATCACAGATGAAGTTTTAAAGAACCTACTGTTAAAGTATTTTTTGTCTCCATTTGAAAAAGCAAATGAGGTTTACAGACTTACACATTCAAGCGACGATCTTAATCTTAATGAATTGTTCCATTTTAGTTCCATGATATTTTCTGATGAAGGCAGCTTTCATGAAATGAGTGGGAACATATCTAAATACCTGTATGAAAGCTCAAATCATCCCAAAATTAAGGCAGGGGAGCTTTATATAGCCTTGTTTAAAGATTTACAACAGGAAGGTGAATTGCTTGATGCCATTGGCATTTTTAAATCCGAGAGCAAGGAAAGTTATTTGAAAGTTAGTCCCGAAAAAGGTGGTTTTGCACTTAGCTATGAGGAAGACGCCATCAATATCCAGAAACTGGATAAAGGCTGTCTCATTTTCAATACTGAAAAGGAGGAAGGATACCGGGTGATGGTGATTGATCAGACCAACAGAACTGATGCTGCTTACTGGAAAGATGAGTTCTTACAATTAAAGATCAGAAATGATAGTTTCAACAAGACCAATACAACATTGGGAGTTTATAAAAACTTCATTACCAGTAAAATAGACGATGATTTTGATATTTCAAAAGCTGATAAGATTGACCTGTTGAACCGTTCAATGAAATATTTCAAGGAGAAAGATAGTTATGATATAGATGAATTTTCGGAAGAAGTGATCGAAAATCCCAAAGCGATTGAATCATTTAAAAAATTCAGCAGGGAGTACAACGAGGAATTTGATGCCGGCATTGATCAGCCCTTTGATATTTCGGGAGCTGCAGTTAAAAAACAATCGAAGGTATTCAAGAGTGTTTTAAAACTTGACAGGAACTTTCATATCTATATACATGGAAATAAGGAACTGATTGAAAAAGGCTTTGATGATGATAAATCGATGAATTATTACAAGGTTTATTTTAAGGAAGAACAATAAGATCAGCTTCGTGGATGATACTGAATAATGGTATCCCGCAAATAATCCCGGTCTAAATGAGTGTAAATTTCGGTCGTGGTAATACTTTCATGTCCAAGCATTTCCTGAACGGCTCTAAGGTCGGCACCGCCTTCAATCAAATGCGTTGCAAAAGAGTGTCTGAAGGTATGCGGACTAATACTTTTATTGATGCCAGCTTTTTTTGCCAAATCCTTAATGATCAGAAATACCATAACTCTTGAAATCGGATTTCCACGCATGTTTAAAAACACAAAATCCTCTTTCCCTGGTTTCACAGCTATATGAACCCGCACTTCCTCAATAAATATTCTGATAAATTTTATAGCCTCTGATCCGATCGGAACCAATCGCTCTTTATCCCCCTTTCCCAGAATCTTAATAAAGTCGATATCTAAAAAAAGATTCGAAATTTTAAGGCTTGTAAGTTCAGATACCCTTAAACCGCAGCCATATAAAATTTCCAGCATAGCCTTATTTCGCATTCCTTCAGCTTTTGAAAGATCAATGGCATCTATCAATTTATTGATTTCTAATATACTGAGTGTGTCGGGTAGTTTTCTGCTCGTTTTAGGACTCTCAATTAGTGCTGAAGGATCATTTTTAATCTGATTATCTAAAACCAGATATTTAAAAAAGGCTTTTAAGCCAGATAAAACCCTGGCCTGAGTCGGAGGGAGCATCCCAAGTTCATTTATCCAAATCAGGAAATCCTTCAAATCATTAGCTGAAACTTCGGATAGCTCTTTTTTAAGAGATTTGCCTTTAAGAAACTGTATCAGCATACCCACATCATGCAAATATGCCTCAATTGTATTTGCCGATAATGAACGCTCTAATCTTAAATACGATTTAAAGCCAATAAGTCCTGTTTGCCAGTCCAATTTATTTTTTATGTTTGATAATGAAACGCCATTTGGTATTCATAATTTTGAAATCATAAATCACAAATAATCGATGAAAATACAGATAATTAACGGACCAAACTTAAATTTACTGGGTGTACGTGAGAAATCTATCTATGGTGATAGTAGCTTTGATACTTATTTTGAAGAATTAAAATCTAAATACAGTTCTGTTCAGATTGATTATTTTCAGAGTAATGTTGAAGGCGAAATCATTAACAAATTACATGAAGTTGGATTTAGTTATGATGGTATTATTTTGAATGGTGGAGGTTATACACACACCTCTGTGGCCATTTCAGATGCAATTGCCGCGATCAAAACTCCTGTAGTTGAGGTACATATATCCAATATTTATTCGCGTGAAGAATACCGGCACATATCTCTGACAGGAAAAAACTGTAAAGGTGTTTTAACCGGTTTTGGTCTGGCCGGCTACAAAATGGCACTAGATAGTTTTCTTTAAACTGCTGAATGTTTTTTTCTTTCGGATAAAATACTGCCAAACGATGCTTTCCTTATAAAGTCCGGTTGCATTAAATCTTGAAACATTTATCTCACGGGCCTTTTTTATATTCCTGATAAGATGACCAAGAAAATAGAAATGAGCCTTGCTAATTGCCAGAGCATTTCCGGGTTTACCATCAACAAGATATTTAATTAATGATATTAGATCCAGCCAAAAACGAATAAAGATGACTAGAATTGCCTTGCTGAAGGGTAGATTCTTTTGAAGTAAAACGAGATTGTTTCTAAAATTCAAATAGGTCTTAAAAGGGCTTTCTGCATTCAATGTACCACCTCCAACATGATACACTTTTGATTGCGGACAAAATACGATCATGTAACCTTTATTCTTGAGTCGCCAGCAAAGATCAATTTCTTCCATATGGGCGAAGAAATCCGGATCCAGGCCTCCAACTTCTATCCAGTATTTTCTTTTAATAAATAAGGCAGCACCAGAGGCCCAGAAAATTTCAGATTGATCATCATACTGTCCAAGGTCTTCTTCAACTGTATCAAAAATTCTGCCCCTGCAAAAAGGATAACCCAAAGCATCAATGTAGCCACCAGCAGCCCCTGCATATTCAAAATGGTCTTTTTTTGAATAGGAAAGAATTTTTGGCTGTGCGGCTGCAATGTACATTTCTGATTCCATCATATGAATCATTGGTTCTATCCAGTCAGGGGAGACTTCAACATCCGAATTAAGTAGAATATAATACTCGGCATCAATCTGTTCGAATATCCTGTTATAACCAGCTGCAAAACCATAATTCTTGTCATTTTGAATTATTCTTACAGTCGGATAATTTATTTGCAGGAATTCAATAGAATTATCTGTTGAAGCATTGTCTCCAACCACAATTTCCAGGTTTGGATAGGTACTGCCTATAACAGATGGAAGAAAGCTTTCAAGATAGCTTCTTCCATTCCAGTTCAGTATTACCGCTGCTACTTTTGGAACCTTAGTCATTATTTAAATTTTCCGGACTAAATTTCCATCTTTTATGTGACCATAACCAATATTCTGGTTGAAAACAGATATTATTTTCAAGTTCTTTGGTATGAGCCTCAGTAATTTCGTATTCTTTTGTGAGTTCAGGGTTTTCTATTAAAGGTTTAATTACACATTCGTAATAGCCTCGTTTTATTCTATTTATGCTAAAATAAACAATCGGGGTTTTTAGTTTCAGGGCTATTTTTTCAACACCCAGAAATACAGCTGTCTGCTGATTCAAAAAGCTGGTAAAGTATCTGGATTCTTCACGGGTGGGGGTTTGATCTCCCACGAGTACCAACACATTCGGATCATTTTTATGCTCATTAACTTTCCTTAAAGTTTGTTTCATCGGCACCATCATGGATCCAAAACGGGAACGCATGGAAGTTATTAGTACTTCAAATCGCTTATCTGACAATGGCTTGTAAACTATGAGTGCTTTATCCTTCAATTGAAGACCGATCGCTACCGTTCCCCATTCCCAATTACCATAATGTCCTGAAACAGCAATAAGAGATTTGCCATTTCGAATGTATGTTTTCATAATTTCAAGATTTTTGAAAACAAACCTTTTTTTTATCTCTTTGGCACTGATTGATATGGTCTTAACTGATTCCAGAATTAAATCAGCCAGATAGCGATAAAATCGCTTTTCTATCTGTTCCAGCTCAGATTTTGATTTTTCAGGAAAGGAGTTTGAAAGATTGTCGGCAACAACTTTTCTTCTGTATTTAATAATATAGTATAATATGATGTATAGGGTATCTGAAAGAAAATATAAGACAGGGAATGGAAGCAGGGAAATGAGATATAACAGACAAGAAATAACACGGAATGTAACTTTATTCATTAATGTGTTAAATAATGGATTGGAATAGAATATTCATTACCCGGCTTATAATTACATTCTTGGAGCAGGGCCGTTTAATTACTAATTTCGGCAAAGTTCTACAAACTTAACTTATACGATGGAAAAAGGTGCAGTATTCCCTTTATTTTATCTTCCCAATATTGAGTATTTTAATAAAATACTTAAACATAAAGATAATCTCATAATAGAAAATGCAGAAAATTTTCGAAAACAAAGTTATCGAAACAGAGCAACCATACATTCCCCAAATGGAACCTTAGATTTGATTGTGCCTGTCATTAGAGGTTCCAAGAATCATACTCTTGTTAAGAATGTCAAAATTAGTTACGACTTCAAATGGCAAAGACTGCATTGGTTGAGTTTACAAACTTCTTACAGAAGCTCAGCCTATTTTGAGTACTACGAAGATGAACTAATCACATTTTATGAAAAAAAATGGGATTTTCTATATGATTACAATGAGGAATTGTTGCATCTGATATTTCGGTTCCTAAAAATTAATATCACTTACACTTATACCAATAGCTTCCAAACAACTTATCCGGAACTCGAAGATTTTCGGGAAAGTATACATCCAAAGCATGATTCTGAAATCAATTTCAAACCATATTTTCAGGTTTTTGAGGAAAGAAATGGGTTTTTACCTAATTTAAGCATAGTTGACCTCATATTTAATCAGGGACCACAAAGTATTAAATACCTTTAATTATGGCCAGAATTCGAAGAATAAGTTTAAAGTCAAAAAAATATGTTCCTGTTTCAGGAACCAGTCCGGGTTCTGTTCAACTCTACGAAGGTGCATTAGAACCAAAAATCACTGTTTATTCCTTTAAAGAAGAAGAATTTCATAGCGTGAATATTAAATCTTATAAGGAAATTGAAATTGAGATTGAATCGAAAAAAGACTTTAATTACTGGATTGATATTCGCGGTATTGGAGATCTCAAACTACTGGAATATCTGAAAACAAAATTCAGTATTAATCAGCTGGTAATGGAGGATATTACTGACTGCAGGCAAAGACCTAAGCTTGATGAATATAGTGATTTCATTTTTACCGTAAGTAGAAATATGTATGTAAATAAGGACCTGGAAATTGAAAATGAACAAGTATCATTTATTTTATTACCTCATATACTCATCAGCTTTCAGGAGAGCTATAGTTTAACTTTTGACCCGGTAATTCACCGTCTTGAAGGAGGAAAAGGTAATATCCGGACAGGGGAAACCTCCTATTTATTGTATGCCTTACTTGATATAATAGTAGATAATTATTTCACACTCATTTATAAATTAGGTGATGAGCTGGAAACGATTGAACAGTTATTATACCGTAAAGCAGATAAAGCGCTCATGTTTCAAACTCAAAATATAAAGAGGGAAATGATTATGATTCGCAGGGCAGCCTGGCCTGAACGGGATAAAATTAATGATCTTATCAGAAGTGAATCCAGGCTGATCACTAAGACAACCAAAACCTTTCTTAGAGACACTTATGATCATTGCATGCAGATAATCGACCTTGTTGAAACCTATAAAGAATTGACAACCAGTCTCATAGACATGAATTTATCTCTGATAAGCCATAGAATGAATGAGATTATGAAAGTTTTGACTATCATTTCTTCCATATTCATTCCACTTACTTTTATTGCCGGAATTTACGGGATGAATTTTGCGAAACAAGATCCCGAAACTGGTGAATTACTTCACAATAATATGCCTGAACTTTACATGGAACATGGTTATATCTATACCATTTTGGGAATGCTGCTTATTGCAATCATTCAAATGATATTCTTCTGGAGAAAAGGCTGGCTCAATAAAAGCTGATTTTTTTCATGGCTGAATTTTAAAATTGCTCACATTCAATATTATCCAATCCTTATAATACAAAATCTGGTCATTTCTCATCTCTATTACCTACTTTTATAATATGCAGTCTTTCGAATTAGATAAAACAGACCTTATTAAGATCAAGCGGGCACTTGAACAGGATGACTTGGTGTTGAAAGAACTCATATCTGAATACCATACTTCAGAAATAGCTATACTTTTTGAAAGTTTACCCCAGGAATCAAGAGAGCGTATAATTAGTATTTTGCCTGCAGAACTTGCATCTGAAGTTATTTCTGAAATGGATGCAGAATTTCATCCTGAAAGATTGCTTGAAAACCTGCACCCTGACCGGCGTTCAGAAATTGTTGAAGAGCTTGATTATGATGATGCTACCGATATTATCAGCCAATTACCGGAAGATCAGCAGCAGGAAATACTTCTGGGACTTGATGAAGAGGATGCCTCAAACATCCGCTCCCTGCTAAAATACGAGGAAGATACTGCCGGGGGCCTGATGAATACTCAGGTTATTAAGATCCATGAAGATTTGCAAAAAAAAGAAGCCATTGAAGAAATTATTCGCCAGTCGGAAGAGATGGAAGAGTTCTATACTATCAATGTAATTGATAAACACAATATTTTAAAGGGTATTGTTTCATTAAAGGATATAATAAAAGCCAGAAATAATGTCAATATCAGTCAATTAATTATTTCTGATTTTGTTTATGTTAAGGCAGATACAGATCAGGAAGAGGTAGCCAAATTAATTTCTCAATATAACTTAACCAGCATTCCTGTCGTTGATGATCAGATGCATCTGCTTGGACGAATAACTTTTGATGATGTGATTGATGTTATGGAAGAAGAAAATACGGAAGATATATTGAAAATATCCGGTGTATCCGAGGATGAAGAGCTTGCAGGTAACTGGAAAGAAGCGGTAAAAAGTCGTTTACCATGGCTTGTAATAAATCTTGGTACAGCCTTTCTTGCAGCCTCTATCATACGCTATTATGAAAGTGTAATTGCAGGCTTGGGTTTACTGGCAGGCTATATGATTATTATTGCAGGAATGGGTGGAAATGCTGCTACTCAGGCACTTGCAGTAACAGTAAGACGTATTTCACTGAATGACCTTACTGATAATCAGGCTTACAGAACAGTATTAAAGGAATTTACTGTCGGATTGATCAATGGAGCGGTGATTGGCAGTATAATATTTCTTTTTGCATTGCTTTATGACCATAATACGATGTTAGGTCTTGTAATCTTTATTGCAATGACCGGAAACCTCGTAATAGCAGGAATTTCAGGATCAGCAATTCCTCTAATTCTCAAAAGAGTGGGGATAGACCCAGCCGTGGCATCTTCAATCATTATTACAACATTTACCGATGTTTTTGGCTTCCTGATTTTATTAGGTTTAGCGAGTAACCTTTTACTCTGATTTCTATAATTTACATTTTCAGGCTGCTAATTTTATTCTAAATTTGTTTTGCCCAAACACATGCCCAATCAATATGACCGAGATTAGAAATAACTGGACAAAAGAAGAAATAGCAGAGATATATCACAGCCCGCTACTCGATTTAATTTACAATGCCGCAACTGTTCACAGAGAAAACAAAGATTATTCAGAAGTTCAGATTAGTAGTCTATTATCTATAAAGACGGGTGGCTGTCCGGAGGATTGTGCATATTGTCCGCAGGCTGCAAGGTATCAGACTGATCTTGAAGTTCAGGCGCTTATGTCAGTTGAACAAGTAACCGAAGCAGCAAAAAAAGCTAAAGATGCAGGTGCATCCCGTTTATGTATGGGTGCTGCATGGCGGGAAGTAAGGGATAACAGGGATTTTGATCGTGTGATTGAAATGGTTAGCTCAGTTAATGCTCTGGAAATGGAAGTTTGTTGTACTTTGGGAATGCTTTCTGAATCTCAGGCACAGCGTTTGGCAGATGCCGGTCTTTATGCCTATAACCATAATCTGGACACATCGGAAGACGATTATAAGCGTATTATCACTACAAGAACTTACGAAGATCGCTTAAAAACAATTGATCATGCGAGAAAAGCTAAGCTCACCGTTTGCAGTGGTGGAATAATAGGCCTTGGCGAAACAGTCAACGACCGTATTGCAATGCTAAAAACCTTATCAAATATGTCAAAACATCCCGAGTCTGTACCAGTTAATGCACTTGTTCCTGTTAAGGGAACACCATTGGCTGATCAACCCAGGGTTTCAATTTGGGAGATGGTTCGAATGATAGCTACTGCACGTATTATTATGCCCAAAACTGTAGTACGTTTGTCTGCAGGTAGAACGGAAATGAGCTTAACTGATCAGGCTTTATGTTTTATGGCCGGTGCAAATTCAATTTTTGCCGGCGATAAATTACTGACCACACCAAATCCGGCATTTAGTGAAGACATGAAAATGTTTGAAATACTAGGCCTGAAACCCCGTGAAGCATTCAAATATGGTCGAAAAGAGAAACAGACTGAAATATAATTCAAGAGGGGTTTACCCATTTTTTCTATTTTCTATACCTGATTTTGACCAATCTTTTGGAGATCAATAATCAATTTATTCACCAGTTCAAGCTGCTCTGATAACAAATCTGATTCATTAGATTTTTTATACAGATATTTTGAGTCGGATCCATTGATTTCAATATCTTCTAATTCCACATCTTTCATACTTTTTATTACTTCAGATAAAGTATATAAAGATCTTTTAATCAGTTTAATATGATAATCATTTACTTCTAAAGAGCTCTTCTGCAGCAGGGTAGTCATTAACGTAGCTGTGTAGGAAGACAACATGTGATTCAGGACAACAAATTTATGAAGTTCCTTACTGTTTTGCTGTTTACTTTTCGGTTCTGAGAGCATTCTCTGAAAAGCACTGCCCAGATTGGCTGAACTTACATAAACATTCTTTCGCGCCAATTTATAGGCAGTTATATCTATCTCATTTCCTGAAAGAAGACTGGCAACCTTTTGAAGGTATTGATAATTCGCAATCAGGATTTCCCCCATAAAGTACTTAAAATTATGAGACTCCCAGTTAGGAAGTACAAGGTAGCTGGCAGACAATGCTATAAAGGATCCAATAAAAGTATCAATGATTCTTTCCTGAGCTAAATTGATATTATTCTCGCCCATAAAACTAAATAGAATCAGAATGTAAGGTGTCATGAAAAGAACACTTACAACATAATTAAGTCTTTGAAAACTATAAGCAGCGACCATAAATATAAGCAGGAATACAAATAAAGCAGTTTGATCCTTTATAGAATAGAGAATAAGTGCACCGGCAATTCCTCCGATAATAGTACCAATCAGTCGTTCGATGTTTCTTTGTTTAGTCAGACTGTAAGCCGGTTTAAGAAGAACAAGAATTGTTAGCAGGATCCAATAACTATGGTAACCCACAGGGAACAGCTTAGAAACCAGGTAACCGAAGAGACACATAAGTGCTACACGGACTGAATGCCGAAAGATGGATGATTTCGGACTGAGGTTCTCTTTCAGAATCTTGAAATCAAAATTTTGATGTGAAACAAACTTACTCAAATCGACCTCGTTTTTTATTTCCTGTCCTGATAAATGCTTTTGACTAAAAATGGTATAAATTTTATCTACGCGACTGACCATATTTCGAATGTTGATCAGAATCTTTTTAAGCACAAAAGCATTAGTCCCGGTTTCTTCAACTTTATCGATACAGATTTTTAACCTTTCAAGCTCAGATTTGAAGTTTGTTAGCCGCTGTGGCATTTCATTACTAATAATATAATAACTTAAATTTTCAAGCTCCTCTGAAAGTTTAATTATGATGGATCTGAATTCCTTCAGCGATTTCGATTTTCCATAAGTTTTATGAAGGGTTTGGTAATCATAATGAGTTGCCATAGTTTGTTCAAACAAATCTATAATGTCAACAAATACAAGAATAAGCAGTCTCCCCATTAAAGTTGACTCTTTTACCAACAGCCTGGTTTTGAACAATAATTCCCTGACAGAGTCCTGTTGCTCATGTACGATTACCTGCTGAGATATCAATTTTTTATAGTTTTCGTCAAAATCTGTTTCATTATCATAAAAATCAGCCTTTAGCCTTACATATTCTGCGACCTCCCGGATACATTCACCCATGGCCTGTTGGGCAAGTCTGTATGGCCTGAACTGTGCAAGGGAGAGACTAAGTAACATATACCATATACCACCAGATAAAATATACAGGGCATGCCCTAAAGCTCCCTGTGAAGCTGTTACATCATGGTCTATTGACAGAATCATTACAAGTAATGCAGCCATTCCAATTGAAGATGCACGGTTCCCATAAAGAGAAAACATGGAATAAAAGAAACATAAAATAAGTATTTCCAAACCAATGAGGAAAGGGTACTTATTTATAGAACCGGTTAATAATGTTGTAAGAAAAATTAAAATACTACAAAAAAGCATTCCATTTCGCTTATGTGTAATTGGGCCTTGATTATCTGCAATGCTAACACAAAATGCTCCCAATGAAATTGTTAACCCTAAAGAAGGTTGATCCAATTGAAAAAAAACCAAAGAGGGGAGAAGTACACCAAACGTTATACGTAATCCTTCTGAAAAGTACTGGCTGAAAATAAATGTTTTAATCTCCCGGGATTGTTTCATTACAGTAAAGCCCAGATAAATTCTGAGTGTTTAACAAAAATACCTATTCTGAACGATTTAAGATTGGCATATAGGCTAAATAGAACTTTAATAAGAACGAGTAATGATCTGATTTTCCATGGATGATTTTTAATGTTTTGCTGTCCGGAATCTGAAATCAGAATATTTGTCATGGATTATATACTCAATAAAACAAACAAATGTGGAATATTAACCTGGCTAAAAATGTTGATTACTCAATCAATCTATAATTAAATTAGAAATACATCCAATAGCAATAGAAAATGAGAAGCAGTTACTGTTAATAACAGTTGAATTTATGTTAAAACTTTGTTAATAAATAACATCATAATTATTTGCATAGTTTTACACTGGTTGCTACATTAGTGTTAATAAGAACGAAGTATTTTGACAGCCTGAAAAAAATCCTTAAAATCTATTAGTCCTCGGACTTCTAAAGATTCAGGATAGAATAAACAAAGTCTGTACAACACAATATCGAAAGATAGAGTGTTTAAAGACTGAGTTCCAAAAGACAGGTATTACTTAATTCGCATACAATTCACGGATTGCCTGCAAATATGAGTAAGAAGTTACGGGTACCCGAGTCTGAAAAGGCAAAGGACAACGAACTGGTTAAATTCTGAAAGCTTATGCTTTTGAGCGATTAAGGTCGCAAAAAAAGTTGAAACGGGAGCCCGAATCGCAAGAGGAAGGTTCCCGTTTTCTTTTGTAAACAAAGCAAAAGTATCGGATCAGGGATCAGGTTCAATAGTTATGTAGATCGGATCAAAAAACCTTAATCTGTAGTCAGCCC
The DNA here is from genome assembly GCF_030695525.1 of Daejeonella sp. Lineage (GTDB taxonomy): Bacteria > Bacteroidota > Bacteroidia > Sphingobacteriales > Sphingobacteriaceae > Daejeonella. Next base: position 139,794 of record NZ_JAUYSS010000032.1, on the reverse strand, counting down.
AATTGGTAATCTCTATTTTTCCAGCAAATTTATTTCCAAAGTTTTTTCCTTATTTTAAACTTGAATTCAATTTTCAGGGAAGAAACCAGCTCGTTGTTATTCCTTTTCTAATTCTGTTGTTAATAAAATTAAAAATATTAAATGTCAATAAGTCAATATTTTTATTTTAACAACCTGAAATAAAGTTGATTACAAAATATTTTATGTTGAAAAAGTACCTCAAAAAGTTAATAAAGTGTGAGGAATTTTGTAACGGTTTCACTTGACAAACGGGGTTTTGTTCGTATATTAGTATTGTTAAGTCGGAAGTACTTTGATAGCCTGAAACAATATCCTTAAAATCCGAAGCCCCCGGGCTTCATCAGATTTTGGATAATTTAATTTTCAATTCAGACCGGAAATCGTGAGATCATGGCTGGAGGACAAGATCGAAAAGACAGGCATTACCTATTTTGCAGACGTTCTACGGAACGGATGTGATGATAAAGTAATAAGTTTCGGATGCTGAAAGTTTGAAAAGACTGAAGAGACGTACTGATCATAGTAATGAAAACTTAATACTTTTGAGCAATTACGGTTGCGAAAAAAGTGAAAACGGAGATCCGAATCGCAAGAAGAAGGTCTCCGTTTTCGTTTTTACATAATTTGGGTTCTCCATTCAGATTCGGGCAAATTTCTTTATTTTTGATCAATGGCGAAAGATAATAATACAGTTTCTGACAAAAAGATCTTTGTTCTGGATACCTCAGTTATTCTATATGATCATAATGCATTCCAGAATTTCCAGGAACATGATGTAGCCATTCCGATACAGGTTTTAGAGGAGCTTGATAATCTAAAAAGTGGCAATGACACCAGAAATTATGAAGCAAGAAGCTTTATCAGGCTAATGGATGAACTTTCCAGAAATAAGTTAATCAATCAATGGTCACCATTAAAAGGAAAGGGCAGGGGAAGCTATAAGGTTGTAATGGACGATATTCCAATGCAAGTTAATGCTGAAAAGATTTTCGGAGAAGGTAAATTTGACCATCGTATCCTCAATTCTGCCCTTAGTTTACAGGAACAATTCCCGCAAAAAAAAATAGTGCTCGTGTCAAAAGACATTTGCCTCCGTTTAAAAGCAAAAGCACTCAATCTGTATTCTGAAGATTATCAAACGGGTAAGATCAAAAATGTTGAGGAATTATATACCGGTAAAACTGTAGAAGAGAAAGTGTCCAATAAGCTGATAGACGAAATAATAAGAAAAAAAAGTATTCCCGTTTCAATTTCTGGGATAAAGACAAATCACGAGAATCATTTTTTCATACTAAATGGCAGGAATAAAACTGCTGCAGCTTACTATAATCCAAGAAAAAAGGAACTGGAATATATACCGCATCAATCTGTCTATAATATTGAACCCAGAAATCCTGAACAGGCATTTGCCATTCATGCTTTATTAAACCCAGAGATTAAACTAGTGACAATTCAGGGAAATGCCGGTACAGGAAAAACCTTACTTGCATTGGCAAGCGCACTGGAACGGAGAAAAAATTACCGTCAGATATTTGTTACAAGACCAATAGTTCCTCTAAGCAATAAAGACATTGGATTTCTTCCTGGGGATATTAAGTCAAAGATAGACCCATATATGGCTCCAATATGGGACAATTTAAAATTTATTAAGGATCAGCTGGTTGATGAAAAGGCTCAGGACAAAATAGATGAACTGGTTTCAAATGAAAAAATTTCAATTGCTCCACTAGCCTATATAAGAGGAAGAACACTCACAAAAATTTTCTTTATTGTGGATGAAGCTCAGAATCTTACTCCACATGAGATTAAGACTATTATTTCAAGAGCCGGAGAAGATACAAAAATTGTTTTTACCGGTGATATATATCAAATCGATACACCATACCTGGATGCTGAAAGTAATGGTTTGTCCTATCTGATAGATAAGGCTAAGAATCACCCCTTATATGCGCATATTACTCTTCAGAAGGGCGAACGCAGTGAATTGGCTAATCTTGCTAATGAATTATTATAGCTGTTTTTAAGAATAGCCTGAAAACAAGAAAAGCATATCTCACGACATGCTTTTCTTTGTTAAAATGGTTTATGTTGATTTAGTAAACAACTTTCACATTAACAGCGTTAAGGCCTTTTTTGCCACGCTCAACTTCGTATTGAACTTTATCGTTTTCACGAATTTGATCAATTAGACCAGATGAATGAACGAATACATCCTCATCACCTGATTCTGCGGGTACGATAAACCCGAATCCTTTAGTTTCATTAAAAAACTTTACTGTACCTTCTTTTTGCATTGTGTTATTTATTAATATAATATCAAAGGTACTCAAATAGATTGAAACAATTAAATTATTTTTTTTAGTTCCTCATTATAATCAATTCATGAAGCATCTAATTTAATACCTGGTTTTCATAATATAATTACTTGTCTTATAATTAATATTATGTTAAATAGATTTTCACTACATCACTATTAGAATTCAATATGATTAAAACAAAAAAAGCCTAAACAGTTCCCTGTTTAGGCTAGATCTTATCAATTAATGATTTTAAAGGCTGTCTAGGATAGCTGTGATTTCATTAACCTTATCCTGATTCTTCTTAATTATATAATAGGTCTTCAGGTTTTCAAGGGCTATACGGGATTTAGGATCTAATTCAATGGATTTAGTTAAAAAAGGAAGTGCCTTTTCAAGCTCTGCATCACCGAGCTTAATCATTGCCTCGTATTCCTTTTGCTGATTTTGAGGTAACTGGTTTGCTTGGGTATAAAAAGTTATACCTTTATTTAAAACAATACCTCCAATATTAGTATTTGCATCAGCAAAGTTGGGATCAATCTTCAATGCCTCTAAATAAGCCTCCTCTGCTTTAGATGATTCTCCAATAGTACTGTAAGCAATACCTAAATAATATGGATATAATTTATTTCCAGGATTTTTTTGTGACTGCTCAGTAATTTTAGTTATAACTTCCTTCTGTTTACCTGACATTAGACTTAGTTCAATCTCCTGTGTTGCCAACTGGGTGTCATTATACTTTGTTGCACCTTCGGATGCCACTGCAATTGCTCTTGCAGTATCACCCTCCATCGTATATAGACGGGATAAATCAAGATATATTTGATTATTAGCCGAAAAATTGGTCTTAATCAATGACTCATAACTTTGAATTCCTGCCTTGTAATTTTTGGAATTAATAGCCGATAATCCTGCATAATATGTAATGGTAGTATCGCCGGGGCGGTAGTTCAAAGCATTATTGAACGCAGTGTAAGCATCAGCAAAATTACTTGTTTGATAGGCCTTGACACCTTGATTTAGTTCATACTGACTAAAAATTGTAGAATTTGCATTTTCAAGATTAGCCTTATTATCACCAGCTTTGTCTAGTTCCTTTGCTTTTTTATGTGCGACCTTAGCCTCTTCCATTAGTGGTTTTGATGTCTCCGGCACTGTATCTAATAAAGCAAGTTCGCCATAGATAAGTGATTTGTAGGTCCATGCAGCAGGATCTTCAAGCGTTTTAGCATGCACAACTGCCTTATCAATGGATGTTTTTGCATTCTTAAGATTCGGGATTGCCAGCAACATTGAGTTGGCATCTTTTAATCCCAAAAACTTTTCATAATTAGTTCTGGCACTAGATACTTCCCCTTTCTGTGCAAAAACCATAAGGGAGGAGCCTGAAAATACAGCAGCCAAAATGAAAGATTTAATTTTCATGTTTTTAATTTAATTTGAGTTGGTTTATTCTATTGTTAATTTTTTGTAATTCTGTTTTTTCACCTGTATTCTTGTATAATATTGATAATGAAGTGAGTGTTTTTAATTCATTAGGATCAATTTCATTAGCTTTATTTAAATAATATTTTGAAATATACATCATACCACTCTGCTCCTTATCTTTAAGATATTGATTAAGATAAAGCAATCCTAACGCAAAATTCGCTTCATAATTATTCGGGTTGATAGTTAAAATTACTTTATAATGCTCTTCAGCTTTCGCCACATCACCAGTCATTTCATGCGAAAACCCTGCCAGATAGTTCAAATTGATGTTATTCTCATCTAATTTAAGTGCCTGACTTGTAAATTTAATTATTTCCTGATAATCATTTTTTATCAATAAAATATTCAAAAGTTTAAAAACAAGATCACGATTTGCAGGATATTGTCTGCTTCCCTCGGTTAATATCCTAACCGTATTTTTTTCATCATTTAACGACTCATACAAATTCGCCAGCATCATAAAATACTCCGGCTTGGGTCGTTTAACAATTAATTTCTCATAATATCCAACAGATCTAAAATAGTTACCAGTTTCCTGACTAAGAAGTGCAAGGTTGTGTGTAACAGAAATATTGTCCTGATCAATTGTATCGAGGATAGTAAAATATTTCAAAGCCTGGGAATAGTCCCGGTTTTTGAAGCTGGTATTTGCCCTGTATAAATAGGTTAGTTTTATCTGATTTTCGATGTATAAAATCTGATCTTTGACGTCTTCTGCAAATTTGGAGCCATACACCTTCTTCATTGAAAACAGAGTTTCCTCTAAAGGATCCTTCTTATAGGTATATTTTAAATTTGAGTCTACCCTGGCAAGCGTAGCATAAACTAAACTTCTTACAAGGTTATTTCGGAAGGCTGCAGAATCGGATTTAGTTTTATAAGAATTGTCTATTTGCTTACGGGCATTTTCAAGATTCTTTATATCCCTGGTAGAAGAATATTGAGCAAAACTATTCATTGCCTCTTTTAGAATAAGAGCCTGATTCCGGGTCTGTGCATTAGCACTAAAAAGAATCAGAAGAGAATTGAATAAAAGAAGTATATATACCTTATTCATGCCTTATTATTCAGTTTCCGGACCCTGTTCTTCTGGGTTCAAATCAATGTCAGTTTCATTCTCTGTAGTTTCTGTGTCATCAGCTTCCTCATCTTCGTGTTCAACTTTTGCAATGGATGCGATAGAATCATCCCCTTTAAATGTGATCAGGCGAACTCCTTGAGTGGCACGACCCATTACTCGCAAATCACTCACCCCTATTCTGATAACAATTCCTGATTTATTAATGATCATCAGATCATCAATGTCTGTCACATCTTTAATAGCAACCAGTTCACCGGTTTTTTCAGTAACATTGATTGTTTTTACACCTTTTCCTCCCCTATTGGTTACGCGATAATCATCGATATCAGTACGCTTGCCATATCCCTTTTCAGAAACAACTAAAACAGTTACTTCCGGATTGTTAACACTAATCATACCAACAACTTCATCATTAACATTGGCCAGTGTAATTCCCCGCACTCCCGTAGCAGTACGACCCATTGGACGAACCGTAGATTCATTAAATCTGATGGCCCTTCCAGAACGCAAAGCCATCACGATTTCACTTGTTCCGGTTGTTAAACATGCTTCAAGCAGTTGATCACCCTCATTTATATTAATAGCATTGATTCCGTTTGCTCTTGGGCGTGAATAAGCTTCAAGGGAAGTCTTTTTGATCGTGCCCTTCTTAGTGCACATGATTATAAAGTTATTTTCAAGGTAATCCTGATCTTTCAGGTTAACTACTTTAATATAAGCTTTTATATTCTCTTCTTTTGGAATATTAATTACATTCTGTATGGCTCTACCTTTACTGGTTCGGGTTCCTTCAGGAATCTCAAACACCCTTAACCAGAAACATTTACCTGTTTCAGTAAAGAAAAGCATGTAGTTATGATTTGTGGCGATCAGAATATGTTCAATAAAATCCTTATCTCTGGATTGGGAACCCATTGATCCTTTTCCACCTCTGCCCTGTTTACGGTATTCAGTTAAAGGTGTTCGTTTAATATATCCTTCATGAGATATAGTAATAACAACTTCTTCGTCAACGATAAAATCCTCCATCCGCATATCCTCTGCTGAATGTGTGATCGAAGTACGTCGCTCATCCCCGAATTTATCACGTATCTCCGTTAATTCATCAGTAATAATCTGCATACGTAAGCCTTCATCCGCCAAAACTGATTTCAAATACTCTATGGTATTCATTAACTCAGCATATTCTTCTTTGATCTTATCCCGTTCGAGACCTGTTAAACGACGGAGAGTCATGTCAAGAATAGCTCTTGCCTGAATATCCGATAGACTGAAGCTATCCATTAAGCTAATGCGCGCGTCATCTGGACTATTTGAAGCGCGGATTAACTTAATAACCTCATCCAGATGATCAAGTGCAATTAATAACCCTTCAAGGATATGAGCTCTTTTCTCGGCTTCGGCAAGGTCAAATTTAGTCCTGCGTATTACAACCTCGTGACGATGATCAACAAAATGCCTGATCAGATCTTTGAGATTTAACATCATCGGACGACCATTCACCAGGGCAATATTATTGACACTAAAAGATGTTTGAAGCGCGGTATATTTAAAGAGGTTATTCAATACAACTGAGGCATTGGCATCACGTTTGATTTCATAAACGATGCGCATTCCATCTCTGTCAGACTCATCCCTGATTTCAGAAATCCCCTCTATTTTTTTATCATTAACAAGACCGGCAGTTTGCTCGATCATATTTGCTTTGTTAACCTGATATGGAATTTCGTTTACTATTATACGTTCGCGATCGCCCTTATGTAGTTCAATTTCAGCTTTAGCACGCATAACAATTCTGCCTCTGCCTGTTTCAAATGCTTCCTGAACTCCGGAATAACCATAGATAATACCACCGGTTGGGAAATCAGGGGCTTTAACATACTGCATTAAATCAGCAATAGTAACATCTTTATTTTCAATGTAAGCTATGGTGGCATTAACTACCTCAGTTAAATTATGTGGTGGCATATTTGTAGCCATTCCCACTGCAATACCTGAAGCACCATTGACCAGTAAATTTGGAATACGAGATGGAAGAACAGTAGGTTCCTGCAGTGTATCATCAAAATTAAGCTGAAAATCAACTGTTTCCTTATTGATATCAGCCAGCATTTCTTCTGCAAGCTTTTTTAATCTTGCCTCTGTATAACGCATTGCTGCAGGTGAATCTCCATCAATGGACCCAAAGTTACCTTGCCCGTCAACCATTGGATAACGCAAACTCCAGTCCTGAGCCATACGAACCATCGCAAAATAAACTGAAGAATCACCATGCGGATGATATTTACCTAAAACATCCCCTACAATACGAGCTGATTTCTTATGAGGCTTGGTACTAGTTACTCCAAGATCAAGCATTCCATAGAGTACACGGCGATGTACTGGCTTAAGACCATCACGAACATCCGGCAAGGCACGGGAAACAATAACAGACATCGAATAATCGATGTATGCTGACTTCATTTCCTCCTCTATATTAATTGGTATTATTCTATCGTTCTGGGGTACCAAATTATCGTTTTCTGTATCTTCAGCCATGTTTTACCTAAATTCTGATTAATTAATTTTAATATTAAAACAGTAATAACTATCTGTTAAAATAAAACCGCTTTTTAGCCTTGCGAAGTTAATAAATTTCACGGTTTAAAGAGGTAGTTTCGAAAAATATTACATTGATATCTGCACATTTGGCAGCGCCTGAGGTTGAGTAAAAATTTAGATGCTGAGGCTATGAAAAATTAAACTATTTAAGTCATATTACATCAAAATGGATATGAAACTAATTATTAAACGTCTCATTTACTGCCCTTTTATAGGTTTCCAGAGCACGTTTTCTAGCAAATTCATGCTGAACAATAGGCATCATGTAATCCATTTTGAAATCTCTGATCCAGGTTTTTATATAAATTAGTTTGGGATCAAATTTGAGGGTTTGAGCTGTTGGGTTAAATATCCTGAAATATGGTGCTGAATCACAACCACTACCTGAAGCCCATTGCCAGTTACCATTATTGGAAGAAAGTTCATAATCGAAGAGTTTCCCCGCAAAATAGGCCTCTCCCCATCTCCAGTCTATCAATAAATGCTTGCAAAGAAAACTGGCAACGATCATCCGAACCCTGTTATGCATGAGTCCTGTTTCATTTAACTGCCGCATACCAGCATCCACAAAAGGATAACCGGTTTCTCCCCTGCACCAGGATTCAAATTCTTTTTCATTATTTATCCATTGAATCTGATCATACTTTTTCTTGAAACTGTTGTTTACAACATGAGGGTAATGAAACAAAATCATCATAAAAAATTCCCTCCAGATCAATTCATTTAACCAATGTTCATTCCATTGAATACCCAGTTTTACAAGATGACGTACACTTATTGTTCCAAAACGCAAATGCACACTAACCTGACTGGTACCAACTACTGATGGCAGGTTTCGTGTTAAATGATAATTCCTTATCAATTCCTCTTCTATGTGGATTCCCGGTAAAATAACCTTCGAAGTTTTAAAACCAATATCCTCAAGCTCAGGGATAGTTAAAGGCTCAAGCTGAATGCATTTTGACAAATATCTTTCTGATGGGTACTCTGGTATTTCCAGTTTCGAAAGTGCTTCCCTCCAACGCCTCGAATATGGTGTAAAAACGGTATAGGGTGATCCGTCAGACTTCATGATATCTGTCTTCTCAAATATTACCTGATCCTTGAAAGTAAAAAATGAAATGCCATTTCCGGATAAAAATTCTGCAACTTTTTTATCTCGATCTATTGCGTAAGGTTCATAATCATGGTTGGTATAAACTTCCTTAAGATTAAATTGTTTGCTTAATTTCTCAAATGCTGGTATAACCTGATCATGTTTTACCAACAAAGATGAACCATTTATAATGAGTTCATCATTCAGCTTATTAAGCTGATGGTGAATAAAAGAAAGTCTTTTGTCATTTATATCGGGGAGTTTATCAAGAATTTCAGGATCAAAAATAAAAATCACTAAAACAGGATAATTGCTCATCAATGCATGATATAAAGCAGCATGATCGTTTAATCTTAAATCCCTTCTTAACCAACAAATACTTAATTCCTGCCTCATTAATCTAATGTAATTTTCATTTGATTAATGGGAGTAAATTTCAGATAAAGCGGCATCAAGCCCTTGATAACGGAAATGAAAGCCCATGTCCATCAGTTTCTGAGGAGAAGTTCTGTTACTGTTTAAAATAACTGAACTCATTTCCCCAAGCATAGCTTTCAGGATGAATTCAGGAACATTAACAGGCCATACCGGTCGAAAAAGTTTATTTGCAAGTATTTTTGTAAACTCATAATTAGTGACAGGAAATGGAGTGCTGGCATTAAAAGTTCCTGTAAAATCAGGATTTTCAATTGCTTTTTCAAAAATAGATACCAGATCTGTAAGATGAATCCAGGGCATCCATTGCTTTCCTGATCCCAAAGGAGTACCAATAAAAAAATTTACTGGCCTGGCTAATTCTGAGAGTGCACCGCCATGTTTTGAAAGTACCATCCCGATCCTTAATTTAACTACCCTAATTCCTGATTTTAATCCTTCATCTACAGCGGCTTCCCATTGCTTGCAACAATCTGCTAAAAATCCTGAGCCAGCTTCACTCCATTCATAAAGTATTTCATCATTTCGATCTCCATAATAACCTACTGCTGAAGCAGATATGATAGTTTTAATTGGAGCATTGATGGCCTCAATTGTATGGTATAATAATTGGGTTGACCTAACTCTGCTATTAATAATTTCCTGTTTACGTTGTTTGGTCCATCGTTTATCAGCAATCCCGGCTCCAGCAAGATGAATAATAGTATCAATCCCATCGAAGGCATTCAGATCAATCAATTGCCGCTCTACATCCCAGTTAAATACTGTAATACCTTTGATACCCGAAGACTGCCTGGAAAGAATAGAAACTTTATGTCCTTTTTCCAGTAGGTTCTTAATAAGTCGGGTACCTATGAGGCCACTTGCACCGGTTATCAGTATATTTTTATTGGAAATAGTTTCAGGATTCATAATGTATTTATCTATTTACTAAAGAAACTAAAATTTCCCTAACAAACACCGAAAATTTTTTCGAGAGCTTTCTTACGGAATCTAAAGATATCTTCTACCCTTTTCCTGACAAATATAGCATGGGCTAACTGTCCCAGTATACCAAGCGGAATTTGATATTTTATTTCATCTTTCATCAGAATTCCATTTTCTTTTTGGATAAATATATGAGTATGCTCCCATATTTTATAAGGTCCCTTCAATTGCCTGTCTGAAAAACTATAAGGTTTATTGACATTGAAAATCTCAGTTTGCCAGTTCAAAGGAATTCCAAATACGGGCTTGACAGTATAATCAATTAACATTCCCTCATAAATCTCTTTGGTATCAAGGCTGCTCAAAATCTTAAAATCCATTTCAGGTGGAGTGATAAGAGCCAGATTTTTTGCGGATGAAAAAAAGTCCCAAGCCTGATCAATTTTTACTGGTAAAAGATGTTCGGTTTTAAAATAATATATCATGATTTGAATGGATAACATTTTATCGACTCAAGTAGCTTGGGGAAGCAAATCTTAAGCCATTCTGTAAATTTTTCAGGCTGTGATTCTATCTCTTTTTCGAGATCCCTGAGATTAACGTATCGCCAGTTTTTAACTTCCATTTTATTCAATAGAGGTAAGTCATCAGTTTTACCAACATAAACATGATCAAATTCATGCTCAGTTAGTCCATTGGGAAACTTACACCTGTACATAAAACTAAAATTAAACTCCAGATTACATGTCATACCCATTTCCTCCATTAATCTGCGATTACATGCATCTATTGTCATCTCCCCTGGTTTGGGATGGCTACAACAGGTATTTGTCCAAAGTCCCGGGGAATGATATTTACCATCAGCTCTTTGCTGAAGGATAAGTTCATGCTTAGAATTAAAAACAAACACTGAAAACGCCCTATGCAGAAGTCCGAGTTGATGGACCGAAAGCTTATCCTGAACACCTGTCTCATTATCCTGTTTATCAACAAGTATCACTAACTCATTTGCTCCTTCAAAAGTCTCTTTCATTATTGGCTTGCTTTTTTAAGATAAGCGCTGATTATATTCTTAAGCATTTGATCATTCACTTTATTTAGTGACTGAAGCAAAAACACCTTGTCATTTTCCTTGTTGTGACTATAGTTCAGGAATGAAGGCACATTGGTTTGAATAGTATACCTTAAGAACCTCAACTCTACATTCCTCTGGTCGAATTGAATCGCATTTTCAAGCATCAGTTTACCCTTCTTAAAATATGATAATTTACTAAACGGGTTAAGCGAATGTTTGGCCATCAGCATTGTTGCACCTGCTTTGTATCCATAAAACAATGCATTATTGTTTTCATTATAGGGCTCTAAGAGTTCAATCAGTTCAACGCAGACCTTTTGAGAAGATTCTGCCCTATGAAATAACAGGCGCACATCTTCAATCTCAGGAGTTTTTGCCATGCTCACTAAGCTCTGCAACAGAAAAAAACATAGCAGGAAAGACTTCACACCCAGTTTAATTTGTTCTGAACCATACAGTTTATCATAATTCCAAGTTTCTTTCCATTGTTTATTCTTACCCTTTCGGTTAAAACTTTTTTTGGCGGAAGTTTCTTGATCTTATTAAACAATGCTTTATAATAAACATACGCAAGATAAACTCCGCCTCTTGAAGTACTAGGAAGTAATTTTATACCTTGTAATGCTAGCCGAAAATCATTTTCTATATCCTGCTCTATCTGTTCCTTGGCAGCAGATGTGAACTCAGAAATATCTACATCCGGAAAATAGGTTCTCCCTAAAATCAAATAATCATCTTTCATGTCCCGTAGAAAATTCACTTTTTGAAAGGCAGAACCAAGCTTCATTGCATAAGGTTTAAGCTTATTAAATAGAGTCAGATTACCCCCTGTAAACACATGAAGGCACATCAGCCCTACCACTTCAGCAGATCCTAATATATACTGCTGATACTTTTCAGCGGTATAATCAACCTTCTCCAGATCCATTTCCATGCTTCTTAAAAAGGTTTCAACCAAATCCAACCCGATATTATTCTCATGAACTGCATGCTGAAAGGAATTCAGGATCGGATTCAGCGAAATACGGTTTTCGATTGCTTCATACGTTTCTGTTTTAAATTTTGACAGTAGCTCCTTTTTATTAAAACCCTCAAAGCTGTCAACAATTTCATCAGCAAGACGCACAAATCCATATATTGAATAGACAGCATCTCTCAAACTGTGATTCAAACAATATATACCCAGTGAAAAGCTTGTGCTGTATGCACGGGTAGTCATTTTACTGATTTTAACGGAAAGATTATCGAACAGTTCTTTCATCTCAAGCTTGTTAAATGTTTAATCAACTGTCCGGCAGCTACTTTACCGGAAATTATAGATGGTGGCACACCTGGACCAGGAACTGTAAGCTGGCCAGTATAAAACAGGTTTTTTACGACCTTATTTCTGATACTGGGCTTTAAATTGGCCGTTTGTAATAATGTATTTGCAAGACCATAGGCATTCCCTTTATATGCATGATAATCGGTTTTGAAATCACTGACACAATAAGATTTTTTATAAGTAATGGCCTTGCTGATATCTTCCTGAATATGCTTATTAAATCTTGTGATCATATGGTTAAAATATTTTTCCCGAAGTTCCTCTGTATCTGTAAGACCCGGAGCTAATGGCATTAGAAAAAATAAGTTTTCATGGTCTTCCGGTGCAATATTGTCATCTGTCTTTGATGGGCAGCAAACATAAAAAAGTGGTTTTGAAGGCCATTTAGGTTCTTTATAAATCTCAATGGCATGTTGCTCCAGATCTTCATCAAAAAAAAGTGTGTGGTGGCTGAGCTTATTAATCTTCTTATTCAATCCGATATAGAAAATAAGACATGAAGGAGCAAAGACCTTCTTTTTCCAATAAGTTTCATCATAATTCCGGTATTTTTGATCCAGTAAAATACTTTCCACATGATGATAATCTGCGGATGCGATTATCGCATCACAATTTATCCTCTTACCGTTCACCATTATTCCTGTTGCCTTGTTGTTTTCAACAATTATCTTTTCAACTGGTGAATCCAAATGAATATTTGAACCATTTCGTTTGGCAACCTCCAAAAAAGCATCTATTACTTTTCCAAAACCTCCATCAGGGTACCAGGTTCCGAGTTTAAGTCCTGCATAATTCATTAAACTGTATAAGGCAGGGGTGTCCTGTGGCATTGCACCTAGAAAAAGAACCGGAAACTCCATCAAGGCAATCAATCTGGGATCACTGAAGAACTTTCTGACATGTTTTCTAAAAGAGCTAAAAACCTGAAGCCGGAAAGTACCTTTCATTAGATCAAGATCAGCAAACTCCATCAATGACAGTCCGGGTTTGTATACCAAACTGCCCATGCCTGTATTATATTTGAATTGGGCCTCTTGCATAAACTTATCAAGTTTCAGCGAACTGCCTTTTTCAATAGATTCAAACATGATCGAAAGCTCAGCATATTTTTCTGGCACACTCATGATCTCAGAGTCAGGGAATACGATATCAAAAGATGGATTCAGAAGCTTTAAACTATAAAAGTCGGAAACCTTATAACCGAAATCAGAGAAAAATTTTTCAAACACGTCAGGCATCCAATACCAGCTAGGACCCATGTCAAAAACATACCCATTTTCCTTTAATTGCCTTGCCCGACCACCAGGCTGGGCATTTTTTTCATAGATATGAACCTCGTGACCTGCCGCAGATAGATAAGAAGCGGAACTTAAACCCGAAAAACCTGACCCGATGACAATAATTTTTGACATTATCTACTTAAATTATTGCTTAAAACTTCATTCAATCCTAGTATTCTTTCAATATCTACCACTGAAGACAGGTATTCTGCATTCTGAGGATATTTTATGCTGGTTATCAATTTATGATTACCAGCAAGAAATATTTTATCACCTGTAAAGTACTCATTTATACCTTCGATATCTTTTTGAATCTGTTCAGGCAGATCAAAATGAATCAGGAACATCAATAAATAATCTGGTCTGGTATCTATAATAGGCGATTTCAAGGATTTTACAGGGACATTACTTCCCAGATAAATCACTTTATGGCCTGAAAGCCTGATTAAAAAATTAGCATATAATAATGGTAATTCATGAAATTCATTTTCAGGAAGGAAAAGTAACCAGGTTTTCTTTGTTGAATCAGGCAAAGGCAATGAATCGATAGCTGCCGATAATTTTTGATGAAATATATTGCTGATAAAATGTTCACTGGTAGTAGGCAGGATATCACTCGCCCAAAGTAAACCTATCCGATTCATTAAGGGATATATTACTGTTTTATAAGTGTCTCTAATTCCATAGGCCGAAAAACTTAAAGAAAGAATATGTTCAAAATGGCCGGAATCAAAAGACATCCCGGCAGCAATTAACTGATTTATATAGTATTCTGCGGTTTCACCTGAATCGATTCTTCCGGAATCATGAATCATTGAGAATAAAGTTTCATCACTCATGGAACATAATTGGGAAACTTTATGCCCTTGTTCCATGAGACTAACAATATTTAGTAAACGTCTTAACTGTATATCGTCATAATACCGGGTATTTCCTTCTGAACGCTCAGGCTTTAAGGCATTATATCTCTGCTCCCATATTCTGATTGTATGGGCTTTGATTCCTGAAAATTGGGACAGTTGTGAAATAGAAAACAAATTCATTGTTTAAATTTATGATAAAAAATTTAAACAAAATAATTAATACAGCAATTTTACAATAATATGTGAAAATGCAGGGTATAAGGATTTGAGAAACTATTTAATCCTTTTCCAATATTCCTCGACAATCATTCCATTAGGTAAAACACCATTGATAGTGAGTTTATCAATATCAATTGCAAATTTATAGGCGATAGTCACATCGGTATTTTGGGAGGGTCTGCTACTGAACTTACTGGTAATGAATAAACTATCACCTTTTATCTCATAAATACCTGAATTATATAATTCCGGAGGATTGTTGCCTTCGAGCATAAATGCTTCATAAGTATCAGCGTTATAGATTCTTTGCATTTGAAACTCAGTAGAGGCTTTTTGGGATCTGCCGTCATAAACCCCTCCATCATACTGCCAGGTTCCTTTCAGAGGACCAGTACTGCATGAGGGTATTAAAACTAAGCACATGAGTGCAAACGAAACATTGAAAAATTTCTTCATGAGATTTATTTTATCAGGAAACCCAATTTATTTCTTTTTTTAACAATTTCAGAGTCTTTTCTTCCTCAGAACCTATAGATGCTTTAAAATCATAAATCCAGTTAGCCTGGGGCGGAAGGCTCATAAGAATAGACTCGATTCTACCGTTGGTTTCCAGTCCGAATTTAGTTCCTGCGTCATATACCAGGTTAAACTCCACATATCGGCTTCGGCGCTGCATTTGCCATTTTTTTTGTTCATCGTTAAAAGATTTGTTTCTATTTCTTCGAATAAGTTCGGGATAAACTGATAAAAAAGTTCTTCCTACAGCCAAGGAAAACTCAAAAATATCATCCCAATCCAGGCCTGTTGTCTGAGGATTTAAGCGGTCATAAAAAATGCCTCCTATACCCCTTGTCTCTCCCCGGTGTTTGATAAAGAAATAATCATCGGCCCAATTTTTAAATTTGGTATAAAATTCAGACTGAAAGCGGTCGCAGGTTTGTTTTAAGGCAGAATGAAAAAAACGTGCGTCATCTTCAATCACATAATGCGGCGTAAGGTCAATTCCACCTCCAAACCATCTCAAATCCTTTCCGGATTCACCAGTCATTTCAAAGTACCGGATATTCATATGAATAATCGGTACCCATGGATGATTCGGATGAATAACAATTGACACACCCGTTGCAAAAAAATCATCCTCTGTCACTCCAAAAGCTTTTTTTATATTTTCAGGAAGCTTGCCATAGACTGCAGAAAAATTCACCCCACCCTTCTCAATGACGCTTCCACTTTGAATTATTCGGGTACGGCCGCCCCCGCCCCCATTCCTTTGCCATAACTCTTCCTGAAATTTAGCTGAACCATCAGATATTTCAAGTCCCGTACATATTTCATCCTGAATTAGTTGATAAGCCTCAGCTATCTTCTCTTTCGTAATCATTCTTCAAAAATGATGATTATTTAATTAGATCATGAAAGTAATTCTCAAAATACTCAATTCGGATCAGCTTATTTCCAGGTAATCCAGATCCTTACCAAAGGTTTCCTTAAGCTGGGATAATGCAATTAAGGCTATTAAAAGCGACACAAATCCCACAACTAAAGCACTATTAATGATACCCAAACTACCTTTTAAAGCCGTAAATGAAAGCGTTGCCAGTACCAGAGATCCCCTTACAAAATTGGGTACAGTAGTAGTTACTGTAGCTCTGAGGTTCGTTCCAAACTGCTCTGATGCTATTGTAACAAAGGTTGCCCAATATCCCGATGAGAAACCAAGGAACAATACAAGCCATATAAACTGTTGTGAATTCATACCCTCGGCGTTCAGATAAACTACAATGCTGACTCCTGTAAGCAATAGAAAAACGAGCATAACTTTTTTTCTTGAGCGCCACATCTGGCTCAAAAAGCCTGCAACTATATCTCCGATGGCTATTCCTATGTAACAATACATAATTCCGGTCCCGGCCGAAAGAGGTTCTGTTGCATTTAATTCCTTACCAAATTCAGGCGAAAATGTAACAAGCACTCCTACTACAAACCAAAGTGGAATTCCAATTAATATACAGCTCAGATACTTTTTAAATCGCTTCCAGTCTGAAAAGAGCATAAAAATATTTCCTCTGCTCACGCCATCGTTTTTTAAATTTTTAAACATCCCGGACTCCGCCAGGCCAACACGCATTCCAAGCAGCAATAGTCCCATGATCCCCCCTATGATATAGGATGTTTCCCATGCATAATTTTCGCCAACAATTGCAGCAGCAACTGCCCCCATGAGGCCTACCCCTGCGACAATCATAGTGCCATAGCCTCGATTTTCCTTGCTCATCGTTTCGGTAACGAGGGTAATACCGGCACCCAGCTCACCTGCAAGACCTATTCCGGCAATAAAGCGTATGATTGCATATTGTTCAACAGTTGTGACAAAACCATTGGCAAGATTTGCTGCAGAGTATAAAAGTATAGAACCGAAAAGTACACTTAAGCGTCCCTTTTTATCACCCAACACACCCCATAAAATTCCCCCAATCAACATTCCAAACATTTGGCTGTTAATCAGCATGGTACCAACATCCAGCAAATCACTTTCCGGAACCCCCAGTCCCTTTAAACTTTTAATACGAATAACTGAAAAAAGGATCAGGTCATATATATCTACAAAATAGCCTAATGCGGCTACGATAATGATTAATTTAACATTTTTCTTATTTACAGCATCCTGATCCATATGAATTATTTTATCTCCCAATCTACAAACAAAATTGAAAAACCAAAACAATAGCTTTATTCATTTTAAGCAGTCAGATTCAATCGAAATTTTTTAATATCAAGTCAATTTGCGGATATTTGCAAGGATGGTATTATCAGAAAACATGCTCAAATGGGCAATGCGTTTTTATCCCCCGCTATTTTTTCAAAGAATCTGGGTTATTAAGTTTGATAAGGGCTTTACAGGAGTACATGTCAAGATTGCGAAAAGCTTTTGGAATATCAATTATAACCGAACCATCTTTGGGGGAACCATATTCAGCGCTTCAGATCCTTTCTTTGCCCTGCTTTTTGATCAGATACTTCAAAGAAGAGGGATAAAATGTCGGGTTTGGCTTAAAAGTGCTGAAATTAAGTATATAAAACCCGGGGCAACTAATCTGTTTTTTACCATTTCAATTAGTGAAGAGCAAATTATGGAGGCTAAAACCACACTGGATACTGTTGGCAAATTTGTAAAAGCGTATCCAATGAATATATTTAATGCGGATGGAGTACTTTGCGCAACGGTAATCAATGAAGTTTATATTCGTAACCTGTATAAGGGCGAAGAACAAACAATTGCCTACTAAAGATTTAATGGACATGAACATCAGGAGACTAATTTTAGATGGAGAGGGCGTCACACAGGATTTTAAAAAAAAAATCACCAGCTGTGAAAAAATCGCTAAAACAATGGTTTCATTTGCAAATAATAAGGGAGGAAGACTTTTAGTAGGGGTATCTGATGATGGAACTATTAGTGGGGTTAAATCTGAAGATGAAGAGAAATATATGATTACCCGGGCAGCCCATTTTTATTGTAAACCCGCTATCGAACCTAAATTTGAAGAGGTCTATCTTGATGATAAAACAATTCTCGTTGCTGAAATAAATAAGAGTGAAATGAAACCCCATTATGCTCTGGGTGAAGATAAAAAATGGTGGGTCTATATTCGGGTCAAGGATAAAAGTGTGCTGGCCAGTAAAATTGTAATTGATGTTCTGAAGCGCGAAAACAATGAAAATGGTGTTCTAATTGAATATTCTTCAAAAGAAAAAGCCCTCCTGGAATATCTGAATGAACATGAACGAATCACCTCTCGCGAATATAGCCTGATGCTTAATCTTTCAAGAAGAAGAACCCATCGCATTCTTGTCAACCTGGTACTTTCCGGTGTAATCAGACTACATACGACGGAAAAAGAGGAATACTATACTGCTTCTTAGAAAAAAATAGTTTAAAAACTATTTTACCACAAACAAATTTTATTAAAATTTCATTTGAAACGCATATACCATAAATACAAATACCATTATCAAAGCAATCTTACCCTGGCAATACCTGTTGTTATTTCGCAACTTGGGCATACGCTGGTACACACTGCTGACAGTATTATTGTAGGCCATTTTGCAGGTACAATTCCCTTAGCTGCAGTCTCTCTGGTCAATAGTATGTTTATTGTAGCTCTTGTTATTGGCATGGGCATTTCCTATGGGCTTACTCCGCTAATTGCCCAGGAAAGTGGAAAAAATAACAATCGGGAGTGTGGCAAGCTTCTGGTAAACAGTTTATTAATTAATGCAATATTTGGGATACTGCTGTTCATACTCATCTATTACGGGTCTCTCCTGTTTATTCATAGAATGGATCAGGATCCAAAGGTAGTAGAACAGGCAATACCCTATCTGGGTTTGCTGGGTTTTTCAATAGTGCCATTGATGATTTTCATGACATTTAAACAATTCGCCGAAGGACTTGGTTTCACCAAGCAGGCAATGATGATTTCTTTATGGGGTAATCTCATCAATGTATGTCTGGGGCTCATTTTTGTTAAAGGCATGTTTGGAATTGCACCTATGGGCGTTAATGGAGTAGGCTGGAGTACACTAATTGACCGTACTATAATGGCTATTGTTATGTGTATTTATGTATTAAGGTCAAAATATTTTAAGGTTTATCTGCAATCATTTACCCACAAATCGATTGATAAAATAAGGTCTTTAAAAATCCTGAGGATTGGCACACCGGTGGCGCTTCAATATACGTTTGAAGTAAGTGCATTTAGTGCATCAGCCATTCTGATTGGAACTATTGGTGCTGTAGAACAGGCTGCCCATCTGGTAGCAATTAATTTAGCAGCAATTACATATATGATGGCGAGTGGAATTTCTGCTGCTGCAACCATTAAAACCGGCAATAATTTCGGAAGAGAGGATTTTTTGAATCTCAGACTATCGGCTATATCAAGTTATCATATAGTACTGATCTTTATGGCTATTGCGGCTTTATTATTCGCTGGTTTAAATGAATACTTACCTTGGATATATACTTCAGATGAAGAAGTAATAAATATTGCAGCTCAGTTACTTATAATTGCAGCATTTTTCCAGTTGTTCGATGGAACGCAAATTGTTGGATTAGGTATACTACGCGGAATCGGAGACGTTAATATACCAACATTGATCACTTTTGTAGCCTACTGGGTCATTGGTATACCCGCAGGTTATTATCTCGGAATAATAATGGGATGGGGTGCTAATGGAATCTGGTATGGCCTTACTCTTGGCTTACTTGTTTCAGCCGGACTGCTCTTTACCAGATTCCATTATTTTTCTAAGAAACTGGTTCGGCAAGCTCATATATAATTGATGCCACCGGAATTCTAATCTCATTAAAAATCTGAGATTGCATTTTTTTCAATCTATCGTTATGATCTTCAAGGCGATCATTTATGTTCATATATCTGATTAAATCGCCAGTTCTTGAATCAATGAACCTGTAACGGGTAAAATGTTGCTTTTCCATACTGCAAATTTACACTAAATTTATTGAAAATCAGTATTTTACGCAATCAAAGAATTGTAAAATTTAAAAACTATATATTTAGAAGTAAATATCATGTGCAACCCGATAGGTATTACAGTGGGCTTCAACGATATCTGAAATTTTGGGTGAATAGCCTCCACCCATACTTATTTGAACCGGCAGTCTCAAACTTCGGCACTTATCTATCACCAGTTCATCCCTTTGTTTGCATCCGGCTATAGTAAGATTAAGCTTTCCTAATGTATCAGTTGCGAGGACATCCACACCTGCCAAATAAAAAATAAAATCAGGTTTAAAGGATTCAAAAATATAGTTCAGGTTCTGAGAAAGCAATTTAAGGTATTCTTTATCAGTAGTTCCATCAGCCAAACCGACATCAAGATCAGAAGGTTCTTTTCTAAAAGGAAAATTCTTTTCTGCATGCATAGAAAAAGTAAAAACCCTTTTTTCATTATTGAATATTTCAGCAGTTCCATTTCCCTGATGAACGTCTAAGTCAATGATTAATATACGTTGAGCTAATGAATTACTTAACAAATAATTAGCCGCGATAGCCTGATCATTTAACAGACAAAATCCTTCTCCCCAGCAAGAACCTGCATGATGGGTACCTCCTGCTACATTAAAGGCAATACCATGTTCTAAAGCATGGATACAGCCATCAACTGTACCACGCGCAATTCTGATTTCACGTTCTATCAAAGAAGCAGATAATGGAAAGCCTGTGCGGCGGATTTCAGCATCACTCAGCCTCAAATCCCTGAGTCTTTCCCAGTAATTCTGCTCATGTGTCAGCAAAATAACATCTTCATCCAGCTTCTCAGGTGAAAACAACGATTCACTGCTGATTAAACCTTCATATATAAGTTGTTCAGGAACGAGTTCATACTTTAGCATTGGGAAGCGATGCGCTACCGGCAAAGGATGAATATAAATAGGATCAAATGCAATATAAAGCAAGGAAATCAATAATTAAGCGATGATTTTGGGTTATCGGTTTTAAATATTCTGATAATCAACGCAACCAATATGATCGCAAAAGCTGCATAAGCGGCATTGATCACGTCTTCAAATAATAAAGCATCGACTTCTTTTCGTTTTAAAATGATGCCATATAATGCCCAGAGGACAACAAAACCGAAAGGTATATTCCTCCTGACCAGAACAACAAACAAGGAAAGAAGAGCTGCTAGGCCTATCAGGATGATAACCCAATAGCTTTCAGAAATTCCCATTCCATTCCATGCGCTTGACTTTAGCCAGGCGCTGATATTCGCTATACTAGCAATACAAATCCAGCCAAAGTAAATGCTCAGGGGAAATTGTGTAAATATCTTTGTTTGGATTGGACGATTAGGATTGGAAATATGGGCTTTAATACTGATTTTAATGAGAGTGAAAAGCTGGATCAGAATCAAAATGACTGATAAAAATAGTTGCGCATTGACCCAGGCTATCAACCATAGCCCGGTAGCTATATTGTTGAGGATAAATAACCATCCCATATTGTGGGTATCCTGATTTGTTTGACAGCTTGATGATTTCGAAAATGCTTTGTATAAATGGAATACACAAAGTGCAATAAGGGAAATGTAAATTAGTCCCCAAATAGCGAATGTAATCCCAGCCGGTGCAAAAACGGTATCATATCTGGCGGAGACCTGCCCTACATCCTGAGATGAAAATGTTTTTAATTGAACGAGATATGCAATCAGCAGTTGAAAAGCAAGTGTTATCAAATTCAGAATTGCCAATAATCTTGTTTTCATGTTTGATTAATAAAATATGGGTAAGAAATGTTCTTAGCCCAATACAAAAGTCCTGATTATTTAAGTTAAATTCAGGAATTAAATTCAATAAGTTCAAGAATCTGAGCAAGATATGCTGCATCAGTTTCATCAAAACTATTTAGTTCTGCACTGTCAACATCCAGAACACCAATTACATTCCCTTGTTTGATTATAGGTATTACTATTTCAGACTTTGAAGCAGCGCTGCAGGCGATATGCCCTGGAAATGCCTCCACATCAGGAACAATCAGGGTTTGAGCCTGCTCCCAAGAGGTACCGCAAACTCCCTTTCCTTTCTTAATCCTGGTGCAGGCCACCGGTCCCTGAAATGGGCCTAAAACCAGATCTCCTCCATTTACCATATAAAAACCGACCCAAAAGAAGTTAAACTGCTCTTTTAGGGCAGCACACACATTAGCCATATTGGCAATCTTATCATTTTCTCCTTCAAGTAAAGCAGAAATCTGAGGCAATAATGAATGATATTGCTTCTCCTTGCTCCCTCCAGCTATTTTTAAATCTTCTGCCATGGTGCAAAATTACAATTGAATTAAGAAAGTCAGCATTATATAAAATATTATCTTCATCATATCTTCATGTTCATTGACAAATTTTGTTTTGAAAGATAAGGAACAATCGAAATATAGCATTGTAAATTAGTTGTGTTGTAGTATAATATACTAAGATTTATCCTTAAAAGAGTTCAAAAAAAAGAAACAGCTATGAAAAAATTAATCATCCTGGCAATCCTCTTTGCAGCATTGGGGACTACCAAAACACAGGCCCAATACCGACAGGTACAAACAGTATGGGGTCAAACTGACCAAAAGGTTTACAGAGATAATCGTGGCGAATACCGTTATGAAATTCGTGAGAGACGGGTTTGGATCCCTGAGTATCGAACTGCCGGCATATTTGGGATAGGAAGCCGAAGAGTACCCGGACATTATGAAATGAGAAATGAACGTGTAAGGGTATATACACGTCAAAATAGAAATCAGCATCCGCATGGAATGCCTCCGGGACAAAGAAAAAAATCTAATAACAATTATGATCAAAGGTACGGGCGTGACAAACACGATGATAATTATGGGGACAGAAACCAGAATGGCCGTTATGATAATCGAAGGAATCAAAAAGGCCATGGCAAAGGGAACAATGACCGTTATTAAGAATTTTAATTTTAAGAATCAAAGTCTTCCTATAACAGGGAAGACTTTTCTTTTTTATGACCTTAAGAATACATTTTGATAAATTACCTTTGAGACCTGAGAAAGAAATCATTAAGATCAACTATGTTAGTTTCAATAAGTATAGTAAGATACAGACCATTATTCGTTCCGCTGGCCGTCCTTGCTATGGCTATTCACCGTATTCCGCTTGCCTTAAATAAATCCTGTACTTTCTGGAAATTGATGGGTTGTGGTAAAAATGGATCATTTGATCTCCAGCCCGACTGGCAGCAATGGGCATTATTGGCAGTTTGGACTTCAGAAGAGGACTTTAAGAGATTTAATGAAAGCTCATTTATAGCATGGTGGTGGAAGAAATTTACAAAAGAACAGTGGACAGTATTAAGTATTCCATTAGCAAGTCATGGCAAATGGGATGGTAAGGATCCATTTAAGATGGATAATTACGAAGCGAATTACAATGGACCGGTTGCAGTTTTAACCAGAGCTACGATACGTTTGAATAAATTAAGCCAATTCTGGGCCAATGTAGAACCTGTAGCAGAAATCATGACTAAAGCTCCCGGCTATATCTGCTCTATTGGAATTGGTGAAGCTCCATACTTCAGACAAGCTACCCTTTCAATCTGGAAAAATATGGAAAGTATGAAAGCATTCGCTTATGGCTCTGCTAAACATGCTGAAGTGATAAGGAAGACCAGAAAATTAGATTGGTATAGTGAGGAGCTTTTTGCACGTTTCCGATTGCTATCGGGAAAGGGAAGCAATAAAGGAATAGACCCGATAAAAGAAATTCAACAAGATTTATTAAAAGCTAAACAATGAGAGTAATAGCAGAACTGCCACATCCGGATTGTAAGATCACCTTATTCTCCATGAATCAAAAGTATATTATAAAACTGGAGAAGGGGATCTTTGAACAGATCTATAAAATACCAGAACTTGATATCCCCGAAGGAGTGAACGGAGTCTTTCAATTACTTGATTCAGAATTTATAAAATCAGCAGCTGAACGATTTAACCAAATGAGGGTTGATTTCAATCAGGCATACAAAAGATATGATAATAATATATCATAAGTATTTGATAAACAGTATATTAAATAGCAAAACAGAATTATATTTGGTTTTTATCACTATTTTTAATCGAAAAGTATAATTAAATATAAAATATTACTTAATATTAAGTATAATAACTAATTGATTTACAAATATTTATAATATCAAACAAAATAATATTTTATTAGGCAAAAACGCCAAATTTATGGGAGGTTTCGATATTATTATATATTTCAATACATTTTAAAAGCTTAGATTTATTTTCCTATTTTTGTATCATGAAACATATCATCACAAGCCGTTTTATAGTATTAACTCTTCTTGTCATTGCAGCTGCACTAAGCAGGGCACTACCCTATTTGATTCCACATATCTGGAACTTTACGGCCATTGGAGCCCTGGCAATATTTGCAGGCGCTCAGTTCAGTGATAAACGAATGGCATTCATTGTACCGATAGCAGCTATGGCTGTCTCCGACCTATTCATTGGAAATGGATTTAGTATTGCGGTCTATATCGGCTTTGTTGCAATGGTTGCATGCGGGTTCATGATCAGGAATAAGGTAAACGCGACTAATGTAATTTTAGCTTCATTTATCAGCGCATCAGTTTTTTATCTGATCACTAATTTTGCATTTTTATATCCGGCTACCCTATACCCACGAAATATATCAGGAATTCTGACTTCGTATGCTGCAGGCCTTCCATTCTTTAGAAATATGCTGGTAGGTAATTTGGTATTTTCGGCACTCTTATTTGGAAGTTTCTATCTTTTATCAAAAAGATATCCTGTATTGGCAAAAGTTTAGTTTGGGATTAAGAGATAATTCGTAGAATATACAACTGGAATAGTTCTGATCTTTGTAAAAATCCTGAATTCCTTACTCGGGATTTAAATGTGGAATTTAATGTTTTTCCCCTCTCCGAGAGGATTTACGATGCATATTTTTTACGAGCTTCTAATTGTGCCCTTTCGCCTTCAACAGTAATCTCTTCGTGAGTTTTAAGATTAAACTCTTTTAAAATATCCTTCACCAGGACATCCGGAGATAAACTTTCTATAATTGCCCACTCTTCCTCATGGAAAACTTTTATATCCACTTTGCGTCCGTATTTTTTCTGAATTGCAGGAAAATGTTGTACGAATGGCCATAGATGTAAAAAGACTTTCTCCAGGTTTACAGGAGCCCAACAAAGTTGAGGGTTCCAGGAGCCTGTCTTTGCCA
This sequence comes from Daejeonella sp., assembly GCF_030695525.1. Taxonomy (GTDB): domain Bacteria; phylum Bacteroidota; class Bacteroidia; order Sphingobacteriales; family Sphingobacteriaceae; genus Daejeonella. The sequence goes on along the minus strand of NZ_JAUYSS010000032.1, from coordinate 114,290 downwards.
GCTCTTCACCACTGATACTGCATATTTTACTGGTTCCTTTTCTGGTACTGGAAACTACAACGCATTTATGCTTCCATGCACGTGCATTAATCATTTGTCCGGCTGAAAAAGCTGAAGGGAAGAAAATGATTTCAGCTCCCTGTTTACGGTACATCTCCCATCCATCATCCCATAATATATCAAAGCAAATCTGAACCCCAATTTTCCCGAAATCAGTTTGGATAACAGGCTGAAATAATGGTCCGGGCATCACTCCACTTTTTATCTCACCTTCTGTCGGATGAACTTTATGATACGCTCCGACACGTTTCCCTTGCCGGTCAATAACAACAGACGAGATATAAAACATCCCATCCCCTGCAGGGGTATCAACAGAACATATAGTGTAGCAATTGTTTTTTTTAGAGAAATCAGAAAACTGGTTTAACACTTCTTCTGATTTAATTATCCTTTGCTTTACAGAGAACTTACCATCCATTTTAGTATTTGCAATGTAGAAACATTCGGGCAGGCAAATCACATCGGGGCTAAAAGGTTCGATACCCTTCAGATATTCCAACACTCTATTAACCATTAAATCCGGAGTGTCTTCAGATAGTTTTTCTTGCGAAAAACTTGCTATCCAAACCTCGCGTGGAAGTTTGTTAGCTGAATTTTTTTGGGAATTTAAGGGATGGTCTATGCCTGATGTTTCAGACATGCCAATGTTGCCTATAGACATGAGACCTGCAGTTATTGCTGACTTTTGCAAAAAATTTCGTCTTGAGTTTTGATTCATCTTCATTTGTATATAATTTCTTATCAGTTCTTATCCTCTGCTTAAGTAAATATAATGCTAAAGTACCGTTCTAAGCTATTTCATTCCATACAAAGCAAACTGGTTCCTATAAGACCAAAAGCCCATAAAGGCCAATCGCTGATAGTACTACATCAGGATAGGCTAATCTCATACATTAACTTATTGATTTAACAATCGCTCTACCAATTCAGGAACAGCAGCAACAGAGCTTTCAGGAATCCGTTCAATATTTATTGCAGATATCTCCATTGCCTTGGGATCTACCAGAAATTTCTGGGCTTTACCAGGTATCAGATCAATGAGGCCTGCTGCCGGGTAAACCTGTAATGAGGTACCTATTACTATGAATATATCAGCAACGTAGCATTTTTCAGCAGCTTTTTCGATCATTGGAACAGCTTCTCCAAACCAAACAACATGTGGCCGAAGCTGAGAGCCTAATTCACAACTTTCGCCCATTTTCAATTCCCAGCCGGAAATGTCATAGGTCAGATTGGGGTTTTTATCCGATTGGGACTTTGTGATCAGGCCATGTAAATGAATAATTTTGGAAGATCCTGCACGTTCATGAAGATCATCGACATTTTGAGTAATGATTGTCACATCATACTTTTCTTCCAGTTTAACCAGAGCATAATGTGCTGCATTGGGTTCAGCTTCAAGAACAGATTTACGTCGTTCATTATAAAAATTTTGCACAAGGTTGGGATCCCGTCTCCAGGCTTCCGGGGTAGCAACATCATAAACATTGTACCCTTCCCATAGTCCCCCAGAATCTCTGAAAGTTTTTAAGCCACTTTCGGCTGAGATACCGGCTCCTGTAAATACAACAATTTTTTTCATGGTTTTTGTCAGATTATATCCAGGTATAAGAATCCAGCTTCCTCTGCCATGTCTGTTTGCTTAATTTGCAATGGTCTGAATACAACTTCTCCGGTTTGATAAGTTATAGGCTCTCTGAAGATTGGCCCATTGTAACAAAAAGTGTGGAATTCACCATTTTCTCCGAATGGATCAATTCCATGGGGTAATTTCTTGAAGAAATCCGGATTTAATTGTTTTCCAATCCAATCCATCCCTAATTTATCCGATTGGACACAGCAAGTTATAGCTTCATATCCTCCATCTGATAACTCTTTTTGAAGTTCCATCAAAGAAATCTTCCACAAAGGAAAATATGTTTTCAAGCCCGCCTTTGTTGCTAAATCCTCCCGATATACCCGGAGGTCTTCCAGAAAAATATCTCCAAACACCAGGGTGTCAACACTCATTTCTGTTAATTGTGAACAGGTTTTCATAAATGCCTCTTCATAAGTATGATTGTCAGGCTGACTTGATACCCACATTTTAATGACTGGAAATCCAAGTTGCTCAGCTTGCCTGTCAAGCACTTGTTCGGCTATTCCATGCATTGAAATTCGCTTATAATCACTATTTAAAGTGGTTATAAGTCCTATTATTTCGACCTGAGGGTTTTGTTTAAGCCTGTTTAATGCCATTGCTGAATCCTTACCTGCACTCCAAAATAAAACTGCCTTCATCATGAATAATCTGTCTTAAAACAAAAATAGCGATGAATTTTCATCCATCGCTATTTATTATTTGGTTTTGCAACTTATCGGATATCTAACTTAAATCCAGCATTAAAATTAATCCCTTTTGTTTGATAGCCTGCAAATTCGACATAATTCTCATCCAGCACATTCTTAACATCTGTAAACAAGCTAAGTCTGGTTGAAACTTTGTATTGCGCATAAACATCCAGCACATTAAATGAACCCAGTTCAGCGTCCACCGTTTTGAAAGTCTTACCATCAAAATATCTGTCTCTTCTGTCGCCAGTAAACTTATAGATCAGATTAAAGCTTAGGGATTTACTTAAATCAAGACCCGCATTCAATCCGAAAGAATTCTTTGGCCTACGGAAGAGATTAAAAGATGTGCCTGCCGGAGTAGTCACCTCCCCATCTACATAAGCATAGAAAGCATTCAGATTCAGTAATCCATTTGGTTTATAGCTTAGTTCAACTTCATAACCTTTATCATTTTGTTTATTTTGATTTAAGTAACCAAATTTACCAGGAGAAACCTGACCAAAATCAATTACATTTTCAATATCCCTCTTAAAATAAGAAAGGGATAGATTTATTTGCGGTGTAAAATTCAGATCAAAACCTGCTTCATAAGTTCTGGATGTTTCAGGACTAAGAGCCAAATTCCCGTATTCTGAAAACAACTGATACAGGGATGGCACTCTGTAAGCAGATGAAAGGTTTGCAAATACCTTATAACGGTCTGCAATGAGGTAGGATGGATTTATAGTATAGGTAAAGTTACTGCCGTATTCACTATGATCATTAAATCGACCACCAATCTCTGCCTGAAAGCCCAATTTTGATTTAATAAAAAGAGAGCTGAACAGACTTTTTATATTATTGTCTGCAAATAATCTTGAACTAAATGGATTTCTCTGATCAGTACTAAGATTCCTGTATGAAATGCCACTTGCCACATCTATAAAATTATTGAAAGCATAATTGAGGTTAGTTTCCAGATGCGTAATATTCCCTGTATTATTGGTAAGTGAACCCTGATTATTATATTTATTTTTCAGGTTATTCTGGCTTAGATTGAAATTGAGAACAGCTTTATTTAGATCCAGCTTCCCCCCAATTCCGGCCAGAAATGAAGATTTGCTATAGGTATAGTCCTTTGCATCAGCAAATGCACCATTATCGAGGTCGGCGGCATTATTGTTAGCCTGAAAGTTCCCTCTTAACAGAAAGTTTTTGCTTACCCGCTGCCCCATATTAAACATCATGGATTTCTGATGGAATCCATCCTTATCAAAACCTGATTCAGCATTAGCAGGCATTGCTGAAGAGAAATTCTTTGAATCCAGATTAGAGGCATTGAATGATAAAGATGTATTTTCGATTTGTCCGCTCAAACCTAAAACTTGTTTATAAGTTCCGTAACTCCCTCCGGTAGCCAGAAGATTTGCTGCTAATTTGCCGCTGCCTTTTCTGGTAATCACATTAATAACGCCTGCTACTGCATCAGAACCATATAATGTAGAATTTCCTCCCTTTAAAATTTCAATGCGCTCAATATTTTCAATCCCAATGGCCGAAATATTGTATTCTCCGGATATTTCTGATGCATCATTTACAGGAATACCATCAATCAGTATCAGGGTATTGGCAGCACTTGCACCACGGAGATACACAGCCTTAATATCAGCAGGATTTCCTCCATTTCCTCCTATTGTCAAGCCGGCCACATTGTTTAACAGTTCGGGCAAAGTCCTACCCTGACTTTTTGAAATCGTTTCTGCAGTGATTACCCGAACCACCTTCCCTATTTCCGATAATTTTTTGGGTGAACGGCTGGCCACTACCACCACTTCATCGAGATTTGACGCAGGTCTTTCCTGTGCCAGGGTACTGCTGTTCAGCAATACCAGTTGTGCAAGTCCCAGACTTAGCCCAACGTAAAGTTTTTTTGTTTTCATTTTGTTGTGAGTTTTTGTCCCACAGCAAACAGATAATGAAGGAATACCAGAAATGAATCTATTCTTGCGAATAGTCCTCTCCAAGCTTCAATCCCCGAAAGCTATGAATTATTATGCAGAGGCAGGTCTTCTGACTTACTCCCGGTTTATCCTGCCTTCCCATCCGCATATGGCGAAAAGTGGCTTATTATGGAACCGTTATGGAGAACACAGCAGCGGGACTGTCCGGGATTCTAACCCGGTTCCCTTTTAATTCCGATTTTGATTTCGGAAACCTAAAGCATTGCAAATTTAATATTAGCACATAAAACTACAAATGAATGTTATCAACATTTTAAGAGAATAAATCTATATAAACAAATTAAGGGAAATTCGCTTAGAAGGTTAAGAGGCCTTAAGGCATTTTAGGAGATGAATGAGATAATATTGGGAATAAAAACAGGCTAATAATATTATTTACCAATCGTCATAAAAAATCTGGTTGTAGAAAAAATAATAATTTTCTTACAACCAGATAAAAATTGGAGTTCAATAAATATGAGGTATTTTGATTCAACCTATTCTTAGAATTCGTCTTCTGGTGCCGGTTCTTCCTGATCAATTTCACCATCCTCACGAGGTGTATCTACAAATTCTTGTTCTATTGCAGCAAGGTCAGCATTTATTTCAGCCTGAGATAAAAAAGTTCCCTTGTATGGAAATAATTGAACATCCCCATGGTCTAAATGTGCATCCAATGCATTCGAAGAAACTTCAATCATTTTTCCTTTGTGTCTGATCTTAATTTTTCCGCCTGCTGCATTCGCAGTAAACGATGCCGCAACTAATGCAGTGATCGCCAATAAACTTAATGTTCTCATTTTTAATAAAATATTTACGTTTTGTTTACGAAAGATAAATTAAATTATTTAACTAAAACTATATTTCATTTCCTATTTTTTTTAAAATATAAAATATTGAGATAAATTATTAATTTAAATTTAATACAAAACACTAAAATCTTAACAAGGATAACAGGAAAAAAGGCACTCATGATAACGTAATAAAAACAAAGTCATTTTTTATTATGAAATATGACATACTATTCAATATAATGGGGGTTCTATTATATTTGTTTTAAAATATTACTTTGAGCCCTAAAATGAATTTTGGTATGAATTCTGCTGTGTTTTAACTTTTACCTGTTCTACATAATCATCAAGATTAAATATCTAACCAGATATCAAACTGAAGTCAACTAATATGAAGGAATTACCACTAACCGTTAAACGATCAATAGAATTAATGGGTCTTTGCCTTATAGGGGTACTAGTTGCCTATGGTCAGCAAATCATTATGCCGGTAATTCTTGCTTTTTTCCTGAGTATAGTTCTGCTTCCGGTTTACCGATTTCTGAGGTCAAAAAAAGCACCAGAATTTTTGGCTATCCTTTTACCCATATTACTAGGGGCTGTTTTAATTGCACTGGTTATCTGGTTCTTTACCGGACAATTCAACAGCCTTCTGGCTGAGTTTCCGATGATTAAGAAGAATATAGCGATGCATTTGGCTGATTTGAGCGGATGGATCAACCAAAAAACCAATTTTTCAACTCCTGAACAGCTAAAATTTATAAATGAGCAAAGTAATAAAATTCTGTCCAATGCAGGAGCAATTCTCGGTGGTGCTGCAAATTCAATAACCTCTATTTTAATTTACATTGGACTGGTACCTATATACATTTATCTTTTTTTATCCTATAAATCACTGCTGATACGCTTTGTATTTGTATGGTTTGAAAAAGCAGAACATAAAAAAGTTGAGGAAGTCATGAAAGAAACCGAAGTGATAATAAAGGGCTATCTGATCGGACTTATGATCCAGATAAGTTATATCATAGTACTTTTAGGAGGATTACTACTTCTATTTGGCATAAAGCACGCCTTATTAATAGGTGTGATCTTTGCAATATTAAACCTGATTCCTTATATAGGTGCCTTGATAGGGAATATAATAGGTGTACTTCTTACACTAACTAATTCACAGGAAATATTACCGGTATTCATTGTTCTTGGTGTTATTGCAGCAGTTCAGTTTCTTGATAATAATATTTTAATGCCAAGAATTGTAGGTTCAAAAGTCAGAATAAATGCTTTTGCTGCGATATTGGGTGTATTTATTTCAGGAAGTCTGGCCGGTTTTACTGGTATGTTCCTTGCCCTGCCTATGATCGCAATTTTCAAAGTAATTTTTGACCGCTCAGAAATGTTCAAACCCTGGGGAATTCTCCTGGGTGATGAGGTTATCCTAAAAAAGCCTATCAAATTTCCCAAATTAATTATTCGAAAAAAGAAAATCGATAAGTCAGAAGTGTAAAAAAATAGGCCCTATTCAGATGATCCGGTTTTGAAATTGTTCCTCAATGCCTAAACCAAATAATGCAAAATCATACTTGACAGGGTCATTAGGATCAAATTTCCGTAGGTTTTCAGTTAGTTCAGTTGCAGTTAGCCAATCAACCTGCTTCCGGCTGATGAGTTTTAACTTTCTTGCTACCCGTTCAACATGAAGATCTGTCGGACAGATCAGATCTGAAGGTTTAATGCTGTTCCAGAGTCCGAAATCTACACCCCGATCATCTTTACGTACCATCCACCGTAAAAACATATTCAGTCTTTTACAAGTTGATTTTTTTGAAGGCGAACTGATATGCTTTTTTGTACGTGCCGGAAAATCAGGTAAAGAGAAAAAATATGTTCTGAAGGAATTTAATGCATATTCTGTAACAGATTCTGAATTTTTGTTTTTCAATTCGCTAAGGAAACATGGTGCAGATGCAACTTCATTATATTCCGAAGAAAGCTTTCCCTCTTCAATAAAGTCTTCACGGAAAATATTTGGTCTTAAAGTCTTAAAAGCTGTTTCCAATGTATCAGACCTTAAATAGTGCTGTCTGAAAAACTCAATGAAATATAAGGTATCTGTATCGTTGAAGGTGCGGTGCTTAAAATTGGCGAAACGTTTCAGATCGGTTTCCTGGTGATTTAAAATAAAATCATAAGGAACGCCGTCCATCAAGTAAATAAGTTCTTTACACTTATTAATAATCGTTTTTCTTTGCCCCCAGGCCAGAATTGATGCCCAGAAGCCCATGATCTCGATATCCTGCTTTCTCGCAAATAGGTGAGGAATGCAGATCGGATCATTTTCTATAAAACCCGGTCGGTTATACTGATCGAATTTGACATCAAGAAATTCTTTCAGTTCCTGAAAAGTATGAAAGGAAGCCGGGTAAGCTATCATTTAATTTCAATCAATCAGGAAAGTGCTTGTTTCAAATCATCAAGCAAATCTTCTATATCCTCCACTCCTACGCTTAACCGTAAAAGATTATCAGTTACCCCAACTTTATCACGTTCAGCTTTTGGAATAGAGCCATGGGTCATAGATACCGGGTGATTAATCAGCGATTCAACCCCACCCAGTGATTCAGCTAATGAAAAAACTTTAAATGAAGATGCAACCCTGTAAGTCTCCTGCAAATCAGCTCCTTTCAGTGTGATAGAAATCATTCCACCGAAATCACGCATTTGTTTTTTTGCAATATCGTGGTTGGGATGATCGGAAAATCCGGGCCAGTATATTTTATCCACTTTAGGATGGGTTTTCAAATAGGTTGCGACTTGAGAGCCATTTTCACAATGGGCTTTCATTCGAAGATGAAGTGTTTTTAGCCCCCTTAAAACAAGAAAACTATCCATTGGCCCGGGTGTTGCACCACAAGCATTATAAATGAACCAAAGACGATTATACAGATCATCATCATTCAACATTAATGCGCCCATGACGACATCTGAATGGCCCCCAAGGTATTTGGTAACTGAATGCATTACGATATCTGCCCCAAGATCAATCGGATTCTGAAGATAAGGAGAGGCAAAGGTATTATCTACAGCCAACAATATCTTATTTGATTTTGCAATTGCAGCGACAGCCTCTATATCAACAATTTGCATGGTTGGATTAGTAGGTGTTTCAATCCAGATCAATTTGGTATTCTGGTTTATATACTGCTTCACATTCTGAGCATCATTCATATTTATAAAATGAAATTTGATGCCATAATTTGAAAATATTTTGGTGAATATGCGATAGGAACCTCCATAAAGATCATCCCCTGTAATCACTTCATCACCCGGACTTAAAAGTTTCATCACAGCATCAGTAGCGCCCATCCCACTGGAAAAAGCCAGTCCGTGTTTTGCGTTTTCAAGTGCCGCAAGGCATGATTCCAATGCTTTACGTGTTGGGTTGGTTCCCCTGGAATATTCAAACCCCTTATTGTCTCCAGGCGACTTCTGCCAGTAAGTTGAAGTCTGATAGATTGGAGTCATTATTGCCCCGGTACTTGGATCTGGTTCCTGCCCGGCATGTATTGCTTTGGTTCCGAATTTCATAGATATTTTATTAAAGATCTTGCGAATTACAAAAAATGGATATAGTTATGAATTAATTGAAATTAAGCAGGTTATTTACTCTTATTTACCGGAACTAAAGATGGATTAAGTTCCTGTTTAAATTTATAGCCCATGTGTTTGCCTGTAGGATAACCTGAATTTGAGCCCATGTATTGTTTTTCCTCCAGAGATATTTGCCTTACAGCTTCAAAAGGTGGAGTCAGCAAATCAAAATCCATACAATAAATTATAGCAAGTTCCAGGATCTTCCTGATCTGCTCTTTTTTTAATTTGCCTTTCCAGAATGAGTTAAAGAGAAAACCAAGCTGGCTCTGACCGTCTACAAAGAAATGTTCTTCCCTGTTTATGAATATCCTGCCTATCAGATAACCAATATCTGAACTTCTGTTATACTTTAAGGAGTCAGCAAGAAAATTATGAATGTGAATGATTCCGCAATATTTCCTAGAGGGGTCATCCTGAACATATTTTAGTTTATTGATCTCATGTTCAGGTGGGAAACTGAACACATTGCTGTGCATGGATAAAACCAGAACATCGCCTGAGAACTTAAGTTGTGCTTCAAAATCTCCCCTGTCAGAGTAGCTAATCTCAACATTCCGATCTATTTTGTGAAAATCATTCTGCATATCAAGACAGATCTCCTGAAGCACCACTTTAAACTGATTAAAAACAGAAGAAGTTGTTTGGAAAATTTGCTGCTTTACTGAAGCTTTATTCTCAAGTAGCTTTAAAATATGTTCATAAGATTCAACTTCTTCCATTTTTCAATTTTTAATATGCTCTGGCAAACAACACCCTTTGTGTGGAAGGATTTCCGGTCACCATACAAGATCCGCTCTCTAATTTATTATTTAAAGGAATACAACGTATCGTTGCCTTTGTTTCGTCTTTTATGCGCTTTTCGGTTTCAGATGTACCATCCCAATGCGCTGAAATAAATCCTGCCCTGGTATCCAAAATTTCTTTAAACTCCTCGTATGAGTTCGCCTCATGAGTGTTTTCCTCTCTGAATCTAAGGGCTTTATTGAATATATTCTGCTGAATATCTGAAAGTAAATTTTCTATATGATCTATAATACCTTCCCTCGAAATAGTTTGCTTTTCTTTTGTATCCCTTCTGGCGATCTCAATCGTACCATTTTCCAGATCACGCCCTCCTATTGCCAAACGAACCGGAACACCCTTCATTTCATACTCTGCAAATTTAAATCCAGGTCTTAATGTATCCCGGTTGTCATATTTTACGGATATGTTTTTTTGTTTAAGTTCATTTGAGAGCGCTTTCGCAAGTTCAGATATTTTTTCGAGTTCTTCGTCCGAACGATAGATCGGAACGATAACTACCTGAATAGGTGCCAGTTTTGGAGGTAAAACCAATCCGGAATCATCAGAATGTGCCATGATCAATGCCCCGATAAGCCGTGTTGAAACTCCCCATGATGTAGCCCAAACATAATCGAGTTTTCCTTCCTTACTTGTAAACTTAACATCAAAAGCCTTTGCAAAATTCTGACCCAAGAAATGGGAAGTTCCTGCCTGTAAGGCTTTTCCATCCTGCATCAAAGCCTCAATGCAATAGGTATCCAAAGCTCCTGCGAAACGTTCATTGGCCGTTTTCTTGCCTTTGATGACAGGAACTGCCATCCAGTTTTCTGCAAAATCTGCATAAACATCAAGCATGCGCTCTGTTTCTTCGATAGCTTCCTGTGATGTGGCATGAGCGGTATGGCCTTCCTGCCATAGAAATTCGGCAGTACGTAAAAATAGTCTGGTCCGCATTTCCCAGCGAACCACATTAGCCCACTGATTAACCAGAATTGGTAAATCTCTGTAGGATTGTATCCATCCTTTATAGGTGTTCCATATAATAGTCTCTGAAGTTGGTCTGACAATCAGTTCCTCTTCCAGCTTGGCATCCTCATCAACAATAATATTTCCATTACCATCATTTTTTAAGCGGTAATGGGTAACTACAGCACATTCTGTCGCGAAACCCTCAACATGAGATGCTTCCTTCGAAAAAAATGACTTAGGAATGAATAATGGGAAATAGGCATTGCTATGGCCAGTTTCTTTGAACATTTTATCGAGAGCTGCCTGCATATTTTCCCAAATCGCATAGCCATAGGGTTTTATGACCATACAACCCCGCACTGCAGAATGTTCGGCCATATCTGCCTTCCCTACTATTTCATTATACCACTGTGAATAATCCTCTTCTCTACTGGTTAAACCCTTACTCATCTTACTTAGCTGTCAAAAAATTACGTATATTTATATAATTTAAACTTTAGGCAAAGTTATAAAACTAGACGATGTATTATAATTTTTTGAAATGCAACCAATAGGGATATAATCTCGTCTACATATTAAGCGTTAACATTAAATACTACGGCCATGATAAAGAAAATCATTTATTTTTCAGCACTGCATGCTTTTATAATTGCAGTAAGTCTTTCTTCATGTATGAGTACTAAAACTGCTCAGATTACACTTCCTGAAGATGACGTTTACTACTCCAATGCAAAAGCTAAGGAGATTGTGATTGCTGAGCGGGTTATACGGGAAGAGAAGCCGGCCTCTGATTATGTTACAGAAGAAGAATTATACGGTGATACCTACAGCAATTATGGTTATACTGATTATACCTCACGTATTAACCGGTTCAGAGGATATCATCCTTCATTAAGTTATTATAACAGCATTTACGGTTTTAATTATGATCCATTTTTCAGCCCATCCTTTTTTCCATATAGTTATTACGGTTCACCAGGTATAAATATTGGGATCGGAATTAACAGTGGGTTTTTCAGCTACAATCCATGGAGATATTACGGATTTAACTATGGCAACAATTTCTGGGGACCATATTCCTACTATAATCCGTACAATTCTTTTGGATTTGGAGGCGGTAATTTCAATCGGGGTAATTTCAACCGCGGATATTACAGCGGGATTTACAGTAGTCCGGCAGTTAGCGCACCTAACTACCGTGCACGTCCAACCCGCGCAGGAGATAACATCCCAATGGAAAGGGGTACTGTAATAGGTGCACCCGGTTCAATTATCAGGGATAACAGCGGGAATATCATTCAATCACGTGGAAGAGCAGAACGTTATGGTACTGAACCAACAAACAATACACCAAACCGGACACAGCCTACCACACGTCCTGAACGTGTAAACCAGAGTCCCCCAGCAAGAACCACCCAGCCGGAGCGAATTTATACTGCTCCAAGACAAGATAATGGTTCAGGTTCAAGAAGTTCACAACCATCCAATAATAACGGAGGCGGCGGCAGCAGTGGGCCACGTCCGTCAAGAGGAAACTAAGAGAGATACTTTATGAAATTAAGAGTTTTATTCTCTATGGCAGTCATAGTGGCTGCTACAGGGGAGATACGTGCCCAGTATTCGGAAGATGCATTACGATTTTCAAGATCCCAGTGGGGAAGCACAGCCAGATTTAAAGCAATAGGCGCACAAACAGGTGTCGGGGGAGATTTAAGTTCTGTTGGCGGAAATCCTGCAGGAATAGGCTTTTTCACACGTTCTGAGTTGAGTATTACCCCTGAATTTAACGGCTATAATAATAGTTCGAACTATCTTGGCAATCAAACTATTGCAAGAGGGGATAAACTTGGCCTGGCAAATGCCGCAGTTGTATTTCATACCAGGGCAGCAAAACCCAAAGGTGCGAAGCTTGACCAGGGATGGTTAAGTTTTAATTTTGGTTTGGGATACAGCCAAACACAGGGTTTTGACAATGGCATCGGGTATTCAGGCACAAATCCAAATAATTCAATTGCTGATTATTTTGCAGAATCCGCGAGCAATAATTACGGAGCACCAAATACCCTTCAATCAGGTTCATTGGAAAGGATGGCCTATGATAATTATCTGATCGGATATGACAATCCGGGCGGATACTATTTCCCCGAAACTGATGTCAATAATGTACAGACAAAAAATGATCTGAGATTTGGAAGACAATCTGAAGTCAATTTTAGTGTCGGAGCAAATTACAGCAATCAGTTCTATGTTGGTGCAAGTGTTGGTATTGCAAATATAAATTACAATACCAGTGATTTATATCAGGAGAAAGGGTTCAATGTAACCGAAAACAATGATTATGAACTCTCATACCGTCAATCACAGTTAACCAGAGGCTCAGGAATCAATGCGAAGATTGGTGCAATTTACAGACCAATCCCGAATGTTCGCTTAGGAGCAGCGGTAGAAAGTCCAACCTGGTATACCATTGACGATAGCTATTCAGAAGGATTGGATACAAAATATGGTAAAAACAGAGTCGATTCGCAGTTTGTAAATAATGATGAATTCTATGATTTTACATACAAATTACGAACTCCTTTAAAAATCAGTACAGGTATATCTTATTTCTTTGAAGACAAGGGGTTTATTTCCGCAGATATTGATTATGTAGATTATTCAACCATTAACTTTGCACAGGCAAACACAGGTGACATTCAGGTAATATCTGATAACAATAAAGCAGTAGTGACAAATTATACCGATGCAATTAACTTCAGGATAGGTGCAGAATACAAAATTGATAATCTGATGCTCAGAGCGGGATATGGCTCACAGGGCGATCCTTATGTTGTTACAGACTATAAACGCTTTAATATAAGTACTTATAGCGGGGGTTTAGGGTATCGAATTAATAATTATTATATCGATCTTACTTACCAGAAAGTAGTATCTGACTCAGAAAGGTGGCCCTATTCATTCAATAATAATCCTACCTCAATTGCAAGTATAAAAAATAACAGGAATAATGTTTTCTTAACAATAGGGAGCAGATTCTAACAAAAAAAACCGCCGGAAGGCGGTTTTTTTTGTTTACTAACTCTTTCCGACAAAGGATCTGAGCATCCAGTTATTCTTTTCTTTAAACTGCATGAATTTATTGATAAGATCGCTTGTACCCTCATCACCAGCTTTTGAAGCCAGGTCCATAATCACACGTTCCATTTCAATTAAATTACTGAAATCATCCATAATAGCCAATACCATTTCGGTATCCTTCATCCCAATAGTATTGATCTCTTTAAGTTTTGATATTTTTAAGTAATCTGTAAAAGTACTATAAGGTGATTTACCTATTGTCAGTATGCGTTCTGCAAGTTCATCAATGGTTAACTGGGCATTGGTGTAGAGTTCTTCAAATTTTACATGAAGTGTAAAGAAATGCGAACCTTTTACATTCCAATGGCAGCCTCTTAACTTTTGGTAATGAATATGATAATTTGCAAGTAAATCGTTCAGATGATCTACAATTGGCTTTAATTCTTTTTCTTCCAGACTTATTTCTTTTGCGTTCATATGATTATTGATTTATTGATTCATATAAAAAACTTCACAATTTTCATGCCCGAAAGTTTTAATGTATTTTAGGATCATCTCTGATTCAATCAGAGTTAATAATTATGTGTTTCTTTTCATGAACTTGAATAAATCAAAATTAAGACAAATTTTATCCGAAAAATTTGATGGCATCATCTGGAAAATTGAGATGAATGATAAATTTGGTTTAATGGCAATTGAAAGCCGCATAATAGATTTAAAGAAAACATCTTTTACCGTCATGAATTACCACACCGGCGAAGTCCATTTTAAAGAAAAGATTTTTCAGGAACCATGGAATCTCAATCTGGCGTATATTGCACAGAAAAATCTGATTATTAAAGGCTTTGATCAGCATGAAAGCCTGGAAAGTAAAGGGATTATCTCTGTTAATATTCTAAATGCTGAAATCTTATGGGCACATTATAATTTATCTTTGAACAGGGCAACCGATGAGGGTTTGCAGGTATATGATCCAAGGATTAATCCTAGAAGATATTCCTGGATAAGCCATATTAATGGAGAAAGTATATTAGATTCTGAAAAAGTAAACTATCCCCGGGAGCCAGTTTTATTCCCTGAATTTATACAACAATCGGAAATTCCTGATTTCCTTACGAGGGCTGAAATAATTGGAAAGCCCTCGGCATTAAGTCTAGAAAATCATACTATTATATGTTTTCATGAAAAAATTACAAATAAAATTCAGCAAAGACTGCTTGTTTATCAGGAAGATACCATTTTACTTGATGAAATATTGATCAGGGATATACAAAAACTGCAACCTGAATCGTTCTTTATGGTAAATAACTACTTGTTCTATATCCGGAACAAGAATGAAATAGTTTCATATTTTGTATAATTGCACAATTTTTAAATTCTGATTAATGCTGAAACGATTCGTTTTGTCAATTTGTATTGCCCTAATTTCATTCACAGCGAGCGCATCAATAGATTCAATCAATGTTGAGGAATTAAATGGCTATAAAAATATTGTACATAAAGTGGTAGCTAAGGAGACTTATTATTCCATAGCCAGAAAATATAATGTAAGTCCTCAATCGGTTATTCAATTCAACAGTAACCGTTCTTTGCAGATAGGTTCCATTATAAGGGTACCTACAGAAAGGCCTTTTAAAGAGTCGGCAACTAATAAACCTCAGGTTGCAGGTGGCTCTAAGCTTGCGGTTATCGATTATAAAGTTGGCCCCCGTGAATATTTAGGCTTGATTGCCAGAAAGTTTAATACCACGATAGAGGACTTGAAGGCCTTGAATAATTTAACAAACAATACTTTAGCAATTGGCCAGATCATAAAAGTCCCTTATGGTACTGCTGCTCAGGAACAGCTTGCACCTCCGCCATCAGCTCCAATTGATACTCCATCAGCAGATTCCAGAAACCAGCCTACCATGGTTGATAGCAGCAGGAATGCCAGCGATCGCCTGAAGCTACCACCGTCAAGGTATGGTTTAAGAGAGGTAACTGAACGTGGTGTTGCAATCTGGATAGCAGATGATAATCTTGATGGAACTAAAATGCTGGCACTGCATCAAACTGCACCAATTGGCACAGTAGTAAAAATCACCAATCCAATGACTGGAACAAGCACTTTCGCCAAGGTTGTTGGGAAATTCACGCAGAATGAGTCAACCAAAGACGTTATTATTGTTATAACGAAAGCTGCCGCTGATTTAATCGGGGTAATGGACAAACGATTTCAGGCAACTTTAGTTTACGGTGTTCCAAATGAATAAGAGACCTTTTGTAATTGGTGTAGCAGGTGGCAGCGGATCAGGAAAAACATTTTTTCTAAAATGTTTCTTAAAACATTTCAAAGAAAATGAAGTCTGTTTGCTCTCACAGGATGATTACTATTTTCGGATTGCCCATACCATGACGGCAGAAGAAAATAAATTCTATAATTTCGACCTACCCTCAACCATTGATAATCAACAGTTTATAAGCGACATAAAAAAGCTGATAAAGGGCGAAACTGTGCATAAAAAGGAATATACCTTTAATAATCCGGATGCTGAGCCAAAACTTCTGGAAATAAAGCCTGCGCCAATTATTATGGTTGAAGGCTTATTCATACTTCATTTTAAGGAGATTGCTGATCTGCTGGACCTTAAAATATTCATCGATACCAAAGAAGAAATTGCACTACAACGCCGCTTAAAAAGAGATTTTACTGAGCGGGGGTATCCCGAAAGTGATGTTCTTTACAAATGGAAGAATCATGTAGTCCCGGCATTCAAAGATTATCTTTTACCTTATAAGGAGCTTTGTGATGTGATTATTACCAATAACACCCATGTTGCGGAAGACATTATTAAGATAACCAGTGAGATATCAAAAAAATTACGGAAAAGCATATTGGCAGAACAAATAAGCTAGATCTGCATTTCAGGAATTTGGCCCTCGATAATCAGTTTTCCGGATGTAGCCTTACGTATATCTTCCAGGCTTACTCCCGGGGCTCGCTCGAGCAACCGGAATCCACCTCCTGATGCGACTTCAAGAACTGCAAGTTCGGTAACGATTTTTTTAACACAGTTTACACCGGTTAGAGGCAAGGAGCACTCTTTTAGTAATTTACTCTCACCTGCTTTATTAACATGCTGCATTGCTACAATAATGTTCTTTGCTGATGCCACCAGATCCATTGCTCCACCCATTCCTTTCACCATCTTGCCAGGTATTTTCCAATTGGCTATATCGCCATTCTCAGAAACCTCCATCGCACCCAAAATTGTAAGATCAACTTTCTGAGACCTGATCATACCAAAACTCATTGCTGAGTCGAATATTGCAGAACCCGGCAATGTAGTAATAGTCTGTTTTCCTGCATTGATCAAATCCGGATCTTCTTCACCATCATATGGAAACGGCCCCATTCCTAATAAACCATTTTCAGACTGAAGTACCACATTGATCCCTTCAGGGATGTAATTAGCCACAAGGGTAGGAATCCCGATACCCAGGTTTACATAATAACCATCTTTAATTTCCTTAGCGATACGTTTTGCTATTCCGGTTTTATCTAACATGTTTGATTTGAGGATTTGAAGATTTGGTAATTTGAAAATGATAAAACATTAATTTGATTTTGAAGATGAAATAATCTTGGAAATAATTTTGATTATAGATTGAATTTGGGTTGTGGGTAAGTCTATTGTGGGTAAATCTTCTGAATGCTGTATTAAACTAAAGTAATATTCCACTTCATCTGCTTCTTTGGCTGCAATTTTCATTTTATGTATAAAGTCAGCTTTACTCTCTGCATTTTGAGCCTCCCTTACATTTGCACCTATTGAAATACCTGCTCGTAAGATTTGATTTGAGAGGGCGTAATCATGACTTTGTTGTAAGATTTTTGAACACTTTATGATTTCTATTGCAAAATCAAATGTCAATTTAACGATCAAATTCTCTTTGTCACTTCTCATTTAATCATCAAATTTTCAAATCTTCAAATTGTCAAATCCCGATTGCCAAATCATCAAATCAATCTCACCGTCCTCTGCTCAATCCTCTTCTCATAATTCCTTCCCTGAAATATCCGGTGAACATAAATACCGGGTGTATGAATCTGATCGGGATCAAGCTCCCCTATCTCTACCAGTTGTTCTACTTCGGCAATTGTAATTTTCCCAGCCATAGCCATTACCGGATTAAAATTACGGGCAGTTGATCGGAAGATCAGATTACCGGCTGTATCCCCTTTCCAGGCCTTCACAATTGCAAAATCAGCATCAAAAGCCATTTCCATCAGGTAATCCTTACCGTTAAAATTACGAACTTCTTTACCTTCTGCCACCTCAGTACCAACACCTGCAGGTGTAAATATGGCCGGCATTCCGTACCCTGATGCCATGCAACGCGTTGCTAGTGTACCCTGAGGGATAAGTTCCACTTCCAGTTCGCCGCTCAGAAGCTGTCTCTCAAACTCCGCATTCTCACCAACATAGGAGGAGATCATTTTCTTTACCTGTCTTTTTTTTAGCATTAATCCGATTCCGAAATCGTCAACACCTGCATTATTGGATATGCAGGTTAACTGATTAATCCCTTTTTTAACTAATGCATTTATGCAATTTTCAGGAATACCGCAGAGTCCAAACCCTCCAAGCATCAATGTCATCCCACTCTCAATGTCGCTAATTGCCTCATCGGCATTTGCCACTACTTTGTTGATCATATTTTATAATTGGAAAAGCTGAAATTAACAAATCAATAGTGAAATACCGCAGATTTACTTCTTTTTAAGTACAATAATTTTATCATTTGAACCATTACTGGTAGCTACAAATACCCTGCCATCCGGTGACACACAAACATCCCTTAAGCGACCATAGTTGGCTCTGAATATCTCTTTTGTCTCTTCTATTTTATCAGTACTGGAATTTAGTTTTAGCTGGTAAAGAGTCTGATCCTTTAGTGTAGCCAAAATCAAAGAATTCTTCCATTGAGGAATTCCATCATGATTATAGTAATCCATTCCGGATACAGCGAGCGTTGGGGGTCCAGCTCTTAAGCGGGACTGCCACATTATTAGTGGTGCAAAATGATTGTTCTCCACTTTCATTGCAAAAGCCATTGACTGTTGGCCATCCGAAATTTCTGTTCTTAAGGATCAGATTAATTTCATCATCTATATTTGACCCATGCTCTGAACTGAACAGACTTTCTTTTACAAAAACCAGTCCTTGCGGATTACGATGACCAAAGGACCATACAGGATTCGAATTTATAGGATTATCTGAAGGAATAGAGCCGTCCAGATTTAAACGAAGAATCTTTCCACTTAAAGAATTAATATTCTGAGCCGATGCCTGATTTGATGCATCACCGGTACTGATAAATAATTTGAGATCCGAACTGATCAGTAAACGACAACCATTATGAATGCTTGATGCTGGTATATTGTCCAGAATGATCAAAGGATTTACCAGACTTCTGCCATTATAAGTGTACCTGACTATTTTCTCGGTATATGTACCGGCCTTATCATAATTATAGGCAACAAATACATGAGGATTCAACGTAAAGGAAGGATGCAGAACCATTCCCAACAATCCCCCTTCTCCAATTGATTTAACATCCGGGATTGTGAAAACCATATTTATAGTTCCATTATCGGGGTTAACACGACTAATCTTACCACCCCTCTCAGTCATCCAAATTAAATTATCAGGACCCCATAATAATTCCCAGGGAAAAGTTAGATTCTGCGTAAGAATCTGAATATCAAAGGCTATATCCTGTGTTGTTTCAGAGGTACTGACTGAATTCTTAGCTGATTTTTTGCATGCTGTACAGGCAATAAATAATGCGAAAACCAAAAAGATTAATGAAGTTTTCATATTCTCTGTTTCGTATATAACGCATTAATCAGAATAATTATCTATTTAAGATAGACATAAGTTATGCCATCCCCGCCCCGGTCGGCATGTTCATCCTCAATACGGCTGACCTCAGTATATTTACGTAAATATTCACGAATAAGTTTGCGCAAAATTCCATCGCCTTTGCCATGAATGATCTTCAAAGAGGATAAACCCAGCATTACAGCCCTGTCAAGATACTTTTCAATCTCATAGATAGCCTCCTCGCCCCTTCTTCCGCGAAGATCAAGTTCTGTATTGAACGTTGAGAAACTCCCGGTAAGATCAGTACCATGTGATTTTCTGATCTCTTTTGGAACAGAGCGGTTTGATACCTTCTCAACACGGCTTAATTTTACAACTGAGCGTAAGTCGCCCATAGCCAGAATGACATTATCACGTGCAATTTCCATGACTTGCCCTACAGTTTCTGAATCGATGAGCTTCACCCAGTCGCCGGACTTAATTTCCACAGCTTCTTTGATCTTCGTGATTTTCTTTTCCTGAACATCATGCTTCTTCAATTCCTGCTGCAGATTTTGTCTCAGATTTTGCGTTTTCACCTTTTCTGCCTTGCTTTCCCTGATTTCTGAAATCGTGTTTTCGATCAGCTTGTTTGCATTTTTAATAATATTCTGTGCCTCAAGTTTGGCATCTTTGAGAATTAACTTCTTATTCTGTTCCAGATATGCCTTTAATTGCTCGTTTTCAGCAAGTAGAGCCTTCACTCTTTCCTCTTTCTTATCTACCGACCTTTTCGCTTCAATCAGGTCTTTCTTATCCCGCTCAAGGTCTACAAGCAGCGTATCTACTTTTTTCTGATAATTACCTACTTTTCTTTTTGCCGATTCAATCACATCGGCTCCAAGGCCAATTTTCTGTGCAATTTCAAATGCATATGAACTTCCGGGCTTACCTAAAGAAAGTATATAAAGTGGTAGCATCTTTGCATTATCAAATAACATGGATGCATTTTCAAGTCCGGGAGTGGAATTGGCAAAAGTTTTCAGGTTTGAATAATGTGTAGTGACCACACCCCTTACGTTCTTTCTGTTTAGTGATTCCAATACTGATTCGGCGATCGGTCCTCCAAACTGCGGATCCGTACCTGTACCAAATTCATCAATCAGAATCAGCGTTTTCGCATTGGCCCATTCCATAAAATATTTCATTTTAGAAAGATGAGCACTATAGGTACTTAAATCACTCTCAATAGATTGATCATCACCAATATCTGCAAATATCTGTTTAAATACACCCAGCTTTGAGTGTTCATCTGCAGGGATTAAAAGACCGGCCTGGACCATGATCTGAAGAAGGCCAACTGTTTTCATACACACCGATTTACCTCCGGCATTAGGCCCTGATACTACAATAACCCGATCCTGTTCGTCAATTTTAATATTAAGGGGTACAACCGACTGATTATCCTTCTTCAAACTAATCATTAATAAAGGGTGCCGGGCATTTATCAGATTAATTTCTGATTCCCTGACCAATACAGGCATTTCGGCTTCAATGCTAATCGCAAAGAGGGCTTTAGCACGAACAAAATCAAGTTTTGTTAATAAACCATGATAGGATAATAATAAGGGTACGTATGGTCTTAATTCGCTGGTCAGAGCAACGAGCAATTTTATAATCTCTCTTTTTCTCTCAAATTCAAGATCCCTGAGCAGATTATTTAACTGAAATACCTCTTCGGGCTCCAAATATACGGTCTGTCCGGAAGCAGATTCATCGTGAATAAAACCTTTTAATTTTCGTTTATTTTCAGCCAGTACCGGAATGCATAACCTACCATCCCGGATGGTTAGATTTCCATCAGCAGTCCAGCCATTATTTTGAGCATTTTTATAGATTTGATCTATTTTCTTCCGGGCTTCCTGTTCAGCCTTCGAGATTCCGGATGTAATCTCCATTAAAGCTGAAGATGCATTGGGTTTTATCTTTCCTTTGGGATCTATAATTTTTTCGATCTTTAGAATGATGGATTTTTCAATCGGAAGATGTTCAAAAAGTGCCGTAAGATTTGGATAAAGACCCTCACGGTCAGAAAAATACTGAATAATAGAGAATACTGTTACCAGTGAGGCAGATACCTTAAAAAATTCATCTTCAGAAAGATAGGTTCCTTCAATTCTGGCCTTTTCAACCATACTTTTGATATCGAAGAAATTTTGAATACTTAAGGGAGAATCATTTTGAAGGATACTCTTAAATTCATTGGTTTGGCGTAAAAACTTATTTATATGATCGTAATTATGCATTACCTGGATCTTATCGACCATCTCCCGTCCCATAGGGCTTAGGCAGTATAACTTAATAAGTTCCTTAATGTCCAGAAAGCCCAGCTTTTCACTGGCATTATTGGGGTATATCATTTCTTATTCTGTGTCCTGTTCGTTTTTCTAATCTCGGCACTATTGATTATATGCTCCTTTTCATCCAAAATTGCCTGAACCCTGTTATACATGGTGTCGAGCATTGCCGGTTTCATACTGTAATACTTCAGGCTTTTTTCGTACAATTCAGGTGTAATATTATATGTTTTATAAATGGTAGCATATAGATGCTTATTATTCTGTCTGAGTGTATCATTGTATATGATAGTTGACATGTAACCATCCATTGTATGGAGATCTGCCATAATTAGGATCATTTTTTTTTGATCTATAATGTCCTTTGGTATTTTTTTCTGCTCACAGGCAAATAATAGTGGAGCTATAAGGAAAAGAAGTTTGATTACTTTCATTTAAATTCAGGTTGCAGACTGACAAATAAGATTTGATATGATAATTCTGTTGCATTTTAGTATTGTATCCCGTAGGTTTAGCAATTAAAAAAATCAATCAAAAATACAGATTAATGAGCATTGCAGATAATATATCGGCTATAAACAAAGAGATTGCGAATACCGGAGTGAAATTAATCGCAGTGTCTAAAACAAAACCTTTAGAAAGTATTTCTGAAGCATATAATGCCGGACAGCGGATATTTGGGGAAAATACAGTACAAGAACTTGTTGACAAACAGGAAAAGCTTCCCAAAGACATAGAATGGCATTTAATTGGGCATCTTCAAACAAATAAAGTTAAATACATAGCTCCTTTTATCAGCCTGATTCATTCGGTTGATAGCATGAAACTATTGCTGGAAATCAATAAACAGGCATTGAAGAACAATCGTGTCATTGATTGCCTGCTTCAACTTGAGATTGCAGATGAAGATACGAAGTATGGCATGGATCTGGCAGAAGCAGTCGAATTGCTGCGATCTGAGGAGTTTAAGGGATTAAAGAACATCCGGATTTGCGGAGTCATGGGAATTGCAACCCTTACCGAAAATAAGGAAATGACCAAAGAAGAGTTCTATGAGTTAAGTACTTTCTTTAAAGGTTTGAAGGAAACATTTTTTAGAAAGGATCCGGCTTTCAGTGAGATTTCAATGGGTATGTCGGGTGATTACAAGCTTGCAATTGATCAGGGAAGTACAATGATCAGACTGGGTAGTACAATCTTTGGATCCAGATCAAATAAGAAAAATTAACTATGTCAATAACTATTCGAACTGCAGTTAAAGCAGACTGTAGCAGATTACTTGAGCTGATTCATGAACTAGCTGTTTATGAAAAAGCTCCTAATGAGGTCACAGTGAGCCTGGAAGAATTTGAGAATGCAGGTTTTGGACCTAATCCCGTATGGAAAGCCTTTGTAGCTGAAGTAGATGGAATCATTCAGGGATTTGGCCTCTATTATGTTAGATATTCTACCTGGAAAGGCAGCCGTATGTATCTGGAAGATTTGTTAGTTACTGAAAAAATGCGAGGAAAAGGAATGGGAAAGATGATCCTTGACAGATTAATCGAAGAGGCTAAAGAAAAGGGATTCAATGGCATTTCCTGGCAGGTCCTTGACTGGAATGACCCGGCTATCCATTTCTATAAAAAATACAATACCGAGTTTGATTCAGGATGGATTAATGTTTCCCTTTCAAAGGATCAGATTGAGAAGTTATAAATTTTAATAATTGTTTTTTAACCAAATATACATTAGTGAAGGTATTTAAGTTTGGAGGCTTTGCGGTTTCTACTGCAGCAAATATTAAAAATCTGGTTAATATTATCAACATGAACAGTACAGATCAGCTCTTGATCATCGTATCTGCCATGGGAAAAACAACAGATGCACTTGAAAAGCTTTGCCTTGCATATTTAAACAATAGAAATGAAGCGATCCTTCTTCTAAATGGTATTAAGGAATTTCATGAGCTGATTATTTCTGAACTATTCGGATCTGAAGATCATCCGGTTTATGACGAAGTTGCCAATACCTTTATTGAAATTGAATGGATGCTTGAAGAGGAACCTCATCCAGACTTTGATTTTATTTACGATCAGATTGTTTCTATCGGCGAACTTGTTTCAAGCAAAATAATATCAGCCTATTTAGCAGAATGCAAGCTCAATTCTAAATGGATCGATGCCAGGAGCTATATTCATACCGACAATTCTTATAGGGAAGGTATAATTGACTGGGAAAAAACCTCGGCTTCAATCCTTCAATTACAAGAGCATATTAAGAATCAAATTATTGTCTCTCAGGGTTTTATTGGCGGTACAAGCGAAAATTTCACAACAACACTTGGAAGAGAGGGTTCTGATTATTCAGCTGCTGTTTTTGCATCCTGTATACATGCTGAATCATTAACCGTTTGGAAGGATGTACCTGGTATTATGAATGCAGATCCTGCACTATTTAGTTCCGCACAGAAATACGAAGAACTCCCCTATTCAGAAGCATTGGAACTGGCCTACTACGGAGCAAATATCATCCACCCCAAAACAATAAAACCTTTACAAAATGCCGGCATTCCATTATTTGTTAAGCCTTTTCTAAAGCCTGAAGAAAGTGGCACAAGGATTGACCAGTCAGCAAAGTTAAATAATAACATTACGGCCATTATTTTAAAGAAACACCAGATACTGTTAACTATTTCTACCAAAGATTTCTCCTATATGGATGAACAGTATTTGAGCGCTTTGTTAAAAACCTTTAGCGAGGCCCATATCAAACTAAACATGATGCAGCTATCTGCACTTAGCGTTTCAGTTTGCCTTGATCAGGATGAAGTAAAATTAAAGAAGGTTACTGATCTGTTTCATGATAAATTACTGTTTAAAGCAGATGAAGGTCTTGAATTATTGACTATTCTCAATTTTAAAGAAGATGAAGTCCAGAAACTTAGCAAGGGAAAAACAATAATGATGGAACAAATCAGTATTAAAACAGCCCAACTAGTCATGAAATATTTGTGAATAAGAATCTTTTAAATATTGAAGTTCAGAACTTTATTGAGGATAATTTGAATTCAGATATCCGAACACTAAGTCTTAAAAAAAGTCCTTTTCCCAATATTAGTACTAAAGAACTGGCTGAGCAGATCGACAGTAAAAAAAGGTGTGAGCAGAAACTTCCTCTATGGTTTAATACCCCTGGTATCTATTACCCGCCAAAACTGGCTATTGAACAGGCTTCATCAGAACTGGCAGCCAGATACAAATCGAATTTCATTACTGGAGATGATATTATCGACCTCACAGGCGGTTTTGGAGTTGATACCTGCATTTTTGCCGGGAAGGCAAAAAATGTAACACATTGTGAACTGAACAAGGAATTATCTGAAATCTCTGAGTATAATTCAAAAATCCTAGGTTTAAAGATCAGCTACCATTTGCAGAATGGTGTGGAATATCTTCGTTCCAATGATAAGTCTTACAGTACAATTTATATCGACCCTTCCAGGAGGGTTAATTCAAAAAAAGTTTTTCTATTGAAGGATTGTGAACCTGATATTATCCATAATCTGGATCTATTGCGATCCCGTTCAGAGTTTCTGATGATCAAAACAGCCCCTCTTTTGGATATTCATTCAACAATTAATGAATTGAAGGAAGTAAGTTATGTTCATATTGTCAGTATAAAAAATGAATGTAAGGAACTGTTATATCTTATTGACAGGAAAAAATGCGGAATTGATCCATTAATCATTTGTGCATTGATAGGTACTGAAGAAAGCAGTTCCTATACATTCCGATTAAGTGAAGAACGGAATTTCGGGATCAGTGAATACTCAGAACCTTTAAATTTTATTTATGTACCTGATGTAGCCCTGCTCAAAGCTGGATGTTTTAAACTGATTACACGCGACTTCAATGTTCATAAAATACAGCAGCACACGCATTTATACACTTCTGCCGAACTGGATAGTTCATTCCCTGGCCGAAAATTTAAATTCAAAAAGGCCTGGAGCTATGGTAATTTTATTAAAGAACATAAATTTAAAAAGGCAAATATTATTTGCAAAAATTTCCCTTTGAGTCCGGAGAAAGTAAAGAAAAAATTGAAGATAGGTGACGGCGGAGATGAGTATCTCTTGTTCTGCACTAACAAAAAAAATGAGCTTATCGTTCTTAATTGCGACAGATTCATTTAAAAAAATGGAGCAAATAAATGCTCCATTTTAAATTCGAACCTATTTATCAGGCTGAGGGGTCATTCTTAAATAAGGTTTTATTTCTGTGAATCCTTTAGGGAATTTAGCGGGAATATCAGCTGTTTTAATAGCCGGAACCACAACTACATCCTCACCTTCCTTCCAATCGGCAGGAGTTGCTACACTGTAGTTGGCAGTCAACTGAAGGGAATCGATAACCCTTAAAATTTCCTGAAAATTCCTTCCTGTAGATGCAGGATAAGTAATCATCAGTTTTATCTTTTTATCAGGTCCTATGATGAAAAGTGAACGAACTGTAAAAGTCTCTGAAGCTAATGGATGCATCATACCATACATTTCTGCAATTTCCCTGTTCTCATCAGCTATAATCGGAAAATTTACTTCCACATGCTGTGTTTCGTTGATATCTTTGATCCAGCCTTTATGTGATTCAACAGAATCAACACTTAATGCAATAACCTTAACATTTCGTTTATCAAACTCATTCTTCAAAGAAGCCGTTTTACCTAATTCTGTAGTACAAACAGGTGTATAATCAGCAGGATGCGAGAAAAGAACCGCCCAGCTATCGCCTAAATAATCGTAAAAACTAATATCTCCCTGAGATGTTTTTGCTTTGAAATTTGGGGCTAGATCGCCCAGTTTTAGATTCATAATCGTAAAATTTAAGCAGATGTGTTAATAAGTTAAACAGTACTAATTTAAGGGATATTTTGGATTGATTTCAAAAAAAACACTTCATAAATAGCTATGAAGTGTTTTTTTACCCGAATGTGTTTAAGGGCAATTCAATAATTCAATTTTACTGCTTTTTAAACCTTAATTTATCATCAATCATTCCCTTGAATACATTTTTATCAAAAACTTCATTCAATCTTTGAGTTTCAAAAGCAGACATACCAGATACACTTGCAATCTTAGATGGAATATTACTGATCGAGAAGGTTCCTTTTTCAGAATAGCTTAAGGCAGCAGCCAGTAATCGTTCTGTTGGGTCACCAAAATCCTTAGTAACATCATCAGACACACTATAATCAACAGCCATTCCGCTGTAATATCCACCCTCATTCTTTTGGTTTTTAGTTTCAAACTGAGGAACATACAGGTCAAGTTTATCAATTTTAATTGCAAAAAAACCAACCGGCTTACCATAGGTTTTCTGGCCAATAATTTTAACATTACTAGGCATTACCCCTTTCATACTGTTGATCAGTAATTCACTGGCAGAAGCTGTGCCGCTGAGAACCAGGAAATAGATTTTGCTGAATTCTGCTCCACCGATCTTTTTAAATATCTCTACATTATCATTTAACGCAGGGTCAACATTACTTACTAATTTAACCTTATAATTTATGTCAGCATAGGTAGCATATACCCCATTCACACCACCTGTAAAACTTTGTAATTTACCCTGAGCATCAAGAAGCGGCTGGTGGGATAAAATCTTCGCATTTCCATCCTGCATGGTCTTTGTCCATATAGTAGTATACATTACCTGCCCATTATATGCTGCAGGGGCAATTAGATTTGTAAACACGTCTGCGGTAGCAACTGAACCACCCCCATTATAGCGAAGGTCTACAATTAGCTCAGTGGCACCGGCAGTCTGAAATTTACTGATTTCAGTTGTTAAAGCATCCCTTGAATTAGTAGTAAAACTATTGTAAACAATATATCCAACTTTTTTAGATCCTGCGTTGAGTATTTTAGTCAGAAATATGGGATTGTTTGAATAGGAAGCTCGAGTAATCGTTACATCTTCCAAACTACCATCCGGTTTCAAAATAGTCATAGAGACAGAATTAGCTGAACCAAATACTGCATTACCAACAAAATCCAAAGTCGCACTTTGAGAAGTACTCAAGTCGGTTCTGCCATTTAATTTCTTAATCTGGTAACCTCTTTTCAGACCTTTAGATGCTGCAGGTGAGTTTGGTGAAACGTACTTTATACGTAAGTCATCTGTAGGAGTTGAACTTATGCCATCAGTATCATGATAAAAAACAGAAAAGCCAAAATCTCCGCTTACACCACCCAATGAGGTCGATACTGAGCCATCATCCAGGAATGAATACTTATCTGTAGGTTTATTTGTTCCAGGCAAGGCAATAATGGCATTTAATACCGCCTGATTACTACCATAACTTCTTGGATTAAAAACTGCATAAGTTGGCATGCCTTCATTCCAGTAATAGGTTTCCTTAGCATAAAGGAAAATAGAATCTTTAGTCAGGTCCGACCTTGAGGCAACAACCGGGACAGTTGGGTTAGGTTCCGGTCCTACACTAGCTTTCGGGTCTTTCTTACAAGAAGATGCAAGCATTAATAAACTCAAAGAGAATATTAACAATTTACTTATGGATCTTAAATTCATTTTATTCAACATTTTTTTTGGTTAGTTTTATGTAGTTTAGAATTGGCAGTTCAAATTTAAATTCAATTTACAGAAATTCATCAACAGCTAAATAATCAACACCCGAGGATATTGCAAATTCCTGATCAGTTTCTGTTGCTCCAATGATCATAATATCTTTTCTTGTTAACTGATGATCTTTCATTATATACGATAATACGTCAGGATTTGGTTTCAGGTTTATCTCTGATGCATAATAAACTCTCAAATATTTTTCCAGGCCATTCCATTCGATCTGTCTGATCTTATTCAACTGAATTTCAGGCTTTCCGTTTGTCACCAAAAACAAATGTTTCCTGTCTACAATAATTTCCTGCATTAATTCCAGAATGCCTGAAAATAATAACAATTTCAATGGTAATATTGCTGTAGAATACAATCTTTCAAAATTATCCCGATATTTCTCATCTATACCAAAAGCTTCTTTTGCCCTGTCAAAAATCCCTTCATCTCCATGATGAGTGTAAGATGTTTTAAAAAATGCTGTAAGATCCTGAGCAGTTGGAAAGCCTTCAGTAAATTCAATAAAATTGGCAAAGAGGTAATAAACCTGCAGCAGATAATCTTTCTCAGGATAAATTACATCGTCAAGTTCAAATACAAAAGCTTTTATACGATCGTCCAGATCTTTATATTTAAGCATGTTCAAATTTATTTAATCAATATTGGAAGATTACAAATATTAGACCAATCAAATTGAATTTAGTTTATTCATGCTTATAATATCCAATCATTTGACAGCAATATGATATTTATTCCATATTCCTTAAAAAGCTGATCTGCTTTGGATAATTCTTTGATTTCTGGCACTTTGAGCGGAAAAATTTTAACAATATGATTATCAAGGCATATTTTTAGCATTTCACTTGTAAAAATTGGTGATGAAGCATCGGGTATGCGAATAAACCTTTTACCTGGAATTTCAGGCATTTCAATTTGCTCAGCAAAATACACTTCAGACTCATTTAGCAAGCGCTCTAACTTGTATGCGATGGCAGAGGATGCTGCGGTAATCAGAATTGCCATGGCTAATAATTAATTATCAGACCATCCTTCATCAATACCTTTCGATCGGCCATTTCTGCCAGATTTTCATTATGTGTAACGATGACAAAAGTTTGTTGCATACTGTCGCGAAGTTCTAAAAATAAGCGATGCAGACTTTCGGCATTTGAAGAATCCAGATTGCCGGAAGGTTCATCTGCCAGAATAATTGCCGGATTATTGACCATTGCTCTGGCAACAGCTATCCGCTGCTGCTCACCACCGGAAAGTTCATTGGGTTTATGATTTGCCCTGTTCCTTAAACCAAGAAGATCAAGAAGTTCAAATGCCCTGGCTTCAGCTTCTCTTTTGCCTTTTTTAGCAATAAATGCAGGAATACAAATATTTTCGAGGGCTGTAAACTCGGGCAGCAAATGGTGGAACTGGAATATAAAACCAATTTGCTCATTTCTAAAGGCACTCAGCTTCTTTGAAGAAAGGGAGTTAACGTCAATATTATTTAATAGTAAAGTCCCCTGATCAGGTTTATCGAGGGTTCCAATTATATGTAGTAAGGTGCTCTTTCCAGCACCTGATGCTCCAATAATAGTAACAATTTCAGCCTTTTTAATATCCAGATCAACCCCCTTTAATATCTGTAAGTTACCGTATGATTTCCGAATTCCTCTTGCCTCAAGCATGAATATAGATCTTATGAATATGCAAATGTGTGAATTGTTTACTAAACTATGGCTTCCTGTAAAATAATAGCTTAATTTTTGAAAAAAACAGCCTTTACTATTTTCAGGTTAGCAATAAAAACGTAGTTTTACCACAAATAATAAGTAAATGAATATTCACGAATATCAGGGTAAAGCAATTTTAAAAAGCTTTGGTGTCAGAGTCCAGGAAGGCATTGTTGCTGATACTGCAGAACAGGCTGTTGACGCCGCTAAAAAGTTAAAGGTAGATTATAATTCAGACTGGGTTGTTATAAAGGCTCAAATCCATGCCGGAGGCAGAGGAAAAGGTGGCGGTGTTAAACTTGCAAAAAACTTAGATGAAGTTAAGGAAAAAGCAGGCCAGATTATCGGAATGCAATTAGTGACCCCTCAAACCGGTCCTGAAGGCAAGCTGGTAAGTAAAGTTTTGGTTGCTCAGGATGTTTACTATCCTGGTGAGAGCGAAACCAAAGAATTTTATGTAAGTGTATTGCTCGACCGTTCCAGAGGACGTAATATCATCATGTACTCTACAGAAGGAGGCATGGATATTGAAGAGGTTGCAGAACATACCCCTCATCTGATTTTCAAAGAAGAAATTGACCCTAAAGTTGGTCTTCAGGGATTTCAGACACGTAAAATCGCCTTTAATCTGGGATTAAGCGGTGATGCGTTTAAAGACATGACCAAGTTCATCGCAGCATTGTACAAAGCATATGAAGGAACAGATTCTGCTATGTTTGAAATCAATCCTGTTTTAAAAACATCTGATAATAAAATACTTGCTGTTGATGCCAAGGTAAATCTTGATGATAATGGTTTATTCCGTCATCCGGATTATGCAGCTATGCGTGATACCAGCGAGGAAGATCCAACAGAAGTTGAAGCAAGCAAATCAAATCTGAACTACGTAAAGTTAGATGGTAATGTTGGTTGTATGGTTAATGGTGCCGGACTTGCAATGGCAACTATGGATATCATTAAACTTGCAGGCGGTGAGCCGGCAAATTTCCTGGATGTTGGTGGAACTGCCAATGCTGAAACTGTAAAAGCAGGATTTAACATCATTCTTTCAGACCCGAATGTAAAAGCGATCCTGATCAATATCTTTGGTGGTATTGTACGCTGCGATCGTGTAGCTCAGGGTGTGATTGATGCTTACAAGGAAATAGGAAATATTCCGGTGCCTATCATAGTTCGCTTACAGGGAACTAATGCTGTAGAAGCTAAGAAGCTTATAGATGAATCGGGATTGAAAGTTTATTCAGCGATTCTTTTAAAAGAAGCAGCTGCACTTGTAACGAAGGTTTTAGAAGAAAAATAATCTTTAGGTTTTAACCTGAGGTATAAAGCCGTTGATTTAAAATCAACGGCTTTTTTCATTCTAATAATTTCGAATTATCATTTATACCTAATTTAACGTAAACTCGACATAATAATTAAAAACCACATAGAAACATAGCGGTTTATGGTTGCCAACCTTCATTTTAGGCACAGATAACCTTGAAGCTTCGCTTCAATCTATGTTTCCTTTAAAGCACAATTTAAGCCTATCTATGTGGTTAGATATTGATCTTTAGATTTTTATATATCGAACTCACGTTAATTTACAAAATTGAGATTAAACAAAAAAAGGAACCAAATTTGGTTCCCTTTAAAAATATGTTAGAAATAAATCTATTTTACTGTATCAACCACAGCTTTAAAGGCTTCAGGATGGTTCATAGCCAAATCAGCTAAAACTTTACGGTTCAAACCATTTCCTTTTGCAGTTAATTTACCCATTAATACTGAATAGGATAATCCGTGCTGACGTGCACCGGCGTTAATACGCTGAATCCACAACGCTCTGAATTCTCTTTTCTTAGTTTTACGGTCACGATAAGCATATTGCAAACCTTTCTCGACTGTATTCTTAGCAACGGTAAAAACCTTGCTTCTTGATCCCCAATAGCCTTTGGCTAAATCTAAGACCTTTTTTCTTCTTCTTCTTGACGCTACTGCGTTAACCGAACGTGGCATGTTGTGTTGTTTTTTGGTAAGCGGTGTTCCTTTTAAGAAACTTTAAAACCTGATACCTGGTTAAATTAATTTGTTAATTATTTGCCGATTGTAAGCATACGTTTTACGTTGCCCATATCTGCGTCAGAAACTAAACTTGTCTGACCTAAAGCGCGCTTACGTTTGTTGCTCATCTTGGTTAAGATGTGGCTCTTGAATGCGTTCTTTCTTTTGATTTTACCTGTTCCAGTAAGCTTAAAACGCTTTTTTGCACTGGAGCACGTTTTCATTTTTGGCATAACTCTATCTATTTATTATTTGTCAATTATTCTATTTGTCAATTTGTCAATAAGCGATATGTCCAATGGACAAATCGATAAATCCGATAACTATCGGATGACAAATTATTTTTTCCCTGCATGTTTAGGAGCAACGGTCAAAAACATCCGTTTTCCTTCCAGCTTAGGAAGCTGCTCTACCTTACCAACATCTTCCAATGCCTGAGCAAATTTTAATAAAAGGATTTCTCCCTGCTCTTTATACACAATCGCACGGCCTTTGAAATGAACGTAGGCACGAACTTTTTCTCCGTTTTCAAGGAACCCAATAGCATGTTTCAGTTTGAACTGAAAATCATGGTCATTGGTATTAGGTCCAAAACGAATCTCTTTAATGACCGTTTGTTTTGCATTGGACTTAATTTCCTTCATTTTTTTCTTCTGCTCGTAGATAAACTTGTTGTAATCAACAATTTTACATACAGGCGGAACTGCATTCGGGGAAATCTCAACAAGGTCAAGATCCTGTTCAATAGCCATAGCTAAGGCTTCCCTGAACGGATAAATACCAGTTTCCACGTTATCACCAGTTAAGCGCACTTCAGGCGCCCTGATCAAGTCATTGATCTTATGTTCTGCTTCTTTCTTTTTAAACGGAGGTCGTGGTCCCCTGTTAAAGCCTGGTCTTCCTAATGCCAAATTATATTTACTTAAATTGTTATTTCTTTAACTAATTGATTACTAAACTCTTCTATCTTCATACTTCCAATATCTCCCTGACCATGTCTTCTTACAGAAACCATGCCGTCATTCATTTCCTTCTCTCCAATGATAAGCATATAAGGTATTTTCTTCATTTCCGCATCACGAATCTTTCGTCCAATCTTCTCATCTCTGGAGTCAATCAGGCCGCGAATATCGGAATTATTAAGCGATTCTAAAACTTTTTTTGCATATTCCTCATATTTTTCGGAGATAGGGAGAACAATAAATTGTTCAGGTGTTAACCATAAAGGAAATTCTCCGGCACAATGTTCGATCAATACGGCTACGAAACGTTCAAGTGAGCCAAAAGGTGCCCTGTGAATCATAACCGGACGATGCTTCTGATTATCGCTTCCTGTGTATTCCAGCTCGAAACGTTCAGGTAAATTATAATCAACCTGGATAGTCCCCAACTGCCACTTTCTTCCCAATGCATCTTTCACCATAAAGTCGAGTTTGGGCCCGTAAAAAGCAGCTTCTCCAAATTCAATAATGGTTGTTAAGCCCTTTTCCTCTGCTGCTTCAATGATTGCAGATTCTGCTAACTTCCAATTCTCATCACTACCAATATATTTCGCTTTGTTTTCGGGATCACGAAGGGAAATTTGTGCGGTATAATTGTCAAATCCCAGGGCCTTGAATACATAAAGAACAAGGTCAATAACTTTCTTAAATTCTTCCTTCACCTGATCGGGTCGGCAGAATAAATGTGCATCATCCTGAGTAAAGCCACGTACACGGGTAAGTCCATGCAATTCGCCGCTCTGCTCATATCTATAAACGGTTCCAAATTCTGCATACCTGACCGGAAGGTCTTTATAGGAACGAGGCTTGGTTTTATAGATTTCGCAGTGATGTGGGCAGTTCATCGGTTTTAAAAAGAACTCCTCCCCTTCCTGCGGTGTTTTTATAGGTTGAAATGAATCAGCACCGTACTTCTCATAATGTCCAGAAGTGATGTATAGATTCTTATGACCAATATGCGGGGTTATTACCTGTTCATATCCTGATTTAACCTGTGCCCGCTGAAGGAAATTCACCAGTTTTTCTCTCAGTGCAGTTCCTTTTGGAAGCCATAAGGGCAATCCCATACCCACCTTATCTGAAAAAGCAAAAAGCTCCAGTTCCTTACCCAGTTTACGATGATCGCGTTTTTTCGCTTCTTCGATCATGTGCAGGTAATCAGTCAGTTCACTTTGTTTCGGATAGGTAACTCCGTAGATACGGGTTAATTGTTTCCTGCTCTCATCCCCTCTCCAGTAAGCTCCGGCAACATTCATCAGCTTTACTGCTTTGATAAATCCTGTATTCGGAATATGTGGTCCACGGCATAGATCAGTAAAATTTCCCTGGGTATAAAAAGTAATTGAACCATCGCTAAGATCTTTGATCAGATCCAGCTTATATTCATCATCTTTTTCTGTAAAATATTTAATAGCATCAGCTTTTGAAACTGCCTTTCTTGAAAAATCAGATTTCTGTCTGGCAAGCTCCAGAATTTTATCTTCAATCTGTTTAAAATCATCAGAGGAAAATTCACGATCACCGAAATCGACATCATAGTAAAAGCCGGTTTCAATTGCAGGTCCAATGCCAAACTTGGTACCAGGATATAAGGATTCGAGAGCCTCAGCCATTAAATGCGCAGATGAATGCCAGAAGGTAGCTTTTCCATCCTGATCATTCCAGGTAAGTAATTTTACTGCTGAATCTGATTCAATCGGGCGATTTGAATCCCATACTTGCCCGTTAACCTCTGCTGCTAAAACATTTCTGGCTAATCCTTCAGAAATTGAAAGTGCGATTTGATTCGCTGTGGTTCCCTGTTCGTATTCCCGAACTGAACCATCAGGAAGAGTGATCTTGATCATCTACAAAATGATTTATAAGTTATATTTTAAAATATTCAAATGATCACCTACAAAGTGATCTTCAATTCAACAGCAAAAATAGGATAATTTGAGGGATTTTTATGCATAAACTAATGTTATACGCTTAAATAAAGTCAATCCAATAAGACCCAAGTAAATCTTAATAATACTTTTTAAATAATTTATAATCTTTCAGGATAGTCTTAGGTTTAATACAAACCGCATAATATAAAACTTGCCTCAGGAAGTTGGTAAAGACCCTTTAGATAGCATACATGAATATTAATGGACAAATTTATCCGTTATTAAAAAATATGTATATTTGCTGCAAAAACAAGGACAAATGTTTTCAAAAGCTTGTGAATACGGGATTAGAGCGTCAATTTACATTGCAGAGCAATCGCAGTTAGACAGAAAAGTAGGACTCAAAGAAGTTGCAGAATCAATTGATTCTCCCATAGCTTATACATCGAAAATTTTGCAACAACTTTCCCGTAACAAGATCATAAACTCAGAGAAAGGCCCTGGCGGCGGTTTTTCTATGGATAAACAAGAGCTTGATAAGGTATATTTAAGTACAATAGTTTTAGCATTTGATGGTGAAGAAATTTATAAAGGTTGTGGATTGGGCTTAAAACAATGTAACGAAAAAATGCCTTGTCCTGTTCACGATCAATTTAAACTGATTAGAGACAAACTAAAAACAATGTTAGAAACTACAAGTGTACAATCATTAACAGCAGATTTTGAAAAAGGATTAACCTTTTTGAAGCGTTAAAAAATTTTAATCAAATAGTGGACAATTTTATCCAATACTTATAAAAAATGAAAATAGAAAACATACTTAATGAATGGGGAATTATCATTACCATTATCCTGATTGCTATTCCGGTAATTGTTGCTTCGATCATCGTTATCTTAAGAGCTAATACTGTTGTAAGTAATTACTTCAAGAAAAAGGAATTAGAAAAATTCAATGAATACATCAAAGATTTACATCCTGAAGAAGTACAAAAACTGGAGCAACGAAAAAAAGAACTTGAATTTGCTCTATCAAACAATGAATTAGCAGGTGAAACCACTCCTATTGATACGAAAGGATTAATAAATCATGTGAGCCAGGTGGAGGCTCTTCGTTTTATTGAGCAAAAGAAAAAAAGCCAGCCCAGGCCTTATATTGAACCTCAGTTATCCAAACTCATATTATGGTATTTAGGTTGTGCAACTTTTTGGCTAGTATTTGGCACAACAGTCGGTGAATATCTTGGAATAAAATTCGTAGCACCAGATGTTGACCACTATAGTTGGTTGAGTTTCGGCAGGCTTAGACCGGTTCATACCAATGCTGTTTTTTGGGGTTGGGCGTCTTTAGCAATGATGGGACTGGCGTATTATGTAATTCCGAGGGTAAGTAATGTTCCAATTGCAAGCATAAAAACAGGCTATCGTTCCCTCATCCTTATCAACACATCTGTTATTATTGGCAGCATCTGTTTGATGGCAGGAATAAATAATGGCGGTGGAGAATATAGAGAATACATTTGGCCGGTAATGGCATTATTTGGCATTGGTATCCTTATTTCTTTAAGGAATTTTTTCAAAACCATTGCTAAAAGGACAAACAAAGAAATATATGTATCTAACTGGTATATTATATCAGCAATGATGTATTTACTGGTAATTGCCTTTGTTGCCTATTGGCCGGGTTGGCAAAGGGGTTTAGGAGAAACCATTGTACAGGGCTATTACATGCATCAGGGCGTAGGCATGTGGTTTATGCTTTTTAACCTTGGACTGATGTATTATTTCCTGCCACAACAATTAAACAGACCTATCTATTCTTATAGCTTAGGCATTTTAGCATTTTGGACTCAAATTCTATTTTATACCTTAATCGGGACACATCACTTTATTTTTAGTGCGATTCCCTGGTGGCTACAAACTGTTGCCATTGTAGGGAGTGCAGGAATGATTATACCTGTGGTAGCAGGTACAACAAACTTCTTAATGACCTTTAAAGGTTCCTGGAATAAACTTTCGGGTAGTTATACCCTCCCATTTTATTTGATAGGCATAATATTTTATTTCACAGGTTCATTACAGGGAACTGCAGAAGCATTCCGTTTCACCAATTTGGTTTGGCATTTCACAGATTTTACAGTTGCCCATTCACATTTAACCATGTATGGCATTATATGCTTTATGCTTTGGGGGTTTATTTACACTATCGTTCCAAGATTAACGGGCAATGAACCTCCACAAATTACAGTTGGGGCACATTTCTGGTTGGCATTAATCGGCTTAATATTCTACTCATTTCCTTTAATGTATGGAGCAACTCTGCGGGGCCTAATGTGGATGGATGGAAAACCATTTATTGAAAGTGTAGAATTGATGGCTCCTTACTGGATGTGGCGTGCCATCGGAGGTTCATTGATGTGGCTATCACACATTTTGTTTGCTTATAATTTTTATGTGATGGTAAGACGTAAAGAAGAAATAATAATACCAGAATCACCAATAGATATCTTAAAAGCCAAATTGGAATTAGACAAACAAACCATTACAAATAAATAAACAAAGAAATGGAATTTTTCGATAATCATAAAAAATTGTTCAGATCAGCACTTGGTTTATTCCTTCTGTTAACACTGTTTG
The DNA here is from genome assembly GCF_030695525.1 of Daejeonella sp. GTDB lineage: Bacteria > Bacteroidota > Bacteroidia > Sphingobacteriales > Sphingobacteriaceae > Daejeonella. The sequence goes on along the minus strand of NZ_JAUYSS010000032.1, from coordinate 76,549 downwards.
TTGCTATTATTCCTGCTCTAAATAACCAGGAAAACAATGCTCCATTGCCGAATTATGAACCCTCAAGTGAAGAAGCATCTCTGGGCAAGAAAAGTTTTATTGCCAATGGTTGCGTAGCTTGTCATACACAACAGGTACGTAATGTTGATATGGATAAAATGTGGGGTAAGCGACCCGGAATTGCTGCTGATTATGCAGGAATTACACGAACAGATTTCTGGCGAAATACTGCCACCTTAATGGGAACAGAAAGAACAGGGCCAGATTTAACAAATATTGGTACACGACAACCTGGTTTAGCATGGAATTTATTGCATCTCTATCAACCAAGAACTGTGGTTGAAAAATCTATAATGCCCGCCTATCCCTGGCTCTTTGAAATAAAAAATGAAATAGGTAAAGATGACGTTGAAGTCATTGTTCCTGATGAATTCAGAAAAGGCATAAATGGGAAAATCATAGCTAAAAAAGAAGCGCTGCATTTAGTTGCTTATTTACAAAGCCTAAAACAAACTCCATTGCCTGAAGGGAAAATACCAATGGAATTTTTGTACAAGAAAAAAGAATCTCCAATGTCTGATGGTAATAAAGCGAATCTTCCTGATGGCCAAACACTCTACACACAAAACTGTGCTAGTTGTCATCAGGCTAATGGAGAAGGTTTGAAGGGTGCTTTCCCCCCATTAAAAGGAAGCTCCATTGTACTTGAAGATAATCTTGAATTGTTTGTAGATATAATTATGAGGGGCTATGATGCCAGAGAAGAATATGCTGTTATGAATGCAGTAGGAACCGACAATAATTTAAGTCCTGAGGAGGTAACTGCAATTATCAATCACGAAAAAACCAGTTGGGGTAACAACGCCAAAACGGTAACTAGTGATGATGTAAAAAAAATAATGGATTACATCAAGCAGGCATCGAAAAAATAGTCCATAATCTATTGCTATCTGCAACCGATACAGAAAAAACAAAACAATAATTTTTGAAGAAATGAAAAATAAAATAAAGAGTATTATCATCCTTATTCTTGTGTTTTTCGCATATAATACAGCCATTTCCTGCCCGGTTTGCGAAAAACAACAGCCCGAAATAACCCAGGGATTAACACATGGAACAGGGCCGGAAAGCAACTGGGACTGGGCAATCATCACCGTAATTAGCCTTATTACTTTGCTGACACTTATTTTTTCTATAAAATATCTTATCAAACCAGGTGAAAAGAACATTGACCATATAAAACAATTAATCTTATCAAATACTGAAAATGAAAGAAGATAAAAGTAAAATAATGTTATTTATTGATGATGATCTTCAACCTATAGCAGAATTATTAACACCTGTACAATTTGAATTAGATACCAGAAAACTTACTGATGGTGAACACATTTTAAAACTTGTCAGCAAATCGCCAACCGGAAGAGAAGGTATACGAAAAATAAAATTTGTAGTTCGTAATGGTCCGGCTATTGCGGTTGAAGGATTAAGCGACAATGGTGTAGTTGATGGGGTTATCCCTTTGATGATAAATGCCTACGACAAAGGAAATCAAAGTAAATTTATAATAGAAGGAAGCGAAACTCCACAAAGCGTTCCGAATTGGTTATGGATTTTACTGATTGTCTTTTTCGCCTGGGCAGCATACTACCTGATTACTAATTTTAGTCTTTAAACTCTTCAGAACGGAACTAAACCTAATTACAGGGAAGCTTACACATAGAATTGTAATTTTATAAGTATAAAAGTACTTAAATACTTTTATTGTCTTATATTTGATTCGTAAACTAATTCAACATAATATGGAAATCTTAGAAAAGAACTTTATCAATGTTACCCTTATTGAACCTAAGTTGAAACACCCGACAATATTCAGGGTATTTGACAATCTTAAAGCCGGGGAAAGCCTGACCATTCATAATGACCATGATCCTAAACCTGTATATTATCAATTGCTGGGTGAGCGTGGCGATATCTTTACCTGGGAATATCTTGAAGAGGGTCCAGAATGGTGGGATGTAAGGGTGTCCAAAAGGGAAGATAGTCAGGAAACCATTGGAGAGATCGCCGTGAAAGATCTCCGTAAAGTAGAAGTATTCAAAAAATATGGGATCGACTTCTGTTGTGGTGGCAAGAAGACTCTAGCCGAGGTATGTGCTGAAAAGAATATTGACGCGACGAAAGTACAAACAGAACTAAGGCAGATTGAAACTGCAAACAAAGCAAGCAACGTTTCTTATAATGACTGGAGTATAGATTTTCTTGCTGATTATATTGTCAATACCCATCACAGTTATGTAAGGAAATACCTGCCTGAACTAATGACTTATGCATCAAAAGTTGCACAGGTACATGGTGCACAGCATCCTGAACTTATACCAATTCAAAAACTGGTTTCCGAGATCAACGAAGAACTTACTGAGCATATGGGACAGGAAGAAAATGTATTGTTTACCTATATAAAGAAGATTGTAGAAGCCCGGAAAGGTAATCTTCCATTAGTCAAACAGGAGAAAGATCTGGCCGGATTAATTGACGAATTGGAGAAAGACCATGACCTGGTGGGAAGGGCTTTTGACCAGATCCGTGAACTGAGTAAGGAATATGCATTACCTGCGGATGCCTGTGCAAGCTATACCTTATTGTATAAAATGATACAGGAGTTTGAAGATGATTTACACCTGCATATCCATTTGGAAAATAACATTCTGTTTCCAAAAGCAATTGAAATGGAGCAGGTTGGTTGAGATGTGAGAATTGAGATATGAGATATGAGACAGGAGATGCAGATAAATTCAGGAACGAAAATCGCGGATTTGATAAAGTTCCATCCGGATGCACTGGAAGCAATAATTTCTTTAAGTCCGGATTTTAAGAAACTACGTAATCCGATCCTCAGAAGATTAATGGCGGGCAGAACAAGTATATCAATGGCTTCAAAAATTGGGGGATGCAAACCAGAGGATTTCTTTGAAATATTGAAACCTCTGGGCTTTGTTTCCGACAATTCAATTCAGGAACAGGAAGTTCTGCTCCGAAAATCATTGAAAGATTTTGTAAAGGATATTGAAACTGCCCATATTATTCCTTTGGATGTCAGGGCGATGCTTGCTGAAGGCAATGACCCGCTGAGGCTTATTCAGCAATATGTCAAAGAGCTGAAGGAAGGGCAGGTATTAAAGATCATTAATACATTCGAACCTACTCCCCTGATCAAATTATTGGAAAAGCAAGGTTTTGAATCCTACGTCGATCAGATTGAAAAGAACCTGATTGAAACCTATTTTTACAGAAACAAGCCTGCAGAAATAAATCAAGCTATCCCTGAAGGAGTAGAAAGTGACTGGAATCAGCTTTTAAAGCAATATGATAACAAGATGATTGAACTTGACGTTCGGCATCTCGAAATGCCCGGCCCAATGATGGCCATTCTGGAGGAGCTGGAAAAACTGGATTATGGCAAAGCATTATATGTTCATCATAAACGCATTCCTGTTTTTCTTCTGAGTGAACTAAAAGACAGAAACTTCGAATATCGAATTAATGAGATCAGCGGGACTGAAGTATATTTATTGATATTTAAGAAATAATATGCCAGTAAGCGATCCAGGTTCCGGGTTACAGCAAACCACGTCTTATAAAGTCGTGCTGCCTTTTTATGTTTTCGCGGCAGTATCATTTTTAATATCATGTACCCTCCTGCTGCTCAATACGGATATTTTCCATCAGCATTATTTTCAGCCTCAAACTCTGGCAATAACCCACCTCATGGCTTTAGGATGGGGAACTATGATCATTCTGGGTGCCAGTCACCAGTTGCTCCCTGTACTTATTGAAGGTAAACTTGATAGTTTTTTACTTGCCTTATTATCCTTTATTTTTGCTGCCGTCGGTATTCCACTTCTTGTAACCGGATTTTACCTGTTTAATACGGGCCTCATCCTGCAGAGCGGTGCAGTTTTGATCAATGCTTCTGTAATCTGTTACTTTTTGAATGTGATAACAAGCATTGGTGAAAGCAAAAAATACAATATTCATGCCTTTTTTATTGCCACAGCTTCACTTTGGCTTTTCACAACTACTTTTTTTGGGCTGCTCTTAGTCTTCAATTTCAGTCGTTCCTGGTTACCAGAAAATTCTATAGAATACCTCTCCATCCATGCACACATGGGTATTGCAGGGTGGTTTTTACTGGTGATTATTGGGGTTGCTTCTCGGCTTATTCCCATGTTTCTGATTTCCAAATATTCAAGTCCTGTTAGCCTGTGGTGGATCTTTGCACTGATCAATATCGCACTCTTAGGTTTTATCATTTTAAAATCTTCGGGTGCCTATCCAAACTTCTATTATAGCCCGTTTTTGCTTGTACTCATCGCATTAATATTATTTGGATATTACAACTACAAAGCCTTTAAAGAACGGATAAGGAAGCATGTTGACAAGCAAATGAAAATTTCACTCTTATCTGTGGCCATGTTGCTTCTGCCTCTCCTCAGTTTACTGGTAGTTATTTATTCTATCAGGGAAAATTCAAGATCGAACATGGTGCTTTTGTACGGATTTTGCATATTCTTTGGCTGGATAACTGCACTGATTATGGGTATGACGTTTAAAACATTACCCTTCATAATATGGAATAAGGTCTATCAAATAAGGGCTATCGGAAAAACACCTGCACCTAAAGAATTATTCAGTGAAATTCTTTTCAAAGTCATGGGCTTGCTCTATCTTACAGGCTTCATACTGTTCTTTGTGGGTATCCTATTATTAAATAATTTGCTTTTGAAAACCGGTGCGGTAACCTTGCTGGTATCGGCCATTGTATATGTCATTAATGTTTTAAAAACAGTGTTTCATCAGGCGAAAGAATAATGGAGGTTTTAAGCAATAATAATCTGTATTGCAGTGCAGCCCTTGCCGGTCTTTACGATGTGTTCGATCCCGAAATTGGGCTGAATGTGGTAGATCTCGGGCTGATTTACCGGATAGATTTTAAAGATGAAGATAAAACCATAGCTGTTACGATGACTCTGACTACACAATTTTGCCCTATGGGAGAAAGTATAACTTCAGATGTACAGCAATCAGTTAGCAATGCTTTTAAGGACTATCAGGTCAGTGTTAATCTTGTGTTTGACCCTGCCTGGAGTCCGGATAATATCTCACCTGAAGGCCAGGAATATTTAAACCGCTAAAAATGTTAAGTTATACCTGTAAGACAGCGATAAAGGCCGTTATATATCTGGCATCAAAGGCTGAGGAGAATGATAAAGCCGGTATGGTTGAAATTGCGAATCACATAGAAGCAAGTGAACATACTGTTGGTAAAATACTACAAACCTTAGTGCGGAAAGGTTTAATACATAGCTCCAAGGGGCCATCAGGCGGTTTTTTCATCAATGAATCACAGCGTGTTCAGCCAATAATCAATATCGTGGAGGCCATTGAAGGAGACCAGGTATTTAAGGGTTGTGGTCTGGGTTTAAGCAAATGTTCAGCCTCACATCCATGCCCTATTCATGACGATTATAAGGTTGCACGTGATTTGATTGAAAAATTATTCCGGGAGAAAAAAGTAAAGGATCTTTGCGATCCTGTAAGCAATGGGCTTGCGTTCCTGATCGGGTAAAACCTTTAAAAAACAGGTTTATACATTTCCCCAACCACTTGCCAGAACATCAGCAATATGCATAGTTTTTAGCTTGAGATTATGCTGATCAATATAAGCCTGAAGGTTAATTAAACAGGATGCATCAGTTGAAATAATATAATCAGCCTCCATTTCAAGTGCATTATTAATCTTCTGTTCTGCCATGGCACTGGAGATAGAATCAAATTTGACTGCAAACGTGCCCCCAAAACCACAGCAAACATCTGTATCCTTCATCTCAACAAGGTCAAGACCATGCACCTTTGTCAGCAACTGCCTGGGTTCGGTTTTAATATTACATTCCCTTAATGCTGAACAGGAATCGTGATAAACCGCCCTTCCTTCCAATTCTGCTCCAAAATAATCTTTCTTCAGAATATTCACCAGAAATCCAGATAATTCATGAATGTTATTTTGAATGGAACGGCATTTATTATGTACTGCAGTATTCGTAAAAAGGTCGTTAAATGAATTTTTTACCATACCTGTACAGGATGCCGAAGGTGAAACGATATAGGTACTATCAGAAAAATCATTCAGAAATTTTGCTCCTACCACTTTAGCCTCTTCCCAAAAACCAGCATTATAAGCCGGTTGTCCGCAACAGGTTTGTTCAGCATTATACATTACTTTACATCCAGCCTTTTCAAGAATCTTAATCGTGTTAAATGCAGTCTGAGGGTATAACTGATCGATAAAGCAGGGAATAAATAATTCAACATTCATATTCTTAAAACAGATTTTATCAGGAGGAAGGGAATCCTGCTAAATTCCGAAAAAAAATTATACTGAACGCAAACTATCTGAATTTTCTGACTTTATAAAAAAGATTGAGAAAAGGATGATTAAACCAAATATAAAAAATCCGGCGAGGCTAATGGCCGAATTGCGCATACTTCCGGTAAATTCTTCGATATATGCAAAACTGAACAGGCCAATAACAATCGCAATCTTCTCTGTTACATCATAAAAACTAAAAAAAGATGCTGTATCGGGTGTATTTTGGGGAAGGAATTTGGAGTAGGTGGATCTGGAAATGGACTGTATCCCTCCCATTACCAATCCCACGACTGCTGCAACAGCATAGAACTGAGTTTCATTTTCAATGTAATAAGCTGTAATACATACTCCAATCCAGATCGACAGAACAACCATAATAACCTGGATATTACCATATTTCTTTGCAAAAATCGACATAATCAATGCACCAACTATTGCCACCAACTGAATAATCAGAATGATAGCAATCAATTTTGAGGTGCCAAGTTTCAGTACTTTCTCTCCAAAGCCCGCAGCAACAAGCATAATTGTCTGTACTCCCATTGAATAGAAAAAGAAGGCGAGCAGAAATCTTTTTAATAAAACCATCGACTTTAGCTGATTCCAAACTTTGAGAAGTTCCTGAAATCCATTTTTAACCGTACTTTTTGTGATCTTATCGTAGTTAGGACTTCCTGCAGGCAACTTTTTAAATGGGATCTGAGCAAATCCTATCCACCAGATACCTACCAATAGAAAAGATAAACGAGCGGGTAATGAAGCATCTGTAATACCAAAAAGCTCAGGCTTAAGAACAAAAACAAAGCAGATAATCTGAAGAATAACACTTCCTACATAGCCGAAAGCGAAACCTTTAGCACTTACCCTGTCCTGTTGATCTACGGTGGCAATTTCAGGCAAATACGAATTATTGAACATTACCCCACCGATATAACCTATTGCAGCCAATGTAAAACAGATGATACCAAGTTCGAGTGTTTCCAGCTTAAAAAAATAAAGACCGGCACATGAAATACTTCCTATATAGGTAAATACCTTCATAAATATTTTCTTATTACCCCTAAAATCTGCGATCGAGGACAATACCGGAAGTAAAAGAGCCATAATAAGGTAGGCTAGCGACAGCGCATAATTTGATAGCGCGGTGTTAGTAAAAGTTCTGCCAAAAAAAATTACCTGATCCCCAAATTCCTCAGTGGTAGTAATTATTGTATAATAAGCTGGAAAGATTGTGGATGTAATGACCAGATTATAGGCTGAATTGGACCAGTCGAACATGGCCCAGGCTTTTATCGTCTCTTTATTATTTCGCATTGATAAGGCTTAAATTAATAATATTATTTAATCTGTGCGAAATTTATAAAACTCGAATGTCTATGAGAATCAATTGATGCTTCTGACTACTGAAGCACCTGAATTATCTTTGTTAATTTTAGAAGGTTTACCTTTATACTCCACTTCACTGGCTCCATAAGAATTAACTTCCAGTGAATTTAATACATTAATCCGTGATTTGCTTGCACCTGTACTACTAATCCGGTACTCTCCGACCACAAATCCGAGCGCTTCTACAGAGCTGGATCCGGTCATATCCAGATCATGCCTTCCGGCCTGCCCTTTCAAAACTATTTCAGATGAGCCGCTTGAAGAAGTTTTTAATGATTTGACGTTCAGATCGAGCGTCACCTTTGATGAACCCTGCAGATCCACATCAAGTTCGTTTAGGTCTAATTTTCCATCACTCAAAATTTCAACGGAACCTGAAGATTCAATTTTTTGATAGTCCTTTGAACTAAGGTAAATCGTAACCGGGCCTGCATCACAAAAATTCCCGTCAATATCAATTTTAAGCGTTCTTCCACTAAGTCTGGTTTGAATCTCCTCCTGAATATTATCATCAGCTAAAATCCTGACAGAACTTGTTGAATCCTGGCTAAGTACAATTTTAAGAGAACCACTTGTCTTAACTTGGGTAAATGTTCCTATATCCCTGGTTTCAGTGACCTGATTGCCAGAGCCTTCTATACAGTCAAATCCATTGCAGGATGACAATAACAGTACACCTGCAGAGAGATAAGCAATTAGATTCAGTAAAAACTTTCTCATGGTCCTTTTTCTTTTGATAACAAACGCAATAATTAAGTTACAATATAAATAAATAAGCATAAAAATCACTATTAGTAATTGCCCAAAAAATCTGTTTACATTCTTATATCTGGGTATTATTCTAACCTCTTTAGGAGGATGGGGGTCAAACTGCAGGGGGATGAATTGCCCTTTTCAGAGAAAATCCATTCTATCCCCCGCTGGTCCAAAGGACTCCTTCGGATAGGGAGGCGCGTTTGGCCCTGTGTGCTGGCAGGGGGAGGTAACACCCATATTTAAAACCTTCAGCTTTTTAAATAGTAAAACTCCCCGTTCACTTTAATCGTTCCGGCATCAAGCATCATTCTGATAACCTTAAGCCTTTCATTAGAATTACCTGTAGTTATGGCTTCCATGAGCTGATCGAGATGTGAAGGATTCTTACTTAATTCATTTAAAACTTCCTTGATAATTTCATCAGTACGGCCATCACTTTTTGTCAGCTTTCTATTTTCAATACAAACATCACACACACCACAAACCTTTGCATGGGTTTCGTTGAAATAGTGGAGTAATTGCTGACTCCTGCATTTATGATTTTCTGCATAAGCCAGAACAGCTTCGACCTGTGATTTATGAATCTGATAGCGATCTGCATGGTATTTTCGATCAATATACAGATGTAGTGAGTCGGCCCTTGGCTTAATAAAATTTAACTGAGGTTTATCAGTTTGCTGTATATAATTAATTACCTGCAGCTCATGTAATTTGCTAAGTATTTTAACCGTTTCAGCTCTGCTAATACCAACCCGTTTTGCGAGATCGCTCTCTTTGACACCTACTAACTGTTCAAAAACACCTCCATATGATCTTAATAAAACTTTAATAAAATGATCGAAAGCCGGTTGACCAACCTGAAAACGATAAAGATCTTCATGCGCAAAAAGTACCTGAACCCGGGAGGGTAAAAAGACGGTTTCACTCAATGCGATATATTCATCATGCTCAAGAAACTTTAATGCATGTATCGTTCGTATAGGATCCAATTTAAACCTGTTGCAAAAATCTGCCAGATCAAATTCTAATGAAAGGCCTTCCCCCGCCCCATAGGCAAGCTGATAATAATTTCCAAGATGATGATAGATCTGTTTTATCTCATCAATTGAAGGGTAATGCTGATCTAGTCTTTTAGTAATCAGAGCTTTATCTGCATTAGAATATAGTAAAACCGCATAAGCTTTCTTCTCATCCCGGCCTCCCCTTCCGGCTTCCTGATAGTATGCTTCCAGGCTCTCGGGCAAATCCAGATGGATGACAAAACGAACATCCGCTTTGTCAATTCCCATACCGAATGCATTTGTTGCAACTATTATCCTGATCTCCGAGCTTTTCCAGGCAGATTGCTTTTTCATCCTTAAAGGAGTTTCAAGACCGGCATGATAAAAATCACTTGTTATGCCTTCCAGATTGAGTTGTCTGGAAACTTCCTGCGTTTCACGTCTGTTCCTGACGTAAATAATGCCAGAGCCTTTTACATTCTTTGCTATGGATATGAGCTTTCTAAGTTTGTTTTCTTCATTGTAAACCAGATAACTCAGATTTAATCGTTCAAAAGATTTTCTGAATACCTGCCCATTTTTAAAATTGAGTTTTTGCTGTATATCTGCTGCAACACGTTCAGTAGCGGTTGCGGTAAGGGCAAGTACAGGAATTTCAGGATGAAGTTCCCTTAATTCAGTTAAATGAAGATATGGAGGTCTGAAATCATAACCCCATTGCGATATACAATGCGCTTCATCTATTGCGATCAGATTGACTTTCATATGCCTGATACGCTCCCTTACCAGATCCGACAAAAGTCTTTCGGGCGAAAGATAGAGAAACTTGATATCTCCATAAATACAATTATCCAGGGCAATATCTACTTCCCTTTTTCCCATACCTGAAATAATTGCGATTGCCTTTATACCCTTTTCCTTCAGATTCTCAACCTGATCTTTCATCAGGGCTATCAATGGTGAAACGACTATGCAGATACCCGGTTTTAATAGTGCAGGAACCTGAAAACACAGGGATTTACCCCCTCCTGTAGGCATGAGCGCAAGTGTATCCTTACCCTCCAGAACCGACTGAATAATATCCTCCTGCAATGGCCGGAATGTGGAAAAACCCCAGTAATTAGAAAGGATTGATTGAATTGTCATTCTTGTTGGTTCGGGCTTTAATGATTTATCACAATAAAATCAAGAAATCTTCATTTAATAGCTGATTAACTCAAAACTATGAATATTTACTAAATTGCGGGTTGAATTGATTTTTTACATGAAGAGAGCACTAACACTTACATTAATATTTTTGCTGGCATTAGAGTTGTCAGCACAGCAAAATCCGAAATGGAATGTTGAAAAACCTACGGGGCCATCAAAATCATTAAGCTTTCAGACTAACGAAGGAACCTGGATGAACCTTGACCTTAGTCCGGATGGACAGACAATTGTTTTTGATCTCCTTGGCGATATCTACAGAATGCCAATTACAGGAGGCAAAGCTACATTGCTTGCAGGAGGCATGGCCTCAGAAGTCCAACCAAGATTTAGCCCTAACGGAAGATATATTTCATACACAAGCGACAAAGACGGTGGAGATAATATCTGGATCATGAATACTGATGGATCCGGTAAGAGACCGATAACTACAGAAACATTTCGCTTATTGAATAATGCAGTCTGGACACCAGATAGTGAATATTTAATAGCCAGAAAGCATTTCACCAGTAAGCGTTCACTTGGTGCCGGAGAAATGTGGATGTACCATATTGCAGGCGGTGGTGAAGGTGTTCAACTAACTATAAGAAAGAATGATCAGCAGGATGCCGGAGAGCCTGTAGTTTCTCCAGATGGTAAATATGTTTACTTTTCTGAGGATGTTAGTCCGGGTCCTTTATTCCAATACAATAAAGACCCGAACGGCGAAATTTATAATATCCGCAGACTCAATCGCGAAAATGGTAGTATAGAAACTGTTGCAGGAGGCAGCGGAGGTGCTATGCGCCCTCAGATTTCACCTGATGGTAAGTTTCTGGCTTTTGTAAGAAGGGTCCGTTTGAATACGGAGTTATTTATACAGGACCTACAAACAGGTGAAGAATGGTCGGTTTATGATGATCTTAGCCATGATCAGCAGGAAGCCTGGGCAATTTTTGGGCTTTATCCCAATTTTGCCTGGACACCAGACAGCAGAGAGATTGTTTTCTATGCTGAGGGAAAGATCAGAAAACTTGAGGTATTGACTCAATATTTAAGTGAAATTCCATTTGAAGTAAGTGTCAATCAAACAATCACCGATGCTCTTCATTTTGAGCAGAAGGTATTTAATGAGGAGTTTTTCGCCAAAATGATCCGCCAGCTCAGTACATCTCCTGATGGTAAAAAAGTAGCTTTCAATGCAGCTGGACACATCTATTTAAAGGATCTTCCAAACGGAAAGCCAATTCGGATTTCAAGTGGTAATGAGTTTGAATTTGAACCGGATTTTAGCCCGGATGGTAAATCACTGGTCTATGTAAGCTGGTCGGATGATAATCGAGGCTCTATCATGAAGTTTAGTATACCCGACTCTTCCTTTATGAAACTTAGTACTGAAAAGGGTTATTATTATAGTCCGAAGTTCTCAAACAGAGGGGATAAAATTGTTTACAGAAAAGGGGTGGGAAATGATGTATTAGGATATGCATTCGGAAAGAATCCCGGTATCTATACCATACCGGTAAACGGGGGAACACCAAGTTTAATTCTGAACAATGGTATCCGTCCAAGTTTTGATACAAATGATAGCCGTATATTTTTCCAGAGTACTGAGGGAGATAAAAAAGCGCTGAAAAGTATGGATCTGAATGGTGGAAATATCCGGACTCATTACACATCAACCTATGCAAATGTCTTTAGTCCGAGCCCTGATGGAAAATGGATAGCATTTACAGAACTCTTCAATGTTTATATCACCCCTTTTGCAAATACAGGAATGGCATTGGAACTTTCTTCTAATAACAAATCCCTGCCTCTTACAAAAGTTAGTAAAGATGCCGGGACCTATATCCATTGGAGTAAAGACTCAAAGCGGTTAAACTGGACATTGGGCCCTAAGTATTTTTCAAGGGATATCCACAGTACTTTTAGCTTTCTGGGTAGCTCCGAAAAAGTAGCCAAATCTGACACTTTGGGATTAGATATTGATTTGCGATTAAAATCAGATCTGCCAGAAGGCAAAATCGCGATAACGAATGCGCGGATTATCACGATGAAAGGTGATGAAGTGATTGAAAATGGTACAATTGTGATCGACCAAAACAAAATCACAGCCATTGGTACTAACATAAGTATTCCTGAAGGTGCAAGGGTCATTAATGCAAGCGGAAAAACGATTATGCCAGGTATTATTGATGTACATAGTCATCTTAGAGCCAGTTCTGATGGGGTTAGTCCGCAGCAGGATTGGAGTTATTATGCCAACCTTGCTTTTGGGGTAACTACATCACATGATCCTTCTGCCAATACTGAAATGGTATTCAGCCAGGCAGAAATGGTCAGGGCTGGCCATATGGTTGGGCCAAGAGTCTACTCGACAGGAACCATTCTGTATGGTGCTGACGGAGATTTTAAAGCTGTTGTGAATAGTCTGGATGATGCAAGATCTGCTTTGAGAAGGATGAAAGCTGTTGGAGCTTTTTCCGTAAAATCATACAATCAGCCAAGGAGGGATCAGCGGCAGCAGATTATACAGGCTGCCAGGGAATTACAATTAGAGGTTGTTCCTGAAGGCGGATCTACCTTCTTTCATAACCTGACTCATATCCAGGATGGTCATACCAGTCTGGAACATAACATCCCTCAGGTTCCCTTGTTTAAAGATGTTAAGGCACTTTGGAATAAAAGTACCACATCTTATACTCCGACTCTGATTGTTAGTTATGGATCTCAGTCAGGCGAAAACTACTGGTATGACCGTACCAATGTATGGGAAAATGAGCGGCTTTTAAGTTACACCCCTCGCTATATAATCGACTCAAGATCGAGAAGAAGAACAACTTCAGCATTTGCAGATTATGGCCATATTAAAGTTGCAAGGGCTGCGAAGGAACTTTCAGATGGCGGGACTAACGTAAACCTGGGAGCACATGGGCAGTTGCAGGGACTTGGGGCACACTGGGAGTTATGGATGTTCGCCCAGGGAGGTATGTCGTCACTGCAGGCTATCAGGAGCGCCACATTAAATGGTGCTGAGCATTTAGGTATGGCTAAGGAAATAGGCTCACTGGAGACCGGAAAACTGGCAGATATGCTTATTCTGGATGCAAATCCTCTTGATGACATCCGAAATACCGAAAAAATCAAGTATGTGATCATAAATGGTCGTGTGTATGATACCGAAACAATGAATGAAACTATTAGTCGTGAAAAAGCACGAAATTTATTCTGGTGGCAGATGAGCAGATCAGAAAGCTATACAATCCCACAGGGTAATGTTGAGACTTATACTTTCACACATCCGGAATGTGATTAAAAAGCTGACAGGGTTTTAAACGCAGACAGGGTTTTAAACCCTGTCTGCGTTATCAAATTAAATATTCTGCGCAATAACAAAACCAGCCGACCATGCCCATTGAAAGTTATAACCACCCAGCCATCCGGTTACATCAACACATTCACCACCAAAAAACAAACCAGGCACTTTTTTAGCCTCAAGCGTTTTTGAGGATAGTTCATCAGTAGCTACCCCTCCTCTCATTACTTCAGCTTTATCATAGCCCTTGTCACCTGCAGGTTTCACATCAAAATGATGAATGTATTGATCAATTTTCTGAATATCTTCCTTAGTTAAGGAAGCCAGATTTTTTTCAACAGGTAAAAATTTTGCTAAGGCATCAGCAAATTTCTTTGTGAACAAATCAGATAATAATCCAGAGAGCGTTTTACGTCCATTCACCATCTTCTGAGCCTGAATAAGTTCAATAATCTTATCATGAGGTAACAAATCAATAGAAATATGTTCCCCGGGTCGCCAATATGATGAAATTTGAAGGATAGCCGGACCACTTAGCCCCCAGTGAGTAAACAATATATTTTCCTCAAAACTAATCCTGTCATTGGAAACCCTGCTGAATATCGAATTACCCGAAAGCTGAGCATACCATTCAGCATCTCTACCGGTAATTGTAAGCGGCACGAGTGCAGGCGCTGTTTCAGTGACCTTTAGTCCGAATTGCCTTGCTACCTTGAGGCCGAAATCACTTGCCCCCATTTTTTGAATGGGAAGTCCGCCTGCTGCAATCACAACCTTTGGCACCCTGATTTCTTTTAATTTCCCTGCCCTTGAATAACTGATTATAAAATCCCCATCTTCCATCTTCAAAACTTCCTTTACCTCTGCATTGCAAATTATTTGCTGCCCAAGATCAGCACAAAGCGATTCAAAAACCTGCACAATATCTTTTGCATTATTTGTAACAGGGAATAACTGTCCTAATGTTTTTTCTTTTCCTAAAATGCCATTTGCCTCAAAAAAAGCGATGGTATCTTCCACTGTAAACTGCGAAAATGCAGATTTACAGAAATGCGGGTTTTCGGATATAAAGTTGGATTCTGCCGAATATAAATTGGTATAATTACAGCGTCCACCACCCGAAATAAGAATCTTAGCCCCAATTTTATCATTCTTCTCAAGAATCAGGGTTCTTTTCCCAAGATATCCAGCCTGAACAGCACACATGAGTCCGCAGGCACCACCCCCAATAATTACAGCATCAAAATTATCTTCCATACTCATTCAGGTGGTAAATATAAACGGATATCCTCAGGAAAATTTATTCTTTAAAGCAGCCAGTTTAATTGCAATGTCAGTTTCCGGAGCAGCTTCTTTCTCTCTTGGTTTTCTTATAATATTTACTGTCGCAGGCTTCGGATTAGGTTTTGGCTTTGGTTCAGGTCTGTTCTCTGATTTCATTGAAAGCGCGATACGCTTTCTATTCACATCAACTTCAGTTACCCTAACCATCACTTTCTGGCTTACCTTGACCACTTCATTTGGATCTTTAATGAATTTATCAGCCATCTGACTCAGGTGAACGAGCCCATCCTGGTGAACACCAATATCAACAAAAGCTCCAAAAGCAGTGATATTGGTGATAATTCCAGGCAAAGTCATTCCAACATGAAGGTCGGTAATTGCATTGATACCATCAGAAAAACTAAATGCTTCAAATTGCTCCCTTGGGTCAAGACCCGGCTTTGCCAGTTCCTTTAATATATCATTCAGGGTAGGCAAACCAACACTTTCACTGACATAATTCTGCAATTTGATCTTTTGACGCAGCTGTTCATCTTTCATCAGATCTTTAACTTTGCAGTTCAGATCTTTGGCCATTTGCTCTACCAGTGCATAACGCTCAGGATGTACCGCACTGCTATCAAGTGGATGTTCGGCATTTCGAATGCGTAAAAATCCTGCTGCCTGCTCAAATGCTTTATCTCCAAGACGAGGGATTTGCCTGAGTTCAGATCTTCTTTTAAACGCACCATTTTTATTGCGGTATTCGACAATATTTTGTGCCAGTTGCGGACCAAGCCCTGAAATATATGCCAGAATCTGCTTTGAAGCAGTATTCAATTCCACCCCGATTGAATTTACACAACTGATCACCGTATCATCCAATGAGGTCTGTAATTGATTCTGATCTACATCATGCTGATATTGTCCGACCCCGATTGATTTTGGATCAATCTTTACCAGCTCTGCCAAAGGATCCATTAAACGACGGCCAATGGAAACAGCCCCTCTTACTGTAATATCTTTATCCGGAAATTCCTCCCTTGCAACATCGGATGCTGAATAGATCGAAGCACCACTTTCATTAACCATAACTATAACAATATCAGTTAATTGTAGTGTTTTAACAAAAGTTTCAGTTTCCCTTCCGGCAGTACCGTTTCCTATAGCAATGGCCTCAATTCTATACTTTTCGACCAGAAACTTTATGGTTTTAGCAGCTTCCTTAGAGGCTTCTGCTCCATTGTGGGGATAAATATTGGTATTCTCAATTAGCTGACCCTGATCATCAAGGCAAACAAGCTTGCAACCTGTCCTGAACCCGGGATCAATAGCCATGATACGTTTCTGGCCAACGGGGGCAGCTAATAATAGTTGGCGGGCATTCTCTGCAAAAACCCGTATTGCTTCAGTATCTGCCTGTTTTTTGGTCATTAAACGGATTTCTGTTTCCATAGAAGGCTTAATCAGACGTTTATATGCATCTGCAGCAGCCAAACTAACCTGCTCTGACGAAGGGTTAGCCCCATTTACAAATAAGTCTTCAAGGATTCTGATCGCATGGTCTTCAGGTACTTCAATATCAAGTGTGAGAATAATTTCCTTCTCAGCCCTTCTTAAAGCTAATACCCGATGGGAAGGTGCGGTTTTTACAGGTTCTGTCCAATCGAAATAGTCTTTGTATTTCTGCCCCTCAATTTCCTTCCCTTTAATCAATTTAGAATGAAAAGTCCCCGACTGAATGAACAGCTCACGTATTTTGCTACGAAGTTCAGGCTGCTCTGCCATAAACTCAGCCAGAATATCCCTTGCCCCGCTCAGAGCGTCCTCAATATTCAATACTCCCAGCTCCTCATTGATGTATTTTGAGGCTTCTGTATCCAGGTCTGTGCTACTTTGGTTCATTATGAAATCTGCCAAACCTTGCAAACCCTTTTCTCTCGCAACAGATGCTTTGGTCTTACGTTTAGGCTTAAATGGAAGATAAATATCCTCCAGGATAGTCATGGTTTCAGCTTCCAT
Organism: Daejeonella sp.; assembly: GCF_030695525.1. Taxonomy (GTDB): domain Bacteria; phylum Bacteroidota; class Bacteroidia; order Sphingobacteriales; family Sphingobacteriaceae; genus Daejeonella. Next base: position 59,193 of record NZ_JAUYSS010000032.1, on the reverse strand, counting down.
GATTTGCTTTTCGAGCTCGGGAGTCAGCTTCTCTAGTTCTTTCATCGATTTTAGAATCGCTTCCCTTCGCTTATCAAGCTCCTCAAGCTGCTGCTTTCTATCGCGAATAGCCGCAATCTGAACCTCGTCAAGGCTCCCTGTTGCTTCTTTGCGGTACCTAGCGATAAAAGGCACCGTTCCACCCTCATCAAGCAGCTCAACGGTTACTTTCACCTGCTTCTCTGTTACTGATAGTTCATCAGCAATCTTTTTATATTTATTCAAAGTCATATTCAATCAGATATTCCATGCGAATTTGATGCTATCTATTTTCATTTCAAAAAAAGCTTATCCACAATTAATGATAATTAATTGAGAAATAACGAACCGTTTGAATACTTTAATTCAATTATTCTTAATTTTGATTAATGGATGAAACTTCTCAGTTAAGCGAGTTTGGTAAGATATTTATCTACCTGATCATGGGTGTTTTATTCGTGCTCTTTACATTTTTCATAGGGAAACTGGTCGCACCTAAAAAACCAAATCCCGAAAAATTGACTTCCTACGAGTGCGGGGAAGAACCACAAGGAAATTCCTGGATACAATTTAATTCACGTTTCTATGTCATAGCATTGGTTTTTCTACTTTTTGACGTTGAATTAGCCTTTATCTTTCCATGGGCAACAGTTTTCAGTCAACAGGAGCTGATAAATGCAGATTCTTACTGGGGTTGGTTAAGCCTGTTTGAAATGTTCATCTTTGTCGGCATTTTATTGATTGGATTGGTATATGTTTGGAAAAAAGGTGACCTGAACTGGATCAGGCCTGAACAATATTTACCTGTTTCACCTTCAAAGATTCCTCTTTCTGCCTATCTGGCTTTGAATACTGAAACCTATCAAACAAAGTCGTTTACTCTAAATTCTGAGATTCCAATAGCTGAAAAAGTAATCACTGAAACACCGGTTTCATCCGGAAAACCTGGATTTACACCCAAATTTAAAAGACCTGCCTTGTGAGTTTAGAAATGAAAAACGATAGTGGTTCAGTAATGGTCGTTAAGGTTGACGATTTACTTAACTGGGCGAGATTATCGTCACTTTGGCCAATGAGTTTTGGTATTGCCTGTTGTGCGATCGAAATGATGGGATCCATGGCATCTACCTACGATCTGGATCGTTTTGGAGTATTTCCCCGTCCATCGCCAAGACAGTCAGATGTCATTATTATTGCAGGTACCGTAACATTTAAAATGGCTGAACGCATCAAACGTCTGTATGAACAAATGCCTGAACCAAAATATGTGATTTCTATGGGATCATGTTCCAACTGCGGAGGCCCATACTGGCAGCATGGATACCATGTGGTAAAAGGTGTTGACAGAATAATTCCTGTTGATGTATACGTACAGGGCTGCCCGCCAAGGCCCGAAGCACTTATAGGGGCAATACTAGAGCTGCAAAAGAAGATTGAGCAGGAGAGCCTTTTAAACAGCTAAATCCTACTTATGAGCACTAGTCCGGATGTTTTATTTCTCCTGTCAGGAAAGGAAAGCTACCAAAAATTGGATAATCTCACAGATTTGGCATAAACTTGCAACAATATGAAATCATTTTACGGTGACCTTAAGCTTGGAATACTTGGTGGCGGACAACTTGGCCGTATGCTCATTCAGGAATCAATAAATTATAACATTACCACCTACGTAATGGATCCTGATAAAGAGGCTCCATGCAAGGATCTCTGCAGGAAATTTGTTCAGGGTTCATTAACTGATTTTGATACTGTTTATAATTTTGGGAAAGAGGTTGATATTTTAACCATCGAAATTGAAAAAGTAAATGTTGATGCACTTGATAAGCTCGAAAAAGAGGGTTTAACTGTTTATCCTCAATCAAGGGTAATCAGACTCATTCAGGATAAAGGGGTTCAAAAGCAGTTCTTTCAGGAAAATGATATTCCTTCCGCACCATTTAAAATTTTCGGTAATAAAAATGAACTAATCTCTGCGAATGTTCCATTTCCGTACATACAAAAGCTCCGCAGGGATGGGTATGATGGCAGGGGTGTAAAAATGATAAAATCAGCTTCAGACCTTGAAAAAGCCTTCGATGAACCAAGTCTTATCGAAGAACTAATTGATTTTGAAAAGGAACTATCTGTAATTGTTTCCAGAAACGAAGACGGGGTTATAAAGACATTTCCCTGTGTAGAAATGGAGTTCAATGCAGAAGCAAATCTGGTTGAATTTCTGATCTCCCCTTCAACTTTAGATTTTGAAATACTTCAAAGGGCGGATCAGCTGGCCATGAAGATTGCTAATGATCTGAAGATTGTAGGAATTCTGGCAGTTGAACTATTCCTTACAAAAGATGGCGATCTTCTGGTTAATGAAATTGCCCCGCGCCCTCACAATAGTGGGCATCAGAGCATTGAGGGAAATTTCACCTCGCAATATGATCAATTATTGAGGGCTATATTTAACCTTCCTCCAGGAGATACCAGCGCAATCAGCAATTCAGTAATGATCAATTTGCTTGGCGAAAAAGGTTATGAAGGAGCAGCAGAATATGAAGGATTGCATGAAGTATTAGAAATGGAAGGTGTCTACATTCATTTATATGGAAAGAAATTTACTAAGCCCTTCCGTAAAATGGGGCATGTCACCATAATGGATGATGACCGTCAGAAAGCTATTGAAAAAGCAAAATTTGTGCAAAATAAGATTAAAGTTAAGGTTTAAGTAAATTTTATAAACTATTAGTTTACAATATCATATCTATATTAAATTATATGGCAACTGAAGCGATTAAAGTCGGCATAATAATGGGCAGCAAGTCTGACCTTGGCATTATGCAAGAGGCAGCAGATGTATTAAAAGAACTTGGAGTTCACTTTGAAATTACCGTTGTTTCAGCTCATCGCACACCTGAACGAATGTTTGAATATGCAAGAAGAGCAGCTGAAAGAGGCTTAAAGGTGATCATTGCAGGTGCCGGAGGTGCAGCACACCTACCCGGAATGGTTGCTTCCATTACACATCTTCCGGTAATCGGAGTTCCGGTCAAATCAAGTAATTCTATTGATGGCTGGGATTCAATCCTGTCAATACTTCAAATGCCTAATGGTGTTCCTGTTGCTACTGTAGCATTAAATGCTGCCAAAAATGCCGGAATACTTGCTGCACAAATCTTAGGAACATCCGATTCGGCACTTTCACAGAGACTTATTGATTATAAGGAAGAACTAAAGCGCAAGGTGGAGGAAAGTGCGAGGGAAATGGAAGAGAATTGAGAATGGAGAATGGAGAGTTGAGAATAGGCAACGATCTGACTGATAACCGGCAACTGACAACCGATTACTTTAATTCCACTGTGGATTTTCAGGGAAATTAGCAATGTGTGCATACTTCGGCCCCAGGCCTATCACCACCTCCCTCCATAAGTTTTCTTCATCTTCAACAAAAATAACCTCAGAACTGTATTTATCGGTTACCAACCATGAATTCTGATTGAGTTCTTCATTTAACTGACCCGCTCCCCATCCCGAATAACCAACGAAAAATTTGATCTCAGTATGATTAAGCTCATTATTATTTAAAAGGATATTAATTGTCTCGAAATTACCTCCCCAATATACCCCTTCTCTAATCTTAATTCCGCTATTCAGTTTATCATAACAAGAGTGAATAAAATGAAGGGTATCAGGGGCCACCGGGCCTCCGAAATAAACCGGAAAACCGGCTCCCTTTAAATCAGGAAACAGATCATTCAGCAGCAGATCACTTCGCTGATTTAAAATAAAGCCTACCGCCCCTGCCTCTTCACATTCTGTAAGTAGCACAACTGACCTTTTAAAATTAGGATCAGACATGAATGGCTCTGAAACGATCAGACTTCCGTTGTTTGGTTTAAGGGGACTAAGCATAAAAAAAATAATTAAACAACCATTAAAGTATATAAATTTACAATATATATCTAAAAATCATTGAAATGATAGAATGCAATCCGCAATTGTTAAGTTTGTAATATAAGACACCTACCCTATACCAAGTGGGCGAAAAACATTTAAAATGGCAGTAGATAAAGAAACACTTGAAAATCTTCGACAGGAATATATTTCTGAAAAACTCTCTAAAAGGGAAGTAGATAAAGACCCTATCAAACAATTTGGCAAATGGTTTAAAGAGGCTATGGATGCGGGCATTCATGAGCCGAACTCGATGACTCTTGCTACCACCAGCATTGACCGTAAACCAAGTGCAAGAATTGTATTATTAAAAGGATATGAGGAAAGGGGTTTCACGTTTTATTCCAATTATCTGAGTGCAAAGGGAAAGGAAATGTCGAAAAATCCCGTTGTAGCGATTGTTTTCCACTGGGCTGAGCTGGCAAGGCAAGTAAGAATTGAAGGAACAGTAGAAAAACTCAGTAAAGAAGAATCTGATCGTTATTTTCAGAGCCGCCCAAAACAAAGTCAGATCGGTGCTCTGGTTTCTCCGCAAAGCCAGGTAATTGAAGACAAAGAAGATCTTGAAAGGGATTGGAAAGAAGCTGAGATAAGATATGAGAACAAAACGATTCCCAAGCCGGCGCATTGGGGCGGATATCTGGTAAAGCCCCAGGTCATCGAATTCTGGCAGGGTCGTCCCAGCCGGCTCCACGACAGGATTGTTTATAAAAAAGCAGATAAACATAGCTGGAAAATCGTAAGGCTTGCACCCTGAACTATTCCTATGGACTTTAATGAAATAAAGGATCTCCTAACAGATAAATTCGGGCCGGCTGTAATTACCAATGTTGAAACCAATGGCTTGCAACCTGCTTTACAAATCGATCCGGAACTTATTGTGCAGGTTTGTGAAGAACTCAGAGATAATAATAACACCTGGTTTGATTTTCTATCCTGCCTGAGTGCAGTTGACCATGGGCTTGAAAAGAACCAATTTGAAGTAGTTTATCATCTGGCCTCAATACCCCATAAAAAACAACTTGTTCTTAAAACAACAAAGTATCACGACAGAAATATCGGCACTCTGCCAAATTTTCACAGCGTTTCAGAAGTTTGGCGTACCGCCGAATGGCATGAGCGTGAAGCATTTGATCTGTTTGGAATTTATTTCGAAGGGAATCCTGATCTGAGAAGAATCCTGCTTCCTGACGACTGGGAGGGTTATCCACTGCGTAAGGATTATATTGCAGCCGAAGAATATAAAGGGATCAAAATAAACTGAACTCATAAGATCATAAAATTGCATCATGCAGGTTAGTAAAACCAGATATGCCCAATTGACTGAAGGCCTAAAGCCTGAAGAGATGCTGATCAATATGGGTCCACAGCATCCTTCCACACATGGTGTATTAAGGCTTGAACTCATCACCGATGGGGAGATTGTAAACGAAGTGATCCCTCATATGGGTTATTTGCACAGGTGTTTTGAAAAGCATTGCGAAAACCTTACTTATCAGCAGATCATCCCTTTTGTAGATCGTATGGACTATCTGGCTTCCATGAATAACGATCATGCATTTGTTATGGGTGTTGAACGTATGATGGGTATTGACAAGGATATTCCAAAAAGAATCGAATATATCCGGGTTCTGGTTTGTGAGTTGAACCGCATTAGTTCACATCTCATAGCCATCGGAACCTATGGAATTGATATTGGCGCCTATACTCCATTTCTGTGGTGTTTTCGTGATCGTGAGCATATCATGAATATGCTGGAATGGGCTTCCGGTTCTAGAATGCTATATAATTATATTTGGGTCGGCGGACTTTTCTATGATCTGCCTGTTGGATTCGAAGAACGTTGCCGTGAATTTATTGGGTATTTCAAGCCAAAACTGACTGAACTAAATCAGTTACTTACAGACAATCAAATATTTATTGGAAGAACGGCAGGGATTGGGGTACTTCCACTTGATGTAGCCATTAATTATGGTTGCTCAGGTCCTATGCTCAGGGGTTCAGGATTGAAATGGGATCTAAGGCGTGTAGATGAATATTCTGTCTATCCTGAACTTGAGTTTGAAATTCCTGTCGGGAGTGGTGAAATGGGCAAGACCGGTGATTGCTGGGACCGGTATAAAATACGGACAGATGAGATTGCAGAGTCTATTCGCATTATTGAACAATGCCTTGACAGATTACAAAAAGAATTAAAGCGAAGTCCTGAATTTGACCCCAGAGCCAAACTTCCAAAAAAGATAATACCCAAAGAGCAGGATTTTTATATTCGCGCTGAAAATCCAAAAGGTGAACTGGGATATTATTTTATATGCGATGGGAAAACTGAAATCCCAAAACGGGTCAAAGCAAGAGCACCCAGTTTTAATAACCTATCTGTCCTCCCAGAGATATCCAGAGGCGTATTAATTGCCGATCTGGTCGCTATACTCGGATCAATTGATATTGTACTTGGTGAGGTAGACCGCTAAACTATAAAAGGCTGAAAGAATCATAATTCAATCAGCCTTTATAAACACAAAACAAAATATTTAGTAAACCTTAACCATATAGATATATGGTTCCAGTTTTTTGAACTGATCTTTACGGCTTAAACCGGCCAATGTATTCCGTTTATTTACAACAAGTTTTTCGTTCAAAGAATCCTGTGGAATTGCTTCTATAGATTTAAGAATAAAAGAGGATTTTATTGCGAATGCTGCACCATCCAATAATGCTTGCTTTCCATTTATAATCCCAATGACATTTCCACGATTATCGAGTAAAGGGCCACCGCTGTTCCCCGGATTTACCGGAATTGAAACCTGATAAGCAACTGTATCACCTGCATAACCATTTTTTGCACTGACATATCCTTTTCCTAAAACCTGCTCATCTCTTGGGAATCCAATGGTAAATACATCTTCTCCAACATCTGAAGCAGCCTTTTTAAAGGCATAAGGCAAGCTTGCCAGCTTCTCAAAACCTGGATCTGTTATTTGGAGTACTGCCAGATCATAAGCCGGATCAATATAGATTAATTTCACCTTAAAGGATTCACCATCAGAATTTTGAACATATACTGAGTCGGCCCCTTTAACAACATGGAAATTTGTAACTAAATAGCCATTGGATGATAATGCAAAACCTGTACCTCCAAATACTCCCGGATCTGCAGGACCTTTAGCAGGTTTATCATTAATGTTTTTAATCAAGGCATTCTGGGAACGTTTGATACTGTTAATTTCCCGACGCAAGAGATTAACATTAGTAGAGAGGGACTTCGAAAAATAACCGGTTGAAATCAAGGTCGCGGAGACTGCTATAAAAGCAACAGAGGCTGCAATAGCGGTATTAATCCGATACTTTTTCCATAAGCGCATCACTTTGGGTGCTTCAGGAGCAACCTTATCCCTAATTGCCTGAATATCCAATGATTCGTGAATTGTATTCATGTCAGATGAAAGCTTTACCCGGCTTCCATATTCCGATAAATTCAATAAGAAGTTTTGATGCTCCACGACCTTCATATCAAAGGATGGATCACTTTTTCTCAATTGCTCAAAATCAGACAGGGCAGATCCTTCCAGTTCTCCCCTAAAATAAGCATCAATAAAATTTGTCAATTCCAAATCACTTTTCATCTTCTTCTGTTTAGGTTTGAAAAAATAATTTTTTCAAACGCTGCAGGCATTTATATTTTTGAGTTTTGGCATTATCCGCGTTGGTATAACCAAATTTCTCACAGATCTCCTGCATCGATCTGTTTTGTATGTAATAATCTTCTATAATAGTTTTACAAGGTTCTCCTAATTGCATTAGGGCCGATTCCATTATTGCAAACTGTTTGTCCTTCTCTTCATGCTTCTCTAGGTCCACTTCAACTGCAACAATCTCAGAAAAGTCCTGAAAATTTCTGATAGTCTTGCTTTGCTCATTTAATCGCTTGAGCCATAACCTTCGGCAAACAGAATACAAAAAAGTATTGAGTTTACTGTTTAACTCAAAGTTTCCCCCTTTAACTTTATTGTAAAGAACGATAACCGATTCCTGAAATACATCTTTAGCATCATCTTCATTTCCATTATTCTTAAGTACCAACTGTAGTACCATAGGGAAATAGGAAGTGTATAATCGGCTAAGGGTTTCCTTAGAATCATTCAGTATCCCTAATACAATCTCACTATCTGCTGGAACTGAACTTTTTACCTCTTTTTTCACTATTAATACTATTTATCAGGAATTGTAACCCAATGATAGGAAATTATTTTTTTATTTTTTTTTTGATTAACCAGGGTTACCTTTTTCGCAAACAAGTATTAAGAGTAATTATTTATAAATAAATTAAAACAAAAACAATGAAAAATTCATTCAAATTCGGTTTTTTAGCTTTAGCTATCTCTTTATCAGTTGCTGCTTGTAACTCAAACAAAACTGAAGAAGTTGCTACTGATTCTGTTGCTGTTATGGACACAACTATTGTAGTTGATTCAGTTGCTGTTGATTCAGCTGCTATTCAATAATTAACCTAAAATTACAATTGGCCATCCCGGAATAAATCCAGGATGGCTTTTTTTATTTCTATGGTCTCGGTTAAATTTTATCAGAAACCTGATTTAAAGCTATTTGCCAATTTCCGGGATCTCAAGAGAATAACTAGTTTTCATCAAGATCGCTATGATCATCCCCTCCCAGACTATAATAATTATTTTCCTCATCCTCCCCGCCTATCAGTTCACTGGCATCATCCAGCTCGGCTCCGGGAACATCAAGGTCTTCATCCAGCCTGGTATCGGATGATTGTTTTTTTTGACCTGTAATTTCAGACTCGTCGAAAGCTACTTTCTTTTCTTTCTGAAATATATCTTCTTCAGTTGGATAAGCCGGATAGCCCGGAAGTTCATCCTTTCCCTGATTAGAATCGGGATTTAGTTTGTTTGGTTTTTTGCTCATTTGGAATTTATTAGAATTAATATTAAAAAAGGCCAAAACACTAAATAGTTTAAACCAAAAAGCGGGCCATACTTAAAATGACCCGCTTCATCACTATTATGAATTCAGAACTAAATTGTTTCGGGTTTCTTCTTAAACCATGCTTTGATGCGTTTAGAGTTTGAATCACCTATTAATAACATACAAGGCACCAGAATCAGGGTCAGGAAGGTTGCAAAACCCAAACCGAATATCATGGTCCATGATAAAGGTCCCCAGAAAGCAACGTTATCTCCACCAAAGTAAAGGTTCGCATCAAATTCGGTGAACAGGGTTACAAAGTCCATATTTAAACCTACAGCAAGGGGAATTAAACCTAACATGGTTGCCGTAGCGGTAAGTAATACCGGAGTCATCCTGGTTCTCCCTGCTTCAATGATCGCATCTTTTACATCCATCCCCTGTTCAATCATTAAATCGGTAAATTCAACAAGCAGAATACCATTTCTGACTACAATACCTGCAAGAGCAATTATACCAACTCCGGACATCACAATTGACATTTCCATTCCGAATATTGTGACACCAAGTAAGACTCCAATAATACTGAATAAGATCTCACTCAGAATGATCAGTGGTTTTGTAATTGAATTGAACTGAGTAACCAGAATAATTAGTATAAGGCCTAATGAAATCAATAATGCTGTGCCGAGAAAGAGCATCGTTTCCTGTTGCTCTTCCTGCTCACCAGCCATATTAACTTCAACACCTGCCGGAGACTTAAACTGATCAATCTCCCGTTGAATATTAGCCACTACCTCATTTGGATTGTATTCACTCAGTACATTTGATGAAAGAATAATGATTCTTTTATCTTGTTTACGTTTTATTCCTCCATAGGTATTCACGTAATCAATAGAAGCAAAAGAAGAAAGTGGCACCTGACGGATAATTCCGCCCATACCCATATCCCGGTAAGTCACTTTCATATTCCGCAAAGCATCCAGATTGTTTCTCTGGCTTTCGTTTGCCCGTAGGTTAATCTCATAATCTTCATTAGCATCACGGAACTTGGAAACTTCCTTTCCAAAAATAGCGGTACGGAGATCCATACCAATTTGTCCTGTTGAAATACCCTCACGGTTAGCACGCTCACGATTAATATCGAATATAATTTCAGGTTTGTTATTTTGAAAATCTGATTTTAACTCCTCAACACCAGCAATCTGACGACTATCGAGGTATTGTTTAAGATTTTCGGATACTTTTACAAGTGAATCCAGATTATCTCCCCTTATCTCAATACTAATCGGTTTAGCTGTTGGCGGACCTGATTGCTCCTGGGCCACAGTGATTTCAGCCCCGGGAATTCCTTTTACTGCCTCCCTGATCCTATCCAGATAGACAGAGGTACTTTCACCTGTTCGTTTACCGTAACTCACAAAAGCAACAGTTACTTTACCCATATTGGTATACTGTCCCTGATCTTCACTCTGAGGGTCTGTCACCCCTATTGTAACATTGGAAAGTATAGAGGATACATCCTTATTATCCCTACCTACGACTTTAGTTACATTTTCTTCTACTTTCTTAACCACTTCATTGGTATACGCCTGATCTGTGCCCACCGGCAATTGAATATAGACATAGACGAAATTGGGATCCGATTTCGGAAAAAATACAATTTTAGGAGACACCACCGAGACCAGTACAAGGGTCAGGAAAAACAATCCAACGGTACCCCACATCATGGCTCGGGGCCATGATAAAGCCCATTTAAGTACTGTTACATATTTATTCTGTGCACGCGGCCAAACATTAGTTTGAAAATTCCGGATAACATTACTCACATAAAAATGGTTCAGAAGATAGAGTAAAGCAATGAAAACCACCAGGTTTCCAATTCCAAAATTTATTAAATAGCCCAGAATAGCAAGTCCCAGGAATATCAGGAGAATCTTTCTGACGCTTTTATCAAACACTGGCTTTTTTGCCGTATGATCTTCAGGCACCATAAAATCTACTGCAAACACCGGGTTAATTATATAGGCAACCACCAGTGAGGCAAGTAAGGTAATAATAAGTGTCATCGGCAGAAAAAACATGAATTCACCTATCACACCTGGCCAGAATAGTAATGGAACAAATGGCGCCAGGGTAGTCAGAGTACCCGAAAGTACCGGCAAGAACACTTCTGCAGCAGCAATTTTAGCTGCTTTTTTAATAGGAACCTTTCCATTATCAAAGATCCGGTGGGTATTTTCAATCACTACAATGGCATCATCAACAACAATTCCAAGCCCCAAAAGGAAAGAGAACAAAACCATCATATTCATCGTAAAACTGAAACCCATTATACTTCCAAGGGCTGGCATAGCCATAAATGCGATAAACATGGATAAGGGTACCGACAAAGCGACGAACAAAGCGTTGGTTATACCCATAAAAAACATCAGGATTACCGTAACCAGAATAAAGCCTATAATAATGGTATTGATCAGGTCATGTAAAGTGATACGGGTTCTGTCTGATTGGTCACCAGTTATTCTTACATCAAGGTTTTTAGGCAATGATTTGGCCTTCATTTCTAAAATGAGGGCATTAATTTTATCAGATGCATCGATCAGATTTTCACCACTCCTTTTCTTAACATTTAAAGTAATAACATTCTTTCCGTATAATCGGGCATAACTTTCCTGTTCCTTAAATGAATCTTTTACTTCAGCAATATCTCTAAGATAGACCGACGAGCCTGTCGGAGTTTTAATAATCAGATTAGATAATTCCTGAGCACTTACAAACTCCTTTTTTACATTCAGCGTCCTGCGAACCCCATCCATTTTTATGGTTCCGCCAGAAATAGTAAGGTTCTCATAACCCACAGCACGTTCAATATCTCCAAATGAAATCTGAGTCGCGGCCATCTTATTCAGGTCTGCATTAATCTGTACTTCCTGTTCAAGGGCTCCGACAATGTCGACACCGGAAATTTCTTTAAGGCTTTCAACCTGATCCTGAACTTCCTCGGCGTATTTTTTAAGACTCTTCAGGTCATAGTCACCAGAAATATTCAGATACATGATCGGCAAATCCGAAAGATTAATATCCATTACATTAGGTTCATTCGGCAGGTCGGACGGAAGATCCTGTCTCGCCTTATCTACAGCATCCTTAACCCTTTGCTTGGCATCTTTGGTTTCAACATTGGTATTAAACTCGGCTGTAATTATAGAAAAATCCTGATAGGAATTGGAAGTGATCCTCTTTAATCCTGAAGCAGACTTCAACTGCTTTTCTATCTGTTTGGTCACCAGATTCTCCATATTGGCAGGAGATGTTCCCGGATAAACAGTTTGAATAAATATTTTAGGTATTACTACTTCAGGAAAATTCTCCTTTGGCAATCCTAAATATGAAAAATATCCAATTACAGAAATGATAACGGTAAGCACATAAATGGCTGTCCTGTTTTCAATTGCCCAACTGGATGGTTTAAATTCTTTGTTAATGTCTTCCATCTTATTTTAAATTATGATGTTGTCTCTATCAGGTGAATACAATTAATTTGCTTTAACTATATCTCCCGGACTTAAACCATTGGTACCTGCAATGATAACCTTGTCTCCTACTTTAAGACCGGAAATAATTTCAGCCTGTCCTTCAGAAATTTTACCTGCCTGTACATTTACGCGCTTTGCTTTACCACCTTCTTCAACAAAGACATAATCACCATTCTCGGCCTTCTGGACAGCATTTACCGGGATTACTAAGGCCTTAAGGTTTTGGTAATCAATTATTTTGAGAATGGAAAGCATATTAGGTCGATATCTACTATTTGAGGGCAGATTGATTTCAACGGTAAAACTCCTCGACACCGGATCAATAGTCTTGGATGCGAAAGAGATTTTTGTTGAAACTGTATCCGGGACATCAGGCAATATTACCTGAACATTATCTCCCTGATTAACCCGGCTGGCATAAGATTCTGCAACCAAAGCCTTTGCCTTTAATTTGCTGGCATTTACTACCCGGATTCCTGACATTCCCGGTGAAACTGCTTGTCCCACTTTTAAATCCATCGCATCGATAGTTCCTGAAATAGGAGATTTGATTTTAAACATAGAAACTTGTGTCTTTAGGGTTTCTATTCGGCGCTGAGCTGCATCCCGCTGTGTTTTTGCATTTAAAAACTGGACTTCTGTGCCAATTTTCTGATCCCAGAGACTCTTTTGACGCTCATAAAGAGTTGTTGCAAGGTCGAGTTGGGTTTCAAGTTCAGAAATATTCTGGCGCAAAACCTGATCATCTATTTGGGCCAGTACCTGCCCTGTTTTCACATTTTGTCCTATAACTGCATAAACCGCAGTTACAATACCCTGAGCCTGTGGGTTTACCTGAACATTCTCTTCTGCATCAATTTTGCCCTGAACTTCCAAATAGTTTTTGAATGAAGTTTCTTTCAATTCCAAAACAGAAACATCTTTCACGTCCCCGGCAGTAGAAACACTTCCAACTTCAGCTTCAAGCTTCTCGATTTTTGAATTTAATACTGCACGCTCCTTCTTCAAGGCCTCAAGCTCAGATTTTTTATCAGTAGGTTTTCCTCCGCATGACGCGAGAAAAATAACAGTAGAGATCAATATTATCCTTTTCATTTGTGTTATTTTTGAGTTTTTTAATGTTCCGCTCTGAGCGGATAGTTTTTAGTTTTTTATGCCAATAAGCTGGCCGGTAATGTTTTTAATCTTTTAATAAACTATCTTCCCTAATGCCTTATCCATATTTACCTTGTTGATCAAAAGATCATAAAGTGCATTGATATAATTGTTTTGTGCTTCCTTAAGAGAAGTTTCAGCTGATGTAACTTCAATACTTGAACCAACCCCCTGTTCGTATTTAATTTTTGTAACCCTTAATACTTCCTGAGCGAGTTCCATATTACGGTTTTGATTTTCAAGGGACTTAAGACCATTCCGGTAAGTAGTCTGAGCCTGTTCAACCTCAAGACTGATCCCATTTCTGAGGTTGATGAGATTGTTCTGAGTTTTCAGGATTTCCAGCTTTGCATTACGAACCTGATATAGTTTAATCCCTCCTGAAAGGATAGGAACAGCCAGACGAAAACCAATAACCGTTGTTGGGAAGCTTCTGTCGAACAAAGTGTTAAAATTATTGGACTGCAAACTTTGTGAAGTACTTCCAAATGCCGAAAGTGATGGCAAGAACTGACTTTTGTATCGCTTTAAATCAAGTTCATTCAATTTTTTCTGTGTTTCGAGCAAGGAGTATTCTATTCTGTTTTTGTATGCGTCTTCATCATAAACGTCCATAGATTGAACCACCTGAAGACCCGCTATTGAATCTTTTAAAGTCAACTTACTTTGGATACTCATCCCCATCTGAAACTTCAACAGATTTACATTAAACTCCAGAAGCCTGATTACATTTTCACGTTCAGTTTCAAGGTTGTTGTTAAGTACGGTTAGGCGATCAACATCAATTTTCTCGACAAAACCATTGGCATACAGGGCTTTTGTGTCATTCAATGATTTTTTTAAACGAAGTAAATTGGCATCCAGAAGACTCAGTTGCTCATTACTTACCAGTACTGAGTAATAGGCTTTGCTTACCGCAACTGCTGTTTCAATGCGGCTCCTTGTCAGGCTCTTGTTAGACAATTCCCTATAAGTCTTAGAGGCCTGTAAGCCTACAAGATAGGTTCCGTCGAACAATAACTGATTGACTTCAAGTCCGAATGCCGATTGATATTTAACACCAAACTGAACCGGAACCTGTGTGCCTGGCTGGCCGAAAAACTCACCTGGTAATAAATTGGTAGGCACTTTAAGGAAATCATTAAAATTTAAATTTCCGCTCACCTGAGGCAAACCAATTCCGATGGTCTGCTTTACCGTATTTGCAGCAATTTCTTCATCAATTTTAGCGTTCTGAATAGCGCTCTGATTTCTCTGTGCATATTCTATAGCCTCCTGCAGATTAAAATGAGCTACAGTATCTGTTAATTGTGCCCTGGCATGTAAAGCGCTAAACAGAAAAAGGATTAGGGTTAAGTATTTGTACTTCATAGTTAGTTTATTCTTCTTCAATTATTTCTTTGTATTTATTAATTAGTTTATGTCCTTTTAAGGTGCATATCCCATATAAAAAGTGCTCTGTCAATTCTGACATTACCTGAACAAGTCCATATTTACCATTGGTATAAGCAGAATTCCCACTGAAGATCAGATCGATTTGTTCTAATCTCATCTGTGTCAGAATATCCGGTTTGATATCTTCCCGGTAATAACCCTCCTTAATCCCACGTAACAAATTATCATAAATGGTTGTATAAAGATGCTTTTCCCTGAACTCTTTAAAATATAACCAAGCCTTAGGATGATATTTTTGAAGATCATAGAACAAAGTCGGGTTGATATTAGATAAGACTTCCTTCATATTTGTTACAGCAAAAAACACCTCATGAACAGCATTTTCTGCAGCATCGATATTCTCTTTGATCAGACATTTCTGACAATTCAGTTTGATATCTATAACTATATTTACAATCTCATTTTTATCACAAAAATGAGTGTAAATAGTCTTTTTTGACATTCCCAGATGCCTGGCAATATCATCCATCGTAACACTTTTAAAACCATACTGGCAGAAAAGCTTATCCGACTCAGAAATGATATACTCTCTTACTTCCAATCCCATCCTTTTTTGATTCGGCGGTAAAACTATGGAAACATTTATAAATTCCAAAGTTTCCATAAAAAATATTTAAATTTAATGAGATCGGAGGTCGGAAGTCGGAAGCCTGAGGTCGGAAGTCATACCTCATACCTCATACCTCAGATCTCATACCTCAGATCTCATACCACAGACCTCAGACCTCATACGCTAACCTCAGACAATAAATAAAAATCGTAACTTCGCAAAAAATCTCGATATGAACTTTTCTCCATTATCTACCATTTCTCCGATAGATGGACGCTATCATAATTCTACTAAAGAATTATCTGATTTCTTTTCTGAAGCTGCTTTAATCAAGTTTAGGGTTTATGTAGAAGTGGAGTATTTTATCTCATTGTGCGAGTTGCCCTTACCACAATTAAAAAAATTCGATAAAAGTAAGTTCGAAGTGTTGAGATCTGTTTATTTAAATTTTACTGAAGCCGATGCCAGGGCGGTTAAAGAAATAGAAAAAACAACCAACCATGATGTAAAAGCGGTGGAATATTTCATAAAAGACAAGTTTAATGAAACAGGTTTAAATGAGTTTAAAGAATTTATTCATTTCGGCCTGACTTCTCAGGATATTAATAATACCGCAATACCTCATTCATTTAAACTTTCTGTGCAATCATCCTATCTCCCTGCACTAAACGAGTTATTGGATCATTTAAAGGCTAGAGTTTCAGAGTGGTCTGACATACCTATGCTTGCTCATACCCATGGTCAGCCGGCATCTCCAACCCTTCTGGGAAAGGAACTGCAGGTCTTCGTTGAGCGGATTGAAACCCAGGTAGAGCAATTGAAATCGATCCCATTTTCCGCTAAATTCGGTGGAGCAACTGGAAATTTTAATGCGCACCATGTCGCCTACCCTGATATTGACTGGACAGATTTTGCAAATAAGTTTGTGAATGATCGCTTGAAATTAAACCGTTCTCAGTATACAACGCAAATCGAGCATTACGATAATTTTGCGGCGCATTGTGATGCCCTTAAGCGAATAAACAGTATTTTGATAGATCTGAACAGAGACATCTGGTCTTATATTTCAATGAATTACTTTAAGCAACAGATCAAAGCAGGAGAAGTAGGTTCATCTGCAATGCCCCATAAGGTAAATCCTATCGATTTTGAAAATTCTGAAGGTAACCTGGGGCTGGCAAATGCAGTATTTGAGCATTTAGCAGCAAAACTCCCTGTTTCCAGGCTTCAGCGGGATCTAACTGACTCTACCGTTCTCAGAAATATTGGAGTACCAGTCGCGCATACCCTGATTGCAATAAAATCAACCCTGAGAGGATTTAAAAAGTTATTACTCAATGAAGCTAGTATTCAGGCTGATCTCGAATCAAACTGGGCAGTCGTTGCTGAAGCAATACAAACCATTTTGCGTCGCGAAGCTTATCCTAATCCATATGAGGCCTTAAAAGACCTTACCCGGACCAATCAGCAAATTAATAAAGACACCATTGCTGAATTTGTTGACAAACTTGACATATCAGATGAAGTTAAACAAGAATTGAAGGCTATTTCTCCCTCTAATTATACTGGAATACAAGCAGTCATTCATGTGTCATAACTTCAATTCAGAAGTTCAGTAATTTAAAAATTAGTAAATTTGTATATAAATACATGAATATGAGCACTGCAACTTCAACAACAAACGTATATACTGAAATTACTCCAAATCCTGCTACCCGTAAGTTTCTGGTTAATAAATTACTTACCAATAATAGTATTGACTTTCCAAATAGGGAAAGTGCAGAGAAATCACATTTTGCACGCGAGCTTTTTAAATTCAATTTCGTTACGGGTGTATTTTTTGCTAGTAATTTCGTAACGATCACTAAAGCTGAAACTGCCGACTGGCAGGATATTGAGCCAATATTAAAAGAATTTGTAAAAGGAGCCGTTGAATCTGAACTTAATATCGTTGAGAAGGAAGAAGCTCTTGCGAGTTTTGAAGGTTCAGAAACTGAAATAAAAATACAACAGATATTACATGATTATGTTCGTCCGGCAGTTGAGCAGGATGGCGGTGCAATCAGTTACAGATCATTTAAAGAAGGTATAGTTACTGTTGAGTTACGTGGTTCGTGCAGTGGATGCCCTTCATCAACAATTACACTTAAATCAGGTATTGAGAACCTTTTAAAACGTATGGTTCCTGAAGTAACTGAGGTAGTTTCGGAAGCTCTATAAATAATAATATTTCCTAAATGAAATCCCCTCTTCGGATATGATCTGAAGAGGGGATTTTCAGTTTTCTGTTGTCTGAGGTCTGAGGTCTGATATCTAAATCACTTGATGTTGGGCTGAATCAGGGCTCTAACTTCTTCTGCCCATTTGGATAATTCATCACGCTGCACATCAGATAATCTGGCATCACCATGTATCAGAGTATAAGACTTAAGTGGCATCTCCTCTTCTTTAATCATTTCAACAAGTTCCTCCAACTTATGGTCTCCTTTTTTAGGGGAATAGCTCGCAAATTCAGAAAAATTCAATTCAGATTTACCTTCATTAACGTGATCAGCAAGCCACCAGGCCACCGGCTGTATTTCGGCATACCAGGGATATACCGTATTGTTGGAATGACAATCATAGCACGAAGTATGAATGAGTTGTTTCGTATTCTCAGATGCCTGATAATGAGCAAAAATATCATTTGGACTTTCGGCAATCGACTGATTCTTTTCAGGCCTGAAGAATTGAATAATTATAAATATCGCTAAAAGGACAATCAGGATTTTTTTTGTCGTTGACATGATGATTAATTTATTAATTGTGACAATGTGAATGGGATAACTCCATTATTAAATACTAAGGATCGTTTTAATCTATATCAAACGAAGTAAATTTATCCTCTAATATAAAAAGTAATTCAGCAGAGATCAATCCATTGGTTGCCACCATTTCTCTTTTTTCAATACTATCATTTCCACCTGAAAAATCAAATATTTCACCACCTGCCTCCCTAACCAAAACCATCCCTGCAGCTACATCATACGAATTAAGATTAAATTCAAAATAACCATCAAACCTTCCACAGGCTACATAGGCAAGGTCGATGGCAGCAGAACCAATTCTTCTGACCCCATGGCATCGTTGCATTAGTTCCTTTAAAACAGCAAGATAGGCATCAAGTTTTCCAAATTCATAATAAGGAAAACCGGTTGCAAGCAATGTATTTTCAATCGGGGAAGCTTTTGATACCCTGATTCGTTTATTATTGAGGTACGCACCCCCATTTTTCCAGGCTGAAAAACATTCGTCTCTGTTTATCTCATAAACCACTCCCAGAATGAGTTCATTATTACATTGCAGGGCAATACTGATTGAATAAGTAGGAAGCCCGTGTATAAAGTTTGTTGTTCCGTCGAGTGGGTCAATAATCCAATCGTATTTCTCACCGGTAATGGTGGCGGTTTTTTCTTCCGTTACAAATCCGGCTTCAGGAAGCAAAGCCTTCAGGCCTTTAACAATACTTATTTCTGCGGTTTTATCAACATAGGAAACCATATCATGAAGGCCCTTGTACTCGACACGTTCAAGCTCGAAGACCAGAGCCTCCCTTCTGATAAATTCACCAACTTCTTTGGATAAGGCTATTACACCAGCTGTGAGTTTTGGAAGATCCATGGGTCAGGATTTTATTGGCAATGAATATTTGTCAGCATTCTTTAAGGACCAGAATATACCGGCAATACCCAACAAAATCAGAATGGTAGATATCATCTCGGCCTGAGTAAAAGCAAGACCAAAGGCATGGTATTCAGAATTTACACGTATAGTTTCAATAAGGAAACGTTCCAGTCCGTTAAATATCAGGTAAAATGACCACATGAGCCCAGCTATTTTAATTTTATGCCTGAATCCCCATAAAAGTGCAAATATGAACAGACCCATAACTACTTCATAGAATGGTGTAGGGAAGACTGGAAAAGGAAGTTCATTACAAAAAGGGCCGGTACAACCGGGTATTGGAACACCGCTGTTAACCACATTATGAGGATATTTAAAGGCCCAAACCCAATCAGGAGCCCAGCTTAACCAGGATGGTTTTGGGGCAAGGTTTTCTATCCCCCAATCGCCATCACCCGACAGATGACATCCAATACGCCCAACCGCATAGGCTAGCATCATTCCCGGACCGGCGATATCCAGCATGTGAATCCATTTGATACCATACTTATTGGCATGATAAATCACCGCAGCCCCGCCCATAATCAAACCTCCATAAAAGGTTAAACCACTAAAGGACAATAGTCCGCCGATCGGATCCTGAATAAAATCATCCCAGTACTCCAGATTATGGAATATTTTAGCGCCAAGGAAACCCCATATGGCTGCCCACATCAGCAATGTACCCATGATCTGATATGGATGAACCAGTTCTTTGACAATTTTTGGCTGAGTCAGCTGCTCCTTTTTCTTTTCTGTATAAGCCCAGTAGATGAATAAACCAGCCAATAACAATCCTCCAAGAAAACTTCCTCTGGATGATAAAATAAAACTCTGAGGATTGGCAACAAAGGCGGAATAGTTTAATAATCCATCCAGAAGTTTATAACCTACTAAAAACCCAAATATTCCGTTGAATACCAGTTCCTGAGTACTTGCAGGCTCTCCTACCCTGACTTCACGGGTAAAAGGCAGTACAAGTCCGAGTTTTTCCTTTCTTTTAAACTCCTGAGAAAGCGCCCAGTAACCCGCTGCAAAAGCAATAGCAACAAAAAATCCGAAAGTTTGAATTGGTAGCGGTATATTGATACCTGTTAAATATTCAATGAGGTGGGTTATGGTTGGAAACATAGGCTAAATATACAATCTTGTTAGAATTTACAATGTTAATAAAAAGCTAAAGAATTAATACAGGAATAAGAAAACAAGGCCAGAAAGACCGAGTGTTCAATGAACAAAGGATTCTGCCAGTTCAGAAATTTCCATATCACCATCAGCGGCAATACTTTCCAATCTTACCCAGCGCATTTCATTGATCATCAAAGGATCGTATGGCGCTTTCACTTTTACATAATTACGGCTAAATCCATGCATGAAACCATTTTTATGATCCGCCTCAAAAAGCACCTCTGCCATTTTTCCTAACTGGCTTTCATAGAACGCCCGGCGTTTTTTCTCGGAAAGGATATGCAGCATTTTACTCCTGTCGGCTCTTTGTGAACCGGGAACAGAACCCCTCATCTTAACTGCATCTGTATTTTCACGTTCTGAATAAGTAAATACGTGTAAATAGGAAACATCAAGCCCGTTAAGAAAGTTATAGGTTTCAATAAAATCATCTCTGGTTTCACCGGGAAATCCGACAATAACATCAACCCCGATACAACAATCGGGCATTAGTCTTTTTATTTCCTGAATCCGGTCGGCATATAATTCGCGTTTGTATCGTCTGCGCATCAAACCCAAAATTTTATTACTGCCTGATTGAAGAGGTATATGAAAGTGTGGAACAAATTTACCTGATGAAGAAACAAATTTGATGATCTCATTACTCAACAGATTGGGTTCAATCGAAGAAATCCGTATTCTATCAATTCCCTCAACCTGATCAAGAGCCTTGACCAGATCAAAAAACTTATCCACTCTCTGACCATTTCGAATCCCAAAATCTCCAAGATTCACACCGGTAAGTACAATTTCCTTCACACCCGAGCTGGCAATTTCATTCGCCTGCTGAAAGACATTTTCAATTGTTTCACTTCTGCTCGATCCGCGGGCAAGAGGAATGGTACAGAATGAACAGGTATAATCGCAGCCATCCTGAACCTTAAGAAAGGTACGGGTCCTGTCTCCTATTGAATATGAAGGAATAAAATCTCTTGTTTCGCTAATATCCTGATTGTATACCTGCGTTTTCTCCTGCTTGGTTAAATCGCTGATGTATTCAATAATTCTGAATTTTTCGGCAGCACCGAGCACAATATCAACACCCGGGATTTCAGAAATTTCCTGTGGTTTTAGCTGAGCATAACAACCCACAATGGCGATATAGGCATTTGGGGAATGTTTTAAAGCCTCTTTAACAACTTTGCGGCATTTTTTATCAGCATGATCTGTTACTGAACAAGTGTTGATCAGGTATACATCTGCCTTGTCTGTAAAAGATACAGTATCAAAACCGGCATCATTAAACTGACGCCCGATTGCTGAACTTTCTGAAAAGTTCAGCTTACAACCCAGTGTATAAAATGCAACCTTTTTATTCATATTGAGGTGCAAAGATAAGGATTAGAGAATTGAAAATTGAGAATTGAGAATTGAAAGTACCGGTGATTGTGTAATTAGCAGAATTTAGACTTGCGAATTTACCCAGGCGTCATGCACAATAAATTCGCAAGTCACCTGCTATAATAAAGAGTTTATTTTCCCCACTGATAAGAATCATGATCAAAACCCACTAAATCGATCACCCTGTTAATCACAGTTGCGGCAACTTCTTCAATAGTTTTGGGGAGACTGTAAAAAGATGGAGTTGCCGGACAAATTATCCCACCGGCTTCGGTAACCGTTTTCATATTATTGATGTGGATCAGGCTGTATGGCGTTTCCCTGACCAGCAGGATCAATTTTCGTCTTTCCTTAAGAATAACATCTGCAGAACGGGTAATCAGATCATCCGAAACACCGCTTGCCACACGGCCCAATGTCCCCATAGAGCATGGACAGACAATCATTGTATCAAACCCGGCAGATCCCGAAGCAAAAGGAGCCATGAAATCACGTTTATCATAAAACCTGAAATTATAGGATGAATAGTCCTTATTCCCAAGTTCATGCAACCAGACATCTTTGGCATTATCAGACATGATGATGCCAATTTCAGAAATCTGATCCTGCAGATCTTTTAATTTATCAAATAGAACTTTTGCATAAATTGAACCACTTGCTCCTGTTACTGCAACGACAATCTTCTTCTTATTCATTGGTATTTTTAAGATAAATCACACCAATAAAGGTGTCCGATCAATTTGCACTTTTCCGGAGAAAGTATTTCTTTACTCCAATTATCAAATATCCAGACAAATATCAATCAATTTAGCCGTAAAATACTATGAGACACAAGATTCAATGCCCCGGTTCTGCCATAAGGAGGTAAAAAAACAATCAATTTTCAATTATCTCTTTTAAGCTGCCTTAATGATGCCGTTAGACTATCTCGTTCAAGTACTTTCTCATTTACCAGTGCATAATTGAGAGCTTTGTCAAGAGAACGTCTTACCCTCTCTTTCTCTATCCGGACTCTTTTATTTTTAACTTCTTCCTGATAGATCAATTCCTGTCTGGAATTATAGAATTTAATCACCTGATCCTTCGGACTCATGACATTGCTTTCAACCACCCAGGTTCCCTTTGACTTGTCGTTTTTAATTTCCTGAGCTATTGCAACCTGAATGGAACAGAACAGTACTGCTGTTGTAATTATTGTTTTTGCTTTCATCTTTATTAAATTTTATTCAAAATTGTATTCTGTGCGATCTCAAAAAAAGAAATACAGACACAGACATAATGAAGCCATTTAAATAACCTGATATGATGGTTAAAAGCCGTTTATCAAAAAAAACGGTCCAAATACCAGTGCTGGAGGTCGTTTATCGACAGAATTGAGCTTTACATCGATAATCATCCTATCTCATTCTGCAACATTTAATAAAAAAGTATTTTTGGGTATGAATCTCAATCACAGACTTTTAACAAAACCAAAACTCAAGCGGCTTATTGAGCATCTCATATTCTGGATCATTGCACTGGCCTTGCTTACCTTCTATTTTGGTGCGGATAAACCCAATTATCTGATCCCATTAAGAAACAATCTCTTTTACCTGCCTGTACATATTGGCTATTTCTATTTTCTTGCCTATTATTTAATCCCTAAATATTTATACACCCGGAAATATCTCAGGTTTTTCGTATCACTCATCGGTCTTATTCTTGTCACCGGATTTTTTACACGTCTGATTGATATTTTCTTTGTGGATCCATACTTATACAGGATTCAGAAAGAAATGAATATCAAATTCATCTGGGATAAAATGGAAGGTGATTTTTTTGATAAGCTTCAAAAACCTTATTACTATGTCAATGCAATCAAAGGCTCAAACCTGATAATTTGGATTGCATTGAGTATTAAGTTTTTTAAAATGTGGTATGAACGCAGGCAGGCAGCAATGGAAGCCGAACTAAACTTTCTAAAGGGGCAAATCCATCCTCATTTTCTATTCAATACGCTCAATAACCTGTATTCTCTGACTATCCAAATGTCGCCCAAATCTCCATTTATAGTAATGGGATTATCTGATATTCTACGCTACATGCTTTATGAATGTAATACAGATTCAATTGCTTTAAAACGCGAAATAGAACTAATTGAAAGTTATATCGCGCTCGAAAAGATCAGGTATGATAACCGACTTGAATTAAACCTGAGCATAAGCGGCAATGTTGATAATATTGAAATTGCCCCGCTGCTGATGCTACCGCTAGTGGAGAATGCATTTAAACATGGAGTTGGTGAAAAGCTGGGGGATGCCTGGGTCAATATTGATCTGACAATAAAAAGTAACATTTTGAAACTTAAAATATCTAATAGTAAACCGGAAACTTTTTCTGAAAGCAGTGAAAAGAATAAAGGCAATATTGGTCTTGCTAATTTAAAAAAGAGGCTCGAAATTTTATATCCTAATGCTTATGATTTGAAATTATTTGACGAACAGGATATGTTCCTTGCAGTTTTAGAGATTCAGACGGATAAGCATATTGTTTTTTTACGATGAAAATAAGAACAGTGATTGTTGATGATGAGCCTCTTGCCATAGAGGTCATTGAAACCTATCTCAAAAATTTTAGTGATATTGAAATCATTGCAAAATGCGGGGATGGTATACAGGCATTCAATGTTTTACAACAAAAAAAGGCTGATCTGATGTTTCTTGACGTAAAAATGCCCGGACTCAATGGTACTGAACTTTTAAAAAGTCTTAAAAACCCACCAAAAGTAATTTTTACTACTGCTTACCACGACTATGCAGTTGAAGGGTTCGAACTGAATGCATTGGATTATTTGCTTAAACCTGTGTCATTTGACCGCTTCCTGAAAGCCATGGAGAAAGTTTATGAACATTTCGGTTTTACTTCAAGGCAGAATATTCAAACCGGGATTATGCCTGCAAGAAACCAGGATATATTTCTGTATCTCAAGGTTGAAAGAAAAATGGTCAAAGTAGATGTGAAGGATATTTTGTGGATAGAGAGCCAGAAAGATTATATAAAAGTAGTACTCACAGACAGAGAATTAATCTCCAAACAAAAGATCAGCATCTTAGAGGAATTACTCCCGGAGGAGGAGTTCCTGAGAATACACCGTTCCTTTATCATTTCAGTGAATAAGATTGAAAGTTTTAACTCAAGTAAAATTGAGATTGGTAGCAAGGAGTTGCCCATTGGCAGAAATTATAAAAACGATTGCCAAAGACGCTTGAATCAATATTGATATATTTTTTGCTTTCAGCTTTATACTTTAAGCTTTAAGCTTCCCTATCTCTCTCCTCCCATCGCATAACGTATTCCTTCCAGTATATGCTTCAGAAATAAAGGATTCGTATATTTTTCATCAGCATGACCGAGTGCAGTGTAAAATGACCTTCCTCCTTCAAATTTTCGATACCATGCCATAGGATGAAAAGAACCATTGGTTCCTCCTTTATAGGTACTTTCATCAACAGTAATCAATACTTTTATATCATTGCTGATATTCTTAAAATTATAGAGTTCCTCCTTGATATTCCAGCTTTCAGGAAGGTGTCTTGTGGCTCTGTTCTTTCTGTCAATTACATTGAAAGTAGCAAATTGTTGTACGGGGTGGCCGTTAAAAATTGCTCCTACGAGTTTACCGTACCATGGCCAGTTATAGCCCCCGGCCGAGGCGCCATGAATACCCATATAGCCTCCACCATTTCGAATATAAGATTCGAAGGCTCTTTGCTGCAAACTATCCAGCATATCCCCGGAAGTGCTTAAAAACACCACAGCATCATAACTTTTAAGATTATTAATCGTAAATAAGTTTGAATCATTACTGGTGTCGGTCTGAAATTTAAATTCCTGTCCGAGTTTTACTATAGCAGCAATACCTGCGGGAATGGAAGCATGTTTGTAAGCGGCTGTTTTGTAAAATAGCAGGATCTTTTTGGGATGTTTTTGTGCTTTGAGATCAGAGGCAAAGATGCAAGTGAATACCAGTAAAAACATAAGGGTAATTTTATTCATAAATTGATTTTGGAATCACTGTTGTCCGGTAAAAATAAAAAGTTTAAAAATATGCTTTTAAAAAGTATCGTGAACGATTTTATTTCCTGATTTCAAAAAACAAGCCCCGCTGTTAGCACACTCGCTCAATAGGCCCCGCTTTTAAGCGGGGTAAACAAGGAGGATATTCCAGGCTTCAGCCCCAAATAATCCGTTTATACTGGAACACCCGCATCGGGCTTCAGCCCGATTAAATGTTGTCGGCGCTGAAGCACCGGTTTACGTTATTTTCTAACCTGCTATATGCGGGGCTGAAGCCCGAATTGAATCACGCCGATTACAACCCGCCTAAAGGCGGGCCCTATTGAGCGATACGCCTATACCCGAGATTAAAATAGCTCAATTGTTAATAAAATACCCTCTTTCCTAAATATGGCAAGAGTTTCAATTCTGCTGCCGGGCTAAACCTTAATAAAAACTTTCCCCGGACAAAAGTGATTTTGGAATTTGCTGATTAAGGTGATTATCTGTTCTTAAATTTCATTTTTGCCTTTTCCCTTGAACTGTAATTATAATCTTTAGCATTACTTTCCTTTTTGGGATGAAAGGCTGCTCCGCTCAATGTTTCGGTATCCTGACTAATTTTTGTGGTTTTGATAGCCTTTTTGGGTTTATCCTTTTCAATCACAAGATCTTCAGGCAGCTCTGCAATTGGAAGGATCTTACCGATAGCAAGCTCAATTTTCTTGATCAAAGCAAGCTCAATATCCGTTGAAAAGCTGATTGCCATTTGTTCGATTTCAGCATTTGGCTTACTCTTCACTATCCTGCCGACAAAAGTCTCAACCTCTGCAGGAATTTCCAGATGAAAAATAAAGGGAATTCCATCAAGCTGAATTGATTCTTTCAGATCATCTGCGATAAGCAATACTCTTGTATCATCTGTTTGTTTAAAATCATCAATCAGATCAAAGCCGGGGTGATCAAAGAATAATGGTTTGTAAATCGCAATATCCTTATCAAGGTATTTAAAAAGGCTCTTGAATACTTTTTCTGCTGTAAGTCTGGTATTGACGAACACAACAACTTTACTGAATACATCCTTGTCACGAAGGAGAAGATTGAGCAAATTTACTTTTGTCTTGAAATCAGGAACTTTATAAAGCAACTGATCAATAGTTTCCAGTTTGGGTTCGCCCAGATCATTTACTTCAATCAAAGCCGGCTGAATCATAAACTGATCGATCAAAAGATGCAGTTTATCATGCAGAACCTCAGTAAATACCAGATGCTGACATTTAACAATGCTTCTGGCCAGTTCTGCAACAGGTAATTGCATCCCGCGTTTAACGATCTCTGCGGCATCATCCACAATGAAAATGATGATTTTATTCAGGTTCAAACCGAGCTTGAGATAGATCGCCCTTGCCCTGTCGGGAGTTGCAACCACAATATCAGCACCATCGGCTAATGCATCCATCTGCGACTCCATCCCGGCTTCAGGATATAATCCCACTATGCGTATCGTCTGATTTCTGTTCAATAATTCAAACCGCTCAATAACAGCTAACACATGATCTTTATCCGGAACCAGAACCAAAGCGCGTGGCGCTTCTTCCAGGCCATATTTTAAGCGCATCAGCGATCCCAAAACATAAGCTGTTGTCTTCCCCGAACCTTCAGGTGCTACTGAGATCACATCCTGACCACCCAGAATGCGTGACATTGTTTTAAGCTGAATTTCTTTGGGACCTAAATAACCCGCATCAGTCATTGCTCTGACTAAGGGCTTACTCAGCTTTAATTTCTCTAACAAGACCATGCAAACAGATTTTTATTTTGAAATGCAAAGGTAGCAGAATAGTATTGAGTATAGAGTATTGAGTATTGAGATATTAAGTTAATTGGATGAGACATGTTAGAGACATATGGGTACCTGATTATAAAAAAACACAGAGTAAACGCGGACTAAACGCGGACAAAACACGAATAAAACAAAAATATATTCGCGTTTACTACAGGTTTAGTCCCTGGTTATCAAATGTTTAATTTGGATTTATCCGGAACTTTTCCTATATTCAGTATAGACATAAACCGAACAATTATGGCAAGATTAATCAACGGTATCAATGGCCCTTTTGTAGGAAAGGTAGGCTCTGTGATTGGTTATACTGTAAATGGTGTAGCATATATGAAGGGGCTCTATAAAAAAAGAACCAAAAAGCCAAAAGAAGGCGAAGTTCTTAACCGCAAAAAATTTGCGGCAGCGCAAGCCTGGCTACATCCTGTAACAGATTTTGTAAGAGTTGGATTTAAGGGGTATAATGAACGATTTCAAGGTTTTACAGCAGCCAAATCATGGCTTATGAAAAATTGCATTCAGGTTATTGATGGTGAAATCATTATTGATCCTTCACTTGTAAAAATCAGTTCAGGCAATTTACCGCTTCCTGAAAATATACAATGCAGTCTGCAGGAACCGAACACTTTTCACATCAGCTGGACTCCGGTATGGAAACAAGGCCTACTTTCGGATCAGGCCATGGTAATGGCTTATGACCAGAAACATAGTCCTTATGGTGTCATTTATGGTAGTGACAGAACTGTCGGTGAAGTGCTTATACCGGTTCATCCTTCGTCCAAACCCTATCATGTTTACCTGGCATTTATCGCTGCCGACCGGAGCAGGCAATCGGAAAGTGTGTATTTGGGGGAGTTTTGGGTTTTATAATCTTAGGCTAGTGATTTGAGGAGTCAAACAACTCTGAAGCCTTCCCATTTTTATAAGCATCCCTGAAAATATTATTCAAGCAACAGAGTATCATCTTCATCATCCGAAAGGCTCAGCGAAATCGTATCTGCACCTGCAATCCCTTCAATAGAACCTTTAATACTTGAAGCATTCAGCAAGACCTTATCCAATTGCTTTTCACGCATTTTCCACATTTTCTCCATCGCATCCCGTTCCCGATGAATGGATAAGCGCATACTCATATACCCTTCACGAATGGCCTTCCATTGCTCTGAAAACTCAGTCCCTGTCAGATAATCATAAAGCATATGCATTTTATCGCCCCTGTTCTCCTGGGATTTGGAGGAATTATAAAGTCTCAGGATGCCATCCCGTAAAACGTAGGCTACAGCCTTAACTTCCTCAAAAGAACAGATCCATACACCATCCCGCTCTCCAAAACAGTTCATTCCTTTAGGGTAAGTTTGGGTTACAATTACTGCAATATCCACCCCCTCCTTACGCATATCCTTTTTAAGTTTATCTATCCAGTCGTTCGCAAAATCCTTGGTCCGTTTACTTTCATAAATGATCTTACCGCAATCCTGGCCAAATTTATTCCTCACGACCTGGATACAGTCGGCACCGCGAACGCCTTTTCCAACTTCACCAATCTGATCAAATGGGAATGTAACCCTCAACACTTCCTCCAGAATCAATTCCTGAACCTCACCCTGCAGCTGCATCGAACCCTGTTCGGCTTTGCGGCGCATTTCATCTACCAGCTTCTTCTGGTCTTCCAATTGCTTCTCAAATTCTTTGATACGCAATTGATGTTCAGTTTCTTTCAACTGATTTTTTTCAAGCTCCTGCTTCTTGATCTGTTCAACGATCTGATTCCGCTCTGTCTGCATTTTTCGCTGAATCTCGATCTCCATTTCTTCTGCCCTGGTCTTAAGTTCCTGCTCCTTCTTTAAAAATTCCAGTTCCTTCTGCCCTGCCAGTTTTAACTTTTCCTGGTTCTCTTTATTGGCATTCTCTAAAAAATTCAGTTTATTCTCAAAATCTACAGCAATACTTTTACGAACCGCTTCCTCAAGATTGATCTTTTCCTGTGCCAGCTGCTGCTCATATTTAAGAGAAAGTGCTTTTTGCTGAACCTTAAAATCCTCTTCCTTTTTAAGAAATTCTTCATCCTTCTTCTTCTGCCAGGCAATCATCTTATCGCGCAATTCCTGCTCATATTCCTTACCAATGGCCTCCTCGAGTGGGAACGAGTGACCGCAGGATGGACATTTTACTTCTGTTGACATATATTCAGCTTAAACAATCCGATGTATCATTTTAATACTCTTATATTTTATTTTCTAATTTACTAACATTTTTAGTAAATCCATGATTGATATTCAAAATAATTAACACAAAAATAATCTTATGAATTTTCAGAAATTTAATTTAGAACAATTCATAAGGAGTATTTTTATCCAATATTAGAAAAATTTGACGAAGTCGGGATTAAGAATCAATTTGTACAGGATTGATTCTGTGACAAAATATACATGGATATCTACGGACAGGCATTACTGGATCAATACCGGGGTAAACTAAAAAGTAAACTCTGGCTGTATAACAGCTACGGGCACCCTGAAGATATGCCTGTTGATATTTTCTTCAGACCCGAAGCTGACATGCCCGAAATGGAAATTATCGCTATGGATCTATGCAGGGGAAAAACTCTGGATATTGGGGCAGGGGTTGGCAGTCATGCCCTGATTCTGCAGTCTAAAGGCATTGATGTCACTGCTCTTGAAATCTCTTCAAAAGCCTGTGAAATAATGAAGCACCGGGGCGTTAAAAAGGTTGTTAATGCAGATATACTTAAATACGATTCTGAAAAATATGATACCATATTACTGCTTATGAATGGTATCGGGCTCTGTGAAGACATCTCTGGTCTGCGCTATTTTCTTGACTACATAAAGAATCTATTATTGCCAACAGGACAGCTAATATTCGATTCATCCGATATTGCCTATCTGTATAAACCCGATGAATTCATATCCAGTAATTATTACGGTGAAATATCATATCAATATGAATATCAAAAGATTAAGGGAAATTGGTTTAAGTGGTTATATGTTGATTTCGACACCTTAAAGGTAATAGCTGAAAAAGCCGGATGGGAGTGTGAGATGATCTATGAAGACGATATGGATCAGTATCTTGTAAGGATGGTTCTGCTTAAAGAGATCAATGAAAACAAATGATAGGGTTATATATTTAGTTTGCTTAGCTATCCCATTTTTAAATGCAAATGACAGGAGTTAAATAATGCAGTATTTCATCGACAGAATTAATAAACTAAGGCTACATAATCCAAATAATCATAATTAAATTAATGAAATCTACTCTTAAAATATAGTTCCCTGTATAGCTGATCGTACAGGACTTTTGTACCAAAAATTAAGATTATCTTCACACTCATTTAATCTCAAACTAGAGTTAATAGCATAGTTTTATATTTTAATGTCCAAACTGAATTTTATGATTTTAAAATCTCTAACAAACTGTTTTAAGATAAATTTGAAAGCATATTTTACTTTGATAGTTCAGGTACTATTATCAGGAACACTTTTCGCCCAGCTCCCGAATTACGTAATCTCTGCTCCTGCCGGGGAAGAATATGTGACTATCAAAAAAGATGGCAAGACAGTTATCCCTAATGGACGCTATATTAGTCCCCTGGGCAGAGCTCATATGGTCGCTCCTCACCCCTACGGCTTGGCGATAAGCAGCGATGGGAATATTGCAATCACAGCAAATTCGGGAACAAACCCCATCTCAATCAATATCCTTAAAAATATCCTATCAGAAAACCCAGAAATCACCCAGGTACCTGAAAATCCCAAAGGAGACACAGGAATACTTGAATCTGCATTTATGGGTCTGGTGATCTCGCCGGATAATAAAACAGTCTATGTAGCAGGCGGGCAAAGTAATAAAGTCTACAAATTTGATATTGCAAGCGGAAAACCTCTCGGAGCAATCAATTGCAGTTTTAAAAACAGCAAATTTGATTATTCACATGGATATATCGGGGATATGGTCGGCTCGAAAGATGGGCGCTACCTTTATGCAGTAGATCAGATCGGATTCAGAATGATCACGATCGACCTGCTGCAGGAAAAAATGATTTCCTCAAGCCCTGTTGGGCGATATCCTTTTGGAATAAGCCTTTCAAAAGATGAAAAAACAGTTTATGTGGCCAATGTGGGCATGTTTGAATACAGTTATATCAAAAAGAAAGTAAATGGAGAGTGGAAAAGAGGGTCAATAGCTGCTCCGGGTTTTGCCTATGATACTCCGGAAGCTGAAAAAGGCATTGAGACTGATACTGTTCAGATCCCCGGACTTGGTCCGGTGCAGTCGGAGAAAGCATTTTCTGTATGGGCTTTACAGGTCAAAGACCCGCTTAAACCTGTTGTAATTGCGAAGATCAAGACCGGAAACATGGTGGGACAAATGGTTGATGGGATTCCGGCAGTTGGTGGCTCAAGTCCTAATTCAATAGTTTCAGCAGGGAATTATGTATTCATTAGTAATGGAAATAATGATAATATCACGGTACTCGATAGCCGGAAACAAAAGATTGTAACTCATATAAAACTGGCGCCGGAAGAACGATTAAGTAAACTAAGAGGGATTATTCCTTTCGGATTAGCAGTTTCTCCGGATGAAAAACGGGTTTATGTTGCTGAATCCGGCATTAATGCTGTTGCAGTTATTGATGTCCCAACCTTAAAAGTGATCGGCCACATTCCTGCAGGCTGGTTTCCTGCAAAATTAAAAGTATCACCTGATAACAAAAAACTGATCATTTCTAATGCTAAAGGATTCGGAAGTGGCCCGAATGGAGGAGAGTCGTTTAAAAGTGGTCCCGCAGGTTCCTATATCGGTAGTCTGATGTTTGGCTCAGTACAGGTTTGCGACATTCCTGATGATAAGGATTTGGGAGATTTGACCAGGCAGGTGATTGAGAACAATTTTATATTCAGAAAGGCATCCGATACTTCCTTTTCATGGAGAAATAACAATCCAATTCCTCTTTTCCCCGGACAAAAAGAATCACCAATTAAACATATTGTGTTCATTTCTAAGGAGAACCGTACCTATGATGAAGTTTTTGGTCAGCTAAAAAATGGAAAGGGTGATCCTTCAATCGCCAGATATGGGGAAGATGTCTCCTTCAGCAACAGTAAAGGAACTGCAAGGGTTGAATCGGCTACTGTCATGCCTAATCACCTGAAACTTGCCAGAACATTTTCATTCAGTGATAACTTCTATGTGGATGCAGATGTGTCTGCAGATGGGCATCGCTGGTTGGTGAATACCTATCCGAACCAGTGGGTGGAGGCTACAACGGCTGCAGGATATGGCTCAAACAGATCCTATCGCAGTGATTCGAATGCCCCGGGAAACCTTGGAATTAATGGTTCGGCGGGTGCAATTTATCCTGAAGATTATAATGAAGCGGGTTCAATGTGGGAGCATATGGAAAGAAATAAGGTTGGCTATTTTAATTTCGGTTTTGGGGTTATGTTTGAACCCGGCGATTATAAGGATCATTATAAATACGGGGGAATTAAACACCTTGCTAATTATCCTATGCCCAAACCTTTGTTTTCGCGCACATCTTATACCTATCCTACCTACAATATGGCTATTCCTGATCAATTCAGGGTAAGTGTTTTCGAAAAGGAATTTAATGAAAAATGGGGATTGGGAAAGGAAATAATGCCATCTGTTTTGACAGTTATCCTTCCAAATGATCATGGTGCTGCTGATCGTCCGGAAGCGGGTTATCCTTTCAGGGAGAGTTACATGGCAGACAATGACCTTGCAGTAGGCCGGATTGTTGAATTTCTATCCAATACACCCTACTGGAAAAATATGCTTATCATCATAACCGAGGATGATGCCCAAAATGGCGTTGATCATATTGATGCTCACCGGAGTATTTTAATGGCAATTTCGCCTTATACTAAAAGGAACTATTCAAGCCATACCCATACAAGCTTTGGAAGCATATTTAAAACTTTTTGGAATATTTTAGGTATTCCTTACCTAAACCAATATGATGCAGGTGCCAGCGACCTTGCAGATATGTTTACTGAAGTTCCTGATTTTACACCATACAAGGCTATACCTGCAGACAGCAGATTTTTCGATCCTCAAAAGGCCCTTGATCCCTATGATGAGAAATTTGACTGGAAAGCCCTTAAGGAAGGTCCTGAAATGGATGATATGAAGGATATGATCCGTGAAAGCAGAAAACAGGACAGGCAAAGGTTATCGAAAAAGGAATAAGAGTATTAGGATAATTAGTTTCATAAGTAGCGGAATATCTTGAGGGGTTTTAGGTATTTAGGATTCCCCTCTGGTCGGTGTTCTCACCGTACCAAGCACGATCATATCATTGGTCGGTGATAACACCAACCACAGGGAAATTATCTTGATTTTGATTTAAGGAAGATTAAAAGGCAGTGTTAAAATTATTCAGATAAAGCTTTGGAGCGATATAATTGGATTTTGGAAAGCAATACCTGTATAATATAGGCTAGTTCAGTCCTTTCCTCCGGGGTAGTTCCGGCAAAAAATCACGTACTATTTCAAATTACGAATAGCCGGAAGCTACCTCCTCCGGCAAGGTTTATTTTACCCGGAGCTGTGTTTCATAGGGATGGGCAACCCGGAGCTGCTGTTGCGCATGTGCCCTGCGTTTCATGAATTAAATGAACAAACACAGGCGACACGAGTGCGCACTATGTCATTATTTAAGAGTCTGGAGGTTCCAGCTTGCGCTGGAATGACAAAATTTTTGGTTATTAAGGAGATTCCAGCCTGCGCTGGAATCGGGTTAAGTTATCTACTTATTTTTTCAGTACCCTTGCCCGGCATTTAAATAGACAAAAAACATTTAAAGCACCACAGTATTTATTAAAGGTTTCAGCATTTCGATTCCAGCGAAGGCTGGAATCTCCTTACTCCCCAAACAATACTTGTCATTCTCGCGAAAGCGAGAACCTCCACTAACACCTAATTTATCCCAATCGTAAAACTGCATTCAAAAACTTTAGAAGTTTCCAATTTTTGAATTCCATCCTTTTCTGAAAACTCTTTCAGTTCACCGGTACTATCCGCATAACCAAGCCAGGGTTCGATGCAAACAAATGCTGCATCGGGAGCTGCCCAAATCCCCAATGATGGGAAATCTTCATAAGAAACAGATACAAAATTGGGTGTTTGATGATTTCTGATCAGTACTTCTTTAGAAAGTAAGTCCTTAAATACGAGCGCACCATCCCTGAATAAATCTTTACTAAGGTTTAGTCTCCTGCTATCCAGAAACACTTGTGTAGTTTCACCTGTAAAAAAACCAGCATCATTAAACAGGTGTTTGACTAATACTTCATCCTGATCAAATTCAATATAATAATCATCGTATGTCCCATCTTTAGAAAAGGGAATATTGAATGCAGGATGTGCACCAATAGAAAAGAAGATAGGTTTATCATCCTTATTTATCACTATATAATCCATAGTAATCTCGGTATCCTGCAAGTGATAAGCTACCTGTAATAAAAATTTAAAGGGATAAACTGCTAGAGTTTGCTCAGAATAATCAAGGGTAAAAACTGCATGTTTAGCTGAACTTTCAGTTAAAATAAAATTTGAATGCCGTGCAAAACCATGTCTCTGCATTGGATATTTTATTCCTTCAATCTGAATCTGATTATTCATACAGTTTCCCACCACCGGAAACAGGTTTGGTGCATGGAATGCCCAAACCGAAGGTTCAGCCTGCCACAAGTATTCCAGACCATTAATTTTATTGGAAATGGAACATAACTCAGCTCCTTTATTCAGGATACCTACCGACAGGAATTCGTTTTCCAGAACATGCATGACAGGTACTAATTAATATAAAAATAAGCAGAATGATTTTGAAAATGACAAATTTAGGAAAAATCT
This sequence comes from Daejeonella sp., assembly GCF_030695525.1. Taxonomy (GTDB): domain Bacteria; phylum Bacteroidota; class Bacteroidia; order Sphingobacteriales; family Sphingobacteriaceae; genus Daejeonella. Next base: position 23,564 of record NZ_JAUYSS010000032.1, on the reverse strand, counting down.
GAACTAGGCCTGCTTCCTGTTTACCCAGACTTTTTTCTTATTCCGCCCATTCCTCTGATTTCCACTGGTTGAAGGTCTCCTCATTCCCGGGCTATAAACAGGTCCTTCCCCTAATTCTTCAGGCAAAGTCATTCTTGGTATCTCTTTACCGATAAGGTTTTCAATGAAAGAAAATTTACGCTGGTCTTTTTCGTTCACAAAAGTTATGGCAGTGCCCGTTGTTTCTGCTCTGGCCGTTCTGCCAATCCGGTGGATATAATCTTCAGGATCGGGCGGTACGTCAAAATTAATTACAAGACTGATTCCTTCTACATCTATTCCACGACTTAATACATCTGTACCAATAATCACAGGCAAGGTACGGCTTTTAAAGGCTCTCAAGACTGTTTCACGTTGTTCCTGCTCCAGATCAGAGTGGAAAGCTTCCGATTTTATCCCCTCTTTTCGGAGTGTTCTGTTAAGGTCTTTTACGGTTTCCTTTCTCGAACAAAAAATAAGGACACTTTTGTATTCCCCGCCTTTCAGCAAGGTGCTGATCAATTTAATCTTTTGGTTATCATGAACCATATAAACCTGCTGGGAAATACCAGCAGCAGGTTGTGAAAGTGCAATATTAATCTGTTCAGGGTTCTTTAATATGGTATTTGCAAGTGTTCTGATCTTTGGAGGCATCGTAGCCGAGAAAAGCAGGGTTTGTCTTTCTTTAGGAAGATTACTGATAATCCTTAAAATATCTTCATAAAATCCCATATCAAGCATTCGATCGGCTTCATCCAAAACCAGATATTGAAGATGGTCAAGTTTAATCACACCAGATGCGAGGTGGGCAATTAATCGTCCGGGGGTGGCAATTACAATATCAACACCGTCCATCATTGCCCGGCGTTGTTGTTCGTAAATCATACCATCCCCACCACCATAAACGGCTATTGAACTGATTCCTGCAAAATAGGCCAAACCTTCAACCTGCTGATCGATTTGCTGTGCCAATTCCCTTGTAGGTGCCAGAATCAGCGCCTTTGTATATTTCTTTTCAGAAATACTGATGTGCTGCAGGACTGGTAAAAGATAGGATGCAGTCTTACCTGTGCCAGTTTGGGCACAAGCAATCAGATCTTTATGTTCAAGAATTAGTGGAATTGCCTGGGATTGAATTGGGGTGGGTTTAACGTAACCCATACTTTGAAGTCCTTCAAGTAACTGAGGATCAAAATTGAAATCGCTGAAAGTCAAATTGAAATATTAATAATTAAATAAAAGCAAAAATAGGGAAAAGAATTGAGAGTGGAGAATGGAGAGTTGAGAGTTAAAAAAACAATATCACAATTAAAAGAAATTTTGTTCATTCTCCACTCTCCACTCTCAATTTTGAATTAAATGCATTTATTAACACCACCCAATTTCTCAACAAATAATACAATTATCAAAAAATATACTACTTTTGAATCCCGTACAAAACAATGTTTTTTATTGTCTGAGACTCGGTAATAAGCCATCAGATAATAAAGCATTCTTAGCAAATCCTACAGATATCATGACCAAATACATTTTTGTTACGGGCGGCGTTACTTCGTCGTTAGGAAAAGGTATTATTTCCGCTTCCCTGGCTAAACTTCTTCAATCAAGAGGGTACCGGGTAACTATCCAAAAGTTCGATCCTTATATTAATATCGATCCGGGAACTTTAAACCCCTATGAACATGGTGAATGTTATGTAACTGAAGATGGAGCTGAAACAGATCTGGATCTGGGTCATTATGAGCGTTTTCTGAATGTTCCAACATCAAAGGCCAATAACATAACCACCGGCAGGATTTATCAGAATGTTATCAATAAAGAGCGTGAAGGAGCTTATTTGGGCAAAACTGTTCAGGTAGTACCCCACATCACCGACGAGATCAAACGCAATATGAAAATATTGGGTGAAACAGGTGATTATGATATTATAATTACGGAACTGGGAGGAACTGTTGGGGATATCGAGTCACTCCCGTTCATTGAAGCTGTGCGTCAGTTAAGATGGGAATTAGGTTCTGGTAATTCATTGGTTATTCACCTTACCCTTGTTCCTTATCTGGCAGCTGCAGGTGAGTTAAAAACGAAACCTACCCAGCACTCTGTTAAAATGCTTCTTGAATATGGTATTCAACCGGATATATTAGTTTGCCGCACCGAACACCATCTTCCCCAGGAATTAAGAAAGAAAATTGCACTTTTTTGCAATGTGAATATCAATGCAGTTATCGAATCAATCGATGCATCAACGATTTATGATGTTCCCTTGCTGATGCTGAAAGAGCAACTTGACAAAACGGTTCTAAGCAAATTAAAACTGCCAAATAAAAATGAACCAGATCTGGAGAACTGGAAAGATTTTCTGGGCCGACTGAAAAATCCTACAGCAGAAATCAATATCGGGCTCGTAGGTAAATATGTAGAACTTCCTGATGCCTATAAATCGATAACGGAGGCATTTATTCATGCTGGTGCAAAAAATGAATGTAAAGTCAAAGTAAAATGCATTCATTCTGAAAATATCAGTGCTGAAAACGTAGCTGAAAAGCTAAAGGGGCTTGATGGAGTTCTGGTTGCTCCCGGATTTGGAAGCCGGGGAATTGAAGGCAAAATTGAAGCCATAAAATATGTCAGAGAGCAACAAATGCCTTTCTTCGGGATTTGCCTGGGCATGCAATGTGCTGTCATTGAATTTGCCCGCAATGTTCTGGGACTTAAGGAGGCGCATAGTATTGAGATGAATGAGGATACCAAAGATCCGGTCATCTCGATGATGGAGGAACAGAAAAAGATTAAAAATAAGGGCGGGACAATGCGATTAGGTTCATATACCTGTGATCTAAAAAAAGGAAGCAAAGCTGCAGCAATTTACGGGAAGAGCCGCATTACTGAACGTCATCGTCATCGCTATGAGTTCAATAATTCCTATTTAGAGCAGTTTGAAAAGGCCGGAATGATCGCATCTGGAATTAATCCTGAGAATAATCTCGTTGAAATAGTAGAATTAAAGGATCATCCATTTTTTATAGGAGGGCAATTTCACCCTGAATTAAAATCAACAGTTGATAATCCTCATCCACTTTTTGTTAACTTTGTCGCCGCCGCATTAAGCTATTCTAAAAAGAAGTAAGCTTTTTAGCAAAAAAGACTAAAAAATAATGGATAGAAATACTTTCACAGGACTCTTTTTGATATTAATCATATTAGTTGGGTCAACCTACCTGATGCAACCCTCTGATGAAGATATCAAAAGAGAAAAAGCAAAACAAACACAAGATTCATTAATAAGAGTAACAAAAAGTGAAGCGGCACCCGCTGCCGCTATGCCCGATACGGCCAAAGCTGTTATATCACCTGCAATTGATTCCACTCTAATAAAATCAGGACCATTCGGAGCAGCGCAATCAGGTAGCAATGAACCTGTTATCCTTGAAAATGAGTTCCTTAAGGTAAGAATCAGTCCGAGAGGAGGAAGAATTGCCTCAGTTCAATTAAAGGATTTCAAAACCTATTCCCAGGAGCCTTTGATTATGTTTGAAGGTGAAGGGAATAAGTTCGGATTGATCTTTGGCTCTGCAGGACAGAATGTTAATACAAACGATCTTTATTTTGTTCCTTCAGGCAAATCATTTAGCGTTACAAAATCAGATTCCTCATCATTGACGATGCGGTTAACCCATTCTGAAGGAAAATACATCGACTATATCTATAGCCTTAAAGGTGAAAGTTATAACGTTGGCCTTACAATCCAGACTACTGGAATGCAGGATGTGGTAGCTCCTACCCAGCAATATGTTATCCTGAATTGGGAAGCTGTTTTAAAGCAAAAGGAAAAAGATCTGCCTGGTGAGCAAAAATATTCAAGTGCTTATTTTAAACAGGGTGATGAAAGTGTTGATTATTTAAGCCTTTCTGAATCGGAAACAAAAGAGCTGAATGAGGGAAAGATCAAATGGTTCTCCTTCAAACAGCATTTCTTCTCCAATGTCCTGATAGCGAAGAACAGCTTTGATAAGGGTGAATTAAGCGTTAATACAAGTCCTGATGCCGGGACTGTAAAAAGCTTTGCAGCTAAGATGCAGATACCTTTCCAGAGACAGGAAAGCAGCTCCTTTCCAATGGAGTTCTATTTTGGTCCTAATCAGTTAAATATCCTCGAAAAACAAGGCTTTGATATTGAAAAACAAATAGATCTTGGTTACTGGCCATTGAAGTATATTAACAGATGGGTTGTTTTACCTGTTTTCAATTTCCTTGAAGGGTTTGGATGGGGCTACGGACTTATTATTCTTGTTCTCACCATTCTTCTTAAAATGGTTCTGTTACCGCTTACGTATAAGTCTTACCTGTCTATGGCAAAGATGCGTATACTGAAACCGGAGATGGATGAAATCAAAGGCAAAGTTGGCGAAGACAACCCTACCCTGTTACAACAGGAATATTTAAAATTGTATAAAAAAGCTGGTGTAAATCCACTTGGTGGCTGTCTGCCAATGCTCTTGCAGCTTCCGATTATCATGGCTTTTTTCTTCTTCTTCCCGAATCTGTTTGAACTGCGCCAGCGCAGTTTCCTCTGGATGGAAGATCTTTCAACTTATGATGCATTCTTTAATTTAGGATTTGTAGTGCCATTTCTAGGGGACCATATTAGTTTGATGTGTATTTTAATGACTATTTCCACATTAATTTATACTTATTTTAATAACCAGGTTTCGGGAGCAACAGGTCAAATGAAATACATTGGTTATATCACACCAATCATTTTCTTTGGAGTACTGAACAGTTTCCCTGCGGGTTTGAATTATTATTATTTCCTTGCCAACCTGATGACCTTTGCGCAGCAATATATCATCAGAATGTTTGTTGATGATAACAAAATACATGCTCAGATTCAGGAGAACAAAAAGAAGCCAGCTTCAGAAAAGAAGACCTCAGGGTTTCAGAAAAGAATGGAGGATTATATGAGGCAACAGCAAGCCGCTAAAACCAAGGGTGCTGTTGAGGATAAAGGATCCAAAAAGAAATTAAAAAAATAATTAGTTAACGCTGACAGGGTTTTGAACCCTGTCAGCGTTAATTTGAACCCAGTCAGCGTTGTTTGAACCCTGCCAGCGTTGATTCAGAACCCTGTCAGCGTTTTCTGATTGCTGTAACCCTGGTAAAATTCTTTTCCATAGTTTGAAACATTAATTCAGTTTCCGAAAGTTTAGTGATCAAAAATGGAAATTCCCTTGTCCGGCCTCCTTCCAGTGATTCGGTATACCTGATCATCTTCCCATCCAGCCTGTATTTCCCATGAGACAACTGTTTACCGCCCCATTCAATGATCAGCTCATTGCTGGCAGTGAAAATTATTGCAGGCGATTGTTGTTTTATCTCTTCATCACTGGTGATATCCTCAGGATCTGCATTCACTACCTTTACATAATTCCATCTGCCATACAGATCATTTTGCTCGATAGAGCCGGAACAGGAAGCGAAAAAGATAAATAGACTGGTATAAATAACATTATAGCTTTTCATAAACGGGAAATAAAATAACAGAAAAAAGTCAATGCTAATATTAAAAGGTTAAATTAAATTGAGCACTATTCCGGTAAATTCTTTAAAAAGAAATCCCTGATATTTCCACCCACAATTTTTTCAATATCATCCCTTGAAAAACCAAGCTTCAGAAGTTCTTTGACAATTAAGGGAGTACCGGTAACATCAAAATGCATTTCAAAAGCCCCATCCCAATCTGATCCTAAAGCCACCTTATCTACACCAATCTTATCAGCAACATATTTGATCGTTTTTGCTGTTGAAGCTGCATCAGTACCACAAACTGCTGTTTCCCATAACCCAATCCCGACCAGGCCGTTCCGCTCTCCTATTTTTATCAGTTGTTCATCAGATAAGTTGCGCTGATTATCACACATCCCTCTGACACCAGTGTGTGAGACTAATATGGCTCCCCTGAAATTTTTAAACACATCCTCAATTGTATTTTGGGAGGAATGAGCGAGATCAACGGCAATACCCAACTCTTCCATTCTCTTGAGCAAAGAATGCCCTTTGGGAGTCAATCCTCCCTTCTTCATCCCATGAGCTGAACCTGCCCATTCATTGTCAAAAAAGTGCGTCAGTCCGATATAACGGATTCCGGCATTATAAAACTCATCCAGATTGGAAAGATCATTTTCGAGACAATGTGCTCCTTCAAGACCGAGCATGCCTGAACTTAATGTCCGGTCAACAGCCCGGTCAAAAAGAAAAGCTTTCATATCTGCTTTGCTCTGTATTACTCTGAATTTTCCTTCAGATCTTTCGGCAAAGTCATGTAATGCATTGGCCTGATAAAGGGATCTTTTTTTAACACTGAACCAATTTGCAGGTGACTGCAATTGGGCAAAACTAAGCAGGCCGATCTGATCTGAACGATCATCATTCTGTTCAATATTAATACCTGCCGGGACCTTACTCACAATAGTAAAAACCTGGAAAGCCATATTGCTCTTTTGCATACGTGGAAGATCAACATGACCGAAAGTATGCTCTTTGAGTAAATTTCGGTTCCATAATAAAGCATCACAATGAAGATCTGCTACAAATGGAATGGAATCATACCAGGAAATCTTTTCAAATGGCCCATTTATAGTGGATTTATTTTTTGAACGGTCAATGTATTGAGGGACAAATAAAAAAAATAGCAGGGCAAGCAAAACAAGTACAAGCATAATGATTTTAAATGCCTTTTTCATAGCTTTTTGATTTTGTACTATTGTTTAAACCATATTTAGATTAATAAAATGATCATTTAGAAAGATAATGATTAAAATACAGCTTATTAATCTTCCAGATTCATAAAATACTCAGTAAATGTGATAAAATCATCAAATTTAAGATCAAAATCCTCAGTAGTGCCAAAACCATATGTAAGCAGAACAAAAGGCAGTCCGGCCTTTCTGGTCTCTAATTCATCTCCCAATGTATCTCCGATATAAACCGGTGATTTTAAATTATGTTTATCAACAAGCAATTTAATATTATAGTGCTTAGGCATAGAATTTACGCCGTGTGCCATTTCATCTGTCACATATTCCTCAAGATTGGCCCACTTCAAAAATTCAACGATCAGGTTCTCAGGACAATTACTCACAATGAATAACTTATACTTTCTGCTGAGCTTAATGAGTCCGTCCCGTACGCCTTCATACATCACTCCTCCCCGTTCAGGCATCAGTCTAAGCCTGCAATCGTTTATAGTCTTATAAACCCGCTCTCGACCCTCCTCATCCATCTCAGGGAACAAATGGCTCAACACTTTAGATCGTTCCCAACCCATTACATAATGCAAGTCATCCCGTGTAAAAACCCGGTTCAGGTTTTCAATTTTGGCACCTTCATTCCACGATTCAAGGTAGGTATCAAGGGCATCCCATAAGGTGCCATCGAGATCAAATATTAAGCTATCAGGTTTTAACATTTTGAAAATTAGATTTTGAAATTTTGAAAAAATAAAAAAAGTGCGCTATGGAAAAATGCGCACTTTTAAAAAATTTATGGGATAACAATCCCGGTATGATTATAGTCTGAATGCCTGTCTTGCCAGTAATTTCCATTTCCCGCCCTCTTTTCTCCATACCATCAGATTACCTAATCTGATGTCAGTAGGAACACCTGCATTTGTGGCTTTTCCAATAAATACATGTCTTACAACAGCATTTTTTCCACTAACCCGAATTGTTTGATCGGTGGTGTTGATCGAAGTAAACTTAAACGGGCCGTTAAATAAAAAGTCAATAAACTGTTCTTTATTCTCAACCTTTCCAGCTGAATGACCATAGGACAATGCATCAGAGACCAACAAGTCTAAAGCTATCCGCTCAGGATTTACTACATTACTATGTAGCGCAGTGACTGCAGTTGCAACAGCTTGTTCAGACTTTGACTGTGAATAAATGTTTGTTACAACAAACATCATTAAAGCAAAAAATAATCCAATTTTCTTCATATCTATACGATTTTAATGAGATCTAACCTCTCCTTCAATTTCCGGTTCAACATACCCTTCAGGAGTTCTTCTGTGCCAGTAAGAAGCCAGCATAGAGCCCGTGATATTCATCAATGGTCCAAATACTGCAGGTGCTAGTCCCATAGTTGCGATTTTACCTAAACTATTCGCAATACCCGAAGCAAGTCCACCGTTTTGCATTCCCACCTCAAGTGCAACTGTACGTGCATCACGTTCAGGCATCTTGAATAGACGTGCGAACCAAAATCCTAAAGTATATCCAAATATATTATGAATCAACACAATCAGAATCAATAATGCACCTATGTCCAGCAAACTATCACGGCCTGCAGCTGTGATAACCACAATAATTAATGCAATCCCTGTCATAGAAACAATTGGCAATGCGTCGTCCAGCCATTTTGCTTTACCTGCAAAGAGTTTATTAAACAATAAACCTGCTCCAATCGGAATAATGATCATTTTTGCAATATCCCACATCATTCCCATCATATCTATTTCAATAAATTGACCTGCCAATAACTTCATCAGTAATGGAGTAAAAATCGGTGCTAATAGAGTTGCAATTGATGTTATTGTTAACGAAAGGGCAAGGTTGGCTTTAGCTAAATAGGCCATTACATTGGATGCCAGACCACTTGGCGAACAACCAATTAATACAATACCGGCAGCTATTTCGGGTGGAAAATTTGACATTGTAGCAAGGAAATAACCCATTCCCGGCATAATTAAAAATTGAGCTATGATTCCTACGAAAACCCCTTTAGGTGTCTTAAATACGGCTACAAAGTCCTTTGCGCTCATTGAAGTACCCATACCAAACATAATAATCTGGATAAGAGGAGTAATTAAACCCGTTAGCTTAAAATCTCCAACTGTTATAAAATAGACCGGATAATATAATGCCATTACCACAGCTGCAAATATTAAAGTGGTATAGGATAAACCTTTCAGTGCCTCAAAACCTCTAAAACCCAGAGCCATGGCCAGGAAGAAAAATATTATTATGGGTCCGGCGCTTTCTATATTACCCGTAAAAATAAGACCCAGAGAAATCAATAATAACAGAGCGGCAATACCTAAAGCTGCTGAGTGGAGGTTTAGCTGTTTCAATGTTTGAAATATTTAGTTTAAGTGAATAATGTTTAATCGTAAAATTACCAGGTTCTTTTGCTCATGATTACATCAAGTTCTGCTTTAGTCATTTTTCCTTCTTCAGGATGTCTTTCCATCCATTTCAGGAAATCCAGCTTCATTTCTTCAGTCCATTCAGCGTCCAACTGACCACCTGAATATTTTCCTGATTTGATAACTTCAAAGGCATATTTATCTCTTCTAACTACAAATTCAGCAGTCGATACCACTTGCTCTGCTAAATGTGCAGGAATAAACAAAACGCCAATTTTAGCCGCAATTACTAAATCACCAGGCATAACAACCGCATTACCGATACGAATTGGGGTATTTAAGCCCATCAACAGCATTTCCTCCATAAAACTAGGATGGAAGTCCCTCACAAAAGCATTGAATCCTTTTATCTCTTCCAATCCCGGTACATCTCTCGCTGCACCATTAAGTATTACCCCATTGCCTGAATTAGCAAAAATTGATGTCCCAAGAGTACTTCCAATTAGCGTACCTCCATTAATTTTTCCAAAAGCATCAGCAACATAAATATCTCCCTTTTTTAATACTGCAATTGGCCAGGTATTTGTATTACCAACACGTCCCTGCTTTACACCTCTTTCTTTAATGTTTTTTTCCAGGTCAGGACGATTTGGCATATACATAGCAGTTACTGCCCTTCCGGTCATAACTTCATCGTTCAGGGTTTTCCATCCATGCTCAAACTGATTGAGATAACCAGATACTTTCAATACTTGCCAGGCATCATCCAGGCCTATATTTTTTGCCCTTTCCAGAAGATTGTCGGCAATTTTGGGACGGCCATCAGGAAAACGTTCGCCCTTCCATTCGGAGGTTAAAAATATAAGTTCTTCCTTTGGAATTGTTTGTGCAAATAAATAAGCTTGAGAAGTAACACAAGCAAATACAAATGATAATAATAATTTAACTCTCATAGTTTTAATTTAATTTATAAATAAACAAAAATTATTTAAAAAATAATCAGATTAGCTGTTTTCTTTGATTTTGCCCGGAATTTTCCTGCTCATATTTTCTTTTTTACTCTTTTGACCTTTTTAGAACCTGCAGGCAAAGTGACTTTCCAGATACTTCCAGCCCTGGCATCATATTCAATAATATACAAGGAGTTTCCCAGCAAAACAGCATCTGTCGGATTATTGAATGAATCCACAATCCGGGTTGTTTTTACAAAATAATTATCACTTCCCTTATCGTATGTCATGTCGAGATGAAGCAGGTCTCTACCCTGCTCTGTAAACGGTTTCATCAAACTCGATTTAGCTCCAAGAGTGTTTCTAAGCACGAAGCCATCACCCCTAAATTCATTAGAAAGTACTCTTTTGGTATCAAAAACAAGACCTAATGGAGAACTGTGAGCGGTAAACGTACTGATAGTTACTCCGGTATTATCTCCATCAAGTATTTTACCGGAATGACCTCTGTATTCATTGGCATCCGGACCAAGGTTTTGAACCCCCGGAGTAAATTTTAATCCCTCAGGTATTTTAGGAAAATCCGGATCATTCCGAAAATATTTCATTAGCATCCCATGAGATGTCGCAGGGAGAAATGGGTCCTTTTTAGGATCGGGCATAAAATCAGGATATTGTTGTGGATTTTCTATACCTCCCATAATCCATGGAAATCCATAATGCCGCCCTTGTCTAACCCAAAACATATCTTCAGCATGATCATAGTCTGAAGAATTAACAACGGCAAATAAATTATTTTCAGGATCAAAGGCCATATCATAGGCGTTGCGAATTCCTTCAGCATAGAGATAAGCATCTGCCTTTAATTTATTTATATCATTGGGCAATAACAGATTCTCTGCTTTGACAGGGATTCTGAAAATTTTAGTAGTTAAAGCATTGTCACGGGCATTTGGGTATACTCCCTTATCATCCTGAATTTCACCATGCCCGGTTCTGGAGCCGGAAGTGATAAAAATATATTGTTCATCAGGACTCAGTACAAGTGCATTCCAACCATGATCCCAGGTTGTTGCATTCAAGCCGTATGGTTCGGTATTAAATACAACTGTCATTCTGGGACTACTATTGGGTACAATTGAAAATCGGACCAATCTTCCCCGTGTACCCCGGTTATTATTCTCGGTAGTATTTCCGCATAAAAACAGATCAGAACCAGCAAATACAGCACCTTGTAATTTATTAATTCCGTGATCTTCTACTGTCAGAATTTTTTCTGAAATCAATAATCCATTCTTGTTTGTGATTTGAAAAACACCACCCTCAAATGTGGTGTAATAAAAATCGCCTGAAATAGGATGAATTAATAGACGAACAGCATTGGCTTCTATGTCTGCATACTTTTCGATCAAAATATCCGGCCGCAAGGGGACGGGAATTGATTGAACTACCGGGTTTAATCTTGGTGAAGGATTTTTTGTTTCATTCGCTTTAGAATCATTCTGTGCGTATAAAACAGAGGAAGCCATTAAAGTAATCAGCAGTCCAATTACGTATATGCCTTGCTTGACTTGCATTTTTTAGCTATTCTGTTTTGCCTAATTCCCTAAGAAAGACAATTAATTGCCAGCGTTGTTCTTCAGTTAAGGCTTCCTTAAAAGGGGGCATATTGCCTTTTCCGTTAGTTAATTTCCAGAATAACGCTCCGTCTTTTTGCTTCATTACCTTCTGATCATGAAAATTCGCAGGTCTGACACCCATTGATCCACCGGCAGGGCCATCTCCATAACCTGTATCTCCATGACAAGAAAAGCAATACATATTATATAATTCTTCTCCTTTAGAAATGGATTCCTGTGACACTGCAACAGGATTCTTGAGGGAGTCAGCTGATTCCGGTGCTAACCATGCAAGCTGCTTTACAGTATCCGTTAAAAACTTTGAATCCGCCTGTCTATCTTTAAGTGGATAATAATTAGTGGAAGCAGATAGTATGAAAACACTAACAGCGCAGAACGATAAAAGAGTGTAAAATTTATACTTTTTCATTGAGATAAAATTTGTACCAATCTTGAGCATTTGTGACAATAATACAGCCAATACAAATTCAGAAAACTCATATTGGCCGCAATAATTTGAATTAATCAGGAATTATTAATCTTTCAAATATCATTAGAAGATTAAATATACGCGATTGCATCCATTTCCACGAGTGAGTCGCCTGGAACACCACCTTTAGCTACAGCAATAGTAGAACGAACCGGAGGTTTTTTCCCAAAACGACCTTTGTAAACATCATTCATACCTTGGTAATCTGCAATATCATTAAGATATACCGTAACTTTCAATACTTTTTCCATTGAAGAACCAGCCTTAATTAACTCTTTCTCAAGTTCTTTAAGAACAATCTCAGTATGTGCTTTAATTTCAAATGGCGCAGTATGGGCACCTTTCCCTGCGATATAAACTAATCCATTATGAATTACGTGTCCGGAAAACATTGGAACATTTTGAACGGATGAAATATTTCCTACAACTTTTTCTGGTGATGATTCAATCCCTTTAGCATTCGCCACTACACCTAATCCGGTTACCCCTACTACAGAAGCAAATAATTTTTTTAATACTGATCTTCTTTCCGTCTTCATTTTTATATACTTAAATTAATATTTATTTCTTTTTTGACATCAGCCACTCACGGCCTGGTTTATCAACCCTAAAGCTTTCAACATTACCTTTATCCTGTAAGGTAACATAGGCTGTGCATCCGTCATTGCCTCCAAATGCGATATTACTTGGTAGTTTTCCTGCCAGGGTAATTTCAGACAACAATTTTCCTTGAGGTGATAATTTGGCAATAGTACCCTTTCCATGTCGGGTTACGTATAAATTTCCATCTATATCGCAGCGCATACCGTCCATACCAAAATCAGGGAATTCGTGAAAAAGTCGTTTATTACTTACTTCTCCCTTATCCGAGAGATTATAAACCCAAATTTTACGCTGGACTGATTCATTAACATATAACAATTTATTATCCGGGCTCACCTCAATACCATTCGCAGTCCCCATGCTATCCAGTTTTGTAGATTTTCCATTGGTATCAATCCGCCAGATCCTACCTGTCCCTGCTGCCCAATTTGGATCACTTGCATACAGCCTGTCTTTATTATCTATAGCAATATCATTTGGCTGACTCATATTGGAATTATGCGCAAAGACTGAAATCTTTTTAGTTGACATATTGACTTTCAGTATATTATGATTTGTATAATCTGCAATAAGCATATTGCCTTTGCTATCAAATCGAATTCCATTTCCGATACTTCCTGATGGGAGTTCAACAAAAAGGCTTGCAGAACCATCAGGACTTACCTGTCCGATTGTACCCTGTTTAGCGAAATTAACTACATATAAAATACCTGCCTTATCCACTGCAGGACCTTCAATTCCTCTGGTAAAACCATTTAGATCTGTTAAAGCTGAAGATTTATACAAGGGGGTTTTAGAATCCTGGGCATTTGTGAAAAACACAATACTGACTAAAAGAAAAGTCAGGCTCAATGGTTTCATTGCTGAAGTATTTTCTATCTTATTCATAACATTCACTATTAAAATCGGATTAATAATATGAGTAAAATTCAAAGGGTATCCCCTATGAAACAATTAAATTAATAGTGCAATTTAAACTTATCTTAACAGGAGTGCAATAACACAGAAAAATGTTACAGTGAGCGAGTTTTTACCGAATGTGGTAAAAGGTTCTGAAAATCGACAATATTCTCAGAACCTTTGAATATTAATTATTTCAGGCTCAAAATATAATGAACCATTGCCTCAGCATCTTCATCTGATAATGCAGGGTGTGGTGACATCGGTATAGCTCCCCATACTCCGCTACCGCCATTTTTTATCTTAGTTACAAGATAATCTACATTAGCTTTAGTATCTCCGTACTTGTTTGCTACCTCCTTATAACTTGGGCCCAATAGCTTTTCATTTGCTTTGTGACAGGCAAAACAATCTGATTTTGAAATTAAGGTCTCCCCCTTTTTTGTGTCTCTGGCTTCTGTAACAACTACAGGCTTAACAGGCTCAGCAGGCTGAACTTCTTTTGCAGCAGGTTTATCTTTGGCTTTCACCTCGGTAACTTTTGTTTCAGACACTTTAACAGTAGCAGGCTGGCTTGTGGGTTCTGAAATAATTGGATCAGCAGCTGAAGAAGTTATACTAACTGTGTCTACATCTACTGAAGCTATTGTATCAGCATCGCTGGACTTTTCAGAAGAACTACTACAGGCAACAAAAAGGGCGCAAACACCCAACACTAAAATTCTTTTCATTTCTTTGGTAACGTGATTCTTAAGCATACAACATTGTATGGCACAATTCTATTTAAAAAATCCCGAATTTAAAATTAAAACTTAAAATCGTGACAGATAGCCCGAAAAAACAGAAATCGAGATAAGTATCTGATTTTATTATGAGTAATTAACGGAAAAAGTAGATTAAAAGTCTGGATAATTATTAGTTTAATTTACTGAATACAAGTTCACCAATTTTTTCACCTTCGATTATCCCTACTTCCATGCCTTCGCGATAATGAATTCCACCGTAGAGACGACTCAAAGCTGCTTCGTTCGAAGCCTGTTTAACATTTTCATACTTCCGGTCAGGCCAACCCCATGCTCTTTCTGTAGTATCAACAAATGGCGTATGATCACCAAATATTTTAGTTAAAACCGTAGCCGACGCACTGGAAATAATGGAGTGTCCGCTGGTATATTCAGGAAATGGAGGTGTTTGAAGATAGGGCTTCCAGGCATTATCCATATAATTGTTAATATAGGTTTCAGGCCTTACCAGATCATAAGTAAATTTTGTATTCCAGCAGGCGATAAATGCATCCATTACAGCAATAGAAACACCTGCGTAAGCAAATACAGTTTTATCAAAATCAGCTTTCTGTGCAGTACATACTATACCAGTAATACCCATCCAATGACCGCCAGGAGTCATAGCCTTGGTTGCAAACATCACATGACCTGAAACATTAACTTTAAATCCGTTACAATCCCAAAAATCAGCAATTGCTTTTTGTTCATCGCTTAAGTTTTTACCGGTTTCGTAAACTTCGGTTGCCAGTTTATAGAAATCACTATTCTTATCCTTACTAAATTTAGAAGGTGGTATAGGTAAAAACTGACTTGCAGAATCGATCAGAACGGGACGTATTTTCATCCAACTAGGCTCGATAGCAGGCATATATGCAGGCGGAGTTGGAACCCATCTTCCTTCTTTGTTATTCACAGTATATTTTACTGCTGAACGTGTCTGCTTGTAATTATCCTTTTTAGACCAATCAAGAACTGCCTTACTTACTTCAAGAGCATATTCCTGTGAGCTATTTAAAAGCTCCTCCGGCATACCACTAACTTCAGCAAGTTGAATATGATTATCGATAATTTTCTGGGTCGAGTCCTTTGAAAATGTTAATTCCTTTCCAACATACATAAAAGCCAGGATCGCTGAAAGCTCTTTATTAACAGGTTTTTTTGCAGCAGAAACATTTAGCCCTTCAATTTTACCACTGAGGGGCTTATAGTCTTTTGACTGGCTTGCAATAACCTCATATGCAGCGATACTACTGTAGGCATAAATTCTGCTTGCAACCGGGGGAGAGAAAATATCATGAGTAATGACCTGTGTCAACAATCCTACAGTTTTAGAGTATTGTTCCGGATTTGAAAATACAGCTTCGTAATCAGCTTTCTTTGCACAACTACCAAACAAAAAACCAATAATTACAGCCAATAAAATTTTTTTCATTTCAAATTAAATTTTCAACCATTAAAGCTTTAGAATTCTTTATTTACTCTTAAATAATTTTTCTCCGGGTTAATATCACTTTGAAAGTTTTGTAAAATTAAAAAATCCAAATGCAATAAAAAATATAAAATCAGGTAGCCAGAGGTGGCCCTTTAGGAACCAGCACTTTTTTCCGGGCCGGCTTATCTGTCGATTTACTTGCAGTAAATGTAGCTGTACGGTATTCGCCCATATGTATATCTCCCGTAATTGAGTTTCCGTTTAGCGTACCTGAGAAGTAAAAAGTGATCTGATCACCCGGAAGTCTCAGGACACTACTTAATTTGATCTGATTACCTTCAATTGTTCCGTTTATATCGCGTAGATCAAAATCGCCTTTATGCGTTCCGTTAATCCAGTTACCATCCTGCTGAAGTGTAAAATTATGTTTAACAGTACTATTAAAATATCTTACATCAACATCCCACTTTCCAGTCAAATTTGATGCGGGAGCAGTCATTGCCTCGGTTCTTGGGCTTCGCTTTCTGGAAAGTATTTCATATATCCTGTTCGCTACTATTACATCCTCACCTTCTTTCATATGACTTGAAACAATATCAATAGTAGTATCCCCATTGCTTTCATCACGGGATCCGATAGCAACTCTGGGTTTAGTACTGCTGATTTCTTCGGCCACTTCATATGCACTAACATGAAGCTTAGCAGGATCCCAGCTAATCCATAAGGTAGGGTGTTTGTTAGAAAGCTCTGTTGGATTGGTAACATTGGTTTTTACACCTTGAACGGTCAGAGCCTTTTTGGCAATTACATCCAGTCGGCTGAGCCAGCTCTTGTACTCAGCTTCATGATCCCGCCTTATCCAGGTTTCAACTGCGGCCATCATTCCTATCATTTCTTCTCGTCCAACTTTATTATCGCGGCCGGGACCGTGATGAGGTGAGCTTGCCTGCCATGCAGACATTAAAATTTCTTTATTTCCAAGCAATAATCCCGCACACTGAGGTCCCCGCATGGCCTTTCCTCCACTATATGCCACCACATCAGCACCTCGTTCAAGATGGACAGAAGGTATTGTCAGATTTTCGGCTGCTGCATCAATTAATACCGGCACCTTCTTAGGTTTGGCTATACCTGCAATCACCTCAAGAGAAAACGCTTGCCCTGTAAAAGAACCATTAACAGCATTCACGTAAATCATTGCTGTTCTTGGATTGATCGCCCTTTCGAGTTCCTCAGGTGTTGATACATGAATTATGGTAACGCCTATGTTTCGAATAGAATGATCATAGGTATTGCGGGAGTATAATGGAATAATCACCTCATTCTTTTCAAATCCGGTTAGATTTGGAATTCTGATAAGCTTTTCAGGGCTGCCACCTGTTACACAAGCAGCAGTAACATGTTTCATTCCTGCAGCACATCCTGACGAAACCATACCCCACTCAGACTTAGTCAGGTCTGCAAGCCTTTGTCCTATTCCTTCGGCTAATTCATCGTACTGAACAAAGTTTTGGGAGGCTGCTTCCATAGCTTCCCTAACGGGAGGAAGTTCCAGCGATCCACCAATAATTGTATAAGCTCCCCGGCAATTAATAATGGGTTCTACACCGATAGATCGAAAAATATTCGTTTCAGCCATAAATGAAGATTCCGTAGTAATACTTTCCGCTTTAGTTAATGGAACAGTAAATGATTGCCTGAGCCCTGAACCTGGACTAGCAGCTAAAACAGATTCCCGGGTAATTGTTCCAGCAGCAAGAGGAAACAGGGCTAATCCCTTTATTACATTTCTACGTTTCATATCTTTAATTTGAATTTTTAATTTAGGTAAGATTCCGGCTTAATAATTTATAATTATCTGAGTCAAATCTTGCTCAATGGTACTAATCTGACCAGAATACCGGTATCTTCAGTCATTACATATAAAAATTGATCAGGTCCATATTTTACATCTCTGATTCGGCCCAGATTATGCAGCATAGCTTCATCATGTACAAATTTATCATCTTTCATAACTACACGATAAAGCTTCTTGGTAGCGAGTCCTCCAATGAAAATATTACCATCCCATGCCGGATATCGGGTTCCATAAACAAAATCAAGATCTGATGGAGCGATAGCGTAATGATGAATCGGTGGTTCCATGCCTTCACGATACGGACTTTCAGAAATTATTGAGCCATTATATTCAAGGCTGAATGTTACGAGAGGCCAGCCATAATTCGCTCCGCGTTTTAAAATATTCAATTCATCTCCTGCAAGTTCCCCAAACTCCACAAAAAACAGTCGCCCTGTTTTAGGATCCTTTCGAAAGCCCTGATGCATGCGATTTCCGTAGGTATAAATCTCAGGCAAAGCTCCGGGGGTGTTCACAAATGGATTATCTTTAGGAATACTGCCATCCTCATGGAGCCTCATGGTCTTACCATCTGGCGCATCAAGTTTTTGCGAATTCATTCTGTCACTATGTATTCCAACCGTAAAGTATAAAAATCCCTTATCGTCAAATTCGATTTTGCTTCCAAACCAGTCACCATTACGTTTAAAAGGCCCTGCTTTGTATATCATCTTTTCCTCAACCAGCTTGTCTCCAATTAGCTTTCCTCTCATCAATGCAGTATATCCGGTACCGGGTGTTGTTGGCTCTATAAAATAAGATAAATAAATAATTCTGTTTTTTTCGAAGTTGGGATGAAGCTTAACATCACGTAAGCTTGTTGGAACATTGCCGCCTATTGGATTGGCCTGAACTTTCCCGTCTTTTACTTTCAATAATTTACCACTTCTCTCTGCTATCAGTACTGAATTATCAGGCATAAAAACCATACTCCAGGGTCTGACCAGGTTTTTTACTACCGTATCAACCATAAAGAGCTGTTCCTCAGAACTATATACATTACTTACCTTAGTAGGTAGTGGGAAATATCGGGTTGAGAAATTCTTATCAAACCGATAGTTTTTTAGCGGTAAAACCGGCTTTGAAACAGTAAGATTCAAATCCTGCTTTGCGAATTGCCGAATGTATGCTATTAATTGCCATCTCTTTTCTTCATCGAAGGCAAGGCCATAGCCTGGCATATTACCTTTACCATTTGTTAGCTTCCAGAACAAGGCGCCATCTTTTTGATCAGTTACCTGCTTACTGTGGAAGTTTGCTGGAGGTATTTTATACCTGCCCGGTTGTCCATCACCAAGTCCGGTATTTCCATGACAGGAAACACATAGCGTGTTATACAATTTTTCACCTTCCCTGATTACCTGAGGTGTAAAAGGGAACGGACTTTTAATTGTATCTGCTGAATCAGGTGCTTTCCAGGGTTCCTGTACAGGACTATTGGATTTAAAAGAGAGAAAAAACAAAGTGGCTACTCCACATAATAAAACAACAAACGCCTTTTTGTTCATAGTTAATATTTACTTCAGTTTTGCTGATACTGGATTCCGGTAGTATGTGACAGAATATTAATACATCTGAAACAACATAAACCGGGTTTTAAATTAATTAATTTTTATAGTTTTAACCGGGGCATTATTAATACCAAAAATAAACTGATGCCCTGATTTTTTTCCAATTGAGAAAGCTTCAAGGCTTCTCACATTACCTCTGATGTTGAGCCCGCTTTTCCATTGAGGAACATAGGTAAATTCACCTTTGCCATTTCCTGAAAGTAGTGTACCGCTGCTTGATGTAAAATGTCCAAATTTAATCCTGGTCCAGGAATTATTCCCGGCTAATAACAAATCCTTCTTCCCATCTTTATCCACATCAGCAGAAGCAATAGCATATACCGGTGCATATTGCGCCTCAACGGGGAGCTTTTTCAAATTAAAACCTTTACCCGTATTTTCTAAATAGACAGTTTCAAGCAGCTCTGCTTTAAGCACTTTGGCATCTTTTAACTGGTCAGGAGTAAACAAATCATTTATTGTTGCATTGGCATATTTATGATATTCAAGAAATTTATTCTTAAGGCTTGGGAGTTGATCCATCAGATCATCCCTTGAGGCTGCCGGATAAGAAACACCATCAATATAATAGCAGAATATAGGATCTACAGAGCCATTCTCGTCGAAATCTTTGTAATAAATGCTCATTGGTTCCTTTTCGCTCGCTTTAAACTGTGCATTGAGTCCCAAATTTCCAATCACCAGATCCTGATCGCCATCTGCATCCATATCTTCAACATGAATTGTATTCCACCAGCCTGAGGATCCAAATTTTATAAACTCGGATGATCTGTCTACTAACTTACCTTTTTGATTGAGGAATATGCGTATAGGCATCCATTCACCCACTATAATCAGATCATTTACCTTATCCTGATTGACATCAATCCAAACAGCATCAGTTACCATTCCAGCAAATTTGATCTCAGGGGCAATATTATCAGTTAAATCAGAAAAATTACCCTTTCCGTCATTGATCAGAATTTTACTCTCTGGAGTACTAGGATACATACCGGGCACGACACGGCTTCCAATAAACAAATCCAGATCACCATCACCATCGATATCAGATGATCTGACTGTGCCGGTACTGCTCAACATTTTAGGGAGCCCGTCGGCTTTCTTTGTGAAATTACCCTTGCCATCATTGATGTATACCCGATCCTGAAGCCAGGGACTATCTGGTCCAAATTCATAGCCACCACTTCCAACATACAAGTCAAGATCGCCATCACCATCTATATCAAGAAATTCTGCAGCAGTATCTTCATATTGGGCATCTGTTTCCAATGAACCGGAATTCTTTTTAATAAAATCACCCGATGTAGTCTGCGTAAATAAAGCGCTGGCCTGGCCTGCAGCACCTCCGATAAACAAATCCTCTATTCCATCACCATTAAAATCTCCTTTGGCCATGGCAGGTCCAGGTCTTGAAAGATAATTTGGTAGCAAGGTTTGAACCGTAAAATCATTGAATTGATTCTCCGTATGAATATAATTAACAGAAGATGAACCTAATAAATATGTATCACCTGATGGAATCGGAATAAATTTCAAATCAAGATTAGCATTTTTAAGATCAAGTGTCAGGGTCTGATTAACTTTCACATCTTTGATGATCTGACTCTTGTCATTCGGCCAAACAATAAACAATGAATCAATAAGCTGATTCTCACCGAGTCCGAAGTTTAATACCGGATCTACTGAAGACTGAAACCCTCTGACCGGGATTTGTTCCTGATAGTATTTTACACCTTTGGCATACAAAATTACCTTTGCACCGATACCCAATGAATTTTGTTGATCACCCTTTAATTGAACTCTCAGATAGGTGTTTTTATTCAACAATTCAGAATTATTCCTGTAGACACTGGCAAAATCATTGGTATTACTCACAACAAGGTCTAAATCGCCATCATTATCCAGATCAGCATAGACTGCACCGGCTGAAATACCTTTTTGATCAAGCCCCCACTCTTTATTTTTCTTCTCAAAGCGGTCATTACCAACATTTTGAAAGACATAATTTGGCTGAACGATGGTTGGCATCTTTTGAATAAAATCCTTTGCAACTAGTACATTTCCCTGTTGTCTGGAACGAATAGTTTCGTCCATTGTATATTTCAGGAAGTCCATGTCGGTATAATCCTTAACATATCCGTTAGTCACAAACAGATCTTTTTTTCCATCTCTATCCAGATCTGTTAATAAAGCTGCCCAACTCCAGTCAGTATTGGATATTCCTGCAATTTGTCCGATTTCAGAAAAAGTTCCATCACCATTATTCTTCTGAAGCATATTCCTGCTGAACTGATAATAAAAACCTTTGTCGAACAAAAATTGCATTTTATCGAAATTCTCAGCTCCCGAATGCATTTTTTGAGTCTCATTACTTTCAGGAAGCATGTCAAGCGTTACTATATCAGGTAAACCGTCATTATTATAATCAGCAACATCCGATCCCATAGAGTACATGGAAATCTGCGACATACTTTCTGTCAATTTATCAGTAAAAGTACCATCCCCATTATTAATAAACAGATAATCCGGTTCATTAAAATCGTTTGAAACATAAATATCAGGCCAGCTGTCATTGTTTATATCCGAAACAGCAAGTCCCAAACCGAAAGTCAACACATTGGATGTAATGCCGGCTTCGGCACTTATATCCCTGAATTTACCATTGTCATTTCTATATAATTTGTTGGCAAAATCAGGATTCTGTTCTTTTCTCAATTGCACATTTTCCTGAACACCGGTTGTGTATTGTTGTAAGGAATGATTGATCAGGAACATATCCAGATCACCATCTTTATCATAATCAAAAAATGAAGCCTGTGTGGAATAGCCATGGTCTGCAAGGCCATATTCTTCGGCCTTCTCAGTAAATGTCAGATCACCATTGTTGATAAACAATAAGTTCTTTCTTCGTTCAGGATTTATGTCTGCCGATCGGCAAATATAAATATCGAGATGCCCATCACCATTAATATCAACCATAGTTGCACCGGTACACCATCCCTGCATACTCGCAATACCACTTTTATCTGTGATATCCTCAAATTCAAAATTTCCTTTGTTGAGGTAAAGACGGTTTTTAACCATGTTACCGGTAAAAAGCAAATCCTGAAGGCCATCATTATTTATATCACCAACAGAAACTCCGGCACCGTTATAGAAATATGAATAGTTCATTACATTCATATCATCACTCTCCTGAAGCAAATTTCGAAAATCAATACCGGTTTCATCTTCATCCATTAAGCTGAACAGTTTGTCGTTTTTCTTAGTACAGCCACTCAATACAAGACTCAAAAGAGCAGCAGCAAAAATGTATTTTAGCATCTTAATATATTTTGTTGTACACGGATGATTGAAAATTTAATTTATCCATTTGGGGTTTTAGCTTTTTAAAATAAAAAGATTCTGGAATAATGAAAAAAGCTATGATAAGAAACAATAAATAATTTATTCCCAAGTGCCGTGATTAATAGTGAATCATTAAATATAAAAAAAATATTTTAGCTCTGTAAGGAAATATTCTGAAGACTTATATTATTTTATAAAATGAATTGAATGATCATTGGAGCGATATAAATTCATTTGTGTCCGGAGAAAATTGAAATTGTAGGAATTATAATCTTATTCCTAACTTATAATTATTCTATATAATTTCCTGCAGCAGAAAAGTAACATGCCGAGGAGGAACAACGAGACCATGAGTACCTTAAAAACAATAGACAAAAACGAATAAATGCCGCCGCTGTCCCGAAGGTTCGGGAATGCTATTAATTTAATGGTATGGCTTGGACTGTGCCTACCGCACCTGCTGAGGCGGAAAAAAAAAAAAAAATTAACGGAGATTTTGTGCTTAGGCCAAAGCTTATGTACAGTCCTGTCATTATAACTAAAAACAGCACAGATTTTATTCAGTGAATGTGGTAAAATTGACAATATTGAGATAGTTTTTACCGGAATTATTCACAAAAAAAGGTCTTCCTGAAAAACAGGAAGACCTCCAGGATTCGGGAATCCTATGTTTATTTATTCCACCATAAACGGGTAGCTTCATTATCGGCACCACCAAGTTTGGTAACACCAGATGCAACACCTGTCGGATTTACCTGGCTTTCACCAATAGTATATGGTACACGGCGAATAACCTGATCTTTAGCTAC
>NZ_JAUYSS010000030.1 GCF_030695525.1 Daejeonella sp. | reverse complement strand
TTTGGCTCTTTTTATAAGCTGTATTTTGGTTGGATATCCCATATCTAGTCTTTTAACTAGATACTAAGGTCATAAAAAAAGACTTCAAATCCAATTATGAAGCCTTTTTTTTTTGTTATCTAGTAAATAGCCAAAGTCGAGACCCCAGCTAAAGCTGGGGCCTATGAGCAATCGAATTGGTCTCATATAACAATAGTATTATTCTATATTTCACGGGCTTCTAGTGCGTTTTTTTGAAACTTCTGCAGTATTGCAGCAATAAGCATCACAAGCACACAACCCACTACATTCAGCCATAAAAAAGCCATAATATCCATCATCCAGCAGCTAAATACTATGATTTCGGTAATGATAGCCGCGGTGAAGGTTGCTGATCCCCCGATCTTTTTAAGGTAAAAGGCAACTATGAAAATACCGAGAATCGTTCCATAGAATAATGATCCCAGAATATTAACCGCCTCAATTAAATTGCCCATTTTACTTGCGTAGAGGGCCATCATGATACAAAATATCCCCCAGATTATGGTTGTCCATCTGGATACAGAAAGATATTTTTCATCTGATGCATTCGAATTGACCAGCCTTTTATAGATATCAATAACAGTGGTTGAAGCCAGTGAATTTAATGCACTTGAAGTAGATCCCATTGAAGCCAGGAAAATGATCGCGATAAGCAAACCAATAAGTCCCTGAGGGAGATATTTAGTAACAAAGCTGAGAAAGACATAATTATTATCATTGGTTTCAGCTTCAGGATCATTCTTTTTCATCAGGTCTACTGCCTGCTGCCGGATTGCTTTGGTTTTTTTATCAGCAATTTCCAGAATAGTACGCTGGGAATTTATAGCAGCCTCATCCTCTGCATCCATTGCCTGTTCCAGGCGATTGATTTCGGCCTGTTTCTCTGTAAATGCATTGGAATAGTCAGTTTTTATCTGTTCCAGTTCCTTGTTATAGGGACTCTTTTCCAGCTTGCCGAGTTCATAACTATTAAAAAAAATAGGGGGTTGATGATATTGGTAAAACGTAAAAACAAGCACTCCAATCAAAAGGATCAAAAATTGCATAGGAATCTTTAAAAGACCGTTCATCAATAATCCGAGCCTGCTTTGTCCAATAGATGAACCGGTTAGATATCGTCCCACCTGACTCTGATCAGTTCCGAAATAGGATAACTGAAGAAAAAACCCTCCAATCAGTCCGCTCCAAACGGTATATTGATTATTCCAGTCAAAGGAAAAATCTATCGCATTTGTCCGCCCCATTTTACCAGCTATCTGTAAGGCTTTTCCAAATCCCACACTTTCCGGAAGCATTTTTACGACCAGAATTCCTGCGACCAGAATACCCGAAAATATGACAGCCATTTGAAGCATTTGAGTATAGGAAACCGCTTTGGTACCCCCATAAACCGTATAGCTGATTACAAGTCCGCCGATAAATAGTGTAGTTATTGTGGTGTCAATATCAAGAATAGTAGAGAGTATGATCGATGGTGCATAAATGGTAATCCCGGTTGAGAGTCCTCGCTGTACCAGGAATAATAAGGCAGTCAATGCCCTTGTTTTGAGGTCAAATCGATTTTCCAGGAACTCATATGCCGTATAAACTTTGAGTTTATGAAAAATGGGAACAAAGGTGATACTGAGTACGATCATGGCCAGTGGAAGGCCGAAGTAAAACTGAACAAAGGCCATTCCCGACGAAAATGCAAGTCCGGGAGCCGAAAGGAATGTGATTGCACTGGCCTGGGTGGCCATAACCGAAAGGGTTACACTATACCATGGAAATGCGTGATTTCCAAGCAGATAGCCTTCAATATTTTCTGTCCCGCGGCTCTTATAAATGCCATATACGACAATTATGAGCAGGGTAGTAAATAGCACTATCCAGTCAATCCCGCTCATTCATACGTTTTAGTGAACAGATAAAACAAGACAATAAGTAGTACCAGCCATACAATCAGAAGATAGTAGAACTGGTTCCATGTCTTTACAAAAGGTGGAAGATCCTGATCAGGCTTCTTCTCCATGCTGAACAACATTCATCCAGAAGCCTGCGGTTAGAAGACCCAATATTGCTCCCAGCACCATATAGCCAAAAGATCCTGTTACCACACAGGCAGTAAGGATGCCACATAATACGGCTGGAACGATGTAATAAGCACTATTAGATTTTGCAGAGTTTTCAGTTTTCATCTTAATTATTCTTTTTGTTTTGTGATCAAATTTACAAATAATCTATATGCACCGGGTATTCCGGCAGGTAATTCCCTGAAAAAAACCAGGGAAGTATATACAAATCTTCCTTTGCCATAATCAGCAACCAGCAGGGATCCGTCTTTAGGTGTTTCTCCCGGATCATTCATGCTTAAGATACGACTATATTTTGGATCGGCCTCCGCCAGGAAATACAATCCTCTTTCCTGAATCCATCCCTCAAAATCTTTAGCTGTGATCTTGTTCGGATAGTTTAACACCGGATGATCTTTTTCAAGAAATCTAACACTGGCATTCTCATCACTTACCCTGTCACGCGTGATTTTAAATGGATAAGGCCCAATATTCTGTACCAGTAACGGATTGCTAACATTGTATTGAATCAGCAAGGTCCCACCTTTGCTGACATATTCCATCAGTTTAGGCTGCATAACAGCTAATCTTTCATTTACATTATATGCCCGCACCCCTGTAATGATTGCATTGTATTGTGCTAGATCAGTATTCATAATCTCTGTTTCTGTCAGGCTAATTACCTGATAACCGATCTGTTGTAATGATTCTGGAATCAGATCGCCCGCACCTGCAATATATCCGATCTTTCTACCTCCCGTTTTAATTTCAACCCGTTCGATTTTTGATTCGGCCAGGGGAAATAGATTTTGGATTGGAATGTGTTCATAATTAATAATCCGGCTTCCCCGATTATAGGTCTGCCCCCCCGAATTAATACTTACTGTGAATTTTCCTGATACAGCCTGATTGCTGGGAATTATTGTAAACTGAACTGTTTTTTCATCTCCTTTTTTGGGCAAATTAAACTCAATTTTCTGGGGTTCAATTTTCCATCCGGAGGGTACCTGAGGAATCAGGCTGCCTTCGGTTTTTTCACGAAAGCTTTTCAGGAGGACAGTTATTGTTTTGGGGGTATTTTCGGAAAAGACATAGGCTTTATCAGCGATGCTGGCCGTAACAGCCGGTGCAACGATTAATGGCTGATATACTTCCCCCCGAACCTGATCGGTATATTTATAAATGGGAGGACGCTGGAATGAAATTACCTGATCTGAGATCCTGAAACTGAACTCAATTGGGGCTGAAGATGGTTTCTCCGGATGTCCAATTAATTGCTGATCATCAATTGTGAATATGCCTATCGGATGATTTTCGAACAGCCAGTAAGGTTCTGTGATTTCTTTTGCGAATACACTGCCCGGAATACTTTTTACGATACCTTCTTTCAGATCAAATTCCTGTTTTTGTCCATTGACACTCAGTAATTTAACAGGGATTTTGGATTGAAGTACGATATCAGACCGGAGTCTGATACTGTCACCCAATGCCTGAATTGGCTGC
The DNA here is from genome assembly GCF_030695525.1 of Daejeonella sp. Taxonomy (GTDB): domain Bacteria; phylum Bacteroidota; class Bacteroidia; order Sphingobacteriales; family Sphingobacteriaceae; genus Daejeonella. Next base: position 46,293 of record NZ_JAUYSS010000030.1, on the reverse strand, counting down.
AAGGTGTACGACTCGAACCAAAGTCCGGAGGCTGCAGCAATCAAATCTTTCAATTCAGCGGTTTTTTGTTCCTTCCAATAGCCCTTAGGTAAGCCGTCAATTCCCTTTAGGATATTGATCAATATCGGAACAGAAGCCGATGGTTCATCCGTTTTAAAATTCTGCTCCGCGGCACTTATCATTCTACCGATTTCTTCTCCTCCCGGGATTCGGTTCCATGTTGAATTTATCCCCTCAAAAATGTCTTTTTTAGATAAAATACCTGCTGTATGTATAAAATATTCGACTGCCTGTCCGCGCTGTCTGGCACTTCCAAATCCCTGACTTTTATGATGGGTACGGCTCTCGGCAGCGATTTCGCCATAGCCTTTACCGAGCAAAGGATTATAAATTCCAACATCCAGTTTTAACTGATCTTCGGCAGTAGTATTCATTGATCCGAAATTGTAGGTATTCCAAACTATTCGTCTGGCTTGCCAGATGTCTACATATTTTAATTGTTTAGGGAAACGTTTAGGATCAGCTGCGGCGATAAATGCCTCGCGGGCAATAATTGCAGATGCGGCATGCTGACCATGGCCCGCACGTTCATCTTCAGGGAAGCGGGTGATGATTACATCCGGTTTGAACTTCCTGATTACCCAAACTGCATCAGCCAGGATTTGTTCTTTATCCCAGATTCGGAATGTCTCATCCGAATTTTTTGAATAACCAAAATCGATGGCCCTCGAAAAGAATTGTTCTGCACCATCCGTACGTCTTGCTGCAAGTAATTCCTGGGTACGTATGAGTCCGAGCAATTCTGACTGCTCATTTCCGATCAGGTTTTGGCCTCCGTCACCTCGGGTCAGGGATAGGTAACCTGTTCTGAACTTCTTTTCCTTAGCGAGAAAGGCCAGTAAACGGGTGTTTTCATCATCAGGATGTGCCGCAATATATAGTGCAGAACCCAGAGTATTCAATTTTTTGAGCCCAAGCTTAATTTCTGATGAATTGAGTTGAATAGAGCTTTGCCCGGAAACAAAAAACGGAAAAAACAGAAAGAGGATAAATCCTATTTTACGAAAGTTCATAATTTACGGTCGATAATATCCGAAAATATGGAAAAAAGTATGCCGGGAGGTGATGACACAAAAAATTTACCTTGAAAAGGATAAGATTCAGTTTTGCTTTTTGAAGTGCTTAAGCCAATAGAAGGAGAGGGTATTAATGAAAAAAACGGTCAGATATTGAATATCTGACCGTTTCCCCAAAAATTACAATTAAAAACTTGTAGATCCTTAAAGCTATTCCCCACCCCTCAGAGTACAATCACTGCATGTCTGAACTGCGTTTTTACTTTCGTAAGACAAATAGCCTTAAGGTTGATTAACCTTTATTTTATAAAATTACACTTTTTCATTATTTATCTAAAATAAGTTTTCCACATTTTTTACAAATGAAAAATACTAAAATCATTCATTTACAGGCTTTTAGCTATCTGTGCCGATTATTTCAGTATTTTTTCAAATAATTTCAGGGCTGGTTTATTCTCACCAGTCTTGCTTAAAGGCTCCAGGAATGCACTGTATATACAGGAATAAGAGTTCCTGGTTTCTTTCATAAGTTCAATTGGTTAGGCCAGTAAAAAGTAAATTAAGGTTAGAATTTCTTCCAGGGTTCGATATAAAATCAAGCTGGACTAAATCTAGATTCAATAATTTCTCTTGTTTTAGAAAGCAGGGTTTGTGCTTCTTCGGTCCTTAATGCTAGCGCACGCGTGTGTTTCTATATTTGATTCCTGGAACGCGCGTACCAGCGGGGACAGGCAGCCCGTTCCATTGGAAAAACAGTTTTGGTAAAATAAACCTTGCCGGAGGAGGTAGCTTCCGGCTATTTCCCTGTGGTTGGAGTCATCACCGGCCAATGATATGATCGTGCTTGGTACGGTGAGAACACCGACCAGAGGAGAACGCGATTTCTTGCCGGAAAACCCCGGAGGAAAGGGCTGAACTAGCTGCGTCTTAGCGAGAGCCGTTTTTAAACTTATTACCTGCTATCTAAATTGAATTCTGCTTTGAAACGGAGCTCAGTATTTCGTTCAAGTATGTAATATAATTTCTTTTTATCGGGACTAAACTCCATGATCCATCGGTTTGTTCTGGCTGCCGGAATTAAATTTGAGGTAAATTCATCTGCAGGAAAATACTGTGCTAGTCTGTTACTGATCTTTTGGTCAGAATCCCCACCATAGTTGGTAATACTATCAGGGCTACCATCGGTATGCCGATGGTCATGCTTCAGGCGGATTCCATCTTTCGTTTTTGTAAGCACCCAGGTTCTTGTTTGGTTTTCTCCAACATTAAAGGGTAGCTTTAATTCATTTCTCTTGCTTTTGTTAACCTTAAAACTCAGTACTCTGCCCCAAAAATCATTTGCTCTTGTTGTATCAGGCATATAAATGGCCTTACCATAAAAGGTTTTGCCTTCCAGGTTCCGCAGGACTTTAAAAAATTCCCTGTCCCCCTGTCCGAAAAGAAGATTGCTAAAAAGGAGCAGACCAATTGTACTGAAGAGCAGTTTCATAACTATTTTGATCTACTTACAATTCCACCCTTTTTACTGTCAACCTGCACCAGGTATTTCGCTGCATTCTGGATTATCCATCTGACAGTAACTGTTCCGTTTCCCGGGATATTGGGCACTTTTATGTTTTCAGGATCATTTTTTTGTTCTTCAGCAATGTTCAGATCACGGTTTGTAACGATCATGCCTGCCATCACTTTTGCTCCTTTTAGACTAACCAGATCAGGAACCTCAATCTTATACTTCAGATCCTGACTGGAATGTGTGGGCATTAAGCGCTTATTGGCAATGACGGCAGTCACTTCTTTTAATCCGGCACCTAAATCCTTTTCAGAGATTTCTTCGACAGAAAGTTTAGGGGTATGATAGGCATGATATAAGGTGAAAGCCATGTTTCGGTGGGCATCGCTTTCCAATAAAAATCCGGGATGCAGACGGCCAAAAGACTTCTTAAAACCACCAATTTCTATATCACCGTATTGTGGGTGTTTGAACGCTTTCCAATTGACAAAGGCATCATTAAAAAGCAGATGCCGGTCGAAAGAATACTGCTCAGATTGGGCATTTCTTTCGATAGTTTTGTTATACAACAGAAACTGTGTCCACAGCTCATTTGAAAAGGTATAAATCCCCCTTCCGCCGTAAAACCAGTCCAGTTCCCCTCCAAAAACAGAGTACAGATCTTTATAAACAACCAGATATTTATATCCCGGAATGAGTTCCTCACCTTTTTTGCCAAGGGCATCATAAACCTGAACATCCTGGGCATTATAAGTGTTTAAATCCTCCAATGCACCGGGTCCACGTAGAATCATTCCGCCATTATTATGGTATGACTGCCCTGCAGCAATGTTGGGATGTTTCATCACAAACTCAGAAATCGCGCGATTTTCAGGTAATGAGAATGGGTATTTATAGGCACCGTTTTGTATATGATTTGGCTGCCAGTTCCAAGCCCAGTCACGATTCGGGTCATAAAAACCTTCTCCGTCTTCATTAACCTCACCATCCCCGTCATTATCAATTCCCTCATAACCCAGTAATTCATATTCTCCCTGCTGATCAACTCCAATAGTAATCATTCTTCTTGGATCTTCAGGATCAGGCTTTAAACGACCATTCGGATTTTTCCGGCGCATGAAAACGATATGCCCGTCACCATCAAGGTCATCATAGCCATCTTCATTCAGTTCACCGTCGCGGTCATTGTCTATGGGGATCATCCCCGAGCGGGGAGAATGGGCAGTATTTGCCTTGTGGATAAAATTATCTCTGGCATCAGGGTTGATCGTGGGTGCGATGTAAAAAGTTTTATCTTCCAATAAGTCCTGAATATGCTTTGTATCTGCAAATGATTCAGCAAGATACCAGGCTGTGTATAGTGCGAATTCGCTACCCTGAATTTCATTGGAATGGATGTTCCCATCAATGTACATAGCAGGTTTTCTTGCAGGATCACCTTTTTTAAAATCAGAGATTGTCAGTACCCACATTTCTTTTCCAAGGTGTGATTTTCCCATTGATTCAAGCTTTACCAGATCAGGGTAGGCTTTTGCGAGCTTTTTACAGATCTCAGTAATTGCAGAGTAGTCATTATAACGGTTCCAGCTTACCTGAACTTTCGGGTTTGCGGGACTTCCCGAAGCCTTTAGGATTTGTTCAGGTTGCTGTGCCTGCAAAGCAATTGCCAGAGCAAGCTGGGGGAGGGTAAACAATATTTTTTTTATGATTGCTTTCATTATTTCTTTTTTTATCAAAACAAAGCCAGGGATTATAATGGGATTTCTACATTCTTTGTTCCGCTCGTCGGACTGCCAGCATTAATTGTCATCTTACCTGAACCTTTGATCAGCCAGGATAGGCTTTGATATCCCTGGCCCTGTATGGCATCAATGGTCTGGTTTTTGCGTCCACTGATAAGGGTTTGATTCGATTCAGTAATAATTTTAACGGATAGCTTCTTTACCCAATAACTTCGTTCTCCAACCTTTGTTTGGGTTGGTAAAATTCCTTTATTAATAAGACTGACGGTAACTCTTGTCAGGTCATTACCTAATTTCTCTTTTTTTATGTTTGTAATATCGATGTAGGGAGTATACTTGCTCAGTGCCAGAATAAAATCACTGTGCTTTTTCACCAAATCCTCAACCATTTTAAACGGTGGATTGTTTAAAACAAAAGGATCGATTCCTCCAAGTTCTACTGTTTGTCCGGGGAAATCAGGGTGTTCAATTTTTTTCCACTCTGTAAAATTATCTTTTAGTCCCTGACTATCCGCCCAACGAAGGTAATTGGCTACCGGATCATCAATTTTCAGCTCCTTAACTTTCTTTATTGTATCGGCTTTCGCTTTTGGTACCCACCATCCCGGGGTACTGAAACTATGACGTCCATAGTGAAAATAAGCCCATTGAGCAAAATCGCCACCTTCTGATGCACTTTTGGGAGCATCTTTTAAGCCAACTGTTTTATTATAAAGTTCAGAAACCAGGGTATTTGCCTTTGCATCAGCTTCAAAATAGCCGGTAATGATGCGCTTGGAAACAGCCTGTGCATTAAAAGCTACCGGTACTGAAAGGTTGTTATAGGGCCCGAAAGTTATTACCGAATAAATATTGAACATTTCAAACAGATTGTCGAGTAAAGTCCTGTTTTCAATTTCTGAGACCATATGCTCGCCTGATCCGGGGATAAAATTCGGGTAGTCATAACTCATATTCTTATTAAAATGAACTCCACCTTCAGCGTCTTCATTAAAACTTCCATCCTTATCATTGTCGGTACCTTCAGAAAAAAGCAGGTATTTGCCGGTTTCGCCTTTAGTTGGATCGGCAAGAATCATGGAACGGGGTTCTTCAGGGTTGATCCGGTACTTTCCTGTCGGATCTTCAATCCTGATCCAGCTTATTTTTCCATCTTTATTCAGATCATCAAACCCATCTTCATTCAGCTTTCCATCACGGTCGTCATCTGTAGGTTTTGCATTTCCACTTCTGGCATAGCGAATCTGTGCGAAGTATTGTTCAGTAGCATCAGGACTCATGTTAGGAAAAACATAAAATGTATTTTTCCCGAGAATTGCCATAATACTATCCTGGGCAGAATCTTTGAGTATTTTTTCTGCAAATCCTAAAGCCAGCTCGGTGCCCAGAAGGTGTGAACCCTCAACGCCTCCTACGATAGCAATGGCGGGTTTTTGCTCAGTATTGCCCTTGCCAATGCTTAGCATCCAGATATCTTTCCCCCCGAGTGTTTTAGTAAGGGATTTAACTTTTACCAGGGATGGATAGGTTTTAGCGAGTGAATTTATCCGCTCCGAAACCCGGGAGTTATTGCTGTAATCCTGTGCACTCAATTCTCCGAAAAAGAGAAAAATGCCCCACAGTACAACTGAGGTTTTGTAAATTATATTCATGTAAGAAATCGGTTAGTTTAGGCAGATAAATATAAACACAATTTCATTCTCAATTGGTTGCACAATTAAAGAATGAAAATAATTAAAAATTGCAATTACAAGGGACAAAAAGCAAATGGGTATCCGCCAATAAAATGGTTGGTTTTCAATTAGTATAAAATTTTATACTGACTTTAATTATATAAACTTTCAAATTAATTATGTAACAATATCAGCTATTTTGATAGGTACCTTTGATTTGTCAATACTTCTTTGGGAACTATTCCCCTTTTTTATTATTCACACTATTCTGATGATTTATGAAAACAAACACTTTAGTAATTACTGCACTTGCAATTACACTTGGTTTTTCAGCATGCCAAAATAATGCATCTAAAACTGGAACAGATCATTCTTCTATGGATAGTAATGAAATGGATATGGGTTCAATGTCGATGAATTCGGGCATGCAGACTGGAATGGACAAAATGATGACGGAAATGCATCAAATGGAAATGACCGGGAATATAGACAAGGACTTTGCAATGATGATGAAAAGCCACCATCAGGCCGCAGTTGACATGTCGGAGGTAGAACTTGAATCTGGGAAAGATGATGAATTGAAGAAAATGGCTCAAAAAATCATTGATTCTCAAAAATCTGAAATCAATGAGCTACAGTCTTTTATTGATAATCATAAAAATATTGAAAAAAATTATGATCCCTCAATGAAGGAACAGGGATTTTCGAAAGTGATGAATCAGAGCATGAAGATGATGATGGATATGGGTAAAATTGACGAAAATTCTTCAACTGACAAGCAGTTTACAATGATGATGATTCCACACCATCAAAGTGCTGTGAAGATGGCAGAAGGATTTGTTCAGTTTGGTAAAGATTCAAGATTAATCTCAATGGCGACAAAAATGATAGTGGACCAGAAAATGGAAATTGAGCAGTTTAAAAAATGGTCCGAGTAGTATTTATCTCTGATTTGCTATTGAGAATACCCATAAAGCTGATTAAACAGTAATTTAAATGTTCCATGTGTTTGAGCCCTGAATGTAATTTCAGGACCGAAGGCATAGAGTTTTCCCCTGCCAAGCTGCGCTTCGAATGCAGTTACCCCATCACGCAGGTAGGCCTGGCCCCATGCCCAGCCGCTTCGCAGTGGTGCCGGGTTTGAAAACCATAAGATGGGCTTAATTTTTCCACTGGCAATTGCTTCTGTTGAGATTTTGAATACCGGACTTCTATCAAAATAGATATCTGATTTTGCAGGCATTCCCCAGGCTGCTGCAATTTTATTATCTGTATCAGCCCTTAGAATACTCCCCGGAATATAATATTTTTCTGCAGGCAGACTTCGTTCCAGACCGTTTGCTCCCAGTTCAACCATTGCATTCCTTACCGGAAGGTTCAGGTGATAGGCTAGATTCGTACTGCTTCCAATGCTCACAATTTTTCCGCCAAGCTCTATGAATTTTTTTAATTCAGGGATTGATTTTTCGGCACTGATCCTTCCAAGCTGTTCTCTGAACTCCACTGGAATTGTTTCGGGATCAGGTCCAGGATTTGTAGTAATCCCTGTCCCAGGTCCAGGGAATGCTGGTATTGCCCCCGGAACAAAAATGATCACATCGTATTTTTCATTCAGATTTCCGGCGTCAATATCTTTCGCATAGACCAGTGATGCTTTAAACCTGAATTGCTCCATTAATAAACGTATCCATCCGGATGGCATGGAGCCACCATAGCTATCCCAAAGCCCGATCCGTAGTTTTGAAAGTTTCGTCAGATTTTCCGGTGCTATTGAACTTTCCCTTATTTCCAATCCTGCATCATTTTTTACTTTGTTCAATAAATTTTTTGTTTTTGGATTTCCGGGAATAAAGAAATCCCCGCGTTCATCTCCCCTGTTTATCCTGTAAACTTTTTCTCCCGCTTTTAATACTTCATTAACTGCGATAAATGCATTGTTAGATTCCGCATTGATCAGGTAAGCTTTTGCAGAAGCAAGTATTCCAGGTTCAGGCCTTTGAATTTCGCCATATTCAATAGGCTGAAATGGACCAATGAAATCATCCTGAAGTCTGTCGAATTGCACATGCATCATGTAAGCCAGAGTCCAGCCTGCAGCATCGTATGGAGCAACGGGAGGGCCTCCTTCGTATTTAAAATCATTCGGATGGTCCTGTGGTTCAAACATATCCAGCACATGCGGCCTGAAAGCCTGATTCGTTTTAATAACAAAGGAACCTTTCGGATAGTTTTTCCCTGCTACATTGAAATCAACTGTGGCTTTATGTACTAAAATTCCAGAGCGGATCAGTGCATTTACAAATTTTACAGCAGTCTGGAAATCAGCCTGATCTGCAGGTATGATATATCCTCTGGCATCCCGCGAAGCGGGATTATTCATTACCGTATCAAAGTATTTTTTTGGAAGGATTTGCTGATTAGAAATTTTTGCTCCGGGCTGATCTTTAAGATAAGCCTGATTGATGGCTTCTACCTTATTAGGGGAAAGCCCCCAGGTATCTTTACTTCCACGTTCAATGGAGTTTTTACCCATCCGGTAAATATTAAACAATAATTCATCACGATATCTCACAGCGTAATTCAGTACCGCATAATTCAAAGAAACTGAATAATCTATTGACTGCCGGAAATGCCATTTTTGAGGGGTTACCGGGAAGGTTGTTCCGCCATTTGGAATCAGGCGTTGCGGAACAAGGGATATTTCAGTAGGTGTTGGTCCACCAATAGTTTCAGTCAGCAGTCCTATAATATTATGAAAGTAGGTGGTAGTACGCAGGCCTCCGTTATACCAGGTAGAAAACACGGAACCATATTTTTGGGTATAGCCCGGTTTATTCTCAACGTTAAGTCTTGAATTCATGGCTGCCCCAAGGGCATCCAGACTGGTCATCAGTATCGGGTCAAAAACATAATTAAAGGGATCCCGATAAGGTGCACCCGCAACAACAGAGCCCTCCGGGCCTCTCTGGTGATGATTATACATAATCTGGGGCAACCATTCAACAAATAATTGTCTGCTTATATTCTGCGTTTCCTTCAGATTCATCATAAAGAAGTCGCGGTTATTATCATGGCCGGCATATTTTTCATATAAACGCGGTAAGTGTTGCAGCGAACGTTTTTCGGGCTTACTTTCACGCATGTACCAGTTGCTGACAAGTTCATGGCCATCAGGATTGGCATGTGTCATTAAAATAATCGTGTTGTCAAGAATGCGGATGGTCTCAGCATCATTTCGGCTGACCAGGTTCCATAAGGTTTCGATGAGCTGATGAATACCCAGAGTTTCTGTCGAATGTAATCCTCCATCAATCCAGACAATTGCTTTCCCTTTCTCTGCGAGCTCCCTTGCATCAGATTCTGATAAATTTTCAGCCCTGGCCAGCTTTTGAGATATTTCTTTGTAGTCCTCTAATTTTTTTAAGTTTTCTGGGGAAGACACGATCAGCATAGGTTGTGTTCTTCCTTCTTCTGTCTCCCCGATTCCTACAAGTTTCACTCGCTCAGATTGTTCGGACAGCTTTTTGAAGTAGTCAGCTGTCTGGCTGAAGTTGGCTAATTGATAATCGTCCCCTATTGTAAATCCGAAATGTTCTTTTGGGGATATTTGGGCAAATAAATTGTTTAAAAGAAAAATGCCGGCCAGGAGCAGGGAAAACTTACGCATATTAATTTGTTTGAATAAGCAAGTTAAGAGTAATAGGAATACGAACAAATTCAGGTATTCTGAAATTATTATTAGGTATCTTGTGAAGATGGCTTATTTTTTCAAATAGGTCTAACTAATTATGCTCCCATACGAAGAACAGGCCTACAAAGAACTCGAACTCTGGAAAAAGAAGACCCTGAAAAAGCCAGGTTTTTTTGATCTTGCTTCGAAGGGAATTCAGAACCGTTTGAACAAACTTATCCCGGAGAAAGTTCATAATGCGATCACGGTAGCTATTGAAAAGATGATCAAAGCGGTGCTTTTTGGCGCCAAATATGTTACCAAAAAACCGAGGGTAGATAGTTCATTGCAACTTAGGGAGGCTTTTGTTAAAGAAAGAATACAGTTTTACAGGAAAACAGCATCTGCTGAAGGTGCGGTGACAGGAGCAGGGGGCTTTCTGCTTGGTTTAGCCGAATTTCCCGTTCTGATCGGGATTAAGATGAAACTGCTTTTTGATATTGCGGCCCTGTATGGATATGATGTTAAAGATTACAGAGAGCGTCTTTACATATTATATATTTTTCAGCTTGCATTTTCGAGCCAGCAAGGCAGGATTAGAGTTTTTAAACAAATTTCAGACTGGAATTCTTATATAGGTTCCCTGCCGGAGGATGTCGATCAGTTTGATTGGCGTACTTTTCAGCAGGAATACCGCGATTATATTGATCTGGCAAAAATGGCACAATTAATTCCTGTGATTGGAGCTGTCGTAGGGGCAATAGTGAATTATAAACTGATTGATAAACTGGGTGAAACAGCCATGAATTGTTACAGGATGAGGAAAATCAGCTCTCTAAAAATTATAAATCAGGTCAAAAAGTCTAAGTTCTGATCAGAAAAGTCTTTCATTCGGTGGTTTTACTCCCTTCAAACGAAGATATATTGTTGTCTGGGCGCGATGATGTGTCTGATGCTCAAATGCTTTATTCAGCCATCCAAACTGGTCAGTTTCATAATTCCCCCGTTTAATCAGACTATCCATTTTTGAAGCATCCATATTACGTAATGATTGAATCGCGAAGTCGTAACATTCCATCACTACTTTGGTAAGTGCGTCCTTATTCTTGAATTCATCTGATTTTTCGAGTACTTTGCCCTGGTAAATAGGGCTTACCCCAGTAGCATTTGCAACCAATCTGACAGTTCCCTGCGACATATGCAGCATCTGCTCTGCAAAACTACGGATATCTGGAACGGGTTTAAAATTAACTCCATCATCTGGCATTGCATCCAGATACTCCCTGGTATAAATTTTTGCCCTTTCCCAGTCAACTATCATGTTCGCTTTGACTACTTCATTGTTCAGCCCCTGAGCAATAATGGAATTGCTCATCATTAGTAAGCTACTGATAACCAATAGTGATTTTAAATTTTTCATTATTGCTGTAATTGGTTAATTGAATTAGCGTTGTAAATTCCCTGCCGGATCTACCCTGACATTAAAAGGCTGAAGATACCGGTCAGCAAGAATCCCGAATTCTTTTCTTGTGATATTTCTATTCAGATCAAATATGCTGTTGAATTTGAAACTTACTTTCCAACCTTCCTCTATTTCTTTTTTTAATTCCTCCCCACGTGTTGCTGTGAACATTAACAGACTGATTACATCTCCGATGGTTAAGGTATCTGCTTTATTATCTGCAAACCAAATCTGACTTCTTGTATAAAATTCTTTCATAGGTGCCCTTAATTCTTCAGCAGTAATGGTAGAGGCAGTATCAAACTTGATTTTGTTAATATTTCCTTCTTTTACCACAATTGATTTCATCAACCCGCTGAGGCCTAATTGCTGAAAGGCTTTAAAATTTGGATCTTTAAGGTCAATGTCAGAATATGGTATCAGCACAGCATCAAAGGCCAGTAATTCGCCCTGTACTACCCTGATATTAATTGCTTTGGTAGAAGTTTTAAAAAATGCACAATAAGCCGCAATAGTTCCTGCAGCCTGGCCCAGCTCCATCCTTTCGGGTTTTACTTGTCCGATTTGTTTAGGAACAACAACAAAATTTTCAAAACCTGCCGGAATTAAAGCACTTGGAGGAATTGAAGCAATTGCACGTTCATTATTAGTCAGTTCCAGGTAACCAGTAGCCATTCCACTTCTGCTTAGTTTGCTGTCAAATGGATTTTCATTATTTATCGGAATAGTCACTGCTTTTTTTACATCTATTCTGAGTATAGACGCTAAAAAAAGGTTTTCAGTTGCATCTACTATTACATCTGCTTTGATTTTCTGGCCACCTTTGAGCTTCACTTCCCAGCCTTTGCCGTCTTTCTTTATATCATCTACCACATTATTGTGGTTGAGATTCAGATTTTTGACCGTATCTGCAATATTTTTAATCAGACTGGTGGCTTGATCAAGATTAATTTTTAAAGCTATGATCGAATCAGTGGCTTGAGTTTTTTTTCTCTCCTTCAAAAGGTAGTGGTTTCTGATGTTCCTTAAATAGGGAAGATCTTCCTCCGCAAATACCGGATTTACAGATAAGGATTGTGTCAAATAGGTTGTTTTTGCACCGGATCGTGCTGATTGAATGGCTGCAGAAGCACCTGCAGCTGTGTTTCCAACAACCAGAACTCCCGTTTTTATTGTTTGTGCCTGTAAATAAATGCTAAACAGCATTAGAAATAAGAATAAAGAATTATGCTTGATCATAATTATAAATATCAAAGGGCTTAAATTACTGTTTCTTTCATTAAATTTATTCAGATCGACAAATCAGCAATTATGAAACTTCATTTACATAGAAATAGTATCCTTTTAATTCTTTGCATCCTAAGTTTTACACTGGGAGGGTTTATTACCCAAAAAATTGATGAAGAGAAAATTACTGTAGCACTGATAAAGCATGCGCAGAAAATTATCGGATTGAATTTTACAGATGCAGAGGCGGATACTATGATTCAGGATTTGGAAGGAAAGCGGAAAAGTTATGCAGCTCTGCGAAAGCTCAATATTTCAAATTCGGTTTCGCCTGTTTTAAACTTTAATCCCCTTCCAACCGGGTACCGATTCCCTGATCAGTCCAACTATTTTAAGGTTTCTAGCCAGCATATTAAGCTTCCTGCCGACAGAGAGAATCTTGCTTTTTTTACCATTACTCAGCTCGCCGGATTGATACAAAGCAAACAGATCACGTCTGTAGAACTGACCCGATTTTTCATTGATCGGCTTAAGAAATATGATCCGGAATTGTTATATGTGGTAAGTATAACTGAGGAGAGGGCGATGAAACAGGCCAGGGAGGCTGATGCAGAGATCGCCACCGGAAAATACAGGGGATTGCTGCATGGAATTCCATTTGGAGTCAAAGACCTGCTGGCCACCAAAGATTACAAAACTACCTGGGGATCAGTTATTTATAAGGATCAAAATCTCAACATGGATGCAACGGTTATTACACGACTCGAGAATGCAGGTGCGGTATTAATCGCTAAAATGACTCTTGGTGAGCTGGCGATGGGTGATGTTTGGTTTGGTGGTAAAACAAAAAATCCATGGGATATAAAGCGTGGTTCAAGTGGTTCATCTGCGGGTTCAGCATCTGCAGTTGCTGCAGGCTGTCTGCCATTTGCCATTGGATCCGAAACGCTGGGGTCAATCGTTTCTCCTTCCACAGAATGCGGTACCACCGGACTTCGCCCGAGTTTTGGCCGCGTAAGTAAACACGGAGCCATGGCTTTAAGCTGGAGTATGGATAAATTAGGTCCAATCGCCCGGAGTGTTGAAGATTGTACGATTGTGTTTAACGCGATTCAGGGTGTTGACGGGAAGGATCTTAGTGCAATCGCAGCACCCTTCAATTATACTAGTCCGGTTGGTTCAAGCCTTAAGGGTACACGTATTGGCTATATCAAGTCTGAATTCAAGCTTAAATATTCAAATTCATCCAACGATAGTATTACACTGATTAAGTTAAAGGAATTAGGTGCAGAACTAATTCCCTTCGAGCTTCCTGAATTTCCTTATAGTGATATGCTCATCGTTTTATCAGCCGAATCGGGTGCCGCGTTTCAGGAGCTAAGCCTATCAAACCGCGACGATTTAATGGTGAGACAGAATAAAAATGCCTGGCCAAGTGGATTTCGTTCTGCGCAATTCATACCTGCTGTAGAATATATTCAGGCAAACCGGGCAAGAGCATTACTGATCGAGCAGATGAACCAGAAAATGAAGAATATTGACCTGTTTGTTGCACCTGCTTTTGGGATGAATTTACGCGCTACTAATTTAAGTGGTCATCCCTGCGTAGTTTTACCAAATGGGTTTAGAAACGGTCTTCCGGGTAGTATTACCTTTACCGGACAATTATTTGGTGAAGGAAAACTATTGAAAGTGGCCCAGGCCTATCAAAAAGCCACGGACTTTAATCAGCAACATCCGCCATTAAATTTTTAGAAATTCCTGAGTTTCTGTCATAAAAAGATCTATATGCAAAAAAGTATCAACGAAATTTTTGAGCTGCAAAAGGTTCATAGCATTCTACTGCGCAGTACTGGTGCAGCAGAGCGAAAGGAAAAGTTGAGGAAGCTCAAAATGATAATTCAGGAAAATGAGGGGCTGATATTTGAGGCACTTCAAATTGATCTTCGGAAATCTGAGTTTGAGGCGGCATTGACGGAAGTTTATTTTGTTTATGCCGAAATAGATTTTGCAATTAAAAATCTGTCATCCTGGTTAAATCCCCGAAAGGTAGCAGCGGGTTTGAGTAGTTTTTTCACTAAAAATAGAATATTTTATGAACCTAAGGGGGTGTCTCTGATCATTTCACCCTGGAATTACCCTTTTCAACTACTGATTGCACCGCTTGTTTCGGCAATTGCTGCAGGTAACTGTGCTATGCTCAAGCCTTCTGAATTAAGTCCGGCAACTACTTCAGTTCTATTAAAATTGATAAATGATAGTTTTGATTCAAAGGAAATAGCCTGTTTTGAAGGCGGTGTTGAGGTATCAGAAGCTTTACTTGAATTGCCTTTTGATCATATTTTCTTCACCGGAAGCCCGAAGATTGGAAAGGTAATTATGGCCGCAGCAGCCAGGCACCTGAGTTCTGTAACTCTCGAACTTGGGGGTAAATCGCCTGCATTAATTGCTGAGGATGCTGACCTTCAAAAGGCAGCAGAAAAAATCGTCTGGGGCAAGTTTATGAATTCCGGTCAGACTTGTATCGCTCCTGATTATGTTTTTATCCATGCAAGCAAGGAGCAGGAGTTTTTACGACTGGCTTCCCTAAAAATTGCCCAGTTGTTCTATAATAATGATGTGCTGGATAAAAGCAGCTATGGTAAGATCATAAGTACAGGCCATTATCAGCGATTGAAAGCCCTTAGGGATAAGGCCGTGGATGATGGCGCACAAATCATAAAAGGCGGTACTGATAGTGATGAAGACCAAACAATTGAACCGGTTTTGTTGAGTAAGGTTTCGGTATCTTCTGCAATTATGCAGGAAGAGATATTTGGACCCCTGCTTCCAGTGATTACTTATGAATCAATAAGCAAGGCCATAGATTTTATTAACCAGATGCCAAAACCACTCGCACTATATATTTTTTCCGGTTCAGATGCTATAGTCAGGAATACTATAAAACAAACCTCAGCCGGAGGTACCTGTGTGAATGATGTGGTAATCCATATTTCAAATCCTAACCTTCCTTTTGGAGGGATTGGAAACAGTGGTTCGGGCAGTTGTCATGGATTTTTTGGCTTCAGGGCTTTTTCCCATGAACGTGCAGTGATGTTTCAATCTAAAATAGATTTCAGTAAGATTGCATATCCGCCTTATCCTAAGAAGCAAAGTCTGTTAAAATGGCTTAAAAAGATTATGTGATGATTGATGTATTGCATTTGTTTCCAGCACTTAATTCCTCTCTGATTGAGGTATTGACCGGATTAGATAGGCGGCAATGGAATAATGATACCGTATGCAGACAATGGAAAGTAAAGGATATAGCAGCTCATTTACTGGATATTTCGCTGAGACGTTTATCCATTGGCCGTGATGCTTACCAAATTGAAAATCCAGAAATCAAATCGTATCAGGACCTTCTAAATTATCTGAATGACCTGAATGCTGATTGGGTGAATGCCTACAAAAGGGTAAGTCCCAAAATTATTTTAGATCAATTAATTTTGGCTCAAAGACAGATGCATCAATATCTTGAAAGCCTTGATCCTGATGCAAAAGCCATGTTTCCGGTTTCATGGGCAGGTGAAGATGTTTCTACAAACCGTTTTGATATCGCCAGGGAATATACTGAAAGATGGCATCATCAGCAGCAGATCAGGCAGGCGGTAGGAGCAAAATCTATTATGGACAGGGAATTTTATAATCCTTTTCTTCAAATCTGTATGCAGGCATTGCCCTATCATTACAGAAACTTTGAATCGCCCGAAGGTACTATCATCAGGGTGGAGGTAGTTGGAGATGCAGGAGGTGTATGGTCGATCATTAGAAAAGGGCATAATTGGGAATTCAGCAATGAGCCCGGTGAATTTACATCCCAAATATATATTGACCAGAATATAGCCTGGATGCTATTTTCGAAAGGAATAGAAATTAGTCAGGCTAAACAATATTGGCAGGTGATTGGTGATCAGGAGCTGGGGATGCATGCTCTGGCAATGCCTGCGTTTATGGTATAAAATCAAAAAATTATTATGAACAATGACTTAGAAAAACTAAAGTTTCCAATTGGGAAATATAAAATTGAGCCTGTTGAGGAGCAGGACTATCCGAAGTTAATAGATCAGTTAGAGACATTGCCAGGGATGGTCAGGAAAGCGGTTGCGGGTTTGACCGATGAACAGTTAGACACACCTTACCGGGAAGGTGGCTGGACATTAAGGCAGGTGGTTCATCATTTGCCGGATAGTCATTTAAATGCCTATATGCGGTTTAAACTGGCATTAACTGAAGATACCCCAATTATAAAACCCTATGAAGAGGGTCTGTGGGCCGAAAGCACAGAAGCAAAACATGGGCCTGTGAATGATTCTTTGGATTTGCTCGATAGTTTGCACAGAAGATGGGTGGCTTTTTTGAGGACCCTGAAGCCTGAAGATTTTCTTCGCAAATATTATCATCCGGCACAGCAGAGGAATTATGTATTAGGCAATGTGTTAAGTTTATATGTTTGGCATGGAAATCACCATCTTGCCCATATTACTGAGACAAAAAAAGCAAATGGATGGAAATAATAAAACCCTCATCAGTCGAGACTAATGAGGGTCTTTTTAAGATTTTGTTTTGATTATTGAGCGCTTGACTTAGCTTCCTGTTTCATTGTCTCGTTGGCAACGATCACAATTTCAACACGACGATTTTGTGCTTTACCATCTTCCGTTGTATTATCGGCAATTGGCTCACTTTCGCCTCTGCCTTCAGTGCTTAAACGGCTTGAGCTGATACCCTGACTTAGAGCATATGTTTTAACTGATTCAGCACGTCGTTCTGATAAACGTCTGTTATACTCATCTGAACCACTTGAATCGGTATGTCCAACAATCAGGATGGTAGTTTCCGGATTATTTTTCAAGGAGACCGCAAGGTTTTCGATGTTTGTACGTGCAGCTGATTTAAGTGCATACTGATTAACATCAAACAAAATACCTGAATCAAATTTTACGATGATACCTTCACCTTCACGAATAACCTCAGCATTAGGAACCGTATTTTTGATTTCTTCAGCCTGACGATCCATTTTACGGCCAATGATAGCACCTGCAGTACCACCAATTGCTCCGCCAAGGATTGCTCCAACCGCAGTATTGCCTGCCTTTTTACCAATAATTGCACCAAGTGTACCACCAGCAGCAGCACCAATAACTGTACCTTTTTGTGTTTTTGTTGCGGTAGCGCAACTTTGAAATAACATTGCAGAAGCGGCAATGGCTAATCCTAGTGTTGCTATTTTAATCTTTGTATTTTTCATGATTATTTTTTTAGGTTCTTTCATGATATCTTCAAACCAAGTGCCAAAATTAGATTTAATTTTGAAGGATGTACTTTTGTATAAATATACATGAAAAATAAAAAAGATATAAATTTATTGGGATGCGGCTGGCTGGGCTTTCCATTAGCTCTTGACTTAATTTCAAGGGGTTTTACTGTAAAAGGTAGTACAACCAGTCCGGAAAAAATGCCAGTATTAAAAAATGCAGGGATTGACCCAATTTTAGTACAATTTGATCAATCTCTGCCTGATCCTGATCTTACTGAGCTCTTAGATGCTGATATTCTTATTGTTTCTGTCCCTCCCGGTAGAAGAAGCTCTGAAGGACCGGAGAATTATAAAAGAATGGGTGAAATCCTGTCTGCGCAAATACCCGGAAGCAGGATATCCAAACTAATTTTTATCAGTTCCACCTCCGTTTACTCAGAAAGTAATAGGGTATTAACAGAAAGCTCTGAGATCTCACCTGTAACTGTATCCGGAAAAGTAATTGCAGGAGTTGAAAAGAGTATGTTATCGCTTCCTATACAGGTAATAATTATAAGACTTGCCGGATTATTTGGGCCGGGAAGGTCTCCTGGAAGATTTTTTGCAGGTAAAACTAATATTCCCAATGGCTTGGCACCGGTCAACATGATTCATCAGGAGGATGTGATTGCCCTGATTTGGGCCCTTATTGATTCGGATACTGCTGAAGGGGTATACATCGGATCTACTCCATCACATCCCACAAAAGAAGAATTTTATACTCTGGCAGCCCGGCTTGACAAGCTACCGGAGCCGGATTTTATTCCAGAGATGCTAAACTGGAAAATTGTTGAGAGTGAACGGGTAGAGAAGGAATTGGGTTTTTCATACAAATTCCCTAACCTGATGGACAGGCTTAATCAAGCCTGAGGGTCTAATTGTTAATTAAAATTTGAATTAGATAAGAATTTCGTATAAAGAAAGCCACTAGTTAAATATTCGTCTTACCCGATTTTTTATACATCTTTCATATTCTTTGCTTAAATTTATACCTTAACCAATTATAAAGGAGCGCAGGAGATTTGATTTCCCCTCTGCATTTCCCGTTTGTTAATTATATGAAGAAGTTTTTTTCCTTTCTTGGTCTTATTTTATTTGTTTGTACTTATTCTGAGGCAGCTCAGCCTGATTCTTCTGTAATTAAGCGGGTCAATGAATTGTCAACCATCATTCAAAAGAAGTACGCACCCGATAGAAGAGTAGAATTTTATCAGCTAAAACAGCAAAATGCGGTTCCTTTAACGTATAAACTCGAAATCAGCAAGCCGGAAGCGGCAACTGAACTAAAGGCATTACTGAATTCTGAAAATCTTCCTGTTCAAATTAATGAGGAGGTTCTTCCTTCCAGGGATCTTGGAGAGAAGGTCTATGGAATTGCCAATTTATCAGTCATAAATACCAGGTATGGCCCTGATCATGCCGCAGAAATGGCCACTCAGGCGGGTTTGGGAACGCCACTGAAAGTATTAAAAAAGGAGAGAGGGCACTATTTTGTACGAACACCCGATAATTACCTTTCCTGGACTGAGTCGGCAGGTGTAAGCCTGATGACTAAAACAGAATTTGAAAATTGGCAAACGGCAGAAAAGCTTATTTATACTGATTTATTTGGACAGGCCTATTCAGAGGCATCAGAAACGTCACTTCCGGTTTCAGATTTAGTTGCAGGCAATATCATACAGTTAATCAGTGAATCTAATGGGTTCTATAAAATTTCCTTTCCGGATAAAAGGATAGCTTATATTCCCATAAATAAGGCCCGCTTATTTGATCAGTGGAAAGAACTTCCCGATCCCGGTGCTGATCAGATTCTGAGAACAGCCCGTAATTTTTTGGGTATCCCTTATTTATGGGGTGGTACTTCAGTAAAAGGCATGGACTGCTCCGGTTTCACAAAAACAAGTTATTTTCTGAATGGAATTGTACTTCCAAGGGATGCTTCTCAGCAGGCATTGGTTGGAGAGAACGTAGATATTCAGGAGGGCGATTCTGTGAGTATTGAAAAATCCTTGAAAGCCCTGAAGTCGGGTGATCTTTTGTTTTTCGCTGCCAACAAACAAACCAGGCGCGTTACTCATACTGCTATTTACATTGGCAATGGTGAATTTATTCAGGCTGCCGGATTGGTCCGGATTAACAGCATGATCAAAGGCGCAAAAAATTATGACGACTTTCAATCAAGAACGATGGTAGGGGCTCGCCGGATGCTTACAGCAATTGGTGAACCTGAAGTTACACGTGTAAATAAACATCCTTATTATCAAAGGATAATTAACCAATAATTAGAAACTAATCAAAAAAAGAATATGAATATTTTCGTTGGAGGACTTCCTTTTAAAGTAGATGAAAGTGAGCTAAGAGAAATTTTTGAAAAATACGGTGAATTAACTTCCGTGAAGCTGATCATTGATAAGCAAAGTGGCCGGAGTAAAGGCTTTGGTTTTGTAGAGATGGCAGATGATGAAGCGGGTCAAAAGGCCATTGATGCCCTTGATGGGACCGAATTGTATGGCCGTACAATAGGTGTCAGGGTCTCTGAAGATAAAAAACCGGACAGAAGATATTGATCTATTCAAGGCAGAGCAGTCCTAATAGCTTGATGTCAATATTGTGGAACGGAAATTGTTACTGTTAAGAAAGGTCTGCATTTTTAAAGCTCTGAATTGTCGGATGTTGCTATTTATGAGCTTTGGGTCATATTTAAGGTAACATTTGAATAACATTTGGCAGTATTACGAATTCAAACCGAGTAATTTATTATTTTTGATTAGCAGGCTTTAGATTTTATAAAATAATCGGAGTTCTGTTTAATTGACAAACAATTATAAAAAAAACTGTTTAACCATTATGAAAAAATTAATCATTCTTTGCAGCGTTGTATTTTTATTTGCAACAGTAACAGCATTTAATGTTGTCGATCAAGCTGAATTTAAATTCGAGAAAGAAACACATGATTTTGGTAAAATTCCTCAGGGTAAGCCGGTAAGTGTTGAATTCAAATTTACAAATACTGGCGATGAGCCTTTAATAATAAGCAATATAGAAAGTGTTTGTGGCTGTACTGTACCAAAATATACCAATACACCGGTTTTGAAAGGTCAATCAGGAACAATTACTGTTACCTATAATGCAGCAGCACTTGCTCCATTCAGCAAGGGCTTGACTATCAGGTCGAATGCAAAAACTCCGATAAAAGTGATTTATATTAAAGGTGAGGTTGTTGCTGCTTCTGCAGAATAAATTCAAAGGTGTTAATATTTTAAAGAAGCCCGGATCATCCGGGCTTCTTTTGTTTCAAATAATCTCTGGCAGGTTTTCTTAGATACCTCTTACATTCATCTTAAGAGTATATACTGCCTTACTGGCAGTAATGAACAAAATATCCCTATTTTTTCCACCAAAACAAACATTAGCAGTTGAAGCAGGAATCGCAATATGCTCAATTTGCTTACCCTCCGGATTGAATACCGTAATGCCGCCTCTACCTGTCAGATAAAGATTTCCCCGATTATCAAGAGTCATTCCGTCTGATCCCATATCTGTAAACAGACGCCTGTTATATAATCTCCCCTGCTTACCGATATCATATTTATAGGTTTTTTTATCACCTATATCCGCAACAAACAGGTTTTTTCCATCTGCTGATCCTACGATTCCGTTAGGTCTCACAAAATTGCTGTCAACAACAAATGCGGCCTTAGATCCTTTGGGAAAGTAGTAAACACTTTGGCTACTCAAGTCAGGTTTTTTTCGTTCCCAATACGGGCGTTGGTAATAAGGATCTGTAAAATATATTCCTCCTTTAGCATCAATCCAAAGATCATTCGGGCCATTAAACCGTTTACCTTCAAAATTATCAAGTAATACTTTTACTTTTTTATCCGGACTGATTTGCCAGATTTCATTTTTTTCATCAGCTGCAGTGATCAGGTTTCCCTTTTTATCGAAATACATTCCGTCAGAGTATCCTGTTTTATCCATAAAAAGACTTAATTCACCTTCATTACTGTATTTCCAGATTTTCCCCTCAACAATGTCAGTGAAGAAAACATCCCCTTTTTTATTAACTGCGGGGCCTTCAGTGAATTTGAACTGATCAGAAATAAGAACAGGTTTTGCATTTTCTGCAATTATACCTGACTTCTCATTTTGAGTTTTTTTTGGAGTTGAAGCGCTTAAATTCAAGATTGTAAGCGGAAGGAGCATGCATAGGATTAAGAATTTCATATCTTATAATTTTGGTTTACAATGATGGCGTTTTACCACCATCTACAGGTAAATTGATGCCATTGATATATGATGCAGCCGGACTTGCTAAAAATGCAATAGCTGCTGCTACTTCATGCGGATCAGCTATTCGTCCCGCAGGAATTGTACTTATCATGTCATTGATCACATCCTCCCTGCTTTTGTTTTCACGTTCAGCAATTGCTGATATGAGGGATTCAAGTCTGCCGGTCATCGTAAAGCCGGGTAATATATTATTCACTGTTATACCAAATGGGCCAAGTTCAAGGGCAAGTGTTTTAGCCCAGCTTGCCACTGCTCCTCGAATGGTATTGGATACTCCCAGTCCTTTTAATGGGGTTTTTACTGAAGTGGAAATAATATTAATGATACGCCCGAAATTATGTTTTTTCATCCCGGTCGAAACAGCCTGTACCAGAATCTGGTTACAAATCAGATGCATATTAAAAGCATTGATAAATTCAGCTGTCCTGGCATCAATTGCCTGTCCTCCGGCAGGGCCACCAGTATTATTAATTAATATGTCAATTCGATTTTTGAGCACATACTCATTAATAATTAGATACAATTGATCCTGATCGTTGAAATCAGCAACTAAGTAATGATGCTTTTGCTTTTGTTTTGTCGACAGACCCTGAAGAACTTCCTTAAGCTTATCTTCATTTCTGGCCATTAGCGTAATATCAGCACCCAATAATGCAAGCTCAGTAGCACTGGATTTACCAATTCCCTGAGTGCTTCCGCAAACTAAGGCTCTTTTTCCGGTCAAATCTAAATTCATATAGGATAATAGCGTTATAAACAGGCTTAAGATAAAACCGAAAAATACTGCTCCAACTCCTGAAGTGTATTTGAATTGGTAGCAATATCCTTGATAATCTTCCCTTTTTCCATTAATAAAATGCGTTCACATACTTCCGTAACATGATTCAGGTCATGGCTGGATATGATGGTTGTAATATGCTTCTCTCTGCTGATATCTTTTACCATATTCTTCAATCGTATCTGGGTACTTGGATCTATATTAGCAAATGGTTCATCGAGCATCAGTATTTGAGGGTCCTGAATCAGACAGGCAGCTACCCCAACTTTGGTCTGGTTGCCTTTAGAAAGGTCGCGGATATATTTACCCTTCTTTAAAATCTCCCCGTTAAAAAATTCTGAAAAAGCAGGTAGTTCAGAGTCAACCTGAGCTTTACTTTTGTTGTGGAGTCCACCAATAAAATGAAAATATTCTTCAGGTGTCAAGTAATCGATCAGAAAGCCCTCATCAAGGTAAGAGGCAGTATAGTCTTTCCATGCTTCACTTTCTGCGACATTTTTTTCATCTGAAAGCACCTCGCCTGAATCTGGCCTGATCAGATCCAGCATCATTCGGAAAAGTGTGGTTTTACCGGCGCCATTATTTCCTACCAGCCCGATCGTTTCTCCTCTTTTAATAATTAGTTCAGGAATATTGACAACTGTTACTCCGTTATATTTCTTTTTTAAATTACTTATCCCAATCATATTATTTATTTCTAAATCCTTCTGCAATTAAATATCTTTTCTCCTGAAATCCCTTTACAAGTTTGTTAAGCCAGAATTCCCTGCTTATCATAAACACCAGCCCAATCAATGCAATAAATGCCAGACCTGCTTCAGGATAACCTAAAAGGTTAAGAGGGTAATATATTATAAACGGAGCCAGTAAGAGCGGGATACTCAGGATCCATTGAGATGCTCCAACACCCTCCCAGTTAAATGTGGCTCCCTTGCTAAGGTCAATCCTGCGGTAATTTTTGTTTGCAAAGTAAAGCACCAGTAGTGTGTTTACTCCCAGATTCCAGATTAACATAATGAAATGTACTATCAGAACCTTCCAGCCAAAATAAACATATGGAATGGTCAATATAAAACATAAAGAGGAAAAGAAAGTGAATAACAGGAATTTTGATCTGAAAAAATCTATCGCACTCACCTTGCTTACCAAAATACCATCGAAATGCGCACTCTGCCAGCTAAACATAAACTGCCCATAATTGATTATGAAAATACCGGTCATGAACATCCCGCAAAATACGATTCCTGAATATCCTGAAAAGCTAGGGTTAGTATAAAAAATCAGTCCGTAAAACATAAACAGCAGACTCATTGTGATAACTGAGCGCGGTCGTTTATTTCTGAGTATTAGTTTTAACTCATTAGCAACCAGGTCTCCTGCTTTCCCAAATCTGTTCAGATAAGGAATTTCAGTGCTTGATTTATGTGTAGTATCTGCTGTGTGTAGTTCCTCCAGGTAGAGGTTTATCCTAAGGTAGCGGTAATTGACTATGTAAACCAGGAGGGCCAGCAACAAAAAGATGAGACAATACAGCGGATTAGCCACTACGGTATTGAATAATCCTCCAGAAACAGCTGAGATTGAAAAAAGTTTAAAGTAAAAATCAAGTGAAAGGGAAAGGATTAAAGTACCGAAGAAAATTAACATCCAGATAGCATTTAGATTTACCTTTCTTTTAATCCATTGACTAAAAAAATGATTAGAAAGGGTAAGCCCAACTATGGATATCAGTAAACTCCAGAATTGAGCAAGTCCATGTTCCGGTAAAACTACTTTAATGAGCAGCGGCAATGACAATAAAATTGGCGTTAGGTTAAAAGTTGTCCACAGAGAGGTTAGTGAAAGATAGTTTATGAGTTGATTCTTCTTAATTCTGAGATGCAGATAGGGCCTCACACTCAGGGTTGGTAATTCCTGCATTTGAAAACGAAGAAGAAGATCCATTAAAAAATAGTACAGAATATAGCTATTGAATGAGTAAAGTATATCCTGACCCGGATGGGTCTTCTTTAGTATCCGGTCAAGAAAAAAAGCAACAACAAGTACATTTAGCAGGATATATAAAATGAGTATTGCCATCACCACTCTCATAATAACACTTTTTCCTGTGTTTTTTGAACGCCAGAATGCTTTTGACTGGTGAATTAGAAAGGTTATAGTCATCTTTGAAATTAAAAAAAATAATGCAAACCTAGTATTTATACTTTTCCTTCCACAGGGATTTAAGGCGTTCCCGAAGTTTTTCTTCAGCAGCATTCTTACCCGGATCATACAGCAGGGTTCCACTCAGATTTTCGGGCAGGTATTCCTGGGCCGTAAAATTGTCTTTATAGGTATGGGAATATTCGTATTCTTTGCCATAACCTATATTTTTCATGAGTTTGGTTGGCGCATTTCTCAGGTGTAAGGGTACCGACTGGTCGCCGGTTCTTGCCACAAGTTCCTGAGCTTTACTTATAGCCTCATAGCTTGCATTACTCTTTGGGGAAGAGGCCAGATAGGTAACGGTTTGTGAGAGAATAATCCTTGACTCCGGCCAGCCGATTACATTGACGGCCTGGAAACAGGTATTGGCCAGAAGCAGTGCATTAGGATTGGCATTACCTATATCTTCAGATGCAAGAATCAGCAAACGGCGGGCTATAAATGAAGGATCCTCACCTCCGGCAATCATACGTGCCAGCCAGTATACAGCCGCATTAGGGTCGCTTCCGCGAATGGATTTTATGAAAGCGGAGATAATATCGTAATGCTGCTCTCCGGCTTTATCATACATGGCCATATTTTGCTGGACAAGTTTCAGTACCAGATCATTGGTGATATTCACTTCTTGTTGATTCACAGCATTGACCACCAGTTCCAGTACATTAAGGAGCTTTCGCGCATCGCCGCCAGAAAGGCGGAGCAGGGCTTCATGTTCTTTGATTTGGATATTTTTATTTTTCAGATAGCTGTCTTCCTTGATGGCTTTATTCAATAATTCCACCAGATCTTCTTCCGGCAGATTTTGGAGAATATATACCTGACTTCTGGATAAAAGCGCTGAAATAACCTCGAAGGAAGGATTTTCAGTTGTCGCACCAATTAAAGTAACCAGACCCCTTTCCACCGCACCGAGCAATGAATCCTGTTGGGATTTCGAAAAACGATGGATTTCATCTATGAAAAGTATTGGGAGATTCTCATTTTCATCTTTTAAGCGTGTTGCCTGTTCAATCACATCCCGAATATCTTTAACCCCCGAATTTATTGCGCTCAGACCAAAAAATGGACGATTTAACTGTCTGGAAATAATTAATGCCAGAGTGGTTTTGCCAACACCCGGAGGCCCCCACAGTATCAGGGATGGCAGCATACCGCTTTCGATTGCAAGGCGCAAAATCGCATCCTTGCCAATCAGATGCTTCTGCCCAACATAGTCATCCAGTGTTGCCGGGCGCATTCGTTCTGCCAGTGGAGGAATTGTTGCCATTAATTTAAAGTATTAATTCATTCGGGTAATTGTAGAGATCTAAAGGCCGATTTCTTCATCCTGAAAGTTTTGAACCAACTCGACTGCATTACTAACCGAATCGCCTATAATCGTTATGAATGAGCCATCCTGAATATGTTCAATTGCATACTCAAAGGCTTCCTTACCTTTATGAATGATCTGTATATCAATTTCTGGCTTCACTTCCTTCAGTCCTTCTATAAGTAAGGAGATGATTTCTTCCCTGTTTCGGCCTCTCAGGTACTTTTCCTGACAGATGATTACATCGTCGAACATCTGCGCTGAAATCCGTCCAATTTCCCGAAGATCTTCATCCCGTCGGTCGCCGGTACCGGAAATGATTCCGGTGCTTTGTTTAATATCCAGTGTGGATAGAAAATCCTTAATGCCTCTCAATCCGTCGGGATTGTGGGCAAAGTCAACCATTATTTTACAATCCTTCAGTTCGAAAATATTCATCCGGCCAGGTGTCTGGGCAACAGATGGAATAAACGTTGTAAGGGAAAGACGAATATCTTCAGTTTTAAAACCCCATACAAATGTTGCAAGGCTGGCTGCCAACACATTTTGTGTCATAAAACTTACAGTGCCGTTAAAAGTGATGGGAACATGTGTCACCTTCTCTATTCTTATTTTCCAGTCTCCCTTTTTGATTGTAATAAAGCCGTTTTCATAAATTGCAGCTATTCCGCCTTTTTGGCAATGGTCCTTAATAACCGGATTTTTTTCATCCAGCGAAAAATAGGCCACATTGCAGCGAACATCTTTAGCTATTTTAACAGAATGTTTGTTGTCTGCATTTAATATAGCCCAGCCATCATTTTTCACTGAATTTATTACAACCGCTTTAACTCGCGCAAGGTCATCGAGTGTGTGAATATCTGAAATTCCCAGATGATCTTCCTGAATATTGGTAATAACGGCAATATCACAATGCCTGAAGCCAAGACCGGATCTTAAAATCCCTCCTCTGGCGGTTTCGAGAACAGCAAATTCGACCGTTGGATCTTTCAATACAAATTCAGCACTTATCGGGCCGGTTGTATCGCCTTTTAATAACATGGAGTTTTGAATATACACACCATCGGAAGTGGTAAAACCTACCCTAAAGCCATTATTTTTTACAATATGGGCAATTAGCCGCGTAGTGGTTGTTTTTCCATTTGTACCCGTAACCGCAATGATTGGAATTCGTGCTGACTTTCCCGGCGGATAAAGCATGTCTAATACCGGAGCTGCCACATTCCTTGGGAGCCCTTCGCTTGGAGCAAGGTGCATTCTGAAGCCCGGAGCGGCATTCACCTCCAGTACAACCCCTCCGTTTTCAGTGAGGAGCTCAGTTAAATTATTTGCCATGATGTCAATTCCGCAAATATCCAGGCCAATTACTCTGGCTATCCGCTCACACATAAATATATTCTGCGGGTGTACCAGGTCTGTAACATCAATTGAGGAGCCGCCTGTACTCAAATTTGCAGTAGATTTTAAGTAAACTATCTCTGATTTTTTCGGTATAGTAGCCAGTGTATAACCTTTTTTATCGAGCAGGTCGAGGGTATCGCGGTCAATTCCGATCTCGGTCAGAACATTTTCGTGTCCATAGCCACGGCGCGGATCACTGTTTTCAATCTCAATTAATTTATCTATCGTATTTAAGCCATCACCTATAATGTGGGCCGGTACGCGCTGGGCGGCTGCCACCATACGATTATCAATTACCAGGACCCTGAAATCATGACCGCTTATGAATCTCTCGACAATTACACGGTGTGAGTATTTCTGAGCGTAAGCAAATGCTTCAATAGCCTCCTTTCTGGTTTTTACATTGATTGTTGCTCCTTTTCCATGATTAGCATTCAGAGGTTTAAATACAAGGGGAAATCCAATTTTATCGAGGGCAATTTCCAGATCCTCATCTGTAGAAATGGTTAAACCCTTGGCAACCGGAATTGCTTGTTCCTGTAAAATGCGCTTGGTTTCATCTTTATTTCCGGCGAGGTCAACAGCAATACTGCTGGTTTTATCGGTCATTGTAGCCCTGAACCGAACCTGGTTTACACCATATCCCAGCTGAACCAGGGAACTTCTGTTGAGACGGATAAAAGGGATCTTTCTGGACACAGCTTCCTCAACGATTGAAGCAGTACTTGGACCAAAACGCTCACGTTGCCGCATTTTTTTCATTGTCATGATATCGTTTTCGATATCATAATCTCCACCGGAAATTAATTTCTCTGCAATGCGTACGGAGGCTTCGGCAGCATATACACCTACAGTTTCTTCAATATAACTAAATACGACATTATATATTCCCGGGGTTTTTGTCTCACGAGTACGGCCAAAGCCGGTTTCCATCCCTGCTAAGGATTGCAGCTCAAGTGCAATATGCTCAATAACATGACCCATCCAGGTACCTTTGTCTACCCGTTCAAAAAAACCACCCTCATGTCCGGGTGAACAACGGTGTGAATATAAACTCGGTATCAGCTCTTCAATCCGCTCCCTGAAACCATCAATTTTATTGGTTGGTCTTTGCTCCAGGTCCTCAAGATCAAGACGCATCTGGATCAGTTTTATACGATTTGTTGACCAGATATTCGGTCCCTTCAAAACCTGTATGCCCAATATTTTCATAGAATATTCTTTAATTTTTTTGGTTTTTATTACCCTTAAAGAACAGTTCTTTGGGGGTTTAGATGAACTTGCATTCGCTAAATTTATGCCAAACATATTCGGATACACTTAAAGGTCTCTTCAAAAGTTTAACAATCTAATAAAGTAACTGATTTTACACTAAATAGATATAACGCGCTAAAATATTAAAATTTAAGCCGATAATTTATGGAAGAATGTGTGAACAGTATATACTGTATACAGCCTTCATCTAATTTGATATGTTGAAAAGTTTAGTAAGTAATGTCTGAACATATACTACTGGTAATATATATTTGATTTTAAAGTAACGAAATTTTAATATTAACTATGGTTCCAAAGGGCAAACTTCTTATAATTGGCGGTGCGGTTGATCTGGGAAGTTCACTAAGTTATAATGAAAATGTCAGCCACCCGCATTATGTAAAATTCTTTGAACTGGGGATTCTCAAGCGGATTATCAGCGAATCAGCAAAAGCTGAAAACTCTGTCATAGAAGTTATTACTACGGCATCGAAAATACCCGAAATAGTGGGCGAGGAATACATTAATTCATTTAAACAGTTGCAGGTTAATAATGTCAATGTAATGGATATCAGGTCCAGAACTGATGTAATGATCCCTGAATATCTGGAACGCATAGCCAAAGCAGATGTAGTGATGTTTACAGGTGGATACCAACTCCGTTTGAGTTCCATATTCGGAGGCACTCCCTTTCTGCAGTTATTGAAAAAGCGTTACCATGAGGATAAATTTCTGATTGCCGGTACTTCTGCCGGGGCAGCCGCAGCCTCTACAAATATGATCTATCGCGGCAGCAGCAGTGAAGCTTTGATCAAGGGTGAAGTTCAGATCACTGCTGGTTTAGGTTTTATTGACTCAGTAATCGTAGATACTCATTTTGTTCAGCGTGGGCGGATAGGTCGCTTATTTTATGCTGTTGCCAGTAATCCGGGAATGTTAGGTATCGGACTTGGAGAGGATGCCGGATTATTGATCACTGAAGGAAATTGTTTGGAAGCCATTGGCTCAGGCCTGACAATATTGGTCGACGGCCGATATATTAGTGAAACGAGTATTTATGAAGTGGAAATAGGTTCTCCTGTTTCTATTGATGGCCTGAAAGTACATGTGATGTCTATATTTGATAGATATGATCTAGAAAAGCATGAGCTTATAATTAAAAAATCCATTAAAGTGGAAGAAGGGGTATTTTTGAAGGATAAAAGTGAAGACAATTAATGGAGCATAAATTAATTATTCACGGTGGTTTTTTTAGTGAATCGAATACAAATTCGGAAATAAAATTAGCCAAACAACAAGCCCTTTCTGATATTGTAAAGATGTCATACGACTATTTAAATTCCCATTCCGCTTTAGAAACTGCAGTTTTTGCAGTTGCCCTTCTGGAGGATTGTGAGCTATTTAATGCGGGTACCGGATCACAAATCCAGAGTGATGGGAAGATCAGACTTAGTGCCGGTTTAATGGATGGTAGTAAGAGTAAATTTTCTGGGGTTATAAATATTGAGGATGTCAGAAATCCGATATTAATTGCGCAGAAGTTAATGTCATTGGATGATCGTGTTCTGAGTGGTACGGGTGCGCTGGATTATGCACGAATCAATGGATTCGGATATTATAATCCGGAAACTCAGCAACGCAGAGAAGAATACGATAGAAAATTGAATGCATCCCTGGGTCTTGGAACCGTTGGATGTGTAGCTTTAGATAGAAAGAGGAATATTGCAGCAGCAACATCAACCGGCGGCAAGGGCTTTGAAATTCCAGGCCGGGTTAGTGACTCGGCTACTGCAGCAGGAAATTTTGCTAATCAGGATGCCGGCATATCCTGTACAGGTGTTGGTGAAGATATTGTAAGCTCAGGGCTTGCCGTTAAAATAGTTACGCGTGTTAGTGATGGGATGAGTCTGGCAGCAGCTTCACAAAAATCATTTCAGGAACTTAAACTTAGTGATGGTTTTGCCGGAATAATAGGAATTTCGGCAAGTGGAGAGCTATATCATTGCGACTCTCATCCGTATATGGTATGGGCGGCTTATGATTCCGAACTTTCGGTTTTTTCCTGAACTTATTGTTAAAAGTAATTTTAAATATCTTTGTACGTTTGAGCTTAACAGCAATATTATATGTGAAGGGATTGAGGAATCTATTTACTCAAACCCATTAGCAGGCAATTTTAAATGAATCTCAGTTCAATTCTATTTTCCATACTCTTACTGGGTATTTCGCTCAGCAGAGGTATTTCAGGGTCTGCTAAATCGGCTGATAGGGTCATTGGCTTAAGCCAATTGAGTATCATATCAAAAAGTTTAAAGTCTGACTCCCTCAATCAGACGATGAATAAGCAAACATCTTCAGGAGTCAGGGAGGTAAAAGATTACCTCATTACACTTCAGTTTCGTGAACATTTGAAGGCCTCTGATGATTTGCCTTTAGTTTTTCCTACATCAGCAGGAGTTTATAATGGAACCCTTCAGTCCGACTCATTAAGCGCATTTGATCAGCTCCTTTTTCTATCCAGAAATCTTGGGGACAGGAAGGCCGAAGCAGGGGTACTGAATTCCTATGCTGTAAGTCATGCTTTGAATGGAAAGATGGATGATGCGGTACTTTTATTAAATGAAGCAATACTTTTGAACCTGGAAGTCAACAATAAGTTTGCCGTAAGAAACAATTATTTAACGCTACAGCGGATCAACAGATACAGAGGAAATCTAAGTGAAGCTTTAAAGTACAATGAGGCTGTTTTAATGATTGATATGGGTACAAAAAATAGCAGATTAATTGCAGAAGCCTATATGGATCAGGCAGAGATTCTGACAAGTCAGAGAAATTATTCGGAAGCTGAAACCCTGGTATTGCGAAAGGCTTTGCCTTTGTATTATTATGGTTTGAAAGATAAGGCCGGTACAATCCGGTGTTATGATCAGCTGGCAGACAACTATCATCGCCAGAAAAAATTTACAGAGGCGAAATGGTTTTATATTCAGTCGAATATGCTTGCCAGAAAGATTAACAGCCCTTCAGGAATTGTGAACTCACTCATCAATCTTGCACATGTCAAAATGTCAATAGGGGATTATCAGCTAGCGCTGCTGGATTATAAAGAGGCAGAACAATTATCGGTTAAAAACAAGTTCACGAATAAGCTGATTGAAATAAAAAGTGACCTTGCTGATGTATATAGCAAACTCGGTAACGCAGGTGCCTCAAGTTCTGCATTTTCAGAGTTTAAAGTCATGAAAGAGACATTTTTGAGAACAATCCGATAATAGCGACAGGGTATTCTATTCGCAGATTCCATTTTTTAGGTATATTGAGAACCTATAATGTAAAACTACATAAACATGTTACATGGATTAACCTTCTATTCAGGGCTTTCCATAATTATATTTATTTTTTGGTACCAAATTAGATACGGTATATTCTGAAATGAAGTTAAAATCAGTTAAAGAAATGTTAAAGAGTTTTTGTCTGGCCTTATTTATTGTATCAGCCTTAGCTTGTCAGGCCGACCCGAGGGTTAGTATAATTGTTTCAGAAAGTGATCTGAAGCCGGAGCTTCAGCAATCTGTTGTGGCGAAGTCGCTGGTTGAGCTTTTGGAAAATTTTCACTATCAGAAAGTGGTTGTGGATGATGCTTTTTCGTCAATAGTGTTTGATGAGTACTTAAAAGCACTGGATAATGGAAAAAGCTATTTCCTTCAAAGTGATATTACAGATTTTGAAAAATATCGTTTAACGATGGATGATGATTTACGTGCCGGTGATTTGAGTGTAGCCTTTTATATCTTCAACGTTTATCAGAAAAGATATAATGATCGTGTGGCTTTTGCTTTAAAAGAAATTGATAAGAAGTTCGATTTTACCAGCAATGAAACTTATACTTACGACAGGGAGAAACTTCCCTGGCTTAAATCAGAAACTGAATCAAATAACCTCTGGTCTAAACGTGTTAAATATGAGATGCTAAACCTAAAGGTTACTGGTACTGACGAGTCAAAAATTAAGGAGACATTAAAAAAGCGATATGAGAATCTGGTTTCTCAATCTACAAAGTTTAATAATCAGGATGTCTTTGGGATCTTTATGAACTCTTTTACCGGAACCGTCGATCCGCATACTAATTACTTTGTACCTAACAGGGCGCAGGAATTCAATGAAGACCTTGCCCGAACTTTTGAAGGGATTGGTGCAAGGCTACAGCTCGAAAATGAGGTTGTTAAGATTGCAGAGATCATTCCTGGCGGGCCAGCATTTAAAGCTAAAACACTTGAAGTGAATGATCGAATTGTTGCAGTTGCGCAGGGTAAGGATGGCGAATTTGTGGATGTAATTGGATGGCGGCTGGATGTTACGGTTACCAAAATAAAGGGTCCCAAGGGAACGATCGTCCGTTTGAAAGTAATCCCTGCTGGTCAGGAATTATCTGCTACTCCTAAAATAGTGGAACTGGTTCGGGATAAGGTTGTGCTTGAAGAAGGGTCGGCAAAGAGAACTATCAAAACAGTTACACAAGATGGTAAAACGTATAAGATCGGAATTATCCAGATACCTGCCTTTTATGCTGATTTTAAGGCTATGCAGGCAAGGGATCCTAATTATAAGAGCACCACACGTGACGTGAAACTTCTGCTCGATACTTTAAAACGGGAAAATGTGGACGCTGTTGTGATTGATTTAAGAAGTAATGGAGGCGGATCTCTTCCTGAAGCAATTAGTCTGAGTGGTTTATTTATAAAATCAGGCCCTATTGTACAGGTACGCGACAGAAGAAATAATATTGAAATTGAAGAAGATGAAGATCCGGCTATTGCCTGGACGGGTCCATTAGGTGTATTACAGGATCGCTTTAGTGCTTCAGCTTCCGAAATTTTTGCAGGTGCCATTCAGGACTACGGACGAGGAATAATTATTGGTAACCAGTCTTATGGTAAAGGGACTGTTCAGCAGGGAATAGATATGGGAAGGGTCATTGGCACGGCTGATAAATTAATGCTTAAGGCATCTCAGCAGTCTTCCGGAAATAAGTCGGGCGCGTCTGTCGGCTCCAATGCACCTCAATTTGGGCAGATCAATTTAACTATGGCGAAGTTTTACAGGGTTAATGGCAGTACAACCCAGCATAAAGGAGTGGTTCCTGATATTGAGCTGCCAACAGTTTTCCCTAAGGATAAATATGGAGAAAGTTCCGAGCCACGGGCACTTCCCTGGGATACCATAGCTCCAAGCAAGTATTCATTGGTTGCAAATCTTGACGATGTAAGACTCAAATTGCTAAACATGCATAATGAACGTATGAAAACCTCCCCTGGCTATAAATATTTGCAGCAGGATATTGCTGATTTTGCAAAGCGTGAGGCTGAAACTACAATTACCCTGAATGAAGAACAGCTGAAAAAGGAAAGGGATGAACAGGAAGCAAAGGTTATGGAAAGAGAAAATCAGCGCCGTGCTGCCAAAGGACTGCCACCATTGAAAAAGGGTGAAGCCAGAGCTAAAGATGATGTCGATTTTATTCGGGATGAAGGTCTGCAGATTATGGCAGACTACATTAAGATTAAATAAGGAAGCCCCGGTTATTATGCCGGGGTGAATATTTAGTTTAAAAGGAGGTATCTTCCGGCTATTGGCAATTCCCTGTGCTTGTTGTTATCACCGACCAATGATATGATTGTGCTTGGTACGAGAACACCGACCAGAGGGGAATGCGATTTCTTGCCGGAAATACTCCGGAGGAAAGGGCTGAACTAAGCTATAACATACAGGTATTGCTTTCAAAAATCAATTATTGCGGCTTCATAGCTCTATAAGATCAATTATAACCGTATTTTTTACCCTTCCTTATACCGAACTCAGGGTAGTTTATTGGATATAGAAGATTAATTGTGTAGTATTCCCTTAAGCTTTCTTCATGTTCTCGGTTTCCATAATATTAATACTCATCATCTGTTCCATAGTACGCTTCATACCATCAGGAGAACCGTCGAGGAAAATAACATTCCCTTTGCCGTTCTCGGCAAAATGTTTGACGGCTTCAGTCCACATGGTGAATAGGATAACAGAGGTATCAAGATCGGCGGTTTGCATTTCTTTAGCAGCATGGGTCATACCCTTTGCTACTTCTTCCCTGAAAAGTGCGATACCTTGTCCACGTAGCTGAGCAGCTTCACGTTCGGCATTTGCCGCAATCTTAATGGCATTACCATCTGCCTCAGCAGCCTTGGTTTTGGTAATCAATAATGCCTGCCCCTCATTTTCTGCGGCGGCTTTAAGGTTATGTGAAGCTACCACCCGGCTCATAGAAGTAAGGATCACTTCATCAAAAGTAATATCGTTAATTTGGAGATCCTGAAGGTGGTAACCCCAGCTTTCGAGTACGGTGTCAATCTGTTCTTTTACGTGGTCTACAATATCCTTGCGTAGGCCTAAAACCTCCGATTGTTTTTTGCTCGCAACAAATGAACGGATTGTTCCCTCAATAGTACGAATGAGGGCCTGCATCAGATTCTGCTCATTGATGAATTTAAAAGCTACGTTTTTTATAGTGTCTTCATCAGGATTATTCACTGAATAAAGAACCATGGCTTTGAAATATACATTAGCCTGGTCTATTGTAACCGCCTGAAATTCAAGCTCAACCGAACGATTTTGTATCGAAATTCTGGAATGAATAACTTCAATGAGCGGAATTTTAAAATTCAGTCCCGGTTTAAGAAGCCTTCTGTACTTTCCAAATATGGTTATTACACCAATAGTTCCCTGTTTAACCGTTACAAACGAACTAAATAAGATAACTATGGCAATAAATAATAAAATATAACTTGTATACATGGCGATAAAATTTAAGGAAGATACGGAACTAATTTTGCATTAATACTGAAGCTTCTCGATTGTGCAGACAAAACAGTACAGTAGAACTCTTTAATAATCAGCCGTAAATAATATTTGGCAGATTTATTGCATGAATCTAATAAATTAAACAGATGAATTTAAAAAGAGTTTTCGGAACGATATTAACTGTATTGGGAATAATAGGACTAATCTACGCGGCAATTGGCTTTGTGCAGAACTCAGAGGGTTATAAAATGCTGATTGTTTTCGCTATATTAGGAATAGTGTTTTTCATTACAGGAATTGGATTGGTTAAAAGTACTACAGATCAGGCAAAATAAAAATAAAAGCACCGTACTGTTTATAGTACGGTGCTTCATATTATTTTTAGGAATGACCTAATTTATTGGAGTTAGTCTCGAAGGGATGCGAGTAATCGCCCGCCTTTATAATAATATTTTCTCCAGTATGCCTCATCAAGATCGCTGATCATGACACCTTTGCTCGTTGAGGCATGGGCAAATTTATTATTTCCCATGTATACGCCCATGTGAGTAATAGATCGGCTTCCAATTTTGAAGAATACCAAATCACCTTCTTTTAACTCTGATTTACTTATCGGGTTAACGTTACTGAAGATATTTCTTGAATTATTACCTATTAAAGTGCTGAAAACCTTATTGTATAACTCAAAAGCAAAACCAGAACAATCAATCCCTTTTTTAGTACCACCACCTAATCTGTACGGAGTACCAATCCAGTCATATACAAATTGATAAAGTTTAAGGTTTGATGTGGCAGAAAGGGCTACACCCATGATTTGTGAGAAGTATTCAGAAGCAAGATTATCAGGATCTGCGATTTTTTCTAATGTTTTCTGATCTTTTCCAAGAGTTTGTGCCTGAACCGACACAAAAGAAATCACAAATAGTAAAACAATAATTACTCTTTTCCCTATCATTATTGATCTTTCGTTTTTAAGTAAACAGTGCTTGATGAACGTGTGTTTACTGATTATATTCTAAGAATGTTACAAAAATATAAATAAATTGTATAACAACAAGTCATTTAATTTTGTTTAATTAATTTTTTAGGCAAATTCAGTCATTAAAACGTGTTAACAAAACAAATGGTATTCTTTTTTTAGGAAGTTATGGTTAGATTTGTCATCCCTTGTAAAGGATTAATTTGTTTAACTGAAACGATTACGAATGAGTTCAATTGAAATTACGAAAGACACTTATCTTCAATGGTATGAGTCAATGCTGCTGATGCGAAAGTTTGAAGAAAAAGCCGGTCAACTTTACGGGCAACAAAAAATCAGAGGTTTTTGCCATTTGTATATAGGTCAGGAAGCGGTAATGGCAGGTACAATGTCAGTTATCCGTCCGGAAGATTCACTCATCACTGCCTACCGTGATCATGCCCATGCACTTGCAAAAGGCATGAGTGCTAATGAGGTTATGGCTGAATTATTTGGTAAGGCAACCGGATGCTCTAAAGGAAAGGGTGGGTCAATGCACATGTTTAGTAAGGAAAAGAAATTTTTCGGAGGCCATGGTATTGTTGGAGGTCAGATCCCACTGGGTGCTGGAATAGCCTTTGCAGAACAGTATAATGGAACCGATAATGTTTGCATTTGTTATATGGGTGATGGCGCCGTTCGTCAGGGAGCATTGCATGAAACTTTTAATATGGCTATGCTTTGGAAGCTACCTGTGATATTTGTGTGCGAGAACAATGGCTATGCGATGGGTACTTCGGTTTCGAGAACAACAAATATGGTTGACATTTACAAAATCGGTTTAGGATTTGATATGCCATGTGCACCTGTTGACGGTATGGATCCTGCTGCGGTCCATAATGCATTAGATGAGGCTGTTCAGCGGGCCCGACGCGGTGATGGCCCTACATTTTTAGAGGCAAGAACCTATCGTTATAAAGGACATTCTATGTCTGATCCTGCAAAATACCGTACGAAAGAAGAAGTTGAGGGTTATAAAGCCAAAGACCCTATTGAGGTGGTTAGAGCGACTATTGAAGATAAAAAGTATGCTGACAAAGACTGGTTTGATTCAATTAATGATAAAATTAAAGCCATTGTTGACGAATCGGTAAAATTTTCTGAAGAATCACCATGGCCGGATCCGTCTGAACTATACACAGATGTTTATATCCAACCGGATTATCCATACATCCGCGACTAAATTTAAATTCTAAAATTCTAATCTGGAAATAAAATGGCTGAAGTAGTGAAAATGCCTAAGATGAGCGATACGATGACGGAGGGAGTTATCGCTAAGTGGCATAAAAAAGTTGGTGACAAAGTAAGTTCAGGGGATCTGATTGCTGAAGTGGAAACAGACAAGGCAACCATGGACTTTGAGTCTTTTCAGGATGGAACTTTACTATATATAGGGGCCAAAGAGGGGGAAGCAGCAGCAGTTGATGCTGTGATAGCAATTCTTGGTGCTGAAGGAGAGGATTATCAGGCGCTTTTAAGTGATTCCGGAAGTCAGAAGGAAACTTCTGAACCTGCCAAAGCACCGAAAGAAGCCGAAAAAGCACCAGAAGAAGCTGAAAAAGCACCGAAAGAAACTGAAAAAGCACCAGAAGAAGCTGAAAAGGAGAGTGCACCTGTTGTATTAAATGAAGAACCTAAGTCTTCCGGAAGCAGTGATGCAGATGCAGAAGCAATGGGTGCTACCATTATCCGGATGCCTTTATTAAGTGATACTATGACTGAAGGTGTAATAGCTGAATGGCATAAAAAAGTTGGAGATCAGGTTAAAAGTGATGATGCATTAGCAGATGTTGAAACCGACAAAGCAACAATGGAAGTGACCGGTTACGCCGATGGCACACTTTTATATGTTGGCGTTGAAAAGGGACAGGCAGCTAAAGTAAATGAGATCATTGCTATAGTTGGTAAAGAAGGTACAGATGTATCAGCATTATTAAAATCGGGTTCAAAACCGGCAGCTGCAGTAGAATTAAAGGCTGAAGCGCAGCCGGATAAAGCAAAGCCTGCGGTTGAGTCTAAAGTAATTGCTGAAGCACAGCATGTTGAAAGTGATTCAACGTCACGTTTAAAAGCATCTCCATTGGCCCGCAAGATTGCAAAGGATAAGGGAATTGACATTTCTCAGGTAAAAGGCAGTGCCGAAGGTGGCCGGATCGTGAAAAAAGATATAGAAAGCTTTAAACCTACTGAACAGACACAGAGTCCGAAAGTAAGTCAGGCTGCTGCAACAACATCTGCAAGTCACTCAGCTCCAGCAGCTCCAGCCGCAGCCTCGGCACCGGCAGTTATACCTCAATTTATCGGGGAGGAGAAATACACGGAGAAACCAGTTTCTCAAATGCGTAAAGTTATTGCAAAACGACTTGCAGAAAGTTTGTTCACATCGCCGCACTTTTATCTGACCATGTCAATTGATATGGATAGCGCGATGCAGGCCCGCACCAAAATCAATGAATTTGCATCTGTGAAAATATCATTCAATGATATGGTTCTTAAGGCTGTTGCAGTTGCTTTAAAACAGCACCCAAATGTTAATTCATCCTGGTTAGGTGATCGGATTCGATATAATGAGCACATAAATATTGGGGTCGCCGTAGCAGTTGAAGATGGTTTACTGGTACCGGTAGTTCGTTTTGCCGATGGAAAATCACTTTCACATATTTCTGCAGAGGTTAAAGATTTTGCCCAACGTGCAAAATCAAAGAAATTACAGCCAGCAGACTGGGAAGGTTCAACTTTTACGATCTCTAACCTGGGAATGTTCGGTATCGATGAGTTTACAGCAATCATTAATCCGCCAGATGCCTGCATCCTTGCCGTAGGTGGAATCCAGCAAGTTCCCGTTGTTAAAAACGGAGCAGTTGTTCCGGGAAATGTCATGAAAGTTACCTTAAGTTGTGACCATCGTGTGGTAGATGGAGCCACAGGAGCAGCATTCCTGCAAACTTTAAAAGCATTGCTGGAAGAGCCGGTAAGATTGCTGGTTTAAGCAGTATCATTATGAAATACGATGAGGCTGTCCATTAACAAAATGGTCAGCCTCTTTTGTAAGATGCGAGAAATAAGACAAGAGCTGTTCCCTGTTTGCTGATTTGCTCATTCCCTGTTTTCATTTCCCAAAAACCCCCATTTCAATACAATTGAACGTAAAACCACTATACCTTAAGCGGTTCTCAGGTATACCTAAGCCCTCTGCTGAACGTCCGTTTCCCTCTGGTGGCTGTTCTCAACTACCATGAGGAGCCGGGAGCTGGCCATAGTGTCAGGATTTAACCCTGTGCTATTGATAAACTCAATATTTTTCCTTAAATTCAGGTATGTGATTTTAAAAATGGCTATTCAAACCTCAGTACTTTTTAAGGGCTTCAGTGGAAGCGTTAACCACCAGCTGGTATTCAGACAGTGCGGGGGAAAGACTATTGTTTCCAGATTCCCGGACAGGAGTACTGTAATCTATTCAGAGAGGCAGAAAAGGGAGCAAAGACGCTTTGCAGATGCGGTTTCTTTTGCACGGGTGGTGATTTCCGACGAAGGGCTGAAACAGGAGTACAGCATTAAAGCAGCTTTACTGCGTTTCCGCTCTGCCTGGAATGTAGCTATTGCGGAGTATATGAGTGATCAGCCTCTGAGTGTCAAAAAGAAGAAGATCCCTTTTGATAAATCTCTGATCAGAAATCCGCTGGGTAGAAACATCCATGTGAAATTGTATAAAACGATTGAAGAAGTTCCGGTTCTTGTTAAGCTGCCGAAACGAGGGCTCATATTCAGGAATATTGCAAAGTGCCGGCGAGATCCCTACCGGAAAAAACAGAAAGATCTTGTTGCAGAGATAGAATGTTAAAAATGATCTTTCTGATAAGGGGGATGTAGTTTATTTTGACGGCTTAGTTGATTGTAATTCCGTTCTTTTTTTTGTCCGCATAACCAAATACTTTTTTTAGCAGTGGACTGCTACGGATGCCTGAATTTTCACGAATTTTTAATTCTTCCTGAGCTATTTCCAGAAATAACCCATCTATTGCTTTCTGTGTTGCGTAGGCAACAAGGTCTGTATTTACCTTGCCGGCTAGCGGTATTTGATTGTATGAGGTACTCAGGTCAGTCCAGTACTTTGTTGCCTGAGTTTTATCCAGGGAGCTTTGAATAACCGGGTTAAATTTGGCCTCCAGCGCCTTACTGGTTACTCGCTGAAAATAGCTGGTCGCAGCATTTTTCTGATCGCTCAGCAATATATTAGAAGCATCCTGAATACTCATTTCTTTTATTGCAGAAATAAAAATTGGCTTTGCTTCTTTTGCGGCAAGTTCGGCTGCCCGGTTCAGGCTGAGAATAAAGTCATCACAAACTTTATTCATGCCTATTCCACGCAGGGCTTTTTCAACTTTTCTTGCTTCTGGTGGAAAAAGGAGCTTGATTGCAGAATTTCCAAGGAATCCATTTTGAAGGGATAATCGGTCGGTACCTGCAGACACTCCGATTTCAAGGGCCTCCTTTAGCGCATCCCCAATTTCGGTCTGACTCGGACTACCAGGTCTGATTGCATTTGCTGCTTCTCTTAAAACCTGTGGCAATTTAATCTGCGCAAATGAAGTGACAGAGCAGGATAGAAAAATACAAAAGATTGCAATTATGAATTTCATCTGTTTAAAGTTATTTTATTCCAGTCGGATTAATAATTTGAATTTCCCAAATTAACGGTTAAAATGATAAGAAATTATTCCATTTGCCACCAACAGACTTATATACGATAAATTCTGGATTCGAATTTATGCCTGCCTAACTCCTGTTCCGGTCTGCATAAGCAAAGACTTTTTGCAATAATGGACTTGTTCTTGCTGAAAGTCTTGAGCGTATTTTCAATTCTTCCTGTGCAATTTCAAAAAAGATTCCTGCAATTGCCTTTTGTGCAACATATGCACTAAGATCAGGATTTACCTTTCCAACAAGCGGGATGCTGTTATAAGCAGTGATAGCATCTGTCCAGTATTTTGTAGCGCCAACTTTGCTTAAACTATTCTGAATGATGGGTTGAAATTTCTGGAGCAGTTGATCAGTTGTGACCCGCTGAAAATATAATGTAGCTGCATCCTGTTGCCCGCTTAATAAAATATTTGATGCATCATTGAAGGTCATCCCTTTTATTGCGGAAATAAATATGGGTTTTGCTTCAATAGCAGCCGCTTCAGCAGCCCTGTTTACACTTAATATGACATTATCTGCCAGTTGGTTTAAGCCTACACTCCGGAGGGTACGCTCAACCTTCTGAGCTTCCTCAGGAAAAAGTATTTTTATAGCCGCATTGGCAAAAAAACCATCCGTTTGGGATAATCTTTCAGATCCTGCAGATGTCCCAAGCTCCAATGCCTGCTTAAGCCCAAGGGAAATTTCGGTGGCAGTCGGATTTCCAAGCCCACTTTGAGAAAGGATCTGGCCTGCCTGATTTAAAGTATCGCATGATGAAAGCAGGAATAAACCTGTTGATAAAGCAAATATTTTAAAGAATCTCATAATTATAATTATTTCTGTTAAGTAAAGAGAAGGAGCAAAGACGAATTCCTAACAAATTATAACAGGGTTCTTTGATCCTTGCTCTTTGTTCCTGGTTCCTTTTTATAAGTTATCAAAACTCCTGCCAAATTCACAAATAATAATTATACTTGATCAGCTTAAATAAAGGCAACTTGAGAATTAAAAAGAATTCATCCGGCAATTCTACCATTAATGAGTTTGAACTGCTTACCGCGTACCGCAGTACCGGGGACCTGGAACTGCTCGGGAAGCTTTATGAACAGTATATGCCTCTGGTATTCGGCTTGTGTCTGAAGTACTTCAGAGATGAAGAACAAAGTAAAGATGCCGTGATGCAGATTTTTGAGGAACTGGTGAAAAAACTAAAGGTTCACGAAGTATCAAATTTCAAAAGCTGGCTTTATACCCTGACCCGAAATCATTGCCTGATGATTCTTCGTTCATCATCAAAGCACGAAATGCTAAGTATTGATGAAAATTTTATGGAAAATGAAGCATTTGTGCATCTTAACCTTGAGGATGATACCGAAGAGAAGCTGGCCATAATGGCAAAATGTATAGATGATTTGCCATCAGAACAGAAAATAAGCATAAATCTGTTTTATTTAGAGCAGAGATGCTATAAAGAAGTTGCAGATGTAACCGGCTTTGATCTGAGCAAAGTTAAAAGCTATATACAGAATGGTAAACGAAATCTGAAAATTTGTATAGAGAAAAACAGTGAACACTAAGTATCCCGATAATTTGATGATCAGTAAGTACCTGGAAGGGAAGCTGGATCATGAAGATATGCACAGGCTTGAAAAACAAGCCTTGAGTGATCCTTTCCTTTGGGAAGCATTGGAAGGATATGCACATACATCCAATCCCGGCACAGAACTGAGTATTTTGCAAAGGCAGTTGAATCAGCGGATTGTTCATTTACAGGAAAATAAAAAGGTTTTTGATTTTACCTGGCAGCGTTTGAGTGTGGCGGCATCAGCATCTGTATTGTTCATTACTGCCGGAATCCTGTTCTGGATGAATATTAGCAGGCCGGGAGCCATTACAGAAAAGCAGGTGCAAGTGTCTCTTATCGACCGTGATTCATTGAATACTGAAATTCATGGTTCTACGGGCCGTCCGGTAATCAGTGAGAAGAAATATCCTGTTTCATCAGATGAGACCAGAATTGCGGCTTATAGCTCTACTTTGAAAGAAAACAATGAGCCTGAGGTTATTAACCCGGCACCATCTTCAAACAATGA
Organism: Daejeonella sp.; assembly: GCF_030695525.1. Taxonomy (GTDB): domain Bacteria; phylum Bacteroidota; class Bacteroidia; order Sphingobacteriales; family Sphingobacteriaceae; genus Daejeonella. The sequence continues at coordinate 2,721 of NZ_JAUYSS010000030.1, read as the reverse complement.
GGCTTTAGTGGCCAGCAAAAGTAATCAGGCTAGCAAACTCCGCATTCAAGAACCAGAAACAGGGGTTTTGGCTTCCTCCGAAGGTATAAGTGCTTCTCAACAGGCTGTTCAACCAGTTACAGGATGGGATATCTACCGTAAATACATGGAAGACAATATTCGCAAACCAGCTGATTCGAAAGTGAGCGGCTCAGTACTTTTATCCTTTGAGCTTGACGGGAACGGAAAACCGGCAAACTTCCAAATACTGAAAGGATTAACTGCTGATTGTAATGCAGAGGCAATTCGTCTCATCAGGGATGGTCCCGCCTGGAGAACCCGTGATGGGAGTAAGATCAATACCGGAAGGATTGAAGTCCGCTTTTGACCTTTAAAGAATACTGCTGATTGGGCAGTTTTAATGGTCTAATTTTGTAAATATAACTGAGACAAATGAACAGATTACTAACGCTGATTTTATTGACATTTATCTATTCAGGCTGTAATCAGCCCGATGCCCGAAAGATTGTAGATAAAAGTATTGCCTTTTACAATATGGATAAGCTGACTAATGCGACTCTGGAATTTAAATTCAGGACTGCAAGTTTTAAGGTTATGCAGAATGGAGGTCAGTTTAAGTATGAACGGTTTTTTAGTGATTCTACAGGCAATGTTCATGATATATTAAGCAATGAAGGCTTTAAACGCATATTGGACGGTAAAGAATTGCTGCTTGATCAGAAGGAATCAGATAAACACCGGCAGTCACTAAATGCTGTCATATATTTTCTATACTTACCGCTTAAATTAAATGATGCATCTGTAGTAAAAAAATATCTTGGCAAAACTCAGATCAAAGGTAAAAATTATCATAAGATTGAGATTTCATTCGAAAATTCAGAAGAAGCGGGTGATCATAGTGATGTGTTTTATTACTGGTTCGATACAGAAGACTATAGCATGGATCATTTCGCTTATAGCGCGGGTGGTAACCGCTTCCGGGAAGTACTCAGAACCCATGAGACAGGTGGTGTAATTTTTCAGGACTATGTTAATTACCAGATGCCGCTTGATGATTCGCTTACAACGGTTGACAAGTATGATAGTTTGTATGAAGCTGGCAGACTAAGGGTATTATCTCAAATTGAACTGAAGGATATTGTCCTTAAGTAGAAACTCTGCTTTTAGCTAAATATTTTCGAAATTTTATAGTTTGAAGTTCAACGCATTCCAACCATCAAATTATAGGAACAAACTAAGTATAAAATAAAGTAATGCTGCCAATGTTGCAGAGACAGGTATTGTAAGTATCCATGCCCATAAGAGGCTTATAGTAATTCCCCAGCGTACTGCTGATACGCGTTTGCTTAATCCAACCCCGATAATTGCACCTGTAATGGTATGTGTTGTTGAAACCGGAATTTTAAAATGTTCAGTCATGAACAAAGTTATAGCTCCGGCAGTTTCTGCTGCAACACCTTCCAATGGAGTAACCTTAGTGATTTTGGTACCCATGGTCTTTACGATTTTCCAGCCGCCACTCATTGTACCAGCCGCTATAGCTGTGTAACATGCCAAAGGAATCCATTCTGGAATATGGTTGATTTTTACCTTACCATTTAGAACAGTATAGTCAACATGAAGCCAGGCTGACATGGTGTCAACACTTAGGTTAGCATCTTTTAGATAAACAATAACCGCTGCTGCAATTATACCCATTACTTTTTGGGCGTCATTTCCACCGTGACCAAGACTGAATAAAGCGGAAGAAACTAGCTGTAGCTTTTTAAACCACCATTCAGCCTTTGAAGGGTTGGCATAGCGACAGATATTTACGATGATGACAGTTATAAAATACGCCATGACCATACCAATAATCGGAGCCAGAACGATAAACGCGGCAACTTTGCCGATCACGCTGAGGTTGACCACATCCAGGCCGCCATGAGCTATAGCTGCACCGGCAAATCCACCGATTAGCGTATGTGATGAACTTGAAGGAATTCCATACCACCAGGTTAGTAAATTCCAGCATATTGCTGCTATTACGCCCGCCAGAATGACCACAAGGTTAATGTTCATTGTATCAGCAGTCTTCGCCACTGTATCAGCTACATTTAAATTGAATATCCAATAAGCTAGGAAATTAAAAAAGGCCGCCCAAACTACTGCCTGAAAAGGTGTTAATACCTTAGTGGATACAACAGTTGCAATAGAATTTGCAGCATCATGAAAGCCATTGATATAATCGAATACCAATGCTAAAATAATGATTACAATTAACAGTGTAAAACCCATATAACTGGTGTAATATCTTTAATGATGTAATTAAGCGTTTTTCACCAGGATAGATTCCAGCACGTTCGCTGCATCCTCACACATATCAGTAGCGGTCTCAAGTCCGGAAAGAACTTCCTTATATTTGATCAGGTTTACCGCATCTTTCTCATTATCGAAGAGCTCACCAACTGCTTTATCAAAAATATAATCAGCCTGATTTTCAATACTGTTAATACGAACACAGCAATCTGCAATCAAACGGATATTTTTTAAATCCCTTAATTCGTGAATAGCTTTATGAAGATCCTGACATGCCTGCAATATCAGGTTGGCAAGTTCTTTGATTGGAGGTGTAATAATTGTAACATTATAAAGATCCATACGACTTGCAGAACCATGGATGTAATCGGCAATATCATCGATCGCACTTGCCAGTCTGTGAATGTCTTCGCGGTCGAACGG
>NZ_JAUYSS010000028.1 GCF_030695525.1 Daejeonella sp. | reverse complement strand
GATGTTTTTAAAGGTGTTCATGCTTTTGCCGCTGAAGGGCGGCTCAGGTTTGAAGGCCAATCCCGATGGCAATCGGGACTTCAATCCCTAGGTGCCTTGGCCATCCCGCAAGTGCGGGACTGCTTTTGGGGGATATCTGATTATGAAAGCATTCCGGAATTTGGCAGGAAAGGCGCACTTTTTCCTTGCAGTGACAGTCATAAACCGCTGTACTTAAGCAATCCGGAGAAGTGGTGCAGATTCATTCATAACTTAGACTGCCAAAAACACGGCTTGGATTGCACCGATGGGAAAAAGTGTGGATTTACAATGCCGAAGGCATGGCTTTGCCACAAATACCGGGAAGCCGCGGCTCTTTTGCTTAATTCCCAGCTGCAGGGGAATTAAGTTCCCTTCCGCCGCAAAGGCGGACTAATTTCAATAATTATCTCCAAATTTTATTTTTACCTGACACTAGTGAATTGAGTCTGTATTTCTGTATGCAGATTGCTTTTTTGGGAGGTATAATATATATGGAGAATTAGAAAATTATCACAATCTTCAAGCTCATTTTAACAAGCAAATAATTCCGGACATGGCGAGCAATAAAACTTCCAACTTGTTTTTAATTCTCTTATTATTTCTTTCTTTCTCCGTAAAGGCGAAAGCTCAGCAGGCTTTACCACCGGGTCTTGATCAATACATTGAAACGGTATTAAAAACTTTTGAAGTTCCGGGCATTAGTGTGTCAATTGTAAAGGATGGTAAAGTATTGCTTTCAAAAGGTTATGGTCTTAAAAAGTTGGGTGGGAATGCCCGGGTAGATGCAAATACGCTTTTTTCAATTGCTTCAAATTCTAAAGCGTTTACAGCAACTGCATTGGCGATGCTTGTTGAAGAAGGTAAACTAAAATGGGATGATCGGGTAATTAATCATTTACCATGGTTTAAAATGGCCGATTCTTATGTTAGCACCAACCTTACTGTAAGAGATCTTTTGGTACATCATAGCGGACTTCTAGCCTACTCAGGAGACCTTATGTTATTTCCTCCCTCTACTTATTCGAGAAGGGAGATCTTGGGAAAACTTCAGAAACTGCCCCTAGTTCATGATTTCAGAAGTACCTATGCTTATGATAATATCTTATATCTGGCTGCAGGAGAAGTGATTAAGGCGTTAAGCGGCAGAGAATGGGAGGATTTTGTTAAAGAACGGATTTTTGATAAGGTGGGTATGCCGGGGAGTGCTTCCAGACATTCAGAATTCGGGAGCAGGCCAAATATTTCTGCCGCCCATGATAGGATAGCTGGCAAAGTTGGATTGGTTGAGGATTATATGGAGCAGAATATTGGCGATGCCAGTAATCCGGCAGGTGGGATTCTTTCGAATGCAAATGATATGTCAAACTGGATGATCACTCAGCTTGATTCGGGCAGAACACCTTCCCGGGGAGAATTATTTAAGCCTGCCAGTACCATGCAATTATGGAAAGTGATCAGGCCTATACCTGTCAGCAAAGTATCAGAAGGGCTGAAACCTGCGCAAATGGATTTTTTCGGATATGCTTTGGGTTTCAGGGCTTATAATTATCAGAAATACAAAGTTGTTGGGCATGGCGGTAAACTGGGTGGTTTTGTTTCGCAGGTTGCTATGGTTCCCGACCTCAAGCTTGGGATAACCGTATTAACCAATCAGGAGTCAACCGCGGCTTACTGGTCAATTATTTATCATGTGTTGGACTATTATGAGAACAATCCAAAATTTGACTGGCTGAAGGCTTTTAGTGATGAACAGGTTTCATCTGCAGCAAGACTGACAGAATCCCAAAATAAAAATCTGATTAAGGCTGATCCGGCAGGAAAATACGATCTTTTAATTGAAAAACTTGCCGGTAATTACAAAGATGAGGTTTATGGGGATGTTTTGTTGATTCCTTCAGGAGATGGTTTGCTGATGGAATTTAAGCAATTACCACATCTTAATGCATCGCTTAAGTATTTCCAGTACAATAGTTTTATAGCGACTTTGAAAAATAAGAGCTTAAAGGCCGATTCTTACGTTACATTTGCATTTAATGCTGATGGATCTGTCGATCAGGTAAAGCTAAAGATCATTGATCCGGATTCAGATCTCACTTTTCATGATGTTCTGCTCATGCCTTCAGGTAATTTACAGCCGTAATCATTTTGTTGATTTAAATTACAGATCATGCCATATTTGGAATTTACCGAATGGGAGTGATGAAATACCAGAATAAAAACTATGGAAAATAGAAAATTCAGTAAAGCTACTGATGCCGTTTGGGCCGGGGAAGATAATCCTTATTTCAAAGAGGCTGTTACAACACCAATTGTAAATAGTGTTGCTTTTGCCTACAAGGATCTTGACGAATGGTACGATGTCTCCACCGGGAAATCAGATGGTTTTATTTATAGCCGCAATACAAATCCTACAGTCGCATCTCTTGAAGAGAAAATCAGAGTATTGGAAGGTGCCGAAGCAGCCACGGCCTTTGCAACAGGGATGGCTGCGATCAGTAATACCCTGTTTGCTTTTTTAAAACCGGGTAAACGAGTAGTTTCTGTTAAGGATACCTATGGAGGCACAAGCAAACTATTTCTTGATTTCTTCCCGGCATATCAAGTGGAAGTTAAACTTTGTGAAACAGGGAACCATGAGGAACTGGAACATGAAATTGCCAAAGGATGTGATCTGGTTTATCTGGAAACTCCAACCAATCCTACTTTGAAAATCATCGATATCAGACGTATTGCCCTCGCTGCAAAAAAGGTTGGAGCTGTTGTGGTTGTGGATAATACTTTTGCAACACCAATAAATCAGAATCCACTGGATTTGGGGGCAGATTTAGTATTGCATAGTGCTACAAAATACCTATGTGGCCACTCTGATGCAATGGGTGGTGTATTGGCAGGAAGCAGGGAGCTGGTACAGAAGGTATTTCATTTCAGGGAGATCAATGGAGCCAGTTTGCAGGCCGACCCGGCCTATATGATCGCCAGAGGAATGAAAACACTCGAATTGAGGATCTCCAGACAGAATGAATCGGCAATGAAAATCGCAAACTACCTGAATTCACATTCAAAAGTTAGTCAGGTATTTTATCCGGGATTAGAATCACATATAGGCCATACCATTGCTAAATCTCAGATGAGAGGTTTCGGTGGCATGTTAAGTTTTGCATTGGATGGAGGTTATGATCTGGTAGAAAAATTTCTGCCATCACTTAAGCTTGTGCATCTAGCTGCAAGTCTTGGCTCGGTGAGTACTCTGGCTGGTCCGCCACGCACCACAAGCCATGTAGAATTAACTGAAGAGCAGCGTGCCATATTGGGTATTCCTGAAAGTTTGATTCGTTACTCTGTGGGCATTGAATCTGTTGATGACCTGCTTTTTGATATTGAACAGGCATTGAAGAAATTATAGATTGAATATCAGATCATAATTTCTAAACAAAGCCTGGAAGCCTATTGGATTTTCAGGCTTTGTTATATTGTTAAAATCTTTAGATCAAACAGGGGCAATCTCTGAAATTAAAACCTTTTCTTTTTTAACCTGTAGAATAACCGCAAGAATTACAAAACTGATTAGTGCAGCGAAATAACACCATACTGAGATTACATTTTGAGCATAAAGTACACGGGTGAACAGATAGGAACAAAGTACAATTACTCCCACCATTCTTAGCCTCTTGTTACTGGAGAAAAAAGGTGAAATACCGGTCGCGATAATGTACAGTGCACCCCCAAACCAACGGTTTGCCGGCGGGAAATCCAGATCATACCGTATATGTGAATGTAATATCTCTGAACTAACAGAATACATCAGCATACCGTAGCTCAAAAAAAGTGCCTGAACTGAACCTATGATAGTCAAAAAAAGGAGAATTTTTTTGCGTTTCTGTTCTTTCTCAAGGAGCATGATCGAAAACGGAATAAAGAAGGGCCAGACAACCTGGGCAAAAATAAGGAAACCATAAGTAGCTGATTTA
>NZ_JAUYSS010000026.1 GCF_030695525.1 Daejeonella sp. | reverse complement strand
GCAGGTATGGCATACTTTACAGCCATTACCCTTAATCTTGGATCCTGAGTTGTTTTCAGATAATCCACGAATGGTTTTTCCAGATAAAAATTGGCCCGCTCAGAACCATGGAAGGTATTCGTATTAGAGTTGGTAATTACTGCATTATAGGCTACAAGAGCGTTATCTGCATTACTTTGCATTACACCGCCACGTCCAGGATCTACTGCCAATATTGCAAACTGTCTCGCTTTATTAGCATCAACTCTCGTATATCGCATAGCAATTCTTAACAAAAGTGAGTTACCGAAACGCTTCCATTTTACAATATCTCCTTTATATAAGATATCATTTGTTACCAAAGGCTTTGAAGCATCCAAAGCAACTGTAGCTTCAGAAACCTCTTTTAGCAAATCATTATAAATATCTGCGGCACTATCATATTTTGGCAGATAAGTTTGAGTTAAAAATGCCTGACCTGCTTCTGTATAAGGTACATCACCATACGAATCTACAAGGCGCTGGAAGATAAATGCCTTCATGATTCGGGCCATATTGTACAGATTACTCTTCTCAGGAGAGCCTTTTGAATTTTCTATCGCATCGACTATATGCTTAACCGATCTGGGATAAAGCATATCAAAAGGAGCAGAAGTATTATTTGCTTCGAACCATACATTATGATTTCCTCCTTGCAATACACCAGTAAATGGGGTAATAATTTGCTGTGGAATTTGACTTTCATAACGAATAATATAATAATCTGAACCTACCTGTGCATCTGCAAAAAGATAGGCTGCATCTAATTTAGATGGCAATACTGGGTTTATATTAATCTGCTCGAAATCTTTATCGCAACTAGTCATAAAGACCGAGATCAGAACAATGTATGTTGATAATCTTTTCATAATTCTCTTATTTTAGTATTGAATTTAAAATTTGAAGTTCAGGTTCAATCCGATATTTCTGGTTGTTGGCAAGGAGTGTGTATCTATACCCTGAAAATTATCAGAAACTGCGATTTGAGACTCAGGATCCAGATTATCCAAGTACTTTTTGATCATGAATGGATTATTCACAAAAAGGGAAACTGTAGAGCTCTTTAGAAAATCCTTTTTGATTATTTTACCTAAATCGTATCCCAGTGAAATGGTACGCATCCGAATGAAACTGGCATCATAAACAAAGGGTTCGCCCAAATTTCGCAAGGTTGCATAAAACTCTTCCGCTTCCACTCTGGTTGTATTTGCAGATCCATCTGCATTAAATCCGGCGAATAATACGCCTCCTTCCCTTCCCTCAAGAGATTTTTTGGACAAACCGTGTCTCAAGAAGTTGAAGTTAGAATTAGATAACACGACCGCCCCAAACTTAAAATCTGCCTGAGTGAATAGGCGTATTCCTTTATAAGTGAAAGTATTTATAAATCCGCCTGTCCATGTTGGAATAGCACTGCCGAAAGTCTTCATATTGCCAAGCAATGGCTTACCTGCAGCAGTAAGTATACGTCCTTGTGCATCCCTTCTGTAATCAAAACTTCTGACAGAAGCAAGTGGCATGCCTACCTCATGTGAAATTGTTCCAAAATACTGTCCAAGACCTACATCAAACCTAGCCTGCCCATCTGCCAGTTCAAGTACTGTACTCTTGTTGTAAGCCCCATTGATTGCTGATTCCCATCGAAACACACTACCTTCAATTGGTACAAGGCTAAGTAACATTTCAACACCTTCATTTTTAAGACGACCTACATTCACTCTGGTCTGTCCAAAACCCGATGCGTCAGAGATATTGACATTTAAGATTTCATCGATCGTATTCTTTCTGTATAAGGAAAAATCAAAATTAACTCTTCCACCCAATGTCCTGATCTCCATACCAACTTCAGCTTCTTTAACCTTTAAAGGTCTCAAGAATGCATTCGGACTTGTTCCTCCTGATATTGTTCCCAGAGCCACTCCGTTAAAGGTGTTAGCATTCAAATTATAATAAAGACTATTTGCATAAGGATTTGTATCTCCACCAACTTCAGCATAAGCAGCACGGATTTTACCATAATTTAACCAGGAAGGTTTACTTGACATGGCTTCGGTAAACACAAAGCTTGAACTCACTGAAGGGTATAGATAATTGTTTGAGTTTGGATTCAATGTTGAAAACCAGTCATTTCTGGCAGTAATATTCAGGAATAGCAAATCATTATATGAAAATTCGGCAGAACCATAGAATGAATTAACCTTCTTCTGGGAATAAAACTGATCAGGGGTTTTAATCTGTCCGTTGCCTATTGTGTAAAGATCCCGAACAAAGAAATTATTAACAAAAGTACTCATGCCATTGTTGATCTGGTTCATTTGGTTACCACCAACAATTACATCCACGCCAAATTTTCCGAATGTCCGATTTGCATTAATTAAAAAATCATAATTCAATTCTCTGAAAGTATTAGAGCTTTGATAGTAGTTACCATTAAATCCGGTTACGGCAGCAGGCAAGTTTCTTGAACCAGTAGGACGATTAAATTCAACCGGCCGACTAAAATAATCCTGGCCAACACGTACCATTGCATTTAGCCAATCATTAAACTTATAATTTACAGAAGCATTCCCAAAAAGTCGGTCTCTCTTGATATATTCAAACTTCTTATTCACCAGCCAATAAGGATTATTTCTTCCGGTGAAACGAGCAAGTGGCATTTCATTACCATCGGCATCCATATAATTCTTTAACCAATCAACATTTATGGAATTGGCCATGGTAAAAAGTGCAGTATTGGGCGAAAAACTTTCTATTCCAATTTGTGGAGGATTCTCATTATTCTCATTGGAATAATTCGTGTTCACCTGAACACTTAGTTTTTTAGTCAGATTATAATTCAAACCCACATTTAAGGTTCTTTTAACAAAACGTGAATTCGGAACTATTCCACCTGCATCAGTATCTGAATAGGATAACCTGAAATTTCCCCTATCATCTCCTCCGGAAAAAGCAATAGAGTTGGTAAGATTTAGTGCATTTTCATAAAAATCTTTAACCCGGTCACGATTTGGAGAATAGGGCTGCATAGAACCGTCAAATTGTGGTGTCAGTACTCCGTCAAATTTCACCCCAAAACTCCATACCCCTGAACTTCGAGCATCTGCAACTGTGGCAGGTCTTACCCCAAATTCACCTTGTCCATATTCATATTGAAAATCAGTATAATCCAGGGCACTAACCATTTGGGTATTGGAATTGAACTCAACCGAAACGCCTCTTTGTTTACTTCCGCTTTTTGTTGTAATAATAACTGCACCATCCTTGGCTCTGAAACCGTAAAGAGCCGATGCAGCTGCACCTTTCAGAATATTTATGGACTCAATATCGTCCGGATTGATACTTTGCAAACCATCACCACCATCAGAAGAACCTCCTGGATTTCCACTAAGATAACCCGCACCATTCGCAGCGTTATTAATTGGCACCCCATTTACAATAATTAATGGTGAATTATCGCCACCAAATGATGACTGCCCCCTGATCCGAATCTTGGATGAACCACCAGGTCCACTAGATGGCGCCGAAACATTTACTCCAGAGACCTTACCCTGAAGACTATTACCGACGTTCACCGTACTATTTGTGGTAATTTGTTCAGCATCTACCGTTCCAGTTGCATAACCAAGACTTTTTGCCTGCCTCTTTACACCAAGGGCAGTGACAACTACCTCTGTTAAGGCGGTATTCGCCTCAGTCAATTGTACATTCACAACCGTTTGGTTTGTAACAACTACCTCTTTGGCATCAAATCCGATATAGCTAAAAACGAGTGTAGCACCAGCATCAGGCACGTTGATTGTAAACCTACCTTCAAGATCTGTAGAGGCTCCAGTAGTAGTTCCCTTAAGAAGAACGCTGACACCTGGTAATGAAACCCCTTTAGAATCAGTCACCTGCCCTCTCACTACTATGTCTGCATTATTAGATAATTCTTCGGATAGATTTAGCTTTACTGACTTTTTCAAATCATTATTCTGAAGAATTAAAACATTATTATCTACTTGTCTGAATGAAAATTCTGTGTTTACAAACAGGAGATTTAGGGCTTCCTCAACAGTATAATTTGAAGCAGTGATTGTCCGAGAGGGGATTGCAGTTAACTCTCCTTTACGATATACAAAACGAAAAGGAGTTTGTTCTTCAATTTTCTTTAATGCATTTAGTAAAGACTCATTTTTCAACTCTAAATTGATTCTTACTGACCCAATCTTTTGACTTTTAACAGGCAGAGCTGATAAAACTTGCATAGTAATTAATAACAAGGCCGTATATATAAATCCGATCCGCATAATTTTTACTATAAGTTGTTTTAGATTAGAATGCTCTGCAATAGAAACCTCTTGGGTGATCCCAAGTGCAGATTTTGTAAAATATTTCATATATTTACACAGTTTAAATTAATAAATATCCTATCCAGGGATTTGTTAATAAACAGAAGTAAAGATGTTAATCCTTACTTTATAGCCGGTAAATGCTTCATTGCCGTGAAGTGTTTACCGGTTTTTTCATGGTGGTAATGCCTTTTTCATAATCTTAAGATTTTAAATTCCCAAATATTCCAAGACCCCTAGGTCTGTTATCTACAGCCAGATCCATCCAGTACAACAATTTTGTTATTTTCCTTAATTTGATACTTAATTTGATTGAACTCTCCGATTACTTTTAAAATTTGAGCTAAACTTTGATCTTTCATAAAAGTGGCGCTAAAACGACAGGATTTAATCTGTTCATTCGAGAAAATTATTGAAACCTTAAATCGTTCCTGTAATTGCTTAGCTACATCTTTAATACTCACATCATCAAAATAAATATCCTGATTTGTCCATTCAATAACTGATCCTGCTTTAACCACTTTTTTAGTATGTTTTGTTAAAAATTCATCAATAACTACCTGTTCATCAGGAACTATTACATTAAACGTTTTTTGACTATCTCCAACTTTTACTTTTCCTCTGGTAACTGTGACTGTTACAGTTTTAGCCAGGGAACTCTCCTTAATATTGAACGCCGTTCCAAGGACTGTAGTTTTTACCTTCCCGGCATAAACGATGAATGGTTTATTAGGATCATGAGTAACATCAAAATATGCTTCACCATACAGATGTACTTCACGCAAACCATTTTTACTAAAATTCTTACTCAATTCAACCCGACTATTCTCATTTAATATTACAGAACTGCCGTCTGGTAGATTAATGAAGCGTCTGGTTGGGAAATTCACACTTTTGGGTTCAGTTTTTTCCATTTGAACCATTTTGAGCTCAGCCCGCTTTGATTGATTCCAATAAAAAAGAGATGAAAGTCCAATTATCAAAATGGCTGCAATTGATTTATACCATAAACTACGATTACTAAACAGGCTTAAAACCCTGGATCGCTTAGATGTCATAATCTTTTGGAAAATCTGATCAGCCCTATTATCGTCTATAACAGAATCAGTTGATACCTCATTCCAAAATTCACTAAGAAGCTGCCTGACTTCATCATCATAATCCTCCTTACTCATCATTGCAAGAAACTCCTGAATCTCCTCATCTGAGCCTGTCTTATTTATGAATTGTTTAAAAAGATATCTAAACCTATGAAATGACATATCAAATAAATTAAAAGCTACTATTTAGCAGACCAAATTAATCTAAAGACTATTGAGAAGATAAAAAGGGTGAGTTAATTTTTAAAATTTTTTAAAAATTATTCAAAAGGGAAAGAGTGCCAAAAAAGAATTACCAAATAATTGGACATAACAAGCCGAATCGTATATAAAGCCTTCTTTAAATGAGATTTTACAGTGTTTTTAGATAAGCTTAACTGGTCTGCAATTTCATCATATTTCAGACCTTCGTCCCTGCTCATTCCATACACTATCCTTTGTTGCGGGGGTAATTGATTTATTGCATTATTCAGAATCTGCTGATATTCATTTGATATTATTGTTTCTTCGGTACTATCATGATATTCAGTACGGCTTTTACTTAGATTCTTAATAATAAAAGCTTCATGTGCTCTTCTTTTAAGTTCGCTAAAGGCCTGATTTTTAACCAGGGTAAATAAATATGCATCCAGGCTATGAATATCACAAAGTTTATGACGATTACACCAGACCTTTACGAATGCATCCATGACAATTTCTTCAGCTAAATCATCATCGTCTGTAATCTTTATTGTGTAGTTATATAGCTTTTTATTAAAATGATCGAACACTTCACGAAAGGCAGTTTCATCCCCTTGGGAAATCAACTGTATTAGTACCGATTCATTATATAAACCCTTCATTTTATATGAAATACGTAAAAAAGGAATTCTAATTTAACTTATTTCACTTTAAATCAAAAATATTAAACAACAATTTCTTGAAGGTTAATAAAAAACAGTCCTTATTTATTATTAATATTAAACAAAAAGAGCACTCATTTAAACATACCCTATACAATCAATTTCAATAATCGAATTACCGGGGATTCCACCTTTAGCAACAGCAACGGTTGAACGAACAGGTGCTTTTTCACCAAACCTTCCTCTGTAAACTTCATTCATCCCTTCAAAATCTGCCATATCACTCAAAAAGACAGTGACTTTCAAGACCTTCTCCATCGAAGAACCTGCTGCAAGTAATCTCTTCTCCATCTTTTTCAGTACAAAGTCAGTATCGGCCTTGATTTCAAAAACGGATTCCGCATCCGCACCGGTTCCCGAGACAAAAACCAGATTCCCATATCGTATCGAGCCGGGGTACAAAGTAACATCAGGGGATGCCCCTGTACTTAAAAACAGGGCATCACTGTTTTGTGGAGTCTGTGCGCGGGCAACCAGATTGAATCCGGCAAGTCCGGCAATGGTAGAAAAAAGGCTGGTTATAACTGATCTTCGTGTTGATTTCATGCCATATCAATTTATAAAAACTATAATGTTCTGCATTCTTATCAGGTGGCCAATGGCGGACCTGCGGGAATATTCACTTTTCTTCGGGGTGCTTTCTGCACATTCCGTTTAGCAGTAAATTTGGCAGTACGGTATTCCCCGAGATGAATCTCCCCCGACATTGTATCTCCATTCACAATCCCTGAAAATTGATAGGTAAGATGATCACCCACAATTCTCATAGCACTTTGCATCCTGATTTGATTCCCCTCAATTGTACCGCTCATATTTCCTGATTGAAAGTCAGTCTGATGACTTCCACTCAACCAATTGCCATCCTGCACAATTGTTAATGAATGCTGACTGATACTACTGAAAAACTGTACACTTAAGTCCCATCGACCGCTTAGGTTCCCAACCGGAGTAATCATATGTTCAGGTTTAGGATTACGTTTCTTCGAAAAAATTGCAAATACCCTCTCTGCAACAATCTTCTCTTCTCCTTCCTGCATTTGTCCCGTAGTGATATTGAAAAAGCTCTCCCCACTACTATCATCCTCTGCCCAAACAGCAATTCTTGGCTTATTTCTTCCTAATTCCTCAGCCATTTCAAATCCGCTGATATGCAGCTTTTGGGGATCCCAGCTAACTTTTAAGACCGGTGTTTTATTATCAAGCAAAGTGCGCTCTATTACTTCTAATTTCAACCCGGGAATCGTTTTTAGTTTTTTTGAAATTGTATCCAGCCAGCCCAACCATTTCTTCCAGTCGGCGGCATGATCACGTTTCACCCAATCCTCTACTGCCGCCATCATCCCAATCATCTCTTCCCTGCCAACTTTATTATCCCGGCCCGGGCCATGATGCGGGGAACTCGCCTGCCAGGCAGACATTAAAATAGATTTATCACCCAGCATTAATCCGGCACATTGAGGTCCGCAAATTGCCTTTCCTCCACTGTATGCAACAATAGTTGCACCTCGCTTCAGGTGAACCGGTGGCAAGGTCAGATTCTCAGCAGCAGCATCAACCAATACCGGCACCTGATGCGGTTTGGCTATCCGGGAAATCACTTCAAGTGAAAATGGCTGACCTGTAAAAGTAGCCGTGTCGGTTGAGCGGATATAAATCATCGCAGTTCGCGGGTTGATCGCATTCTCAAGTTCCTCAGGTGTTTTCACACTGACAATTTTAACTCCAATATTCCGGATCGCATGATCATAGGCATTCCTCGAAAATGAAGGTATGATTACTTCATTCTTATCAAAACCACTCAGATCAGGAATTCGGATCAGTTTTTCAGGATTGCCTCCAGTAACGCAGGCAGCAGTTATATGTTTAAGTCCGGCGGCACATCCTGCCGAAACCATTCCCCATTCTGCACCCGTAAGATCAGCCAGCCTCTGACCAATCCCATCGGCCAATTCATCGTATTGTACGAAATTATGCGCAGCGGCCTCCATCGCCTCCCGAACGGCCGGACGCTCCAGTGAACCCCCGATGATTGTAAAAGTCCCCATACAATTGATGACAGGTTCAACGCCAATGGAACGAAATATATTTGTTTCGGCCATAAAAGCAGATGCAGCTGAATCGGAGGATAATGTTTCAATGATAGCAGTACTACCTGCATCCTGAGTGTTTGCCTGCACGTTTTGATTTCTAAGCACAGTCCCTGCGAACGGAAGCAGTGCTAATCCCTTAATTGCGTTTCTTCGTTTCATTTTAATTAAAAATTGAGATATTTTCCTTGTGATCAAAACATTGATCTTACTAAATAAGAATTATCGTTTAAGTAATTTATTATTCTTTAGATTCAATTAAATAAATGCATTTCCCACTTAAGAGAATTACATTAATCCAACAAAAACTGAAAATACAAAATATACTTTGATGCAGATGAAATTTTGGAGTGATTAATTTAAATAGGAAACAGTTTAAGATTTCCTGATTTTTCTACCCTTATCTCATTTAGGACGCCCCATCATTAGCTTTATAAGAAAACACTGTTGTTCGGTTAAAATAAAATTTCAGATAAAATAGCCATTTACATCGTAAGAAGTATGTTTTTAAGAGTCCGACACAAAGTAAGCCCCCCTTTAAGTTTAGAATCATTTTTTATAGTTTCACTGCCTTGAAATCTGCAAAATTTTACCTAAAACAACAGGACTGTTCATAAGCTTTGGCCTAAGCACAAAATCTCCGTTAACGTTTTTTCCGCCTCAGCTGGTGCGGCAGGCACAATCCAAGCCAAAGCATTAACTTTTATAGCATTCCCGAACCTTCGGGACAGCGGCGGCATTTATTCGTTTTTCTCTATTATTTTTAAGGTACTCATGGTCTCGTCGTACCTCCTCGGCATGCTACTTTTCTGCTGCAGGAAAAGTAGAGAGAATAATGATGAGTTAAGAATTTGATCTTTTATCTTACAATTTCAATTTACCCGGACACTACTATATAAGAAAATACCAAATTAAAACCTTACCTTTGCGGCGCTTTCAGCAATATAGCTGATAGCTATAAAAATTATCATGAACCCATTTAGTACCTTGGGTATCCGTCATGATATTGTTAATGCCATTACTGAACTGGGATTCGAAAATCCCACACCAATCCAGGAGCAATCTATCCCGGTATTACTTTCAGGCAGCAACGATTTTGTCGGATTAGCTCAAACAGGAACCGGTAAAACGGCAGCCTTCGGCCTCCCCCTATTAGAATTATTGGATTTTGAAGAAAATTATCCACAAGCGCTAATTTTATGTCCTACACGTGAACTCTGTTTACAGATCACCAATGACATGAAAAACTACGCCAAAAACATGAAGAACGTTCAAGTCGTTGCTGTTTATGGCGGAGCAAACATTTCAGATCAGTTACGCCAGATCAAACGCGGCGTTCAGATCGTAGTGGCCACTCCGGGCCGTATGCTTGATATCATCAATCGTAAAGCAATTGATTTTACTCAGGTACAATTCGTAGTACTCGACGAAGCAGATGAGATGCTTAACATGGGTTTTCAGGAAGATATTGACAGTATTTTGTCAACTACCCCTGATGACAAAAAAACCTGGTTATTTTCTGCAACCATGCCAAACGAGGTTCGTCGAATTGCAAAAAAATACATGACCGATCCCTTTGAACTGACCATGGGTACCAAAAATACCGGAAACGTCAATATCGAACATGAGTATTATATTGTAAAGGCTCGCGATAAATATGCAGCATTTAAGCGTATCGTTGATTTCAATCCTGAGATCTTCGGAATCGTATTCTGCCGTACCAAAATTGAAACTCAGGAAATTGCTGAGTCCTTAATGAAAGACGGCTATAATGCAGATGCATTACATGGTGACCTGTCGCAACAGCAGCGTGATAAAGTAATGAAACGCTATCGTGACCGCAGCCTTCAATTACTGATAGCAACTGACGTTGCTGCCAGAGGAATTGATGTGAATGATGTTACTCACGTTATCAATTATTCACTGCCTGATGAAATAGAAAATTATACCCACCGTAGCGGCCGTACCGGTCGTGCAGGTAAAACAGGTATTTCTATTGCGATCATCAACTCTAAAGAACTTGGTAAAATCCGCCATATCGAAAGAACCATAGGAAAACAGTTTACAAAAGCCGATATCCCTACCGGATTTGACGTTTGCGAAAAACAACTATTTGCCATGATTCATAAAGTCCATAATGTAGAAGTTAACCAGGATCAGATTGAACAATACATCCCACGAATTATGGATGAATTTAAAGATCTGGATAAAGAAGAGATCATTAAACGATTCGCTTCCCTTGAATTTAACCGATTCCTGGAATATTATGCTAAAGCTCCTGATCTGAATATTTCTTCAGATGACAGAGGATTTGAGCGTTCTGAAAGAGGTGAACGTTCTGAGCGTCCAATGAGATCAGGTACCAACGCAGGATATACCCGATTGTTTATGAATTTAGGTTCAGTAGATGATTTCACCCGCGGCGATATGCTGGGATTCATTTGCAACAATACCAAAATCAGCGGAAAAAGTGTTGGCAAGATTGACCTTAAAGGTGTGTTCACATTCTTTGAAGTAGAAGATGCAGCTGTTAATCAGGTTGTTGAAGGTTTTAAATCTGTTGATTTCCAGGGAAGAAGTGTCCGCATTGAGTTAGCAGGCGACCGTGAAGGCGGAAGCAGCGAGCGTGGCGGTTCCGGTTCATACCGTGGAGCTGGTGGCGGTGGACGCAGAGAAGGTGGCAGTGGTGGCGGATACCGTGGCGGTGCCGGCAGACGCGAAGGTGGAAGCGGTGGTGGTTTCCGTGATTTTTCAGGCAAACGCCGTGAAGATCGTAGCGGAAGCAATGCCGAGGGTGGACGCCGTGAAGGCGGCGACAGACGCAGACGCATTTAAGAGAATAATGAGCAAAGTATAAGGAGCAAAGACAAAGGGTAAAACCTAAGTTTTTGCTCCTTTTTTTGTTTTAGAATCAGAAATCAAGACATAATAGCTGACATCAGTTTTGAACCAGGAGCCAAGAACCAGGAATCAAGACTGATAAGAATAGGAATAGAATTTAAATCAATACCAGAAATCGCAATCCTACCTGGATTTGTCTTGATTCTTGGCTCTTGATACTCAATACTCAATACTCAATACTCAATACTCAATACTCAATACTCAATACTCCCTACTCACGTCAGCTGCTCCGACAATAATTTCATCTCAATCTGAGGTGAATGTCTTTCATAAAGAATGGCATAAACCGCCCTGCAGATCGGCATATTTACTTTAAATGCCTTATTGATCTGGTGAAGGCAATTAACCGCATAATAACCTTCTGCAATCATATTCATCTCCAGTTGTGCGGATGTTACCGTATAACCCTTCCCAACCATAAAACCAAAGGTACGGTTACGGCTAAATTGTGAATAGGCCGTTACCAAAAGGTCGCCCAAATAAGCCGATTCTTTAATATCCCTTTGTATCGGATGTATAGCCTCAACAAAACGGGAAGTCTCCCGAATTGCATTCGATATAAGAACCGCCTGGAAATTGTCCCCATATCCTATACCGCGACAAATACCGCTGGCAATAGCATAAATATTCTTCAGAACTGCAGAATACTCAGTACCATAAATATCATCGGAAACATTTGTTTTAATATAACGGGTATTTAACATTGCGGCAAAATCTGCGGCCAGGTCCGGATCCTGTGAAGCAATGGTCAGATAGGATAATTTTTCAAGTGCCACCTCTTCAGCATGGCAGGGTCCACTGATTACAATAATATCACTGAATGGAATCTGATAATGTTTATTCAGGAATTCTCCAATAATCATATTTTCGTCAGGAACTATACCTTTAATAGCAGAAATTATCTTTTTGCCTTTCAGATCCTCCGGACTAATCCCGGCCAATGCAGCCTTTAAAAAAGCTGCAGGAACATTCAGTACAATTAATTCACATGGGGCTATTAATTCCTTCAGATTGGTGCTGAGGTTTTCATCAGGGATTTTTATTTCTACTGAACTCAGATAATGTGGGTTGTGGTTATAATGCCGGATATGTTCTATTGACTCAGGATTTCGCATCCACCAATAGATCTCCTTACCGATCAGATTATCAGATAAGATCTTGATAATCGCGGTCGCCCAGCTACCTCCACCTACTACAGCTATTTTCTTATGCATTTGGTACTAATAATAATTCCGCTTAATGTACTTTAAATATCAGTACAATAAGCGGAACATTTAGGTATTTTGGGTAAATTAGTCTTTACCTTCAGCTTTAAATAGCTTTTCTTTATCAACCTTCTCAACGATCGAGCCGTCTTTGAGTGTTTTTGAAATGGCAGTAAAAGGAAGTGAAACTACTTCTTCGGAACCCTTCAATCCCGTTTTTACGTGAATATAAGTATCATCCTGTATTCCGGTTGTAACTTGTACCTGCTTTACCTTTCCTGCACTATAAACAAACACATACTCTTTAGCAGGTTCTGCATTCTTTTTATTCTTGCCATTTGCGGGGGGGGCTGTTGATGGCTTTGAATCTTTTTCACCTTCCTTCGCATCTTTCTTATCATCCCGGATGGTTACCGACTGAATCGGAACAGCAATTCCGTTAAACTGCTCTGTTTGAATGTCAACAGTAGCTGAAAGTCCCGGACGGAATGGAGACGGATTTGCACTATCCGGACGAAGAAGATTCGCATAAGATTCAGGCAAAATCTTAACTTTTACAGTGAAATTAGTAACCTGATCAGTTGAAGTACCCACTACATTTGATGAACTGGCAATTTCAGTAACCTCACCTTTAAATTTCTGGCTTTGGAAAGCATCTACTTCAATATCAGCAAGATCACCTATAGAAACACGGTTAATATCACTTTCATTTACATCCACACTAACTTCCATTGAACTCAGGTTGGATATCCTCATGATCTCTGTACCGGCCATTTGCGAAGTGCCAAGAATACGATCTCCAAGTTCAACAGATAACTTTGAAATTACCCCGTCTACCGGAGCATAAATTGTTGTTTTAGCAAGATTCGCTCCTGCTTCTTTAACTACAGCATTCGACTGATCGACCCCGAAACGAGCTCCGACCACATTCTGGCGAACTGATTCAAGGCTTGCTATTGCACTTCTATACTCAGCTTTTACAGCATCAAACTCTGCAGCAGAGATTACCTTTTTGGAAAAAAGTTCCTCATTTCGTTTGTATTTTGCCTCGGTATTGGCAAAATTCGCTTCAGCCTGCTTGAGTTGCTGCTGTGTACTGGCTAATGAGGCCCTCTGACTATTCAGGGATGCCACTGCACGGTCATAACCAGACTGAAGTACATCAGGACGAACTTTACATAATAACTGCCCCTTTTTAACCACATCACCTTCCTTAACATGTAATTCTACAACTTCTCCGGACACTTCAGCACTTAACTTTACCTCTACCTCAGGCTGCACCTTACCACTGGCCGATACTGTTTCGATTATATTGCGTTTCTCAGCCTTTTCAACTGACACTTTAATCACATCACTCTTGCCAAACCAGCCGAGTTTATTACCCGCAACTGCCACCAGTACCAGGACTCCTGCTCCAATGAGCACATATTTTAACGTATTATTTTTCTTTGCCATTTTTCTGATATAAAGGGAATTTTTTTGATTAAAAGGTAATTGGATTACCCAGATAATAATCAATTACTTTACTTCTGAAAATAAAATCATATTGTGCCTGGATCTGATCAAACTGTGCTCTATTTAAATTTGTTTGTGCCTGATTAAAATCAAGGGAATTAACCAAACCAACCGCATAGCGTTGTTCAATTACATTAAATGCTTCTTTTGATGATTCATAAGCAGTCAGTGTCGAATAATAACGTTTCTCAGCAGCTCTAAGGTCATAAACCGCCTGATTAATAACTTTATTCAGGTTGTTTTTTGCAAGCTTTTCAGAAAGCATCGCGTTTTGGAAATTAATATTTGCCCTCCGTACGGCGGACTTCGCTGCCAGTCCATTGAAAATTGGAATGCTCAATCCAAAACCGATGAACTGGTTGAAATTATCTTTCACCTGTTCACCAAAAGAAGTATTGCCAAAAGATCCGTTCGAATACCGGGTACCAAAACCGCTCTGAAGATTAAGTGATGGAAAATAACCGGCTTTTGCAATATCAATTTCTTTCTCAAATACTAGCTTTCTAAACTCAGCAAGTTTAATATCAGGAAAATTCAATGAAGCAGTATTAAAAACATCTACAGCAGAATAGGCTGCATTAACATTACTAATATTGTCAATTTGAGGCTTTTCAACTTCAAAAGCTACTGAGGGATCTCGTTCTAACAACTGCGCAAGATCCAAAAAAGACAAATCAACCTGGTTTCTGGCATTGGTGACATTTAGCTCGGCAGTAGCAACCTGTGATTTCGCCTGGGAAAGATCTGCCAGTGTTCTGTTGCCTACATCAAAGAACTTTTGCTCTATATCCAACTGCTGATTGGCTATTTCAAGTTGCTGTTGTGAGGCTGTTAAAAGATCCTGGGCATTTAATACAGATAAATAGTTGGTTACTACAGCCAAAACCAGATCATTCTTAACTTTTTGAGTATTGCTTTTATCTGCTTCAAGCTGAAGTTTGTTTTGCGATATTTCATTCATCCTTCTGAATCCCTGAAACAAGGCTGTATTAGAAGTAACACTCCCGGTGTTCGATGTAATTGCCTGATTCACGAACTGGTTTGTCAATGGATCAATACTCCGCCCATAGTTAAAATTAAGACCTGTATTTGCATTCAGACTCGGATAAACAGCAAGCTTAGACTGACTCAGGTTCTCTCCCGATATAGCCTCTGAAAATTGAGCCTGCTTGATCTGAAGGTTATTCTCAATGACCAATTCAGTTGCTCTTTTTAGAGTGATGCGCTCCTGCGCAACAATCGGATTTATCATTAAGCTGGCTAGAAATAAGGTAAAAACACTACATCTGTAAAAGAACCGGGAGTTTGGATGTTTCATAAATTATTCAACAAGATTGGTTAGGATGTAAATCCGCTCTAAAAATACTATCATTTAATTAATAACATATTTATCTTCGTGATAAATTATTAAAAGGCAATTTTGTATTTATCCTATTCCCCCTTTTGGCTTAAATGGTTGTACCCTACCTTAACCTGGCATAGAAGCCGCAAAGAAAAATATGTATACATCACTTTTGACGATGGACCCATACCAGTTGTTACACCTTTTGTATTAAATACTCTAAAAAAATTCAATTGCAAAGCCACATTCTTTTGCATTGGTGAAAATATAGTTAAGCACCCATCGATTATAACTGAGCTAATCGCACAGGGACATACTGTGGGAAACCACACGTATAATCACCTCAGGGGCTGGAATTTAGCTGACAGCGATTATTTAGACAATATAAAAAAAGGTGCTACTCTAACAGGCGCCCGTCTGTTCAGACCTCCTTATGGCAGGATAAAAAAATCACAGATAAAAAGGATCAGAAAATATTTACCTGAGACCGAAATCGTGATGTGGGATGTTCTTAGCGGCGATTTTGATGATACCATTTCAAAGGAACAATGTGTCAGTAATGTTTTAAGGCATTGCAAAAATGGTTCAATTATAGTCTTTCACGACAGCCTGAAAGCGTTTAAACGTCTGGAATATGCCCTGCCGCTTATACTTGAAAATTTATCGGAAAAGGGTTTCCAATTTAAAATGCTTTAATAAACAAATGTTTAACCCACTAGTTTCCGGTAAAAGTTTTTGTTCATCGACCCTGAAAGGGTCGTATGTTTATTGAATAACTCCTTAAATCATGACATTGCTGCTTCGGGATCAAGCTTGTCGGTCATTGAAGATGGGGCTTTATTTAGCCTCGGTAATTTCATTGCATATCCATAAAACTATCTGTATTTTTGCAGCATTATTATTTGTGTATAATAAATTGAAACAACTTATTTCAAAACGCGCTAAAAAGGTGACTAATCTCATGTTTTCACCTAACACCTGTCATTCCGGAGCATATACATACTTTATATTTTTATCACAGGAAACAAGATATTTAGCATGAAGTATAAGCTCATAAGTCTGATGTTAATAATGGCCCTGAGCTTTCAATGCCTTATTAAAATAGGTCTTATAAGTTATTACTCCCTCAACATAGAATATATCATTAAAGAACTCTGCGAAAACAAGGACAAACCGGAGCTGAACTGTAAGGGAAAATGTTATCTGAAAAAGAAAATGGGCGAAGCTGACAAGGCTGAAAAACAATCTGCTGAAATTTTTAAACAGATCGAGTTTCCAGTGTTTATCCCTCATTCCAACCTATCACTCAACGCTGAGTATATCCTGATTGAAAATTCATCACCAGAACTGAAAAACCTTTATTCACATACCCCAAACTTTAATATTTTTCATCCCCCACTGACCTGAATCCTCTTTTTTCCGGCTGAGCTGATGCTCTATTAATTCCCTAGGACCACAAACATTTTAATCCTAAAAAGTCGGGCAAAACATGCCTTGTACTGAAATTACCTGATAGATTCTTATGCCGGGCATAAAGCTGCGTGCATAAGGAAAAGTCTATACATACCCTTATATATAAAATCATGAAAAAAATATTTTTCATCACCATAGCACTTGCCCTTTCAATTCTTAGTTCATGTAAAAAAGATAGCAGTATTGAAATTGAGGATCCCAAAAAAAACCTGATTAAAATTGCTGATGCCTTTGCTATAGGTTCGGCTGCCAAAGTAGAACTATGGTCAGGAGCTGAACTAGGTACCGGCTATCAGAAACTTTATATTGCTTTATCTGATTCGGCTTCAGGCAAAACACTAAACCGATCTTCTGTCCAGATTCTTCCAATGATGGACATGGATATGAACGGCACGAAAACAAGTCATTCGGCCCCGCTTGAAAACCCGGAGAGCATGGAGGCTGATAATACACTTTATCCTTGCGCAGCAGTATTTACTATGCCAAGCAGCGGCGAAAGCGGTAAATGGAGAATGATAGTAATGGTAAAAAAAGAAGGCCAGACCAAATATGGAAAAGCTGAAATGGCCATTCAGGTAAAGCAATCTCCACTTGAACGGGTAAAAAACTTAACTGCAGCCGATGGATCAAAGATTATTGTCGCTTATGTCTCTCCTTCAAGCCCTAAAGTAGGTGTGAATGATTTTGAGATAGCTGTTTTTAAAAAACTTGACATGATGACTTTCCCTGCTGAAGATAATTACAGCATAACTATGACCCCTGAAATGCCAAGCATGGGACATGGTTCACCAAACAATGTCAATCCTGTATTAACTAAAAATGGCCACTATAAAGGGAAGGTAAACTTTACAATGACCGGGGATTGGAGAATAAACCTGGTTTTGAATAAAGAAGGGAAATCAACCTCAACTTTCTTTGATCTTTTATTCTAAGAGCATGAAATCTTTCTTAATTATTGTTTTCTTTCTCAGTAGCCTGATCATTTCAGGCTACTCTGAAGCAGCACAACCTGTTCAGGACACCATTTACAAGCGCCTTGAACTGAAAGAGGTTCATATAAAAGGACATAGCCAGAGTAAACATCCGGGTTCGGCATTTTACCAGTCATCAAGCCTTTCGAGCACCGAAGATATCCTCTCTAAAATTGAGGGAGTGAGTCTGATCAGAAGAGGACCGATTGGAATGGAACCTGTACTCCGGGCATTTAGCGCCGGGCAGGTCAATGTAGTGATCGATGGAATGAAGTTTTTTGGAGCCTGCACAGACAAAATGGATCCGGTAACCATTTATACTGAACCTGTAAACCTTAAAAGTATTGATATAAAATATGCAGGAGATGGAATGGCTATGGGAGCATCCATTGGTGGAAGCCTAAATCTGAAACTTGCAGAGGCTATGCTAAACCCTGAGAAAAAGCTTTCTGGCACCCTGGCATCAGGTTATTATTCTGCTGCCGCTGCAGTTCAGAATATTCTGGCCTTCGATTACGGAACATCCAAATGGGCTATGCGGGTAAGCGGGGTCTACCGAAAGGCCGGTAATTACCGGGATGGACTAAACAGAAGAGTAGATTTTTCGCAGTATGAGAAGGCTAATGCAAGTATTTCCGGAAAATATCAACTGAATGAAAACAGTATCCTTAAAGCTGATGTACTCATCGACGACGGCTGGAACATAGGCTATCCTGCATTGCCAATGGATGTGGGCAATGCCCGTGCAAGGGTTGCTGCAGTTACCTTCAGAAATAATCCAAAAGGGGGCCTGATCAGCGATCTGGAAGCAAAATTATATGCAAACAGCATCCGCCACGCTATGGATGATACCAAACGTCCTTCCGTACCAATCCATATGGATATGCCGGGCTGGAGCAATACCCAGGGAGCTTACCTGGAAACCCAATTCAGGAATCAAGGCAAACATACTATCAGTATGAAACTGGATGCTTACCATAACCGGGTAAAAGCAGATATGACTATGTATCCCGCCAATAGTGCCCCAATGTATATGCTTACCTGGCCTGTCAATCATCAAACTGTGACAGGTATTTACTTTCAGGATCTGATTTCAATTGACGAAAAAAACAGAATTGACTTTAAACTAAGGATGGATGCCGCATTCTCAAAACTAACTGACAAAATGGGGCAAGACCAGTTTGCAGTGCTGGGATATGATGTATCGAAAACGGTAAACGGGCTGCTGAAAAATTTTAGTGCAGGGTTTACCCGATATCTGAATTCCGAATTTACACTCTATGCAAATGCAGGCTACAGCGAGCGATTGCCTACAACTTCAGAGCGTTATGGGTTTTACCTCTTTAACCGAATGGATAACCACGATTATATTGGAAATCCAGATTTAAAAAACGAACAGGCATTAAACGCCGGATTAAATATTATTTATTCAATAAATAATTTTTCCTTAAAGCTAAGTGGCTTTACAAGTTATTTGCAGCATTATATATTAGGACAAACTCAATCAGGTTTAAGTGTTATGACGATTGGTGCAGAGGGTGTACGCGGATATACCAATATTCCCTCAGCAAGAATCAGCGGAGCAGAAAGCAGCCTGAATTATCAATTTGCCAACGGGCATTTCACCTTGAACAATACAATCAAATGGGTTCATGGCCGCGATAATACAGGGAATCCCCTCCCTTTGATCGCGCCTTTAAAATCGATCACTGGCCTCAGGTTTAGTCATGAGAAATTATTCATTCAGGCAGAAAGTGAATTAAGTTCAGGGCAGAACAGGGTAAACACGGTTTTTGGTGAAAAAACCAGTCCGGGATTTTCAATTATAAACCTGCGGAGCAGCTATACTTTTAGTTTAAAAAATTACAATCTTGAATTATCTGCAGGAGTTGAAAATATCCTGGACGAAGCCTATTATGAGCACCTCGATTGGGGTAAAATGCTTCGTCCCGGAAGAAATATTTATTCAATGTTATCTCTGAAATTTTAGAAAATTGAATTCAGGTAAATCCTGCTGAAAAAATAACAATCATCGAAATACAGAGAAATCTTAAATATTACAACCAATGAGAACAACATAGAGTTTCGGATTGTTTTCATTGGTTTTTTCTTAGACAAAAAATCCTGTTATTTTTCAAATCAGCAATATCTGCCTTACATTCGGGGCAGTATAAAAAATGCAGTATTAAAATTCCATGAAAAACCTAAAAATATCGATCAGTGGTTACGGAAGTATTTCGGCTTTGGGTATAAACAGTGAATCTGTCTGGAAGAATTATTTAAATAATCGGCATTGCTTTCATAGGGAACAGATCAACAACAAACAAGAATGGGTAGCCCGGCTTTCATTAGAAGCGAAAGAACTAATTTCAACTCTGATTAAAGACAAGAAATACCAACAGCTTGATCCCAGTGTACTATATGCAATTGCAGCTTCAAGAATAGCTGTAAAGCAAGCGGCTTGGAATACAAATGCGGGATTTGGCATTAACATGGGTTCATCCAGAGGTGCAACTGAAAGCTTTGAAAAATATCACAGTGAATTTATTGAGAATGGCCGGCAAAAAGTAAATCCTCTGACATCTCCAGGCACCACACTCGGAAATATCGCCAGTTGGGTAGCCAGCGACCAGAATATAAATGGGCCTTCAATTTCACATTCTGCGACATGTTCAACGGCTTTACAATCAATAGCAAATGCTGCTGCATGGCTTAAAGCAGGTTTCTGCACACGCTTTCTGGCAGGAGGCAGCGAAGCCCCCTTAACACCCTTTACAATTGCCCAAATGAAGGCTCTCAAAATATATTCTGCAATTGATCAGGATTATCCCTGCAGGAGTATGGATCTGAAGAAAGATCACAATACCTTGATTTTGGGCGAAGGTGCAGCTTGCTTTTGCCTGGAACTCGATTCTGAAAACGCGATAGGATTTATCACGGGCATAGGTTTTGGGACAGAGATTATCAGTCATGGAGCCTCTTTATCTTCAGATGCAGCTTGCCTTCAAAAATCTATGAATATGGCTCTGGAAGGGCATGACCCAGCTAGTGTAGACGTAGTGATTTTGCATTCACCGGGAACTATATTAGGCGACAGTTCGGAAATGATAGCCATTGAATCCGTCTTTGGTAAAAGGAAGCCCATGTTAACCGGAAATAAATGGAAAATCGGACATACTTTCGGTGCTTCCGGTGCCTTAAGCCTTGAAATGGCCCTTTTAATGCTGAAACATGATCAATTTATTCAGGTTCCGTTCATTCCTCAACAAAAGCAATATAAACCGCTTCAAAAAATCCTAATCAATGCTGCAGGTTTCGGCGGAACAGCTTTCAGCATTCTGGTTGAAAATAATCCTCAAAACTGATCAGGATCATTTTTATCTTTAGTTTAGAATCTAATTTTGCCGCATGTTAATTTACAAGCAATTTACTTTCGATTCAGCACATTTTCTTCCCAATGTTCCCGAGGGACATAAATGTGCAAATATGCATGGACATACTTATGCCCTCAGTGTTTTTGTGGAAGGGCATCCCGATGAAAAAACCGGATGGATCATTGACTATGGCGATCTTAAAAAGCATATCAAACCCGTTATTGATATTCTGGACCATCATTTATTGAACGAAATACCTGGACTCGAAAACCCAACCAGCGAAATCCTGACAATCTGGTTATGGAACAAATTAAAACCCATGATTCCTGAATTAAAAAGGATCGAACTAAAAGAAACCCCAACTTCAGGGGTGATTTATGAGGGAAGCTAAATTCAGATTTTCTGCAGCATTAATCTTTAACAAAAGGTGATCAATGATTTCATCTGCCTCTGCCTGATTAAAATCTTCATGTTCTTTCCTGGAAACACCCAGAGCGCTTAGATCTATGTGCAAATCAGGTACAATCTTATAATGACTCAGACAAGCTCTGGAGCAGGAAAGCGGACAGCCATCAAGAACTATGATTTTTCTTCCGGAAAGTGCTGTTCTGACAAGTTTCTTAACTCCTCCCCCAACTCCTGCAATACACGACATATCTGCAATACCCAGACGATCTAATCTCACAGCAATATAATTAGCCATTTGAGCAGCACTCGAACAACCTGAGCAGGAGTAAATCAAAGGTTTGAATGTATCCATTTTGAACAAATTTACTTTATTATAAATAAAAGACAAATTTATCTTTTATTAAAATCTTAGCCTATATTTGTGCAGGTTATATTAAAAATCAGATAAAAGAATGATTCTGCATTCAATAAAATTCAAAGAGTAATGTAACAGATGTAACAGTTAAAGAGATGAATTATCCGGATATTTGAATATCATATAAACCTTAAAATACAAGATCATGAGCTATTATTTTTCAAAAACATTAAACACAGATTTTGATACAGCAATTGCAAAAGTCACTGATGAACTTAAAAAAGAAGGATTCGGTGTACTTACTGAAATTGATGTCAAAGAAACCTTTAAAAAGAAACTTGATGTGGATTTCCGCAAATACCGCATCCTGGGTGCATGCAATCCAACTTTCGCATTTGAGGCGATTAAGTCTGAAGACAAGGTAGGTACTATGCTGCCCTGCAATGTAATAGTTCAGGAACACGAAGATGGCAAGATTGAGGTTTCGGCAGTAGATCCGATCGCATCAATGATGGCAATAAAAAATGATTCACTTGGAGAAGTCGCCTCATCTGTAAGCGATAAATTACGCAGGGTAATTGAAAATCTCTAGTAATCAGCAATTATGGCACATGAAATTGAGACCCAATGGATGGGTAAAATGCAGTTCAATGCATTAGTAAACGGACATACAGTGTTGATGGATGCTCCTGAAAAAGCGGGTGGTGAAGATAATGGCCCTGTTCCAAAACCATTTGTGCTGACAGCCCTTTCAGGTTGTACAGGTATGGATGTGGTATCACTTTTAAGAAAATTTGAGCAGCCGGTAGATGACCTGAATATAAAAGCTGTTGGAGAACTAAGCAAAAAAAATCCAATTGAATATACTTCAATTCATCTAATTTATAACTTCAAAGGCCCTGAAACTGCAAAAGATGCCGCCATGAGAGCCGTTACCGATTCACAGGAAAAATACTGCGGGGTTAGCAGCATGCTAAAAAAGGCAATCCCTGTTACCTGGGATGTAAATTATAATGACATACAAATTTTCACGAATAAAAATGAGGAACTAAGCGAAAGCTTGTAATTCCTCATTTTTTCTGTTCTAACCTGAGTTCGAAATAAAATCTTGCCGGGCTGTTTTAGATTGAATGATTTTCTCTTATTTTAGAAAGCAGGGTCTGTTTCTTTTTGGTTATTCTAGCTCACGCGCACCCAATGTCATTATTTAAGGGGCAGGAGGTTCTGGCCTTCGCCAGAATGACAATGTATTTTTTTAAAAAATGGAGGAGATCCCGACCTTCGTCAGGATCGTAATCCTTAAAAAATGACATTGCGCGCGCAGCCACAGCGCCGGGATGCCCGTCCCAATGAAATACAGCTCCGGGTAAAATAAACCTTGCCGGAGGAGGTATCTTCCGGCTATTTCCCTGTGGTTGGTGTTATCACCGACCAATGATATGATCGGGCTTGGTACGGTGAGAACACCGACCAGAGGGGAACGCGATTTCTTGCCGGAAATACTCTGTAGGAAAGGGCTGAACTGACCTCTAACACACAGGTTTTGCTTTCAAAAAACAAATTATTGTTGCTCCAGAGCTTAATCTGATATATTATAACCGTACTATTTTACCCTTCCTTAAATCGAACTCAAGTTATTCTAAGCTTCTCTCCACCTTCATTTTTGGGAAATTGTGTATTATTTTTCAGATAATACATAATTTTTGCGTTTTCAATACCCATATCTATTCATTTTTAAGGTCGTTTTATGTAACTTCGCTCGCAATTAGAATTGGAAATAAATTAAAATCAAGCAAATAAGATGGCATTTGATTTAGACATGATCAAAAAGGTTTATGACAACTACGGTCCGCGTATTGCGGCAGCGCGTAAAGTTGTTGGTAAGCCCCTTACATTAACAGAGAAAATTTTATACGCCCATTTATGGGATGGTAACGCAAGCGAAGCACATGAGCGCGGAGTGACTTATGTTGACTTTGCTCCTGATCGTGTTGCGATGCAGGATGCGACCGCCCAAATGGCATTATTGCAGTTTATGCAAGCAGGCAGACCAACGGTAGCTGTACCTTCAACTGTACACTGCGATCACCTGATTCAGGCGAAAATTGGTGCTGTTGAGGATTTGGCAACTGCCAATACTCAGAATAAAGAAGTTTTTGATTTTCTGGCTTCCGTATCAAACAAATATGGTATTGGATTTTGGAAACCGGGGGCGGGT
Source organism: Daejeonella sp. (assembly GCF_030695525.1). Lineage (GTDB taxonomy): Bacteria > Bacteroidota > Bacteroidia > Sphingobacteriales > Sphingobacteriaceae > Daejeonella. The sequence continues at coordinate 27,855 of NZ_JAUYSS010000026.1, read as the reverse complement.
ATTATCCACCAGGTAGTTTTAGAAAACTATGCATTTCCGGGTGGTATGATGATCGGAACCGACTCTCATACTCCAAATGCAGGTGGTTTAGGAATGATTGCCATTGGTGTTGGTGGTGCTGATGCCTGTGATGTGATGGCAGGTCTGGCATGGGAGTTAAAGTTTCCAAAGCTGATCGGTGTAAAACTAACAGGTAAACTTTCAGGCTGGGCTTCTGCAAAAGATGTAATTCTTAAAGTTGCCGGTATCCTGACTGTAAAAGGCGGTACAGGTTATATTGTTGAGTACTTCGGGGAAGGAGCAAGATCTCTTTCAGCAACCGGAAAAGGAACAATCTGTAATATGGGTGCTGAAATTGGTGCAACCACTTCAGTATTTGGATACGATGATAAAATTGCAACTTATTTAAAAGGTACTGAAAGAGAAGAAATTGCAAAACTTGCTGATCAGGTTAAAGAACACTTAACAGGAGATGATGAAGTTTATGCTAATCCTCAGAATTACTTCGATCAGGTGATTGAAATTGATCTTTCAACTCTTGAACCTCATATAAACGGTCCTTTCACGCCGGATGCGGCATGGCCAATATCAAAATTTGCTGAAGCAGTACGTGAAAATGGATGGCCACAAACTTTAGAAGTTGGTTTGATCGGTTCATGTACCAATTCTTCCTACGAAGATATTTCAAGAGCAGCATCTCTGGCTCAACAGGCTGTTGATAAGAAACTGGTAGCTAAGGCTGAATTTACAATTACACCTGGTTCAGAGCTTGTACGATATACTGTAGAGCGCGATGGCTATTTGGATACTTTCGAGAAAATGGGCGGTGTGGTTCTTGCAAATGCATGCGGACCATGTATCGGACAATGGGCGCGTCACAGCGATGATCCTACCCGTAAAAATTCGATTATTACTTCATTCAACAGAAACTTTAAGTCGCGCAACGACGGAAATCCAAATACACATGCTTTCGTAGCTTCTCCTGAGATTGTTACGGCAATGACTATTGCCGGCGATTTAGCATTCAATCCATTGACCGACACGCTGACTAACTCAGAAGGTGTACAAGTAAAACTTGATGAGCCACAGGGTCTTGAAATGCCTACCAAAGGATTTGCAGTAGAGGATGCAGGATATCAGGCTCCGGCAGAAGACGGAAGCACTGTAAATGTACTCGTTGATCCAAATTCTGCACGTCTGCAATTGCTTGATCCTTTCAAAGCATGGGAAGGAACAGATATTACAGGATTAAAACTTCTGATCAAAGCAAAAGGAAAATGTACCACTGATCATATTTCTATGGCAGGTCCATGGTTAAAGTTCCGTGGTCACCTTGATAATATCTCTAATAATATGCTCATCGGAGCAACGAATTTCTTCAACGAAAAAGCAGATAACGTAAAAAACCAGCTTAATGGTGCATACGGCTCAGTACCTGCAACAGCCCGTGCATACAAGGCAGCTGGTGTAGGCAGTATTGTTGTTGGAGATGAAAATTACGGAGAAGGATCTTCGCGTGAACATGCTGCAATGGAGCCGAGACACCTTGGTGTACGTGCCATTCTGGTAAAATCGTTTGCACGTATTCACGAAACCAACCTGAAGAAACAAGGAATGCTTGCATTGACATTTGAAGATGTGAATGATTATGACCGTATTCTTGAAGATGATACCATTGATATCTGTGGATTAAATGATTTCACTCCAGGCAAACCTTTGAGCATTGTGCTTCATCATGCGGATGGAAATACTGAGTCATTCAGTGTAAACCATACCTATAATGAGCAGCAAATTGAGTGGTTCAAAGCTGGTGGTGCATTAAATATCATCAGAATGAATCAAAAGGGTTAATTAAAAACCTGATATAATTTAAAAGCCAAAAGTTCAATACTTTTGGCTTTTTTTGCTTTTAATCCAATTCTGTTTTCTAATAATTACATCATGTCAAAAGTAATTCTCATTACCGGGGCTTCAACCGGCATCGGACTCGAAACTGCGGTTCAGCTTGCTGAACAGGGCCATCAGGTTTACGCAACAATGCGCAACCTAAATAAAAGGGCTTTGCTGGATCAGGAAACTGAGAGAAGAAAGGTTAAACTCAAGATTTTACAACTGGATGTTCAGGATGAAAAAAGCATAGCGAAATGCCTTGAAGAAATCATCTCCTTCGAAAAAAAGATTGATGTCCTGATCAATAATGCCGGTGCCGGATTTATCAAACCGATGGAGCAGGCAAGCATGGAAGAAATTCAGCAGGTGATGGATGTGAACTTCTATGGTCCGATTCGTTGCAGCAAAGCCGTAATGCCGTTTATGCGCAAACAAAAAAGCGGACATATCATCAATGTTTCTTCGGTAGGCGGAATTGTGGGTTCTCCTGTGAATGAAATTTATTGTGCCGCAAAATTTGCACTTGAAGGCTTAACAGAAAGCCTTGCCACATACCTGGAACCCTATTTCGGGATCAATGTATCCCTGATTGAGCCCGGTGGCACGATCACGGAATTCGGCAATAGCCTGACCGAATATTTCGAGTCGACCGGTGGTATTCTGAACGATGACTACAAGCCTTTGATGGAAGACTACATGGCATACCGGGCTACATTTACGGAAGAGTTTAAAGAAAAGGCATTTCAGAAACCTGCAGATATTGCATCGGTAATCATCAGATGTATGAATGATCCGAATCCCAAAGTCAGATACCTTACTTCCGAAGGCACATTGGCATTCACGAAATTAAAAACCAGTTTGGATCCTGATGGTGAGATCATGAAGGCTCAGCTTAGAAAGGCGATATTGAATAAGTAATTTTCGAAATGACCTATAAATTGCCAGGTCAGTACATACAGTTGGAATTTCTTCTACTGAACCTGAAGGGTTCAAATGTTTATAGCATACCATATACACGGAAATCCCGACCCCGGTGGTCGCATGTATAATTCTCACATACGACCACCTTCGGGTTCGAAAAACCAGATTTTTTATACGAATACTAATTACAGTAAAAGAAAACAATATAGTAAAAAGCCTTTCCCTGAACATATTTGGGCTGTTTTTCGTACTTTTATAGCAGCCTATATCATAAAATTGAGATACATTTCACTTTTTTTTCTTCTTTTTATATCAGTATTTACTGCATTTGCACAACCTGCAAATGATGAGTGTGCAAATGCTATTGAAATTAATGATGCACGTGAATATTGTTCAGGCAACGGACAATACAGCAATATAAATGCAAGCCCTTCTTTCATTGGCACTGGAAATGATGTATGGTTTAGGTTTACTGCAAGGAATTTTGAGGTTAAGGTGACTGTTAGTGGTTCTCCAGGTACTGGCACCTTACAATCACCTGAAATTCGTTTATACAATACATGCGGTGGCACGCTAAGAACTATAGAGACAATAAAAGATGGCAATACAACTATTATAACAGGTGCAGGATTAGTTCCGGGTATTACTTATTTCATTGGAATCAGCGGGGCTAATAACAATACTGGCACTTTCAAACTTTGTATTGAGAATTATCAGTCTGAAATTAAAGCCGGACAGGATTTCTCAGGAGCATCGTTAATCTGTTCAATTGAGAGCATAATAAGGGAGGTTAACATATCAGGTGCAGGTTTAAATCCCAATGAAGCAATAGGGACTTGCCTGGATGTCCAACCCGGTATTGCTTTTTCAGAAACAAATTCTGCATGGTATAAATGGACTGCTGCCAACGATGGAACACTCGTCTTTACGATTACACCAAGCAAAAGGGACGATATTGACTGGGTATTATATGAATTAGGGCCTGAAGGTAATACACAGAATCCTTTAGCCTCTAATGCGATCAGATGTGCCGCCGGGGAAGGCATCAATCAACGTTGTGCGAATGAGGCAACATATGTACAAACGGGATTAGACTTTAATGCAACTGATTTAAGGGAGTCAAGTGGCTGTGGGACAGGACAAGATGGTGTAGTTCAGTTCGTCACTATGAAAAATGGTTATGTTTATGCTCTCCTTGTAAACAATGCCTCAGCGGGTAATAATGGATTTGAAATTGCCTTTACCGACAAAGCAGGCAAAGCCGGAACCGGTTTATTTAAAGGCCCTACCGCAAAAATCAAGAAAGTGGATAATAATCTGTGTACTTCCAGCCCTTCCTATACATTTAGCAGCGAAGCTTCTGATTTCACCATTTTACAATGGTATTTTGGAGAAGGGGCAAGTATTGCCGGAAGTAATGACCAAAATCCTGGCATCGTAACCTACAACACATCCGGATTGAAAACAGTTGTTTTAGAGGTAAAGAACAAAGATGGGTGCTCGGTTGTGCAAACAGAAACTTTCATGCACGTCATTAAACCCGATGTACCAAAAATAAGTGGCCTCCAAACAAGATACTGTGTTGGTGAAACGATAAATTTGAAGATTGATTTGGTGGATGGAGCGACATATTCCTGGACCGGTCCGGGGGGATTTAGCGCAAGCACTGCTGAAATCAAGGTCCCTGTTGATGGTGTTGGCAAGGCTGGCACATACGCTGTCACTGTTAGCCTGAATGGTTGTACAAGCGAGGCAGCAGCAGTTAGCATAGCTTCTATCGGACAAACACCAAGCGCCTCATTTGTGATGACGAGTACCAGTCCCTGCACCCCGCAGCAAACCTTTACCTTTACCAATCGTTCTATAGAATACCAGAAACTGAAATGGGATTTTGGGGAGGGTTCAAATATCCCTCCGGGAGGCAGTAATCCGGTAAATACAGTTACTTATTCTGGCTCAGGAACCAAGACCATTCGTCTCGAAGCAGAAGGAAGTTCAGGATGTATCAGCGTTTTCACACAAGAGATCATCGTGGCATTAAGTCCGGCAAAACCTGTAATCATTGTCAATAAGCCCGATTTCTGCCTGACAGATGTGATCAGGCTCAGTACCGCAGCACAAAGCAATGTAATTTACAACTGGACAGGCCCGAATAATTTCAGTTCCAATCTGCAATCACCAGAAATACCGGTTACAAGTGAAGCAGTAGCAGGGACCTATACCCTCACCTTGAGCAGGGGAAATTGCATTACCGAAACGGCGACAATAGAAGTCCCACCAATTTATAAAAATCCGGTGGCGGCATTCCGTTCAGAGCCAAAGCCCCCTTCAAAACTATCATTCCCTATCCTTGTGCGATTTTTCAATGAATCAAAAGATGCAGATGCATTTTTATGGGAATTTGGGGATGGGAATAACTCTACAGACAAGGATCCCGAACATACCTACCTCAGTGAAGGTGATTTCGAGGTGAGGCTGACTGTGTTTAAAAGTTCGGTGTGTAGTGCATCCACCGCCCAGGGCCAGTTCATGATTAGCGCAAATAATATCCTGTTCATTCCTAATACCTTTACTCCAAATAATGACACTTTAAATGATGAGTTTGTAATCAGCATGACCAATATCAAAACCTACAAAATACAGATTTTCAACCGGTTCGGCGTATCGATGTTTGTTTCGGATGATCTGTTTAATCATTGGAAAGGAACTTATAAAAATGAACCCCTGCCGGTTGGAACTTATTATTATCTGATTGATGCGAGCGATTTTAATGGAAATATCATCAAAAAATCAGGGCCGGTTACTATATTACGTTAAAATCTTATGCCGGCAAAGAAAATAAAACGATGCTATAAATGAAAATCACCCTTTTAACCATCGGCAAAACAGAAGACAAATATCTTTTAGAAGGCATTGACATCTATCTCAAACGCCTGAAACATTATATCCCCTTCCGGATACTCGAGATCCCGGAATTAAAGAATACAAAGAGCCTGTCGCAGGAACAACAAAAAAGCAAAGAAGCAGAATTAATTTTTAAAAATATTCAAAGCACTGACCATGTCATTCTGCTCGATGAAAACGGTAAAGAGTTCACATCAAGAGGCTTTTCCGTATATTTAAATAAAAAAATGGCAGGAGGGCTGCAGCACCTGGTATTTATCATTGGAGGCCCCTATGGATTTAGCAATGAAGTTTACCAACGAAGCAATGAAAAAATATCCTTTTCAAAAATGACACTTTCACATCAGATGATCCGCCTTTTTTTTACGGAACAGCTCTATCGTGCCTGCACCATTTTGAAAGGAGAACCTTATCACCATGATTAAAGCACTGAATTATGACAGAATATAAAAGAAAATACAGATTCCGGTCAGGTAATCAATCAAAAGAAAACAGACTGCTTTGGATCATGATCCTGATTGGTCTGGCTATTGTATATGCGATTATACGCTTCTTTTGAGGAGATAGAGTCCAGATAACCTTAATGGCTTATCTCTAGTCCACTCCTACTTCAAACCTCCTACTTCAAACCTCAGACTTCAGACCTCCTACTTCAAACCTCAGACTTCAGACCTCAGACTTCAGACCTCAGACTTCAGACCTCAGACCTCAGACCTCCTGCCCCCTACTTCGATTTCTGCGACAATCGTGTTGCACTCTTTCCTGCAGCTTTGGTAGCTTTAGGCTTCTCCTTAACTGGCTCAGGCTTTTTAACAGGCGGAGCATCAGTAGCAGCAGGTACCACAGAGCCATCTGCAATTGGCTCCGGAGCCTCTTCACTGAATAAAGGCAGATCCTTAATAATAGTGAACCAATTGATAATCTTCTTCATATCAGATGCATAAACACGTTCCTGATCGTGATCAGGAGCTACTTCTGTAAAGAAAGTACGCAAAGCATTGCCATCAGCGGTTTTTGCATCAGGCAGACTTTTGCTGTCCTTCATTTTCAGGAAAATATCGCTCAGTTTCAAATCAGCCGTATCACCAAAAACGGTAATATCTTCTAAAGAGGCCATCTTTGCAGTACTGATGTTCACTACGATCTTATTCTTCTGCTCATCCAATGTTTCCAGGATAAAGCCAGATTTATTCTGTCCAATCAGCTTAAACAATCCCGGCTTACCGGATACGGATACTAATCCTCTTAAATTCATATTTTTTTTAGATATGAGATATGAGATGTGAGATATGAGATCTTAACGGACGCTTTAAAAGCTTCTCAAATCTCAGATCTCATATCTCAAATCTATTCTTCAATAATCTCTATTCCTAATATCTTATCACCCTGACGGATATCATCAACAACATCTACATTCTCAATAACCTTACCAAAACAGGTATGATTACGATCAAGATGAGAAGTATTTGTACGGCTATGGCAAATGAAAAACTGTGAACCGCCTGTATTGCGGCCGGCATGGGCCATGGAAAGAACCCCTCTGTCGTGGAATTGATTTTCCCCTTCAAGCTCACAATCAATGCTGTAACCCGGACCACCAGCACCAGTTCCTGTCGGATCTCCACCCTGTATCACAAAGTCATTAATAACTCTGTGAAAAGTTACACCATCATAATAACCTTCTTTGGCCAATTTCAAGAAATTTGCAACTGTATTTGGTGCATCTTTATCATAAAATTGAACGGTCATATCACCTTTCTCGGTTTTAATAATTGCTTTGCTCATATTTGTTTCCTTATAATTGGAAGACAAAGGTAATTATTTCAGTCAATTGATGAAATACTTCAAATATCTTCTTCTTTTTATACCTTTAAATACTGTATAACGTTATAATACCTGATGTTAAAAGCCAGATTAACTCTTCTTTTCCTCCTTTTAACTGCATTTTGCAAGGCCGCCTCCATTCTTATTCCGATGGATGAAGATCAGAAAAATCATTTGAAAGCCTATGGTATCACTTATTGGGCCTTAAAAAATGGCCTCGAAACCGACTGGCTGTTGAATTACAGAGGGGGCAGTTTTCTGATGAAATATACACAGTCAATGGAATCAGAATGTAAGATCAGAGGGGTGTCTTATGAAGTGCTTGCAGATGGAAAAGTGAATGCGATTTTGAACGAGGTGACCGATCCATCAGTAAATATGGAGATGGTCAAACTGGAGAAAGCTCCTAAAATTGCCGTTTATTCTCCAAAAAACAAGTTACCATGGGACGATGCCGTGACCATGGTTCTTAGCTATGCAGAAATTCCATATGATATTCTTTATGACGATGAAGTATTGAAAGGTGAATTGCCGAAATACGACTGGCTGCATCTTCACCACGAAGATTTTACCGGGCAATACAACCGTTTCTGGAGTGCGTTCAGAAATGCCTCATGGTTTATCGAAGATGTAAAATTGCAGGAAGCAACTGCAAAGAGAAATGGTTTCAGTAAAGTTTCTGAAATGAAACTGGAAGTTGCCAGAACTATCCGAAACTTTTGCTCGGGGGGTGGCTTTATGTTTGCCATGTGCTCAGGCCCGGAAACTATTGATATAGCACTTGCAGCTAATGGTACAGACATCGTGGAGCGTGTATTCGATGGTGACTCCTCAGACCCGAATGCTCAGTCGAAACTCGATTTTAATCAAACCTTTGCCTTCCAGAACTTCAAGCTGGATGTGAACCCTGCAAACAATGAATTTTCGAATATAGACGCTACTCCTTTCCGATCTCAAGCTGTAAACCGGACAAACGACTTTTTTACCCTGTTTGATTTCTCAGCAAAATGGGATATCGTTCCGGCAATGCTTACTCAAAACCATGATAAAGTAGTGAAAGGGTTTATGGGGCAGACAACCGCATTCAGGAAGAATGTAATTAAGCCGAATGTGCTTGTGATGGGTGAAACCAAAACCAGCGATGAAGCGCGTTACATCCACGGAGAGTTCGGAAAAGGCCAGTGGACCTTCTATGGCGGGCATGATCCGGAAGATTATCAGCATATGGTTGGAGACCCTCCTACCGACCTCAATCTGCACCCTAACTCACCGGGATACAGATTAATTCTGAATAATGTCTTATTCCCTGCTGCGAAGAAGAAGAAACAGAAAACTTGATTAGGGGAGAGTGGAGAATGGAGAATGGAGAATGGAGGAAAATTCTTCAGGAAATCACAAATCCGCCAAATCTGGAAAAACTATCCTTTGGAATGTTAGTATTAAATCAGAAATCCAACCTAATTCTCCACTCTCAATTCTCCACCCGATAGCTATCGGGTCTCAATTAATTATAGAATTTCCAGCTTACCCCAAACTTTAATACTTTATCCTGCATCGGATAAGATCTGACGGTGTAATATCCTCTGGAAAGCAATCCCTGGTTCACATAATCGTATTTCAGAAACAGATTAGCCCGCTTTAAAGTTGCTCTTACCCAAACATCCAGTACCGGATAAGTAGAATATGTAAGGGAGGCATTATCATTATAAAACTGGCTAACATTAATGGCGTAGGCCGGAGCTTTGAACGGAGTATTAAAGCGTAAGTCGAAGCCAACATTGGTGTACAACACTTTAAAAAGTCTGCTTGCATAATAAAAACTATTATAGGTATATATTTCCGGAGTTCTGATAATATCCTGAAAGTCAGTTTTTTGATAAACAATATGGTTTTCAAGGTTAAATTTTCCAAACCTAAAATCCTTTGACAGGCTAATTTTCAGCAGATTTATATTAGTCCCGAACTGATCTGGTGTAATCTGTTTCGCACTTGCGGTTTCCCTGTAATAGAGATAATTACCGACCAGGAAATACTCTGCTTTAGCTGACAGCTTATATTTCAAATTCTGATACATAAAGGACAAATTACTGATCTTTGATTTTTCAAAGTTTCTGTTCCAGCTATGATACTGATAATCGACACGCTCGTACATCTGCTCAGGAGATTTATTTTGAACATATGCCCCGAGTACAAACCTGCCAATTGATTTACTCAATAAAAAGCTGGTATTGGCTTCATAAAAAAAATCACCCGCATTCTTACCCTGTACAATTTGATTCAGATCAGCTTCAATATTTACCTTATCACTAAAGCGGTAACCCAGACCTGCTTTGAGCATTGTATTCGAAAAATTGGTTTTATAATCCAATTGCTCATAATGGTATATATCATTTTGAATACCCAGGTCGAGTTTAAGTTCATTCTTAATAAAACTCAGGGCTTGAGCCCTCAGGTAGAAACTATAGGTAAATTCATTCCGTAGATTGGATACTTTGGTAGAATCATTGGTTAGGGTGAATGATCGGGAAGGAAGCGTAGGAAAAGCTCCATATACATCCTCTTCATTCCTGAAAAACTTATACTGATCACGGGTATAGGTTAAGGTGTGTGATACACGCTGTGTAGGTAAAATCCTATCAGAAGAATCAGGCCCCTGGAGGCTATCCATTCTGCCAAGATAATATAACTGTTTGAGAAAGAATTGGGTCTGTCGCCAGGTCTGCATCGGACGGTCGGCACCTATGGCTTTCAAATATACAGGCTCTGCTCTTTTATCAAGGGAACTTTCCTTAAAAATAGTATCATTTCTTGTGGATCCGTTTTCACCTGCCTTTAAAGTATTGAAAATGATATCACCGACGATATTATAGCGATTATTTGGCGATTCATACCAGGCAAAGAGTGCTGCATTCAGGTGATCTGCTTTCTGATTGACATAAAAACCATCCCCGGTCAGACGGTTATAGATTGCCCCTACATTAAAATTCGGCTTAACATTCTGTGAATGCGTTACTTTAAACATCTGCTCATGGATTCTACCATTCACGTAATACAGTTCGGTATAAGGTGATTTGGCGCGGTAGAATTTAATGGAATCCTGTGTCAGCCGGTAGAGGTCAAGACTATGAAAGCCTGCATCGAAACCGATAGTTTTAGTTGGATTGAATAACATTTCACGATAAGCGATTCCTGCACTTCCAAGTCCGATAGTAGGCCTCTTAGGCTGATATAATGGGCTGAAATTCTGAAAATTATGTACAGTTGTATCAATTCCCCTGGTCTGGGTACCCTCTTTCAGTAAACTGAGATTGGTGTATCGGATATCTTTGGCATAGAAATAAACAGAATCGGCATCACTCGTCTTATTAAGGGAAGTATCCCGCTCCCCGGTCTGACCCATACGGCCTGATGAACCCACACTCCCTTCTGCCCTGATTGTTCTTTGGGCAAATACCTCTGAAACAAACAGATACAGCAGTATGAATAATCCTAAGGCTAAGCGCTTGATCATTAAATTTCCAGAATGAGATCTTTCAATATTTTAGTCATTTTTGGTTCAGCCTCTTCCGCAGTTTTAATAATCTCTTCTAATGATACTACTTTCAGCGTATCCGGAAAGCCCTCATCGGTCAGTACAGAAATAGCAAAAACAGGAAGAGCCATATGATTGGCAACAATAACTTCGGGCACTGTACTCATGCCCACCGCATCAGCTCCAATCAAACGTAAAAATCGGTATTCAGCTCTAGTTTCAAGATTCGGGCCATTCACCGAAACATAAACACCAGAATGGCAACGAATATTATTTTTAAGGGCAATTCCCATCCCCTTTTCGATCATTTTTTTGTCGTAAGGTTCGCTCATATCGGGGAAACGGGGGCCAAGGCTTTCCGTATTTCTCCCGCGAAGCGGGTTATCACTTTGCATATTGATATGATCATTAATGATCATCAGATCGCCTTTCCGATATTCCGGATTCAATGCACCACTTGCATTTGAAACAAACAAATTGCTTATACCAAGCATTTTCATTACCCGAACAGGAAAAGTGATTTGCTTCATATCATAGCCTTCATAATAATGAAGCCGCCCCTGCATGGCGACTACCCTTTTGCCGCTGAGCATCCCAAAAATCAGCTTACCCGAGTGAAATTCCAAAGTTGAAATCGGAAAGTCCGGAATATTGGAGTACATTAAGCTAAAGTGGATTTCAATATCCTCTACCAATCCACCTAGACCGGTACCTAATATAATTCCGATCTCCGGCTCAAAATCACCTATCTTATTCTTGATATAATCAGTTGTTGCCCGCAGGTTTTGATGCATATTCTTCTATTAAATTATTAAATCCCGACCTTTCCGGTTCCATAAACTCTGCTTCAACCGGCAGGTAATAAACGGGTAAGTCTTTTAATTGTTCTCTGATGCCTGCAATTCTTAAACGCTGGACATCCTTTTCAGTAGTGATGATCAATTTATCATTCCCACTAAGTCTTTTAAATACGTTTACAAGTTTAGCGATATTTTTGTCGCTGAACTGATAATGATCCGGATATTGATGGTGTATCAATTCAGGGCCATAAGTGGCCAGCTCTTCAAGCAATGGTTCTGGATTGGCAATTCCTGTCAATAAAATGACTTTGCAATTCTCATTTATCGACTTTAGAGTCCGTTCACTTGTATTTTCATGGATTGATATCAGATTTCCGTACTTCAGAAAAGAAAAAAACACCTTTTCAGTTCGAAATCTGCTCAGTATCGTATTTTTTTGTGCAGTATTTAATATTTCAGGGCACTTCGAGATCACAATGATATCGGCACGCTTAATTGCCCAAAGAGGCTCCCTGAGGTCGCCGGAAGGCAGAAGCCATTGCTGTTTAAACAAAGTCTTGTATTCAAAAAGAAGAATGCTGAAACCCGGCTTTACGGCACGGTGCTGAAAGGCGTCGTCCAGAATGATCAGTTCATGATCCGGCTCAAGACGAAGAATGCCTTCTGTTCTATTTTCACAAACAGCTACCGTGATATCCCTGAATTTACGTTTAAACTGAAGCGGTTCATCACCAGAGTCTGAGCTTATAGAATTTGCATCTACATATAGGAAGCCCGATGTTTTGCGTCCATAGCCTCTGCTTAAGGTTGCGATTTTATACTTATCCTTTAATAATCGAATAAGGTATTCTGTCATCGGACTTTTACCGGAACCACCAACCGACAAATTCCCAACAGAGATTACAGGCAGCTGAAATTTCTGTGACTTAAATACCCCGAAATCGTAGGCAAGATTTCGGAGTATCACTCCGATGCCATAGAGGATTGAAAGGGGGAATAATAACAGTCGGATTAATTTCATTCTTAAACTTAGGGCAAAAATACATAATTGATCTTAAGCTTGAATTTAATGACGTTTGATTCATCAAATAAATAGAATATAGTTTTTGTAAAACTGCGGTATTTATAAGCTGATAAAATGAGAATACCCCTTTCCGGAGAGTTTCCAGCGATTACGAAAATTGATTTTTCAGTACAACAGTATTTCGCTGTAGTACAGTTTCAGCGCAGCGCCTCCTATGGATCGGCAAATGAAGAGGAGTCTCCACACACCTCAAATCCCCCATCTCCTAAGTAATAATATCAATTAAAGCGCATCCGTACTATTTTCGAATCCTGAATAAGCTTCAAAATCATCGTATTATAAATTTTGTAAATATATTTTATATTTGTATTATATAAATATACAGTATGGCAACTTTTACCAGCTCCCTTCCTGACGGGCTCCTTCAACTGCTTGAAGAAAAAGCAAAAGAACTCTCAATGCCCAAAAATAAACTGATCGAACAGGCGCTCCGGCTTTACCTTGATCACCTGAACCGGGCAGCCTATATCCGCTCCTATAAGCAAATGGCTGAAGATACCGATTTACTGGCAATAGCTGAAGAAGGCATGGCAGACTATTTTGAGCAACTGGAAAATGAAGCAGGCTGAGCTCTGGTACGCCGATCTGAACCCTGTTAAAGGAAGCGAACAATCTGGTACCCGTCCGGTAGTAATTGTGAGCGGAAATCTCGCAAACACGTATTTAAATACTGTAATCTGCTGCCCGCTCACAACAAAGATCAAACAATACAAGGGTAATGTAGTACTTCAACCCAATGCAACAAATAAGCTGAGAGAACCGTCCGAAATTCTTACTTTCCATATTCGTTCTGTTTCAAAAGAACGTCTGGTTCGTAAAATAGGAACAATATCTGCGGATGAGCTAAAACAAATCAAGAATGGCTTCGAAGATATCTGGAGGTATTAATCCAATACACTAGCCAGGATTTTAATCATTTCAGGCAAATTCAAGTACCTTTAAATATTCAATATACAAATTAAGCAATTATTTTTACCGAGTAAATTCAAAGTTATACTTTGAATTTACTCGGTATTTATTTTTATCTTTGTAACATGATACGCAGAGATTCTCTACAAAAAATCGAAGTGCTTCTCCGGGAGTTTCCGGCAGTGGCGATACTTGGCCCCCGGCAGGTAGGTAAAACTACCCTGGCCAAAAGTATAGCACGCAAACTGAAAAATGATGTGGTTTATATTGACCTGGAGCGTGTCTCTGATCAGCGTAAACTGGTGGATCCTGAAATTTTCTTTGAAGCCAACCGGGACAGACTGGTGCTACTGGATGAAGTACAGATGATGCCCCAGCTCTTTGCTGCCCTTCGTCCTGAAATTGATGAATTACGTCGGCCCGGTCGTTTCCTGCTGACAGGTTCAGCCAGCCCTGAACTGGTAAAGGGTGTAAGCGAAAGCCTGGCAGGTCGAATAGCCTATGTAGAACTCAGTCCGATTAATCTTAGTGAAGCTAAAAGCAGCCGCTACGGAATGCAGCGGCACTGGTTCAGGGGTGGCTATCCTCCGGCATTGACAGCAAAAGACGATCCGGCTTTTCACCGATGGGCCGATAGTTTTATCCGCAGCTATGTAGAACGCGACCTTACCCTGATGTTTGGTGTTAAGCTATCCGCAGTAATTATCAGAAATTTCTGGGAAATGCTGGCCAATGGTACTGGCACCATACTGAATATCGAAAATTATGCACGGGCATTAGGCATCAGCGGCCCCAGTGTGAAGCGCTACCTTGATTATATGGAAGGAGCCTTCCTGATACGCAGGCTGCAGCCCTGGTTCGCAAATGTAAACAAGCGCATTATTAAATCACCAAAGGTATATGTTCGAGACAGTGGTATTGTGCACGCGCTATGCGGCATTCCTTCTGTGCGGGAACTTCAGGGAAATATAGTGATTGGCGGTAGTTGGGAAGGTTATGTCATAGAAGAAATCATACGCCATTTACCAGCCAATGTCAGGCCATTTTATTATCGCACCCAGCATGGTGCTGAGGCTGACCTTATTCTGGTAAAAGGAATGAAACCTGTGGCCTGTATAGAAATAAAATACAGTAAAGCGCCCGTGCTAAAGGCAGGATTTTATCAATGCATTAAAGATCTCCAAACTACTCAGAACTGGGTTATTTACTCAGGAGAAGATAACTATACAGGCAGGGAAGGAATCCTTTACACTTCCCTTTTATATACTTTAACTCAGCTTATCGGAAAAATATAAGCGAGTAAATTCAATATTCAGTTTACTGGTTAATATTTTCAATTAAATTCTAAATTCAGATATTTACCAGATACAGAGCTATGCCTCAAGTACGATTAAGGCAGCCCTTCTTTCTGTCAGAGTTTAGATTAATCACCGATAATTACCTTTATCGCTTTTTCCCTTGCAGCATTTCCAAATACTTCGTAAGCATCCAATATCTTGTCGAAAGTAAAACGGTGTGTGATCAGCTTTTCCGGCTGTATCCTGTTGCTTTGAACTGTTTTTAACAGCATGGGCGTAGTATTTGTATTTACCAGTCCGGTAGTAATGGTAATATTCTGTATCCACAATTTCTGCAATTGCAGATCTACACTCTTTCCATGGACACCAACATTGGCGATATGGCCTCCAGGCCGTATGATGTTCTGGCACATATCAAAGGTCTCGGGTATTCCTACTGCTTCAATGGCTACATCCACACCGTCTTTGGTTTGTTCTGCGATTAATTTAGCCACATCGCCTTTAAGAGGATTAATTGTATGAGTAGCTCCAAAGGTCTTAGCCACTTCAAGACGATTTTCGTCCATGTCAATCATGATGATTTTTGAAGGTGAGTAAAACTGGGCTGTGAGCAATACAGACATGCCAATGGGACCAGCACCCACAATAGCGATTGTATCACCGGGCTTCACAGCACCATACAATACACCTATCTCATGCCCAGTTGGCAAAATATCACTTAGCATGACCAGAGCTTCTTCATTCGCTCCCTCAGGAATAAGGTACAAACTATTGTCGGCATGCGGAATTCTCACATAACCGGCCTGTGTGCCATCAATTAAGTGCCCCAGTATCCAACCCCCATCTTCACAATGAGAATACATCTGCTGTTTACAGTATTCACATTTACCACAGGAAGTAATACAGGATATGAGCACATGATCCCCCTTCTTAAAATTATTCACAGCCGTACCTGTTTCTTCAATAATACCAACACCTTCGTGCCCAAGTATCCTTCCCTTGGTTACAGCAGGCACATCACCTTTTAAAATATGTAAATCCGTACCACATATCGTAGTTTTTAATACTTTAACCACGGCATCAGTGGGAGCAATAATTCCGGGTTTTGGAACATCCATCCATTTCTTTTCGCCAGGACCCTCATAGACAAGTCCCTTCATTGTCTTTATACTTTCAGGTGCATTTGTGGCACCCATTAAATCATTGTTCATATTTTAATGTTTTTATGGTAAATCAAAAGTATCTGATAAAGTTCGTCAAACACTGGCAGGGAAATAATGAGAGAGATCATGCATTTGTCTGACTTTAATCAGTTATGCCTTATCTTTGCCCCCAACCAATTAGACCAATTATGTTAAAAGGATTTTTCAAGGTACCTCAGCCGGTAAATGAACCTATATTGAATTATGCACCGGGAAGCAAGGAACGTAAATTATTAAAAGAAGCACTCAATGAAGCCCGGTCAGTGCTTATTGAAATACCCATGTATATTGGTGGCAAAGAGATCAGAACTGATAAAAAAGTAAAGATCAATCCGCCACACGATCATCAGCATTTGCTGGGCACTTATAATCAGGGTACTAAACAACATGTTACAGATGCAATCAATGCAGCGCTTGCAGCGAAATCTGACTGGGAAAATCTGCCTTGGGAACAGCGTGCAGCTATATTTTTAAAAGCAGCCGACCTGATTGCTGGACCTTACCGTTACAAACTGAATGCAGCCACCATGCTCGGGCAATCAAAAAATGCATTTCAGGCAGAGATTGATGCCGCATGCGAACTCATCGATTTTTTACGCTTCAATGTTAAATACATGAGCGAAATTTATGAGCAACAGCCACCGGTGTCGCCCTCCGGAAGCTGGAATCGCCTCGAGCAAAGACCTCTCGAAGGTTTTGTTTTTGCATTAACTCCTTTCAATTTTACTGCCATAGCCGGTAACCTGCCTACTTCTGCAGCCATGATGGGAAATGTGGTAGTTTGGAAGCCGTCCAACACCCAGATCTACTCTGCCAATGTTTTGATGCAGATTTTCCGCGAAGCCGGATTACCTGATGGAGTAATCAATCTGGTTTATGTTTCAGGGCCGGATGCCGGGGAAGTGATCTTTAATCATCCAAATTTTGCAGGAATTCATTTCACCGGATCTACGGCGGTATTTCAGGATATCTGGAAAACTATTGGCAATAATATCCATAAATACAAAACCTATCCGCGAATCGTAGGTGAGACAGGTGGTAAAGACTTCATTCTGGTGCATGGTTCTGCAGATATGGAAGCTTCAAGTACAGCGATCCTACGGGGCGCCTTTGAGTATCAGGGTCAAAAATGTTCCGCAGCTTCAAGGGTATACATTGCAGCCTCTGTTTGGCCAAAAATAAAAGAATTATTAACGCGAGATCTGGCAAGCCTAAAAATAGGCCCTACTGAAGATTTCGGCAATTTCATTAATGCTGTGATCGATGAAAAATCATTTGATAAACTAGGCGGATATATTGACAGGGCAAAGAATGACAAAGACCTCGAGATCATTGCAGGGGGAAATTATGATAAATCCAAAGGCTATTTCATTGAGCCGACCGTTTTATTAACCAAAGACCCTTATTATGTGACCATGTGTGAAGAATTATTCGGACCGGTTCTAACGATTTATGTTTTTGAAGACAAGGACTTTGAAAAAACACTTGAAATAATTGATAATACTTCCATTTATGCACTAACAGGCGCTGTTTTAGCACAAGACCGCTATGCATTGGCTAAAGCTACCCATGTATTGAGAAATGCCGCCGGCAATTTTTATATAAATGATAAGTGTACCGGGGCTGTAGTTGGACAGCAACCATTTGGCGGTGCCAGAGGATCAGGAACAAATGATAAAGCAGGTTCAATGATCAATCTCTTAAGATGGGTATCCCCAAGAGCAATAAAAGAGACATTTGACCCTCCAAAGGATTATCGTTACCCATTTCTGGATAAGGAATAAAAAAGGCAGGGATCGCGATTATATGAATTTCGCTACTTTATTAATTTAATCTAAGGTCGATATAAAATCTTGTTGTGGTAAGTATAGATTGAAGATTTTCTTTGTTTTGGAAAGCAGGGTCTGTACCTCTTCGGCCCTGCCAATCCCGTGTTCTGCCCTAGTTTTTTGCAGCAGATTTAATAGATATCATGAAATTCAGTAGTGCAAAAAAGCTAGAGCTGCCACCCGGGTTTATTTCAAAGGGCAAATGGTCCTATTGCCGGGCTGTCCTTCCCAATGAAATACAGCACCAGGTTAAATAAACCTTGCCGGAGGAGGTAGATTCCGGCTATTCGTAATTTGAAATTTCCCTGTGGTTGGTGTTATCACCGACCACTTGATTTTATCGTGCTTGGTACGGTGAGAACACCGACCAGAGGGGAACGCGATTTCTTGCCGGAACTAACCGGAGGAAAGGGCTGAACCAGCCTATAACATGCAGGTATTGCTTTCCAAAATCAAATATTTCGGCTCAAGAGCCTTATCTGACCAATTATAGCCTGGTTTTAACCTTTCTTATGTCGAAATCAAAATAATATAAATGAAATATTACTTCACTTATGACTCATCCAGCTTAAATACATTTCCAAGATTTTCACTTGATTTCGAGCTAACCTGAAGATCCTTGACCAGCCCTGAACTTAGGTCAATTACCCAGCCATGAATCTCCAGATCTTCGCGTTCACGCCAGGCATTCTGAACGATTGTCGTTGTACATAGATTATTAACCTGCTCTATGACATTTAATTCAACCAAACGGTTCAGCTTGACATCTTCATCTGTAATCTTGTCCAGTTCATTACTATGTAAACGATAAACATCCTTAATATGTCTGAGCCAGTTATCGATAAGGCCGAATTGCTTATTACTTAATGCAGCAGCAATACCCCCGCATCCGTAATGACCTGAAACGATCACATGTTTCACTTTCAATACGTTGACAGCATAATCAAGGACACTTAACATATTCATGTCTGAATGCACACAAACATTGGCAATATTTCTGTGTACAAAGACCTGCCCGGGTCTTGTATTTGTAACTTCATTCGCTGGTACACGACTATCAGAACAACCAATCCATAATACATCCGGCTCCTGACCTGCAGCCAGCTTTTTGAAATAATCGGGATCTTTTCCAATTTCTTTCTGAACCCAATCCCGATTACCCTGAAGTAATTCTTCATAACCTCGCCTTTGCCTTTCGTTCAGGATCTTTGACATCTCTTCTGATTGTTCTTTTGATTCCCTGATATTAGGCATTTTAATTGATTTTTTCCGGGTTGATTGTAAATTCCTTTACATTCGGACTATCATAGTGCTCACGAATATTTAGAATCTCAACTATGGTACCTTTAGAAAAGGCACTATGCCTGAAATTATGTATAATCTCGAGTACATCTTTATCGATAAACATTGAATCAGATCCGTCAATGATCACATGCGATCCTTTAGGTAATTTTTGCAGGGTTTGTTGTATTGCAGCCTTATTTAAAAAAGAGACCTCCTGAGCCAGTTTAATCCTGATCACATTCTTCTCTCCGTTCTTTTCTATCTTGTAGAAATAAGAATTCCTGAGATTGGTTCTTAAAATATAAAAAATCCCAATTACCATTCCTATAGCTACACCTTTAAGCAGATCTGTAAATACAACAGCGAGTACCGTAACCACAAAAGGAATAAACTGGTCTTTCCCATTCTTCCACATTTTCTGAAACAGACTAAGTTTAGCAAGTTTATAGCCTGTTATCAATAGAATAGCTGCCAGACTGGCTAATGGAATTTTGTTGAGCAAAAACGGAATAAGGAGAAATGAAAGTAATAACCACAAACCATGTAAAATAGCCGACATTTTTGTTTTACCTCCGGAATTCACATTTACGGAGGAACGGACAATTACTGAAGTCATGGGCAATCCACCCAACATGCCACTTGTCATATTGCCGACACCCTGTGCTACCAATTCCCTGTTTGTTGGAGAGACCCTTTTGTATGGATCTACCTTATCAACGGCTTCTATACATAAGAGTGTTTCTATACTGGCAACAATTGCAATGGTGAAGGCTACTGTCCACACCTCCTGGTTTCCGATTTGTGTAAAATCAGGAAATACGAACAAAGCCATAAACCCATTAAAAGAATCAACTGCCGGAATGGTAACCAATTGTTGAGGACTTAAGGCAAGACCGGTATTCTGGAACAACATACTGAGTACAATTCCAAGAATTACTACCAATATAGCCGCAGGAATCGCGCTCAATTTCTTGATACCCGGCCAATAGATCATAATAAGCAGGGATAAAACACTGATAATTACTGCTCCGTAACTGATCATATCGAGTGCAGAGAGCAGTGACGAAAATGTATTTTCATTATTGGGCTGAATAAAGCTTTGATCACCTTCAAAATCTGAGTCAAATCCGACAGCATGTGGAATCTGCTTCAAAATCAATATGATACCAATTGCTGCCAGCATACCTTCTATCACCGAGGATGGAAAGTAGTTGGCAATTATTCCTGCCTTTAATATTCCAAGAAAAATCTGAAGTATACCAGCAAGTACTACCGCAAGCAAAAACGTTTCATAACTTCCCAGGGAAGCTATTGCACCAAAGACAATCACTGTTAATCCTGCCGCAGGCCCACTCACACTGAGTTGAGACCCACTGATAGAAGACACTACGATACCACCAATTATACCAGTTAATATTCCGGCAAATAAAGGCGCACCTGAAGCAAGCGCAATTCCGAGACACAAAGGCAATGCGACCAGGAATACAACAATACTGGCGGGCAGATCCTTTTTAAAATTACTTGCTGCGAAGTACGGACTTATATTAAATATTGAATTTTTCTTTTCCATTAAAGCTTATTTAGAGGTATTATATTTTATTATCTTTTTCTATTGGTTTACACGGTAGCACCGGATAATTTACTTTTTATTTAACATAAAATTTTATATTTGACTACATCGACCTAAATAGTTTCTTGGCCGGCAGAAACATTATATTGTTCTAAATCAAATAGCTCATCGAAGAATTCCACCCCACCAGTACTAATATCGTACATGCCTCCAATTATTCCGATTTGCTGATTTTGAATAAGCTCGCGAATGATCTCACTTCCATTGATTATGCTTTCAATTTGTACATGAACATTATTATGTAATACATTATTCAAAAACACTTTATTTGAACCATTACGATCGTTTAGTGTTTCCTTTTCAGCCTCAATGGCCGGATTAATATGCTTGAGCAATGCGTCAAGGTTACCCATTTGAACACTGTTACAGGCTGCAGAAACAGCTCCGCAATTGGTGTGTCCAAGGACAACTATCAATTTGCTTCCTAAAACCTTGCAGGTGTATTCAAGACTTGCAATAGCTTCAGGGCTTGCTACGTTACCTGCCAATCGAATACTGAAAATATCACCAAGTCCCTGATCAAAAATAAGTTCGGTCGCTACTCTTGAATCACTGCAATTCAACACTGCAGCGAAGGGCCATTGCCCTGCAGCAGTTTCCATTATAATTTGTTGATTATCACGATTATAGCTTATATTTTTACAAAACCGGCTATTCCCATCCCTTAAAAACTCCAGTGCTAAACGCGGGGTAAGTAATTCTCTTGATTGTTCTTTATGATGTCTCATTGTTAAATTGCTATATGAATATTTGAAATATTAGTCTGCATGGAAATTGCAGAACTACAGAAGTTTAACGCGATAAGACTTGAATTAAATAATAAAAAAAATCATATTTTAATTGAATTGAAAAATACCGAAATCAAAATTTGATCAAACGGGCAATATGAACTCAAAAAAAATGGGAATAAAGCGCTAAATAAGATTTAACAATTTGGAGGCGGGGTAGGAACAGAGGGGTAAAAAGATTCTATCAAAAATTGACTGTTTGTACTGTATTTCTTTAATGCAAGGGAATTTTGAGGGCTGGACAAGTTGAATTTAAATATACCATTTAACCATTCCCCTTTATTTGGTGACTCTTTAGCCTGATCAACACCCTTTGATGCATTTGTTTCAATCTCCAACTGCATAATTACAGCATTGACTATTCTATTATCAATTTGGTTGGCAATTAAAGGTGCAATGGAAATGACCATCTTAACGAAAAAGATGAATAAAAAGACGAAACTGAATATTTTTTTTGCGAATTTTTTTTTCATCAGCTAAATGAGAGAACAGCAAGCTTCCCATATTATTTTGCAAAGTTAACATAAAGTGTCACCAATATACTGAAAATCAGAAAATTTATGAAATCGTTACATAAAAATAATGTCAGATTCCAAGTTCAAACTGGGTTAAAACGCCCCATTTATTTCCGGGGTGCCGGAGAGCATAATTACCATCAGTAGCCATATAGTTAAGGTTTAGCTGTAATTTAACCCTGTGTTTATTCAAATATTTTGTTGCACCTAATTCCAGAATGTTTTTCTTGTTTTCATGAGCCAGAATTTTTACCGAAGGAGTCAATCTTGAATATCTGAAAGCAAATTCAATATTGGAAGGAAAGATATAAGAAGCCTGGTGATTTATTCCGTTTCCTGTAAAAGCATACCTCAGGCTTCCGCCTGGATTAAATGTTAGCGGATTATCAACATGCCTTTTAATATACTCTACTGAATAGGCCCAACCCCTGTATTTCCCAATTGCATCAATCATCCAGGTTGCCATATCCACCGGACTGTACAGCTCCTTTCCCAGTTGTCCTCCTGTCCTGTTTGTTTTCTTATTCTTGCTGTAAGCTGCTGCAATAGAAATTTTGGGTTTAGGTTCCCGCTCAAGATCGCCCTCCGAATAATCACCGTCACCTGTAAAAGAACCTAGTGGTAAAAACTCTATGCGGCCGGTATACGCAAGACCATCATCGGTTGAATTCACACTTCTTCCTTCACCCGTTGTGATTGCACCTTTAATATGATAATCCATCTCTCCAATCTTATTATGAAAATAGGCTTTAAGACCGAAATCACGATCAATAGTCATCGCACCATTCACTATCGAGCGATCTGCGAATTGCAATTGTCCGGATGAATTAACCCTTTGTCTGTTTCCGGGCAGTTTATTCTGCCCAAATCCTATGTATAGCTTTGGGGTAAAATGATAAAAGATGACAGCATCCCTTACAATATTGGCAATCCCCGTATTGTCAACGTCCTGATCACCGCGGGTAAATGCTAACTGAACGCTATAAGACAGTTTTGGATTCATAATATAGCCATCCACCCTCATTCTTAATCTTCGAACGCGGGCTTCATATTCATTAAAACTGAGATCAGAACCCGAAGTAGTATAAGCTCCGATTCTGTTTTGCATCCGAAAACGGAAATTAATGTAGAAAGATGAATCAGGAGATTTATACTGTAATCCTTTAAAGTCATGGATCATCGCACGTTCATCCCTTTCCCTTTGCGCAAAAACATTTGTTAAAGTCAGCGATAAAACAATTAATAGTACTATTCTGGATACGATCACTGGTATTTTTTTTGCGAAATTAATAATTATTTAACACTAATTTAATTTGAAGGAATATCTCAAATATTTGTCCTGCAAATTAAAAAATGAAAACTGATTTTAATTCGAACGTATATAAAACAAGCATTAATTTAATTGCTTTATCCATTTTTTAGTATTTTCACGGTTCCGAAAAACCAATAATAATCCGGCATTTGTGGATAAAAGAACTCAGATATTAAGAAAAAAGCAAGAAGCAGCCCTGCTGGGTGGTGGAAAGGCGAGAATTGAAAGTCAGCATAAAAAAGGCAAACTAACTGCAAGGGAACGTTTACATTTTTTGCTGGATGAAGGTTCTTTTGAAGAGATTGGGATGCTGGTGATGCATCGTTCAACTGACTTTGGCATGGAGAAGGAACATTATCCGGGGGATGGGGTAGTTACCGGGTATGGTACCATCAATGGCAGGCTTGTCTATGTCTTTTCTCAGGATTTTACTGTTTTTGGCGGCTCACTTTCAGAAACACATGCCGAGAAGATCTGCAAGATCATGGATCTTGCAATAAAAAATGGCGCACCGCTAATCGGGCTAAATGATTCAGGAGGTGCCCGGATTCAGGAAGGAGTTGTTTCTTTGGGAGGATATGCAGATATTTTCTACAGGAATACGATGGCATCCGGAGTTGTTCCACAGATCTCAGCAATCATGGGACCCTGTGCCGGAGGTGCGGTCTACTCCCCTGCCATCACTGATTTTGTCCTCATGGTCGAAAATACTTCCTATATGTTCGTCACTGGCCCTAACGTGGTGAAAACCGTCACTCATGAAATTGTGAGTTCTGAAGAGCTGGGTGGTGCCTCAGCTCACGCCACAAAATCAGGTGTTACACATTTTGCCTGTAGCAATGAGCTTGATGCAATCAACCATGTTAAAAAGCTGCTTTCATTCATGCCACAGAACTGTGAGGAGACCGCTCCATCAATGTCATATGAAAGTACAGATGAAGTGAGACCAAAACTGGATGATATCATCCCTGAAAATAATTCCCAACCCTATGATATCCGCGAAGTAATTTCGGAAGTAAGTGATGAGGGTACTTTTCTTGAAGTACATAAAGACTTTGCCGAAAATATTGTGGTCGGCTTCGCACGCCTGGCGGGTAGAAGTATTGGGATTGTAGCAAATCAGCCCGCTTTTTTAGCAGGGGTTCTTGACATCAAATCCTCAGTAAAGGGCGCACGTTTTGTTCGTTTCTGCGACAGTTTTAACATCCCCCTGCTGGTTCTCGAGGATGTTCCGGGCTTCCTGCCGGGAACTGACCAGGAATGGAACGCAATCATTACAAACGGCGCGAAATTATTGTATGCATTCTGTGAAGCCACTGTTCCAAGAATTACGGTAATTACCCGGAAAGCTTATGGCGGTGCGTATGATGTGATGAATTCGAAACACATTGGTGCAGACATGAACTATGCCTGGCCGGGAGCTGAAATTGCAGTGATGGGCGCTAAAGGGGCTGCCGAAATCATTTTCAAAAAAGAGATCAGTTCTGCTGAAGATCCGAATGCCCGCTGGATAGAGAAGGAAAAAGAATACTCAGACATTTTTGCAAACCCCTACAGAGCGGCTGAACGGGGTTTTATAGACGAGGTTATTGAGCCATCTCAAACACGAAAAAAGCTGATCAAAGCTTTCAAAATGCTGGAGAACAAGGTTGTTAATAACCCAAGGAAGAAGCATGGGAATATGCCTTTGTAAAAATCCTTACAAATGTCACACATTGAACAAATTCCTCCGGAACTTACCTGGCATATTCGCAGGCAGGTTTTGTATCCGGATCAGGAATTCGGGAAGGCTATCCTTGATAATGATGACGATGGTATGCACCTGGGCTTATTTTATGAAAATAAGCTGATCAGTGTAGTTTCGTTATTCAGGAAAGAGAATGAGATGCAATTACGCAAATTTGCAACTGTTGAAGAATACCAGGGCAAAGGTTTTGGAACTCAACTATTAAAGTACCTGATCGAAATAGCAAAAACAGAAAATTGCAAGCGAATCTGGTGCAATGCACGCAAAAATGCTTCAGGTTTTTATATTAAATTTGGGTTTACTGAAACAGAGAAAACTTATTATAAGGATGGACATGATTTCGTGATCATGGAGAAAATCTTGTTTTAAGAATCAGAAACAATGAATGACATTCTTCAAACCCGCCAATTTGAGAACTTAATTTTTGAATTAAGAGGTTTTAAGGTAATGATTGATACTGATCTGGCCTCTCTTTATGAGACTGAAACAAAACGATTGAAAGAACAGGTCAAAAGAAATATAGTTCGTTTCCCTGATGACTTTATGTTCGAATTGACATTGGAAGAAAAGGAACAACTGGTCGCAAATTGCGACCGGTTAAATAGCCTCAAACATTCCAGTATTAACCCGATGGCCTTTACTGAACAAGGGGTAGCAATGTTATCCTCAGTATTAAGATCACCCAAAGCGGTCAAAATTAATATCGAAATCATGCGTGCTTTTGTATATTACAGGCAGATACTCCTGCAAAATCAGGATCTATATAAAAAAGTTAATGAACTGGATGATAAGATAAA
Source organism: Daejeonella sp. (assembly GCF_030695525.1). Lineage (GTDB taxonomy): Bacteria > Bacteroidota > Bacteroidia > Sphingobacteriales > Sphingobacteriaceae > Daejeonella. Next base: position 1,589 of record NZ_JAUYSS010000026.1, on the reverse strand, counting down.
CCACGTTTACAGCTTTTTATTAAATAAAATTGAAATCCATAAAAGCAGCATAGAGCCGGTCGGCTATAAATTAAAATCCAAGAAAGAACAGAAATAATGGCAAAGAAAAAAGAGCAGAAACATATTCCGGTAGTTACTAAGAAATCACTGGAGTTTTTTGAAAAATACATCAATAATCCATCACCTACCGGCTTTGAGTGGGAAGGTCAAAGAATGTGGCTGGATTATATCAAACCTTATACTGATGAGTATATGGTCGATAATTATGGTACAGCAGTTGCGGTAATTAACCCAAAAGCTGAATTCAAGGTCGTCATAGAGGCTCATGCTGATGAGATTTCCTGGTTCGTAAATTATATCACCAAAGATGGATTAATCTACGTGATTAAAAACGGTGGATCTGACCATCAGATTGCACCATCAAAGCGGGTTAATATCCATACCGATAAAGGAATTGTCAAAGCATTATTCGGCTGGCCTGCTATTCATACCCGCAATGGTGAAAAAGAAGAAGCACCGACCCTGAAAAACATCTTCCTCGATTGCGGCTGCACCACAAAAGAGGAGGTCGAAGAATTAGGTATTCACGTAGGCTGCGTGGTTACCTACGAAGACGAGTTCATGGTATTGAATGATCGTTATTATGTAGGCAGGGCACTTGATAACCGTGCCGGTGGATTTATGATTGCCGAAGTTGCCCGATTGCTCAAAGAGAATAAAAAGAAACTACCTTTCGGACTGTATATCGTCAACTCAGTACAGGAAGAAATTGGATTACGCGGAGCAGAAATGATTGCTCACCGGATCAAACCGAATATCGCGATCATCACCGATGTGACACATGATACCCAAACCCCAATGATCAATAAGATCACCCAGGGTGATCTTGCCTGCGGAAAAGGACCTGTGGTTTCCTATGCACCTGCCGTTCAAACCAATCTGAATAAATTACTGATCAAAGCAGCCGAAGCAAATAATATTCCCTTCCAGCGCCAGGCATCTTCACGTTCTACAGGCACTGATACCGATGCCTTTGCTTATTCAAATGATGGGGTAGTTTCTGCATTAATCTCACTTCCATTACGTTACATGCACACCACTGTTGAAATGATCCATAAAGAAGATGTGGACAATGTCATCCGACTGATTTATGAGTCTTTACTGAGTATTGAGGTTGGACATGATTTTAGATCGATAAAGTAGTTGATAATTGACAGTTGAGAGTGGAGAGTGGAGAGTGGAGAGTTGCCAATTGAGAACCAGGAATCAAGAACCAAGAAACAAGACAATGTTTTGGTTCAGATGAAAATGGTGGTTTTGAAAGAATACTAGTGTCCGGGGAAAGTTTTTATTAAGGTTTAGCCCGGCAGCAGAATTGAAACTCTTGCCATATTTAGGAAAGAGGGTATTTTATTAATGATTGAGTTATTTTAATCTCGGGTATAGGCGTATCGCTCAATAGGGCCCGCCTTTAGGCGGGTTGTAATCGGCGTGATTAATTCGGGCTTCAGCCCCACATATAGCAGGTTAGAAAATAACGTAAACCGGTGCTTCAGCGCCGACAACATTTAATCGGGCTGAAGCCCGAT
>NZ_JAUYSS010000025.1 GCF_030695525.1 Daejeonella sp. | reverse complement strand
ATCGGGCTTCAGCCCGATTAAATGTTGTCGGCGCTGAAGCACCGGTTTACGTTATTTTCTAACCTGCTATATGTGGGGCTGAAGCCCGAATTAATCACGCCGATTACAACCCGCCTAAAGGCGGGCCCTATTGAGCGATACTTCTATACCCGAGATTAAAATAAACAATCATTAATAAAATACCCTCTTCCTAAATATGGCAAGAGTTTCAATTCTGCTGCCGGGCTAAACCTTAATAAAAACTTTCACCGGACACTAGTGATTTGCTCATTCTCTAATTTGCTAATCTAGAGGTAAGTCTGAATCCTTCTATTTTGCAGCCAGAGGAATAAGTTCAACCTTCCTGACAAACATTTCTGCACCTTCAGACTGGATCTGGATCTTACCCCTGCTAGGTTTTACACGATAGGCCTGATTGACCAATACGCCATTCAGGTAAACTGTCAGATTATCTCCATCAGCAATACATTCAATTCTATTCCATTTACCCACTTCTTTTTCAACATCCTTTTCACCCCTAAAGCCCAAAACATCTTTCCAGTTCGGATCACGTGCAAACCAATCGATACGACCTTTATTAATGGTCAAAGGCTGCCCACCCGGCATGTAAACATTACCACCTCCCGGTTTTTTAGGAGCCACGTTACTTGTCAGGGAGAATTTATCAGTCCCATCTCCTACTACAAGGAAATCTCCGGTACCACCTTCAATAATCTGACATTCTATAGAATACATCCAGGTTCCCGAATAACCACCGTCTTCACCGGTTGAGTGCAAGAGTATACCATTGTCTCTCGCCCTATCTATTCGCGGCGCAAAGGTTCTGGGGCCCCATTTAAAATCTACAATTAGTTTATAATCACTGTATTCCTCATTGGTGGTAATACAGCCATACTCCTCACCGGAAATTTTAATCAAACCATCCTCGACAGTAAATACATTTTTTGGATCAATGCCTGTACCGCGGCCTTTAACAAAAGTGTACCAGCCCGTAAGATCTTTGCCATTAAACAGGCTGATTGCCTTAGATTGGTCAGTTTTTACCTGACTTGAATTTGTTTTTACAGTACCGCAGCCCCCCGAGATTATCAGGGAGGAAATCAGGGCAATAGAAACCAAAAGTGTTCTTTTCATATTATTTTTATATAGTGTTTAATTCAATTTTTTAATTCTTAGCTCTGATCGTCCCCAATCCATCGGGAAGCGAGTTTAGGTATGCCATCAGGTCTGACAGTTCTTCTGATGTTAATTGTTTATCAAGTCCGGGAGGCATCATGGATAAGCTCATCGGTTCAATCCCTGTAATTTCAGAACGCTGAACACGTATAATGATTCCGGGGCCAATTTCAATAGTTATGGCATCAGGGAACTGCTCTTTAATGACACCGACATGAGTAGTAGATTTTGTAATCACCTTGCTGGTTTCATATTCCCGGGCAAAGCTTGCCCCCGGATATAAAATAGCTTCAAGGATATCATGACTTGAACGGATCTGACCAATATTTGTCAAATCAGGCCCAAATTTCCCGCCTTTATTTGCAACCGCATGGCATGAAGAACAAATTCCTTTTCCGAAGAATAGCTTTGCCCCCTGCGCGACATCGCCCCTGCTTAAGCGGGCTTCTACTGCATGAAGTTCGGTGAGGCGGGCAGCATTCCTTTCAGTTAATGTTACAATCAAAGGTTCGGCAGAAGTTTTTATGTTCTGGGGATATTTATTGAGCAATGATTTTAAATCCTGCTCTGAGAGATTGTCTAAGCGGTCGGCAGAACTTCCAAGGGCAGCTACCAATGCGGCACCTACATCTGCATTGTTAGCTGTTCCAAAAGCCGCCACCAGATTTGGCATCAGGAAAACATCGGCTTTAGCAAGCTGCTCCTTCGCTAACTTAATAAGCTGATCATCCTTTAACTTCGCTTTTGCAAGCAAACGAGCAGCCATTTGCCGGATAGGTGATTCGTTTTTACTATCTAAATAATTGAGGACCATCTGAAACTCCCTATCCGAAAGATTTGGTTCAGAAAGAAGTTTAGAACTGAGTGCTTTCAATTTGAAGTCGGCTGAAGTAGCCGGATTCTGGACAATCATTTTCAATTGTTCATTCAAGGCCTTAATCCCTCTCGCTTCAATCAGTCCGAGTATTTGTGATTTAATTTCCACTGTCCCATTATCAAGCAATTTACCCAATTGCTGAATCCAGATTGCCGGAATCTCCTTTACCGGTGAGTGGGTTATTACATCAATTAATAAAGTCTGCCTTGCTGCCGGGCTGGCCTGGTCTCCGAGTTGTTCTCCCAAAAACTGCTGCAAAGGCTTATTATCACTGAAGGTGATCATCAGGTCACGAACATCTGTATTATCACTTTCTGAAAGATTTGAGACAGCCAATCGGGCTTTTAGAAAGTCAATAACTATATCCGACCATTCCGGACGATGGGAAGCTACCCAAATACCTGTTTTCCTTGATTCCGGATCATTACTGTTCAAAAAAGGAACCAGATTTTCCTTTGTTAAGATGGATCCATCCATTTGATCAAGTGCAATAAGCGCTGATTTCCTTACAATTGAAGAAGGGTTCTTTAAGGCAGCTATCAAAGGTGCAGTACTCTTGAGTGTTATCAGTGAATAGATGATAGCATGATCTACAAAACGATCCTTATTTGTTACAGCAGCATTTAAAAGTGCTGTAACAGCACGCTGATCTCCAATTTGTCCAAGAGCTGTTGCTGACTGCCGGCGAACGGAAGGTTTATCTTTCTGAACCAGTTCAATCAGTTTATCTACGGATGCTTTATCTTTTGCAAGACCCATCACACGGGCTGCAGAAGTTCTGACAACCATGCTGGCATCGTTCAGACCTAAACGTGCTTCTTTTATCGCATTGGGGGTACCAATCCGGTAAAGTGCAAATACCCCTGCTGCACGAATCTCTTCATTTTCAGAGCGGAGCAAGGTATTTTTTATTGGCAAAACTGCAGATTCACCCTTTTCAACCAGGCTTTCAATCACATTATCACGAACTGCCAGCCTTGGATCTTTAATGGTCGCCGCCAGAGTCTGAACCGGCATTGATTTTAGGTTCAGTTTCTTTCCCCATGGATCCGAAATTTTTGCTGATCCTGTTCTTCTGATCCGGTATATGCCTCCATTTACATCCATTTTAGCCACCCGCGATAAAGGACATCCTAATATAAACCAGCCTCCGGTATTTAAGACCAGCATACTTCCATCGGCATCCTCAAGTACATCGGTAAGATGAATATCCTGTACCGTAGAAGTTATAAATGGTTCATCTACAGTTTTGTATGAAGCTCCTTCAGCACTAACCTGGTGACGCATGATCCGTCCGGTATTAAATTCAGCACTAAAAATATTGGTGCTGTATTCTTTACCTAATGCAGAGCCCCGGTAACGCATTAAGCCGGATGGAGCCACCCGGGCCATTTTAGTCATTACTGGCATCAGATCGCCTGTCATTTTGAATTTATCCTGCTGGATAACAGGCCCTGATTTCGGGAATACCCCACCTTCAACCCAGTGCATCAATGCATCTCTCATCCCACCTTCCGGATTCACAAAATAGGTCATCGTACCAACCGTTTCACCCGAAGGCATAAATGCTATTTCGATCGCATTATCATAACCACCACCAGCCATAGCTTCCAAACCCGAACCATCAGGCCTGCATCTCCAGATGCGTGCAGATCCTCCTTTAAGGCTCTCACCTTCTTTAGTAGTAATATCAAATCCACGCCGGGCATCAGTCAGGTACAGCCATCCGTCAGGACCCATAAATGGCCCGCCCAATAATGCCGCATTAGAATTCAGTACCCAACCAGTGAGTATAACTTCACGCTTATCTGCAACACCATCGCCATCAGTATCAGTAAGACGTATCAGATCCGGGGAAGAACTCACATAAAGACTGCCATTATAGAATACCCCACCTTTCGGAAAAGTAAGGGAATCAGCAAATATTTTGCTTTTGTCAAAAATACCATCACCATCTGTATCTTCCAGGAGGCGGATATGATAGGGTGGTTTATTTAACATTTCCTGGTTGGTAGGAGAACTCCCATCCGACTCGAAAACAAAGAGCCTGCCCTGACCATCGAAGGAGGCAAACATCGGATAAGAAAGCATAGAAGGATCAACTGCGCGCTCGATGGTAAAGCCTTCCGGCACTTTTAATCCATCTAATTCTGTTTCAACAATTGTCTTTTCTTTGCTGGCAATAAAAAACAAAACAGCACAACCTACCAGGATAAAACCTATTGGTCTTTTGTACTTGTTTTTAAACGGTAATGAAAAATATCGCATGGATAATTCTAAATAAAAATGTAAATAATTACTGGTATATACTTTTTTCAGGCTATAAGATGTTTCTTGTTTGCTTTTTTCATCTTCTGAAAAAGACTAAATACCACATTGTTTTAAAAAATTAGCAGTAATTTTTTGCACCCGTTCATCCACTCCATGCGGACGGCCAAAGTGTGAATTCGGTGTAATTACACCGGGTGGGACAGCAAGCCCAAAAGACCAATAGATCGTTGCAGCATTAAAAACCCAGTTCCCTTTTGGTCCGGGATAAACTGTAGCTGTATAATAAGATTTTTGTTCTGCCCCATTAGTTGTAGTACCTTCAGCCACAACCTCCAAGCCGGGTATTTTAGCCGGATCGCCATGATGCTCCCAACCCACCAGCCCGGGTATCTTATCCCCTTTACGCATACCGGTTCCCTCAAAAATCCAGTGATCAGGCTTACTAACGATCCAATCAGCAGAACCATTGAAAGGGTACATTGTCCGGGCACCAATGAGGGTATTTTCATTTGGCCAGTCATCTTTTGCAAAAGGCCCCATAATTCCAAGTTTTTTCTCGGCTTCACTAAAGCCTCCAAAACGTCCGATTCGATAAATTGTCCGGTTGGGATCACCCGATGCATCTGGTTTTAATGACACCCGTCCAACACCTGCCTTACTCAAACCCGAAGCTGCATCGAGATTTGCAGTATCTACAGCGAGTGCCGGCTTAAGATCAATAACCCACATCAATGAATTGCCTGATAAAAATGCAGCACTTAGCCCACGCTGCACTGCACTTTTAACATTCTCAAACATCTTAAGAGTCCAGTATTCATCATGTCCGACAGAAAGGAAGCATTTCACACGGTCAAGCCCTGAGGGATCTGTATGTGTGTCAATATTGGAGCAATAGGTTACGTCATAGCCCTGCTGTTCGAGCCAGAAACATAATGAATATTCCCAAAGCAAAAACTCTCCTGATCCCTGAGACAAGGGCTGGTCTACTACCTGCGGATATTTCGAATAGGGGCGGTTGAAGCTCGCCCAGGTTCTTCCGCTGAGTGGCTGCAGTGGAGGGTCACTATCGTAAAGAGAGAAGGTATCTGGCCATTTATTGTAAGCCTGCCAGGTATTATCACTTGTTTGAAACATGATATCTGCCTTCCGGTCGTCACGTACTATGAAAATAATATAGCTTTCATAGCGATGAGTAGAGCAGGATAGTTTTCCAAGATAAACACCACTGAGCCAATCCCGGGGTATTTGTAAGGATGTGGTACTCTCCCATTCACATTGACGTAATCGATTTTCAGCAATTGGAGGTACAGACTGTGGGCTTACTGGAAATGGCCCCATTTTTTTCACAAACCGACCACCTTTACCGCCATAATAGCCCATCCTGTAGATATCAATACTAATATCTGTTTGAGAAGCTGCATTTAGGAATATATCGAGAGTCTCACCTGAGCGAACACTTGTTTTTGAGCAGTAGCCCTCAATTAGTTTCGAGCGTAATTGCTCTGATTTAACAAAAGTAAGTTGCCAGTCTGTCGTGCCCGGCTTTTTATTCTCGGCTACTATCAGGTTGCTTCTTTGCTGACTAATATTAGAGAAACCGGACAAGGGCAGGAATGCAGCCGCCAATCCTGCATGTGCAGCCCCTTTAAGAACATCCCGGCGACTTATTTTATTCTTTGATTTCTTCATTGTATTTGCAATGCAAGATCATAATTGATAAACACTTATTGGTACTCATTTTCAAATAATTTAATCAGTGTTTAAACCAATTATGAAGCTCCTGATTTACGCAATAAATTATGCATAATTTGCTGAACCCGTTTGTCAGGGCCATGCGGACGGCTCCAGTGCGACCATGGCAGGGTATGCCCCGGCGGCATGCTTAAAGCCTGTGCCCAGAAAATAGTTGAGGCACTGAATACAATATTCCCTTTTGGGGCGGTATAAATTGTCGAATTCCACCTTTGGGGTTTGACCCCACCACTCCATGCAGTGCCTTCTGCAACGATCTCAAGTCCCGGAATTGGAGCCGGTTCTCCCATATATTCCCAGCCAATAAGCCCGGGAATTCGATCGCCCTTTTTGATACCTGTATCCTTAAACATCCAGTGTTCCGGTTTGGTGATGATCCAGTCGCCACCACCTGTAATAGGATCAATATTGCGAACACCCATTAAGAAGCCTTCATCAGGACCACGCTCAGGAAATGGTCCGTTTAAATTCTCGCGATCAACAGCATATTTGTTTTGTGCTCCGTAAGGGCCTCCCCTGAAAATTATCCGGTTTTCCTGACCATTGCTATTTGCCCGGAACGGGGATACCCAACAGACTGAATTTCCGGATAAAAATAAAAGATTAACCCCCTCATCACGCATCTTTACTACGCTGTTATACTGGCGGATATCCCAATACTCATCATGACCAACGCTTATAAAAGATTTACACTTTAGCCCCCGCTCAGGGGAAAGCATATCGCTGTTAGAACAATAACTTACATCATATCCATGCTGTTCAAGAAAATAGGTTAATGGTTGCTCAAGTGAAAGAAATTCACCGGAACCAAAGGAAAGAGGGTCATTTACCACACCGGTATACTGGGATTGTCGTCCATAGGGCCGATCAAAGCTGACATCAGCCCATGGGCCTTCAACACCTTTTGGATGGGTGTAAACTGAATAATTATTTGGCCATCGGTTATAAGCCTGCCATGTATTATCAGAACATTGAAAAAGGACATCGGCAGGACGGTCATCACGAACAATAAAAATAATATAACTCTGCCAGTAAGGAACATTCTCATCCCCCGGCAAAGTTGTTAAGCGACCCAGATAAACTCCGCTCAACCAATCATCCGGAATAGTAATGGAAGTACAGGGCTTCCATTTACATTCATGCAGACTTTTTAGTCCGGGTTTAGGCACAGGCTGTGAATACCCCTCAAAAGGGCCCATTTTCTTCATTAAGCGGGCCCCGCAACCACCATAATAACCGGTCCGGAAGATCTCGATCTCAAATTTTATATTCTGATCTGTTGAAACCATAATATCAATGGATTCTCCTGCTTTAAGGCTTTGCTTTGAACAATATCCTTCAATGGAAGGGCAACGCTGACCATCCTTGTCAGGACGAACACGGGTAAGCTGCCAATCTGTTGAACCGGGCTTTTTGTTCTCAGCCTCAATCAGACCTCTTCTTTCCTGACTTGTATCAGAAAAGCCTGACAAAGGTATAAGCGCTGCTGCTAATCCTGTTCGGGCAGCATCAATGAGCAATTTCCGTCGCGATATATGATTAGTATGTTTCTTCATTCTGTTAATTATTGGGCCACCGTGTAAATCATCCTATATAAAATTTTACATCCAAACATTCTACCTTTCCCCTGATGAGCAGTTTATCGCTATCATCAGGGGAGGCAGATTTATTTAAAGGTTAAATTATGCTAATTTTATTAATCCTAAATAATTAATATCTGGCTAAAATCTAAATCCAGTTAAAATTTTCTTTTCTTTCCCTTGATCAAGTTTGTACAAATATTTCTAACAGCAAACCCCCATTTAAGCCAGGATTAAATGACCCCGATAGGTGGCCAAATGTTTATAGGACGGATTTTACCCCTATTCTACCGACCCCGAAGTTGCAATGACATTAAGTTGGGTATTACGATCCTGACGAATTCAGGATCTCCTCCACTATTAAAATAAAATATTGTCATTCTGGTGAAGGCCAGAACCTCCTGCCCCTTAAATAATGACATTACCCGAAATCAACTCAAAGACTATATTCTATAAACATGCGACCCATTTTGGGTCGTAATAACCAACTGAATTTAATAATACTACACATCAGAAAAAATCTAATTACCGGACACTATTTAATCCCATATCGAAAAATTTAGAAAAAAAGCTAAATTTCAGGCCCTATACCCCTCCCTTCAGGTAAGCAATTAATTTTGCCATTTCATCTTTGCTAATTCCTTGTTCTAGTCCGTCAGGCATCAGTGAAAGTCCTGAATTACTAAGTGATGAAATATTTCTTCTCAGGATTGATTCATCCGTACCAAATGTTGTACGAAGGGTTAAACTATTCTCATTTTCAGAAACAAGCCAGCCTGAAAAGGAACGGCCATCGTTCGTACTGATCGATATCGACTGGTAAGCTGGTAATACTTCATAATTTGGAACCAGTATGTGAAGTAACAAGGCATCAGCAGGCTGGTTTTTTACACCAGTCAGATCCGGACCTACTTTGCCTCCTTCGTTCTGATAGGTATGACAGGCAGAACAAGCTTTCTGATAAACTGCCTTTCCCAATTTTGCATCAACCTGTGCTGTAAGTGCCTGACGATATTCCTGGTAAACCGCCATCCTGTTGCCCCCCTCCAGCTCTTTGAACAATAACTTCGCACGGTTGCTGATATCGGCATTTTTGTCTGATATCAGACGCATCCTATCGGCAGAAGATAATTCGGCTCCGCTAATTGTACCTTTTTCAATTGCCAGGAACAATTCATTGATGAAAGCGGGCTTTGAAACTACTGCAGCCACTACTGCAGATTTTATCCTGGGCGTGTATGCAGACCATGTCTTTTTCTCCAATAAAACCGCTGCCCCCCGTGCATCATCCAGGCGTGTGAAAGAGGATATAGCTTCCAGTAATAATTCGGGCGCAGTACTGGGAACCATCAATTTCTGAAGTGCAGAATGACTTCGTCCAAAATCTGTATAGCCCAATAAAGCGGTTGCTGATGTCCTTAGTCTGGTATTTTCAGACTGATTTCCGGCTATAGCAAGTGCTTTGTTTACAAAATTATCAAGAGCCGAAATATCAGAACCCGAAGCATTATTTCCCAGAATGGCATATAATAAGCCTTTCGGGGATGCTCCAAAATCCTTTGCCCTTCCACTAACACCTTCGGCTAGGCCAAGGATTGTAGCGATTCTCCATTCCGTATCACCATTGGTTGCCAGAACCTCCTTTATAAGTACGCGGCCGTCTTCAGCAGTACCACCGTTTCCGAACAATCGTCCCAACTCCTTCATTACCGAAGCAAATGCCACCGGTTCTGCATTTTTCTGATCCCTGAAAGCTGCTAAAAATTCAGGCATACGCTTTTCGATACCACTTAGTACGGCAGCACGGAACCACTTATCGGCTCCATCCCTTGCGGCTACCTTAGCCAATGCCTGAACAACCTGCGGTCCTTCCATTGAACCTAAAACCAGGGCACTGTTATAACGAACGCGAATAGCCTCGTCATTTGAAGAAGATACGATCGATTGTATCAGATCAGGGTGTTTTTGAAACATATCACCTGCCAATAAAACAGCCTGCTCACGGACTCCGGCTTCCCTATCTGCCAATACCTTTTTTAACGTAAGCAAATCCAGGGATTCCAGTGAGCTGAGTAACCAAACCGCACGGGCACGACTTTCCGGCAAAACAGATTCAACAGCAATTTTCTTTAACAAAGGAACCGCTTTTTTATCCTTGCGCTCCAGCAACAGCCGGTGGGCAGTATATCGTTCCCACTCCTCTACTGAGGCCAAAAACTTAACCAAATCTGCTGTTTTTGAATTTGAACTTAATCCTGTTCGGTTATCATATTTCTTTTGAACAAAATCTTTCCGTACAATCCTGTAAACTCTTCCATCTGTCTTTCCGCTTTCCCAATCCAAACCCGGCCTGGCTTCTTCCGGTACATAGGATGGATGGTCAATAACCTTACGATGCATATCTGCAAGGTAAAGTGCCCCCTCCGGGCCATGCTGAAGAGAAACCGGACGGAACCATTCATCTGATGAGGAGAGGAATTCCCTGCCTTCATATGGTGTTTTGGATTTGAAAGAGACTCCTTCCGGTGAAACAATCTGTCTTTGGATCAGATTCTGTGCTGATTCACAGATAAAAATATTGCCCTGATGTGCAGTTGTAAGGCCGGTTCCATTAAAAACCATCAATCCACTGGCAGCAGTAAAAGTTCCTGCATGCGAACGGCCGATCAGTTTTGGGATAAAATCAGCACTGGTAACCGACCTGCTTATCGGATAAACAGTTGCTTCAGCCTCCACCTTTGAAACATTTTGCACAGTTTCATTGAAGAGAAGATTAGCATTCCTGCGGAGAAACCAGGGTTCCATGACAGAATGCATAATCGGGTGCCTGTTTGAGCAACCGAATCGACGTCCATAAGCATCAAAGGTCAATCCAAACTGGCTTTTTCCACCTGTAACCTGAAACTCAAAAGTTTCGGGATTAAAGCGGCCATCAGTCTGCTTAAATGATACCGCAGGACGGTTAGGGTGGTCAGGAGAGGTCACCTCCCCTCCATTCAGTCCGGCTGTGACATAGATCCAGCCATCTAAACCCATTGTTGGGTGACTCATTCTGATCTGTGCGGTTTGAGTTGCAAAAAAACCGGTAAGGACTACCTTCTTAATATCGGCAATCCCGTCGTTATCAGTATCTTTTAAATAGTAAATATCTGGTGAACAGGTTACAAAAACACCTCCTTTCCATGGCATCAGACCATTTGGATAGGTTAAACCGGTAGCAAATTCAGTTCGTTTGTCATAAATGCCATCCCCATTGGTGTCTTTTAACAGGGCTACCCGACCGAGCGTGGTCGTAGAACCCCCTTCCACAGGATCAGGATATCCCCGGTCTTCAACAACATACATCTGGCGATTTTCATCAAATGCAAGTGCCACCGGATCGATAACCAGCGGTTCAGCGGCAATCAGGTCGATACGCATTCCTGGCTCAATCTGAAAACTATCCAATGCCTTTTTCAGGCGATCAGCACGCGGATCAGGTTGTAAGGCAGCTATGGTAATAGTTAGAACTATCAGTAACAATCCAATAATCCGGTATCGTTTGTAGGGAAATCTATTCATTGTATTTTATATAAAATTCTGGAAGATAAATGTGCTGATCAAATATAATTTCTTGTGCAATGGAATTATGGTACTTTTCTTGAGATGTAATATACTATTTTATGAGAAAGGAGATATGAGATGTGAGATATGAGATGTGAGATGTAAAATATGATTTACATACTCTACTCCTTATTCTCCATTTCCTATTTCCTCGACTCGATTCCTGGTTCCTTGCTCATGCTCATAAAATGTCTTTATTCCTTGTTCTTTGCTCCTTATTCATGTTTCCCCGTCTTGATTCCTGGCTCCTGGTTCTTGATTCATTATTTAGCTTGCTCATTTTTAAGTTTTTCCAGCAGCTCAAAAATCACACTACTAATTTTTGTAGACGCATCTACTTCCAGATAGCTTGAACGGGCTCTCCAGGTTTCATATCCGCCCAGTTTATGGTGCTCAGGTGTGGGCAAATAGCCATTATAACCATTGGCCAGAGAAGTTGTAAAAGTTGTCTTAAATGGGCTTTTTGCCTTGATATCCAATCCGATTTCAACAAATATTTCACAGGGCATCGCTGCGATTGCCAAATCTCCCACGCGGAAAGCCTGAATAATTAAAGGTACTTGTTTTGGAAAATCCTTGATAAGCATGGTTTCGCGGGCATAAATTTCTTCCATCGTATTCATAATCGGCCCATTGGCTTTAGCAATTATCCCTTTCGCCCGTTCAATTTCTTCTTTTTTAGGCAAGCGTACACCTAAATTGATCTCAGTTTGTGCAGAACTTAATGAAATCCAATCCTGATAACGGATAGTTTGATAAGTTTTATAAGCTTCGGCAGCTATGACATTAGCAACCTGTCGCATTTTGGCATAAGGAGGCATACTTGGGGGAGCTTCATTTGCAAACCAATTGATATTATTAATATTACCACTTGTTCCATTTGACAGCATCGCTACAAACGGAGGGAATCCCTCATTATCCGACTCCAGTAATCTTTTCATCTGTTGTGCGAACATTCCAAAGTAATCGGCTGATATTTCACCCGGGCCTGTTCCTCCGACATAATGTAGCGAGTAATTTGCAAGCAAGGCTATCTGTCTGCCTTCCGGAGTTTGTATTGAAATAATGGGAAGTTCGGGATCTGTTGGACCCGAAGGCTCCAGCCGATCGGGATTACCCACACCGGGATTCATCTTTACCTGATCTTCTGTACCAAAAGGATTCATTAATGGCTTGCCTGGTTTCATTTTCCAGCGGCGATTAAATACCTGGCTTGGTTCATTGCCCACAGCCCAGCCGATACGGGCGGGTACAAGATTATTGTTCGCCCTTACCACCGCATCAGCGATTCTTTCCCTGAGAAATTTAAGATAATCCTTGTCGGGATCACTTTGAAATACGGAGCATGCTGTACCTCCCGAATGAGTATGGGTTGCCGACATCATCATATTCTGAACAGGTATCCCGGTTATTTCATGGGCTCTTTGTTTGGCTGCATCCAGCTCTTCCCTATATATCATACAAAGATCTACTGTTACAAAAGCCAGCCGGGTTTGACCATCATCCAATACTATCGAACGGGCATGCGTTTCATCATGTATTTGTTTGATTGTACCATCCTTCATATTCCCGTTTATGGATGTACCAATTTTAGGAGTGATATTACTGGTTGCTGCACCAGCCCTGAAGATTTTGACAGGCTGTGCAAATCCAGTTTGGGTAGTAGTCAGGAAGCTACTTAATAATAATATTGGGATGCACAGCAGAGAAAAGCTGGGGTTCAGGGTTTTTGAACAAAAAGTGCTTAGAATTCTGCCCTGCACTGATGGGCAATTTTCAGACCCTTGTGGCTTTTTGAAATTAGGTTTTTGAGTTTTCAAACTCTCTCTTGTATTCTTCATTATTCTCTTTATATATAATTATAGTATCCAATCTACTGATTCCCTCTGGTCGGTGTTCTCCCCGTACCATCTGACTCTCACATTCTCTGGTCGATGATAACACCGTCTTAAGTCGCGAAATTTATCTCTCGCAAAGACACAAAGCCTTACAGTTTTTTATGGTAAAATATTGAAATCAAAGTCTCTATTGCAGCATCAACCAAAGCTTCCCCGCCACCTGAGCTATATCTCACACTATTAACCTCGTATTGGCCTTCAGGGAATGCCTTTTTATTTGGCATATAGCTTATCGTTCCATTTCCGGATTGTTCATTCACTAATGTAAACCGAAAAGGTGAGTTTAGTTTTATTCCTAGGCCCAGCTCCACAAAAGCATCTCCGGGAAAGCCAACGAGTGCCATTTGATCGCCGAATGCTATAACAGAAACCTCAGTCTCCAGTGCTGTACCATCCTCTGTAAGCGGAACAGTTGTGGTCGATTTATGTCTTGACTCCAGTCCGCCCTGGTACTTTACAAGGTCAAGAATTCTCCAGGCACTTACCACATCGGCAAACCCGGGGCCATCCGGCTTCCCAAATTTTGAAATAATCCCCTTTGCCCAATCTGCTTCGCTTCGTTCTATGGTTCGAAAAACCGGTAAACGCACCGTTTGAATTTTAGCCTTCAAGGACTTTATTGGGATTTGATGCAAGGAGGGCAGGGCAGAAAGCACCCGGCCTGCCAGAACAGTCCCAATGCGTCGGGATTCATCAAATCCACTCAACTGATCAGGATTTGAAACATCAACATGATTGATATTTCCTGAAGTTCCATTCGTAAAAACGGTTACAACATCTTCCCCTTTTACCTTCCCAATCAATTCAGACATTACCCCCGGGAAATCGGATGAGAACTGCTTACCGCCAACAATAGCCACATGCAAAGCAAAGTTCACCAAAATAGCTACTGGCTTCTTATCCAGAGATTCGAAATAGACAATAGACAATTCCGGATCAATTGGTCCGGCCGGCCTCACAACATCCGGGTTCAACTTTCCGGGATTGGTTCTGAATGTACCATCTTTCATCAGATAGCGCCGGTTGAAACTTATTGTTTGCTCCTGAACACTTCCAACTGAAACACGAACGGGCTGAATTTTAGAAACAGCCAATTTTACACTTGCTGCAATTAATTCAGGCAGTTTATGGGTATACTCCTGACTCTTTAATTTTGCTGTTCCTCCCACAACATCCCAAAACAGAGGGTTCATCTGTGGGCCGGCATGTGCATGAGTGGCATTCAGAATAATATTGTTTATTGCTATGCCTGTTTGCTGATGAACTAATTCCCTGCTCTTTATAACCAGCGAATGTGGCAGACTGATGGCATCCAAAGTGATAAATGCAGCCCTTTCACTTCCATGTTCAAAAACCAGGGTTTTGATAAAAAGATCATCATGCACCCCTTCAGAAACCCTGATACCATAAGAATCACCAATTATACTCCCCACAGGAGGTGTCATCCTGCTTTTAGATGCACCAAGTTTAAATTCCTCGGTCTGAAATGATGAACTTGCAGATAACAGTACTGATTTCATCACCACAAGCAAAAAGAAAGTAGATGAAAGAAGATATTTTTTTGTCATTTAAACCGGTTTAAAATGCCTTTACATCCGATAGTTTTGATCAATTATTTATTTCCCTGTGGTCGGTGTTATCACCGACCATTGTTATCTCCGACAATAAGCATTCTCCACACGTCTGGTCGGTGATAACACCGACCAGAGGAGCGATACAGATTACCCTATTATTTCAACTCCGGTGGCAGGTTACCATATGCCCATGGTGCTTTGAAAGGTGGCGGTGGAGGAGGTAAAGGAACCTTACCGGGTACCATTTGATTTGCCAATTCGATACCCGTATTGGCAAATTGTCTTCCTGCAGAAACCTCCAGATTACTGTAGGAAGTCAGGCGGGTTTCATAGCCCCCACCATTCGGACCCATAGCTTCTTCAGTAGGTACATATCCGGTTATACCGTTAGCCAGCTCTACCACAAAAGTGAAAGGAAATTTACTACCCGCCTTGATGTCCAATTGGTACTGAACAAAATATTCTGCAGGGTTTGATACAAACACCATCGGGCCAACCTGGATGGCTTGAACTTCAACTTCCACTAATGGCCTTGCTTTTATGATTGCATCCAATACGAGAATCTCTTTTGCAAAAGTCCACTCAGTGGTCCCTGACTTTTCAGGGCCCGCCTTTACAAGTTCCAATGATTTCTGAACTTTCTCGGGTGTTGGGATGCGACGCTTAACTGTCCACACCCTTTGCCTGCTATCAAGCGGAATTTCACTTCCTGCACCACGGCGAATGAGAAGCAGGGTCTTATAAGCCTCGGCACCCACGCGGCCACCAACGATATCCCACCATTCTTCTGCCCCGGGATTTTGAAATTTGGTCAGGTTATCAACCTGTGTGATATCACCACAAGCACCCTGCATGAAAACAACAGGCAAGGCTGCATTTCCGGTCGCACCACGAATCGTTCTTTCCATTGATCCAATCCAGCTTGCTGAAATACCTCCCGGACTGGTAGTGGCATGACATGCAAAATTTACCACAGTTCCCAGCAAATTACCTTTTAAGTCCCATACTCCAACGGTACCGACCTGAGGATCAATCGGCCCTGCATAATCAACAATGTCAGGATTGCCGGCACCCGGGTGCGAGTAGCTCATTCCGTTCTTCATCCGCAGACGACGATTGAACGAAACCTTATCTTCATGCCCGTTCCCAACGGCGAGTTTTGCATCCACACGATTCTCATTGGCTAGCACAACGGCATCAACGATCTGTTTCTTAAGGACTTGAGTGTATCCGGGATCAGAAACTATCGAATGATTATTAACCAGATCTTTCACTAAAGGAGAGGCTTTGTCAAAATCTCCGGGTTCACCCATACCGATAGGGCCGGAGGAATGTGAATGAGATGCCCCAATCATTATATCTGCCGGCAGGATACCGCAGCGCTTCCGGATCTCCTCACGTACTTCCAGAACCAGATGCCTGGTAACAAAAAGCAAATCGATTCCAACAAGGGCCACACGCTTTTTCCCATCATCAAATACAACAGCACGAACTTTACAGGGATCATGGAAGGACTTATGGTGAGCCTTGCCATAATTTCCAGGAGATTCCATACCGATATCCGGGGTAATGTCCCTTTCAGCAAATCCGGATTTAAAAATAGATACCGGTTTAGGCCCGTCTGCTGCGTTGCCCGAAAAGGTAAAGAGGCATAATGTGAAGATTATTAAAATATATTTCATGGTTTTACCTGGTTAAATAGTTTAAGAATTTCAGTTACAATTTTTCGGGAAGCTCCAATTTCCACCCTATTGGTACCCAGCCAGGTTTCATATCCTCCCAATTGATGCTGTTCGGGAGTAGGAAGGTAGCCATAACTGCCATTGGCCAGTTCTATAGTAAAGGAAGATTTAAAAGGGCTTTTTGCTTTGATTTCCAGGCCAATTTCGGTAAAAACCTCAAAAGGAATTGCTGCTACGCCAAGGTCTCCGATACGAAAGGTTTGCATAATTACATCAATATTCTCCGGATATCCATTCATCTGAATGGTTCTTTCTGCATAGGTTTTCTCCAGACGGTGAACCGGAGTTTCTGTTTCAGGTTTTGCAAGAACCTTTTGGGCATAAGCAAGCATTTCAGGTGTAGGCCGGCGAACTTGCAAATTCAGTTCTGACTGTGCAGCACGCAAGGGTACCCAGTCTTTGTATTGTATGGTCTGGTATACCCGTAGAACTTCATTAGCTACATCATTGGCAACAATACGCATTTTGGCATAGGGCTCGTGTTTTTCTGCCGGTCCGCGAAAATTGATGTTATTTACATCTCCCGATGTTCCATTAGACATAATACCAACAAATGGAGGATCCTGACGATCTGCCTTTAGCAATTCCTGAATACGGTCAGCAAAAACAGCAAAATAATCAGCTGAAATATGATCTCGGGGTACCCCGCCTACATAGTGAAGGGAATAATTGGCAAGTAAACCAATCGGGCGGCCTTTAAGGGATTGTACCGAAATGAAGGAGACTTGAGGATCTGTAGGACCTGCCGGTTCCACTAAATCCGGATTTGCGATCCCCGGATTCATCTGTACCTGATCTTTCCCTCCGAAAGGATTGACTACCGGATTTTTCATTTTCCAGCGGCGGTTAAAGAGATGCTGGGGTACATTTCCGGCCCCCCAGCCAATACGAGCGGGTTCGAGATTATTCAAAGCTATGCGCACACCATCTGCTATACGTCGGATAAGAAAACGCTGGTAATCATCGAAAGGTCTTCCGGCACTCCATCCTCCTCTCAGGTTTCCAAGTCCGCCGGCACTGCTGGCAGAATGTGTATGGTCTGCAGACATCAGTATCTGGGCTGTGGGAATCTTTGTTTCCTCAAAGATCAATCGTTTTGCCTCATCGAATACTTCACGAATAATACCTACATTATCCACTACAACAAAAACCAGTTTTGTGGTACCGTCATCCAATACCAGACTGCGTGCATGCAATTCGTCATGTACATAATTTGCCGGAGGAGGCACCCCAAAATTTCCAACTAAGCCAGAACCCAAAGGTGGAGTAATGTTTGCAGTCGATGCACCTGCGCGGAAAGTAGCATTCTGAGCATATAGGCGCGAATCAAAATAGAGTATCAGTATAAAACTGAAAATCAATATCAGAAATTTAGAGGTGCGGCCACCCTGTTGAAATTTAATTGTTCTTTCCATATTAATATTTGCTTTAGCCTGTTTAAATTTAAAACAAGCAGATTGAAAATTATGTTATTGACAAAGTATTATTATTCTATCTATTGATTCTCCCCCTTAATCTCATTAAGTAAGTTTATCGCAGCTTCTACCATCATTTCGCCTCCACCTGGGGCCACACGTGAATTTATAGTCTCGTAACTCCCCTGACTAAAGGCTTTACGGGTGGGTACATATGCGATATGGCTATTGGTCAGTTCAATAACCAGGGTTGTCTTAAACGGAGAGGACTTCTTTATAGCCAGACCTAAGTCCACAAAAACTTCCCCCGGTAAACCTACTATGGCAAGGTCCTTCCCAATTCCTATAACCTGCACTTCCAAAGGAAGTTTCCACCCTTCGCGTTCAACCGTTGGTGCAATGGCCTCGGTACGTCGAAGCCTTTCAAGGGAACGAATTTTTAAACGCCTTCTGCGTTCCAGAAATGCGGACTCCTTGTGAAGGGGTTTAGCACTTTCATCATTAGCCCAGGTTAATTCGGCCTGAGTATACTCCTGAAGTGGTGCATATACAAATTGGGAGCGCATCGAAAGAAAGGAATTCCCTACCTTCTTTAAAGAAGGAATCTCTTTTACGATTGCATCCGATAAACGGTCTCCAATATCCTTTGTTGACAAGCGCTTTTTATCTTTACCCTGCACATCCACGTGATTTAAATCACCGCAGGGGCCGGTTGCAAAAATAGAGATGCCCCCTCTACCTATTGCAGAACTGAGTGCCTGAGCAAGAAAGCCCGGATAGTCTGCACTGAACCTGGAACCCCCAAAAGTGTCGGCATGAACTCCGAAATTCGACAGAACGGCCATTGGAGAATTATCAGAAACCTTTCGAAGCATTAAAATGCCTACCTGAGGATCAACCGGGCCGGCAGGAAGAATGGCGTTTATATTACCAACACCCGGGTTAAATACAACTTTGCCATCATCCATTATAAAACGACGGTTGAATGAAACCCCATTAGCCAGGCCTGTACCGCTTTCAAGCTGAACATTTTCCAGTGATTTTTGGGCAATTATAACTGACTTTGCTATCTGATCTGCCAAACTTTCCAAATAAGGATCCTTTACTGCTGAAGGTGTATCTTCATCAAATGGCGGGCGGAGTGTCCCGGTAAGTTCACGTATATTAGGGTGATAGGCAGGACCGGTATGTGTATGAGTGCCTGCAATTATAATGTTGGAATAAGGAATACCCGTTTTTTCAGAGATCTGTAATCTGACGGAGGAAGAGAGACTCCTCTCAACCCACAATAAATCACATACGACAAGGGCAATGGTAACATCGCCTTGCTTAAGTACAAGAGCTTTTGCATACAATGAATCATGAGCCCCGGTACTTTCACCACGATAATGCGGGTAGGCCAAAGGGGGAGTTATATTAACGGCTGAAGCACCAGCAAGAAAAACGGCTCCCTGGGCAATACTCCGGTAAGAAAAACAGAACATAAGTATAACACTAACAATAAATGTTAGTGTGTTGGCAGTCATGAACTTATTTTGAAACATAACTATTTCTTTATCATACCTATACTAATCGATATTCAGGAATAACATAAAATCAATTGTGATTTACGGTTCCTTTAGTACTAAACAAAAGAAAGTCTTCAGATATAGGATAAGAAGAACTAATTAATCACCAATCCTATTCAGATTTGGGTATTCTCTTTTTTGATCAGCTTAATATAAATGCTTTGTTTCAACCAAATCTAATCTTCAAATAAGACCCAAACCAATACTTCTTTCGACAATACCAATACTATATTATGCCAGGAAACCCTGTTCAAATTCGATGTTGTTTAGAAACTTAATTTCTGTAATTTTTCTTAACGATTACTGAAAAGTGAATATAAATCCATAATCTATGCCCAGCTAGAAAAAGGAACTAAGCATTACCAAATCATTCTATTGCTTTACCTGATTAAAAAGTTTAAGAATTTCAGTCACAATTTTTCGGGAGGCTTCTTTTTCTACCTTATTGACACTCATCCAGGTTTCATAGCCCCCCATTTGATGCTGTTCGGGAGTTGGGAGATATCCATAACCACCATTGGCCAGTCCAATCGTAAACGATTTTTGAAAAGGGCTTTTGGCTTTGATCTCTAAACCCGTTTCGGCAAATACCTCAAATGGGATTCCGGCTATTCCCAGATCCCCCACCCTGAAGGTTTGAAGTATCACATCTATTTTTTCAGGCCATTCTTTCATTTGGATGGTTCGCTCGGCAAAGACCTTTTCTGTTGGATGGTCAGGCTTTGCTTTCAGCATTGCTGATTCTGCCCAGCCAAGCGTTTGCTGATCCGGCTTTCTTACATCCAGGGTAAGCTCCATTTGGGTTGCTCCCAAAGGCACCCAGTTTTTGTACTCTATGGTCTGATAAACCCTGAACACCTCCTCTGCGACATCGTTTGCCACAAGCTTCATTTTCGTATAAGGCTGATATTGGGCAGTCGGCCCCCGAAAATCAATATTATTTATATCTCCTTCTGTACCATTCGACATGATGCCTACAAAGGGAATATCCTGACGGTCGGCTTTTAATAGTTCCTGGAGGCGGTCGGCAAAAACCGCAAAATAATCTGCCGAAATATGACCCTGAGGAACCCCACCAACATAGTGCAGGGAATAATTAGCCAGGACTGCAATAGGCTGCCCTTTCATAGATTGAACCGATAAAAATGAAACCTGAGGATCAGTAGGGCCGGCAGGTTCCTCAATGTTGGGATTGCCAATACCCGGATTCATTTGAACCGATTCCCTTACACCAAAAGGATTGGTCACGGGCGTTTTCAATTTCCAGCGACGATTGAAAACATGCTGAGGTACAGTCCCTGCACCCCAGCCTATACGGGCAGGTTCCAGATTATTTAAGGCAATCCGCACTCCGTCAGCCATACGCCGTACTACAAAGCGCTGATAATCATCGAGAGGTCTAGGATATTTTACTACTGAATTAGCACGGATACTCAGGGAAGGTTCTGGTGGATTTATTTCATGACCTGCCCAGGTAGAAGAGTGAGTATGTGTTGAGGACATCATTATTCGCTCTGCAGGTATCGATGTTTCCTGGGAGATAAGTAGTTTCGCCGCATCAAAAACTTCACGGGGAAGCTCTACATTATCCACAACCATAATAGCCAGGCGAACTTTTCCGTCGTCCAAAACAAGAGAACGGGCATGTAATTCATCATGAATATGGGTAGCTAAGGGCAAAGGCATCCATCCTCCAGCTATTCCCTCCCCAAGTGAAGGGCTGATATTGGCGGTTGAAGCTCCGGCACGAAAAACACCATTCTGAGCATAAGCTGGGAATTGGAAAAGCAGGATGAGAATACTACTGAGTAATCTCAATGGGATAAAACAATTCCGGATATTTAGAAAGTCCATTGTTCTTTTCATTAGTTATGTTTTTCCGGTTCTGTACTAAGCTTTATTAAATTGAGATAAGTTTAATCCCGGATCAATCCGTTCATTTGAAAAATGCATTTTGGCCCAACTTAGTTCTTCCTGAGCTTCCGCTGCGTTTCGTCCCAAAATAGCTGTCAGTGTTGATTCGGCAGCCTGCTTTATTTCGTTTAGATAATTTCCGGTCTCAATACTATTAATAAAATTTTTATGTTTATTGGCATCGGCATCGTACAATGATGAAAGAAAAACACCGGCTGCCCTTTGTTCGGCCGAAACCTGAGCGGGATTCCTCACTACACCCGAGTCCCATTCATTTTCACCGCTTATGAAAACCCCGCCGCTATAATGGGCTTCAGCAATACCCTTTGTCCCGATAAATCTCGCACATACATCACCGAACTGCTTTCCAATCTGAATAGAATGGTAGGATACATTGACATCATTCGGATACTTAAAGATCACCTGATAGTGATTCCAGGCATTTCCAAATTCCACTCCCGAATTTAGTCCGCCATAACCCGAAGCACTTAAAGGGTGTGATTGCAAAGCCCTGTTACAGATATCAATCATATGTATCCCCTGGTCCACCAATGTTCCTCCCGACAGTTCCCGGAAATGGAACTGATTCCTGATTCTCGCTTCATCATAAGATAAGTCCTTGTATGGTTTCAATGGTATTTCTGATGCCAGATAATAAATCTGGGCATTCACGATCTTTCCAATATCCCCCCTGTGAATCCGTTTAATCATTTCTGCATAAGGAGTGGCATGTGGGACTTGAAACCCTATGGCTACGCTAACTTTCCCATTAATCCGCTCAGCTAATTGCTCCATTCGCCTGCAACCTTCCACATCTATAGCGACAGGCTTTTCACAGTATATATGTTTACCAGCCGCAACTGCAGCCTCTAAAAATTGGGGATGGGTATAACAGGGTGAAGAAATCAGTACCGCATCTACTTCTTTATTATTCAATAACTTAAGGTAGGCATCCGAACCCTGATATATATTCGATTTGGAAATAGCAGGAAATCCCTTTGCCGCATTCAACTGGTCGAGCTTTGGTTTGGCAGCCTGGAGTTGATCCTGAAAGAGATCGGCAATAGCAACAATGTGTACATTGGCATTTCTTGACATGGAGCTTATATCGGCGGTTCCTCTGCCACCGCAACCAATAAAACCTAAGCGAATGGGCGGTTTTGCACCAGAGGCAAAAACTGCATCCGGACTTAAAATTGTTACCGCTGATAATGAAGCCGCACTTTTTATGAAATTCCTTCTTTCCATATTTATTGATCTATTGCTTTAATATACTGAGAGTTATGTTAACAATCAAATGGCCTTAGGTATCTGGAGAGAGGAAACAAGAATTTAGAACCAGGAGCCAAGAACCAGGAATAAAGACGAGGAAATAGGAAATGGAGAATGTATCCAGCATCTCATTTTTCACATCTCACATCTCATATCTCATATCTCACATCTCAATCAAATCTCAATCAAATCACGTAAACCCTCAAACTTCTTGCTCCATGTGCTCCGATTACCAGGTTTTGTTCAATATCTGCTGTCTTTGAGGGGCCTGCGATAAATACTCCGAAGCCTTCTTCTGCTGCATCAATCTGTTGGTAAGCCTGGTGCATATTATTAACAATGTCAGCCTGATTTAGTACGATCACCAGATGCTGGCAAATGAAGGGAAGCAGCCGGTTGGACATTTGCCTTTCAGAAATCCACATCGCACCATTCTCTGCTACACCTAATCCAGCCCGAAGATAGCAGGTATCCAGTGACTCCAGTTCGCCTGCATTCAGGTTTTTCCAGCCTTCAGTATCACGGTTATCCAGAAGATTAATCATAAATTTTCCTTCTGCTTTTACCTCAGCTAAATCATTCAGTAATTGCTGCCTGCTGTTCTCATAATATGCTTTCCCTCCTGCAGCTTCTACCATTTCAATAAATTTCTGTATTAGATCAGTGTATTGAATGGTTAGGGAAAGATCAATATCCGGCAGCTCAGTAAGATCCGGTTTATTCATCGCCACAGCATTTAAAATAGTTTCTCTAGCACCCATGATTATTTATTTTCTTTAAACCAGTCTCTAAAACTTTTTTCAGGTGCTCGCGGCATCTCCCGCTGTTTGTACCAAACATTCAGGCTATTATTCAGTATAAAAGGAAAGATTCGCATGATCCAGCGGCCAATTTTTCCGGCCATGCGGTAGACCTTTGGATTTGAAAGCACCCAGGCCATACCCTGCATCCCTGCTTTCTTACCCTTATCAACATATCCATTGGCGACGATTACCTGACGCCACTTCCAGAGTTGCTCGTGGATATCAATTTTCACCGGACAGACATTGCTGCATGATCCGCAGAGCGTTGAGGCAAATGGCAGATCTGAATTAGCCTCCATGTCTAAATTCGGGTTTAATATCGAGCCAATCGGCCCGGCAACTGTTGAATGGTAACTGTGCCCTCCGCTTCTTCGGTACACCGGACAGGTATTAAAACATGCCGCACAGCGGATGCATTTGAGGGAATTCCTGAAATCAGCTCTTCCCAGTTGCCTGCTCCTGCCATTATCAACAATTACCACATGCATTTGCTGTCCGGGACGGGGTTTGTTGAAATGACTGGAATAAGTTGTGATAGGCTGTCCGGTTGCGCTTCTGGCTAATAGTCGTAGAAATACCCCAAGATGTTCGGTTTTCGGAATCAGTTTCTCAATACCCATACAGGCAATATGAATACCCGCAGAATGTACTCCCATATCCGCATTACCTTCATTTGTACAAACCACAAAGCTTCCCGACTCGGCGATGGCAAAATTCACACCGGTAATTGCGAGATCTGACTCTATAAAACGTTCCCTCAAATGATGTCGGGCAGAGCCTGCCAGATATTGTGGATCATTATTCCCTTTCTCTGTGTTCAGATGCTCATGAAAAGTTTCACTCACATCCTGACGTTTGAGGTGAATGGCGGGTAATACAATATGACTTGGCGACTCTTTCCTTAACTGTACGATATACTCACCAAGATCAGTATCCAAAATCTGTATGCCTTTATTCTGAAGATACTCATTCAAATGACATTCTTCAGTGAGCATACTTTTGCTTTTAACAATTTTATCAATCTTGTTATCAGCAATGATCTTATGAATGATCCGGTTATGATCCTCTGCGTCGGAGGCCCAGTGAACTACGATTCCGTTCGAAATCGCTTTCTCCTCGAAACTTTTTAAATAATAATCCAGATTGGAAAGGGTATGATTTTTTATTTGGGATGCCCAATCGCGAAGCTTTTCCCATTCAGGAAGCGTATTTACCGCTTTATCCCTTTTAGCCCTGACAAACCAAAGCGTTTCATCATGCCAGTCAGTACGTGCTTCGTCCCTGATAAATTCCTGTGCAGCTTCTGCATGTTGTTTAGCCCTCATAGCACGCTATTCAATATCTCAGCCAGATGTATAGTTTTTACACTACTTCCTTGCCTCTTTAAAATA
The DNA here is from genome assembly GCF_030695525.1 of Daejeonella sp. Classification (GTDB taxonomy): domain Bacteria; phylum Bacteroidota; class Bacteroidia; order Sphingobacteriales; family Sphingobacteriaceae; genus Daejeonella. Next base: position 95,905 of record NZ_JAUYSS010000025.1, on the reverse strand, counting down.
CCTTCCAGATGCATCAGGCAACTGGTATCTCCTCCGCAAATAAATTCCACCTCATTTACAAGGTGTTCTTTAATCCGGTCTTTACCCATTTTCACACTGACAGCCTCTTCAAATACACAAAATGTACCACCGAAACCACAGCATTCGTCTGCCCTTAACGGCTTTTTAAGATCCAGGCCATTGACCATGTTTAGCAAGTGCTCAGTTTTGGAAAATGCAGGAGCCACAAGTTCAGACATTGAAGAAAGATTTAAACCTCTTTGTCCATGGCAACTGATATGCATACCTACTTTATGAGGGAAGGAAGCCTCCAGGTGGTTAACTTTAAGAATATCAACAAGGAATTCAGAAAGCTCATAAACACTATGCCGGATTTTATCAAGTTCAGCCTTGTCACCACCTTCCTTTAAATGTTCCTTAATATGAAGAACACAACTGCCGGAAGGGGCAACTATATAATCAAAGTCTCTAAAGTTTTTTACAAAATTTACATCGCAACCTTTTGTCAGATCCGAAAAACCACTGTTGGCCATTGGCTGGCCACAACAGGTTTGGTTCATTGGATAATTTACCTCACAGCCAAGCTTTTTTAATAGCTGATAAGTGGCTATGGCAACATCAGGATAAAACTGATCAATATAACAGGGAATAAACAAGCCTACATTCATCTGTTTTTATTTCTTGTTTTTATTTGTAAGATGGAACCTTTGATGATTAAAATAATCATTGTCTTTTATTTAATAATTATTTTAATCATGTCGGATTCATGATTTTTTTAGGCAATAACAATAATTAACATAATATTCTATTTAAAGTCTGATCGTATAAATTTTCTACGGCAAAAAACAGTGAAATATATATAAATTACTACGTTTTAAACAAAATTTAGTCCATATTATAATCAAAATCAGTCCCTAGTTTCAAACATTCCTGCCATGAAACAATACTTTCTGAAGAACTCGCATCCATCATACTGGCGGCAGCAGCATTTACTCCTAATAAAAGGCTTTTTGCCATCGTCCAGTCTTCGTGAATCCCTGCCAAAACACCTGCGGCAAAAGCATCTCCGGCTCCAACTGACCCTTTGATTTTCTCTGCAGGCATTTTAACGCTTGGCTGAAATAGTTTCTCCCCGCTTGGGTTTAATGCAATTGCTCCTTTCGGGAAATGAATAACTACCCATTTCTGAACCCCTGTTTTTAATATGGCTTCAGCTGCCTGATAAGCTTTTGAAAGTGAGCATTTTCCGTCATCATCACAGATCTCAATATCTGTTAACATACCGGCTTCAAATTCATTAACAAACAGAATATCTACAAATTGCAATGCTAATGGAATAATAACTTTAAATCGCTCAGATTGCTCACTGACCAGATCTGCAGATGTAATCATCCCGCATTTTCTGGCTTCACGCAATACTTTTGCTGCCCCTGTCAGGCCATCTGCATCAATAGTATCTAATCTATCAAGCAGCAGGAGATACCCTAAATGAAATATCTTTGCTCTACAGCCAGAAAAGTTAAAATAGGACTCATCTAAGAAGGCATTTGCACCTCTGGAATGGAAAAATGTACGTTTGCCTGTTCCATGAACAGTCATCACGTCGGTATACGAAGTATTACTGTCTTCAACCTTTTTTATCTGGCTGGAATCAATCTGAAGTTCCCGGCATTCATTTAAAATATAATCCCCTCTTTCATCATTTCCGATGGCCCCGATTCCCTTTAAGGGAAATTGAAATCCCATCTTACTAATGGCTTTTAAAACATTGTAAGGAGCACCACCATTACTGGTGCTCTCTCTGATGATATTCGCCAGTTTCTCTTCTTTTGGGTAGACATCTACGATCTTGACATTGTCAATAATCCAGTTTCCTCCTGCCAAAATCCCAATTCCGGTATTTTCTTTCATATCGAATACATTACCTTCTTAATAAAACATGCTTTTGTGTTTTGCATTGAACATTTTCAGCCGATTTTCAAAAGGAAGCCCCTATAAAAGCACATACAGGCTTGACCCCGAAGGTGGTCACATGTTTATAGAAAAATTCATTTTACCCCTTTTTTCCGACCCCGAAGGTGGTCGTATGTATTTTAAATTTCTTACATACGACCACCTTCGGGGTCGATTTGTCGCGAATATCGATTAACTATAAATATACGACCACCTTCGGGGTCGACACACAAATCTTTTAACCGGACACTTTGATTATAAATTAAATCATACCACATCTACAACAGATTTAGTCTCATGAGATTTCAATGCAGCATTAAATAATTTATGACTCATCAGTGCTTCTTCAGGGGTTACACAGCCAAAGCGCCCATTTAAAAATCCTTCACGCTCAGCAAAATATGCAGCCAGCATTTGTAAAAAACAATCAGAGAAACCAGGTTCAAATATTCCACCGGTGCTTACCGGGAAAGGAACCTGGAATCCAAGATCCACCCGCTGCCATAGCTGCTCCTTTTCTCGCTTAAAGGTCCATAATGCCTTGGTATCCTTGGTATTATAGCGTACTCCGCCTTCCGTTCCCAAAATTTCAATATACCATGAATTAGTCTCTCCTGGCTTTAATCGCTTCATTTCAAGGGACATCGGAATATCATTATCCGCAATTTTCACAGAAGTGGAGAGGGTTGCATTGTTCCAGGTATCGCCTTCAGTCCAACCACCTTTACCATCCGGTCTTGTTGTAATGATCTTTTGCAAATGAGCATATACTTTATCAGGTATCCATCCCATTCTGATTGGGATGTGCATCACATGCATACCCAAATCTCCCATTACACCAATTTCACCACAGAATTTTGATTGTCTCTTCCAGTTAATCGGTTTAAGAGGATCCAAATCACTTGAATGACAAAAACCTGCATTTATTTCGATGATCTCTCCAATTCTTCCGGAAAGAGCTTCACTAATCACCCGCTGAGGACCCGGAAAAAAGGGCATCTCTGAACAACATCTTACAAAACTCTTTGAACTGGCAATTTTTTCATTGATCTTTTTTGCTGCCTCAAGATCCATTCCAAACGGCTTTTCAGCCAACAGATCTTTTCCTGCTTCAATTACTTCGATATAATATTGCTCATGAAGAAAATGCGGAAGAGCAACATACACTACATCAACCTTAGAGGACGCTAATAATTCTTTATAATCTGTGGTCAATAATTCAACTGAAGGAATTTGCTCATACCATTTTAAGGTATTTGCATCCAGATCACATACAGCCTTTAACTCTACTTTAACGGGATATTCATTTAATGAGAACCAGCGTCCAAAAGCGCCGGCTACTTCCTTACCCATTAAACCGCCACCAATAATACCAACGTTTACAACTTTCATATTGTATTTAATTTTTTAAATGATAATAAACCGGCTTGCCGGTAGCTACCCTGTACACATATATTTTTTTTATATGGAGGTTCCCGCTTTCGCGGGAACCGATAATTATCGGTTGACAAAAATTTAGGGGAAGAGGGAGATTCCAGCCTTCGCTGGAATCGCAATCCGGTTCCTTCCACTCCACTTTGTCATTCCAACGAAAGCTGTATTCCCTAATACTCCCAAATGCTTGTCATTCCCGCGAAAGTGGGAACTCCAATACAACTGCCAACAGACAGGTTTTATTTATTTCCCTTAACCCAGGCAATTACATCCTCAGGCTTTGCACCATCATGTACAATTGCCATTAATGCCCTGGTCATACCACCAGAATTTGCGTGTTGCACTACATTTCTGCCATACACGATCCCTTTAACACCCTGTTGCATCAATTTATAGGTACGGTCCAATAACTCTTCATCATCTGCACGGCCACCACCTCTTACAAGAATTGGAATAGATCCGGCTACCTCAACAACTTTATGATAATCTTCTACCTTGTCGCAAGGATCTGCCTTAATAATATCAGCTCCCAATTCAACAGCCTGTCTTACAAGAGGTAGGATAATATCAATATTTCCATCAACCATATAACCTCCGGCCTCACTGTTCGGACGGAATACCAATGGCTCAATCATTAATGGCATTGAGTAGTAATCGCACATTGGCTTCAGCTTCAAAATATTCTGAATACACTGATCAGTTACCTCAGGGGCACCGGGAATACGAAACAAATTGACAACTACACAGGTAGCATCAAGACGAACGGCCTGAAGCACCGGCTCTTCTATCATTCTGCTATATAATACAGATTGAAGCTCTAAACCATATACATTGGCAACGTCGGTTCTAAGAACCAATGATGGTTTTTTCTTTCCCGGCACAGATTGTAAATGATGCGCCTGTCCAACAGTCAATTGAATCGCATCAGGGTCTGCATCAATCAGAATTTTAACAGATTTTTCAATATTCTCTATCCCACCCAAAAATGTTAGTTCATTAAAAAACCCATGGTCAATAGCCACATCAAAACACTTACCTGATTTTTCATTGAACAATCTATTTAATCTACTCGCTTTCATCTTACTTATTTTTATTTATTTAACAATTAATTTAATTAACTTATAACATATCGTCCATTTATTAAATGAGGACTATCTACTATGAACCTTCCGAATTACGAATACAATAGCCTGCCAGCTTTGCGGCCCATTGATTTGAACTATATCTATCCGTAATAAGAGAGGTATAAAAAACCTCCGTGCGAAGTTCCAAGGTGAAATCCTTCAGGACAACACCAACACGTTTATTTCATTTTCGCCTTTGACAAAACATCAGACAGGCTAACCGGAACTCCCCCTAGCCTCTTGCTTTCATCTGCGGCCTCCATGAAAGCATAAATTTCTATTGTTTCTTCATCACTTACCGGGGGTCTGCCTGATCGAAAAAACTCAACAATGGCTACCACCAATGGGCGGTAGCCATTAAATACTCCAATAGAAGCTATTCCTTTATCTCCAAAAGCTGTGCCTCCAAATCCGCTCCGACCTTTACGTACACCACGGAAAACTCCGATACGGTCATTTTCCCAGGTTCCGACAACCACGTCAGCATCCTCTGTAGAGGTCCGGCTCACTGATTTACATCCTGTTCCACCCATCACGGTATACAGCGATTCAACCGCATGAATACCATCCCAGAAGAGATCAGCATGTGATTTCTGTATAGGAGCCGGGCCATAAGTATTTGCCCCCAAAACCTTCCCAACTACTTTACCCTCGCGGATATCCAGGGCTTCTTTGACGTAGCGAAGCGGTGAACAGGAAAACATCGGTACATTATACTTCTTCACCTCATTGAATATTGCTAACACATCCGATAAGCTTGCTGCAAGTGGTTTATCTACATAAACCGGTTTGCCTGCTTTCAATACCGGCATGATCTCCTTCAAATGGGGACGCCCATCGTTGGTTAATAACATCACAGCATCAACCTTTTTCAGCAATTTTCTGATAGACATCACAAACTCCACGCCCTGTCCTGTAATCGTATCAGTGAAGCTCTGTAAAGATTTTTCAGAGAACTCCACATCCGGATTACCCTTAGGATGAAAAATTGCTACCACCCGACAGCCACTGAACTCAGGACTTGCGGCACCGGAGTTTATAATTTCAGTATAGGCAGCACTATGAACAGAAAGCCCGATAACTCCAACTTTAATCTCCTTTTGAGCATTAGTTGCTGCAGAGGCTGAAGCCTGAACTCCGATTCCAGCTGCCAGTCCCAAAGATTTCTTAAGAACCTGATGCCGCTTATTATTCTTCATATTTATATTCGGGTTCATCGGTACCGGATTTCTAAAATTTAGTTCTTTTGATTTGTGGTGGATACTTTATTACCTGATTACCTGACCACCTTCATAATCCCACGCATTGTAAACGAGTGACCAGGAAATGTACATACGAAAGGATAATCTCCTGCCGTAGCGGGAGCCGTAAATTTGATTGTCTCCTTGCCGGCACCCATTAATAGCTTAGTTGCATAAAGCACCATATCGCCATCAGGGACATAATTCTTAGCTGCCCCGTTCTCTCCAAGTTCAATTGCTTTTTGCGAAACTATATCAACAGTTCCGGGTTTGGTTATCAAAAGATTATGAGGCATTAAGCCCAGATTCTCAACTGTAATTTCTACCGGCTGAGCTACCTTTACAGTAAACTCCGACAATAATTGACCCTTCACTTTGAAACGCAGTTCATCAGTTGCTTCTATGGTCAGGATCGCAACCCTGTCATTCTGCAATTCCGGCCCCTTGGTACTGGCAGCAGGTGTGCTGGCAGGTGCAGAAGGCTTTGGAGCTGCCGATTTATGATCCTGATGGCTTGTAGTAGGGTCCATAGATCCAGGAACTTTCCAGAATTTCTCATAACCGGTTCGAAATTGCATTCCGGAAACGCTAGACTCGGATTTAGCCGGTTTGAATGTATCCTTTCCACTCCAGAAGAAATTTACCTTTTGAGCTGCCAGTCTAGCCTGATATTCAGGAGAACTAAGAACCTTAACCAGCAATGGTCTGTTTATTACATTATGCTGCTGATGTAACCAAAGTATTTCAAGCATTGGTAAGGCATCTTCCTTTTTCTTAGGATCTAATTTAGCAACCCATTCCTGTGCTTTCTGAATTACTTCATCCGTATTACGGGCACTCAGCTCTACACGAACTGCATGACGAATTCCATCAACAGGATGTCTGAAAAGTTCCAAAAGGTTTTCAATTGGCTCACCATAGATCGAAACCGGTTTTTGCAATGGGCGATCAACAGCTACCATACGATAAATCCGTCCATGCTGGTGGTCACGGCTTAAATCCCTCAGATTATAAGGTGAATGGGTAATTATAGCCTGATGCCAGTCGGCAAAGTACAATGCCCCATCAAAACCTACCACGCCATCACTCGGACGGAAGTTAGGATCTCCGGTAAAATCTTTCGTAACTACACGAGGTGTTGCTTCAGTACTTGGTGCAAATGCAGGATTGCTGCCAGTATAAATTAAGTTACCAACTTCCTCACCTTCAATTACGCCTTCATCCAGATAGTTAAGTTTGTATCTCTTAATACCTTGAAATCCAATTACATTGTAAACCAGGAAGTTATTCTGATATTCTTCAGGGAAATTTCCACTGGATAGGATCTGGCTTGAAGTATATGGCCGGATGGTTTGCTTAAATAAAGGGCGTTTATCAAAATCACCCTTATCTGTAGTAGAAGTTACAGTTCGCTTGAAATAAACCTGAAATGACCGGCCACTTGTACCATCAGAAATGAACTGATTACCCCATTTATCAAAACTGATTCCATGTGGATTTGGACTGTTATCCACTACGAGTGAAAAATCGTAGGTGCGTGGGTTAAATCGATATAAACCCGACTCACCTGATTCAGCACTTTTACGCCATGGAGTTTCGATATTTTCAAGAATGAAAATACCTCTCTGGTAGTAAATGTTACCATCAGGGCCATAGATCAGATTATTTGCAGTATGATGGGTATCATCAGAGCCCAAACCACCTAACATACGGTAACGTACATCGGCTACTCCATCTCCGTCGGTATCCTTAAGAAATAAAATATCTGGTGCAGAAACCACGATCACACCACCATTCCATAATTCAAAACCTGTTGGATTTGAAACATAGGCAAAAGTTGTAGCTTTATCAGCAACACCATCACCATCCTCATCCTTAAGTGTAACTATGCGGTCATTCATTGGTTTCATTGGCTCCCACTTTGGATATGTAGCCCATGAAGCAACCCAAATCTGACCCTTTGTATCAACCTGAACTGCTACGGGATTAGCTATCTCAGGAAACTTATCCTCTGAAGCAAAAACGGTAACTTTCATACCCTGGGGCACTGTCATTCGTTTAATCGCATCTTCAGCCCTCAGATACTCTACATTCCGGGTAATATGTGTTCCAACAGGATATGGCTCAGGGACATTGCTGTCATCAACTTTAATATCTTTCCCTTGTGCCCTTGCCCAAATACGCTTATCCCTGTTCGCGGTCATCGCTTCTAACATCCTTAGCTCGTTCTGTAGGGTAACATAGTTGCCATCCTGAATGGTACGTGTACCCCAAACATCATTTCCACTGGTTGCGCGATAACGGCTAAACCAATGCCAGTTTTTGTCTAATACTGAGCTGCGTAATGAATCGAGTCCGACTTTGGCCATGCTTACTTTTTTACCAAACAATGTTTCAGTAATATAAAGCCCTAATCTTCTGTTTCCTTCATTATTCAGGTGAACTCCATTGATTGTCAAAGGTTCAGTCGTGCTATCATACATTTTCTGTGTAGCATTGAATATATCCAGAAAAGGAACACCTTTTTCTTTGGCAACCTGAGACATTGCGAGTGTGTATGCTGCTAAGCGGCGATTGTTCTCTTTACCGTCCGGGAAATTTTTTGAATTGAGATTTTCATGGGCTATCGGTGAAAACAGAACCAGGCGAGGTGCAGCTTTCGTATCGTATTTTTGCTTCCGGGTATAGTCTATAAAAGCAACTAATTGCTTCTTAAACTCGGCAGGCTTGTCTTCATAAGATTCATTGTATCCAAAAAAGGCGAAAATAACATTAGCACCAACACTCGTCAAATGCGTATCGCTATCTCCAAAACCTTCATGGGCCCTTGGGCGATAATGAACCTGGTCACCGGTATAGCCGAGGTCCCTGAAAACTAATTTTCCATTAGGATAAACAGATTGCATATAGGTTTCCAACCAGCCATCGTGCTGCATACGATCGGCAAGTCCATTACCAATAATTGCAATTTTATCACCTGCCCTGAGTTCAAACTTTGGGCTTTGTGTCCAGCTCACCAAAAAAATAATCAAAGGGATTAAGAGTGCAGGCGCAACCAATTTTAAAATAGTACTGCCATTAAGAAAAATAGGTCGCACCAGTAATTTTCTTAGTTCTTTGAGTTGATTCATCTTTTATTTATTAAAACGTTATTTTACTAAGCAAGATACCTGCTTTTTTGCAAGGTATCTGCTTTATTAGTATTAGTGCATTTCTACTGAACATGTGCCCAATCCTGACCTTAAAAAGTTGAACTGAACATTTGGATGATCTGAAAGCACAGACATCGGAACAGATACATCAGGAATTTTGTTAGAAATCATATAAGTCGTTAATCTTTGACCAAATGGATTATCATGAGCGCCTGCATGCCAGATTGAAACTTTATCAGCCTGCCATGTTTCCTTAGGACCAACAGTTACTGCCTGAGTTGGGATTGTTGGCGCATTTCCTCCGCAATGTAATCTTGAGTTTTGCGCAATCGTGATCGGGTGAAGATCAAGAACGCGAGTTGTTAGTTGCTTATATTCTTCAACTGTAGGCGGATTATCAATATATTTCCCTTCACGCATAGGCGGTTCATTAAATGCCCAGTGTTTTACATCACCCTGTCCACCCTGCATAATCGCACATTTTGCTTTTGTCCAGCTATTGATGTACTCAGCGGTATCTGCTTTTGCGAAATGGACGTTCTCATCTGGCATCACTAAATCTTTACGTATTCTGTTAAGACATAATGATTTGAATGCCCTTTTAAACGATAAGGGATGACTTTCAGGAACTTCCTTTCCATCGATTACCCACTCATCCATACACCAGAAGTGTGCATGTTTAAGTGACAGGCCCAATTCATTTACAAGCATTGCAACCAGGGGCAACTGCTCTGTCGGGCCGATTGGCCCGCAAATACCAACAGGATTAGCTGCAGTAGCTGATTTCCATGAGCTTATAAACTCAAGGGCTTCAGCCAGATAAAACTCTTCAATTGTATCATAAAAGACAACTTTGAAACCCGGTCTTGACATAGCGATCATTTCTTCAGGTGTCAAGGCTGCAATTTTATCTGTTACTTTCTGACCTAAATCCAGTGTGGTATAATCCCACCAACCCGGAGCAATAGAACTTTTCTTACGCATAATATAATTTTAAAATGGTTATTGTATTTTGTTGTTTGTTGTTTAGTACCTCGTTATTCAAACTTGTAATCTTTATTAGTTAGATAGCAGTCCCCAAGCTCTTTCAGAGGATCGAATCCATCTTCCGAAAATCCGAAATGGAGGTGCCTTCTCCATCCTTCTGCATGCTCAAACCGATTGGACATGGTTCCAACTGATAATGAAAAGTTTTCCATCGCCTGTATGTAGGAATTCATCTTCTGACTGTCTTCCAGCCAATTCTGCTGACTTTTATGGGCCTCCAGAGCTTTGCGCTTAGTGGCGTGAACAGCACTGGTATTAACAAAGATTTCAGGTATTACCTTCTTTCTAAGTGGATCTAAAAGGGAATGAGGCAAGGCATGGTAAACGGCACAGTTATAATTATTTACAGCAGAATGATCCGCAGCGAAATTAGGAACACCGCGAATAAAAGCAGCTGTTACCGCCAAACGACTGGTATTCATATGGTCTTCCATATAATCAGACGGCGAATGAGTTAAGATCACCGAGGGTTTAACCATACGGATAACTCCGGTTAATTTTCTGAGTAATTCAAGCCCATAGAAAATTTCAAAATCATTACATATCGGACCATGGAATTGTGCACCCAAAATATCTGCAGCATTTTGAGCCTCCTTCAACCTTATTTCGGTAGTAGTTAAAGAATCGTATTCTATACTCCCACAATTACCTGTTGAAAGATTCATATAATGGATCTCATAGCCCTGATTTTTTAACAAAACCAAAGTCCCGGCCATCATGAATTCAATGTCATCTGGATGTGCGGCTACTGCCAGCGCTGTCTTCTTCATTTACCCCTATCAAATAATATTATAATCTCACCGGTTTTCCAGTCGCAGCAGATTTGTCGGCAGCAAAAATGATCTCATGAGTTTTTATTCCGTCGCTTAAGCTTGTCAGAGGCATATCTACTCCTTCAAGCAGGCATTCAAAAAACTTATCAAACTGTGCCTGATAAGGGTGATCTGCAACATCACCTGTATCCAGCATTTTCATAGCCAATGAACTCCATAAATGATGGTCAGTCCCGAGTTTCTCAGAGTGAAACTTATCGTCCAGCAGACTTCCTTCGCTACCAAAAAGATGGGTATGGAAATAGTATGGTTGAATACAATCAATAATAGCTGAAGATTTACCAATCCTTCCATCCTTAAATTTGAAAATACTTACCCTACTGGTAGTATATTCATAAGCCTGGAAAATTGGGTTTTTAGATTGTGTTTCATAGCTGGTAACTTCCTCAACCTCAGTTCCCATGAATAAAAGCATAGCGTCCAATGCATGGCAACCGGCTGTAAGAATAGAACTACCGCCTTTATCCTTTTTAATGTTCCAGTGGTACTGACCATACCATGGACCAAGTCCGTGAAGATAATCAACCTCAGCATAATGAATATCTCCAATCAAACCAGTATCAACAAGTGCTTTAGTAACCATAAATTGATTGGAATAACGGCACTCAAAACAGATACAAACCTTTACTCCAGCCTTCTTAACTTCCGACTCAATAAGTAAACAATCCTCCCATGAAAGCGCCATTGGCTTCTCAAGAATAATGTGTTTGCCAGCTCTTGCAGCTGCAACTGCTTGAGCGGCATGCTGATCAGAGTAACTCGTGATCGACACAGCGTCGATACTCTTATCAGATAACATTGCGTTTAAATCAGTATAGGTTTTGATCGGAGATCCCCATTTTTCACTTTCTGCTGCATCATCATGCGGACGTGATGAATAAATAGCCGTAACCTGAGCATTTGGACTTTTATTGATAGCTGTTATGTGTGCAGTAGCAACCCAACTATACCCAATTATACCTACATTATACTTTTTCATAAATGCTTATTGTTTTAATAATTTGAAACTGTTGTTTTATTTAATTGATAATTTTAGAATGATTACTCTATGATTAATTCGCTTTTGCCAGCACACTTGCCAAAGTCACCGGAACGCCACCAAGTCGTTTACTTTCATCAGCCGCTTCCATAAATGCATAGATCTCCAGTGTTTCGGCCAGATCAACAGGAGATTTCAGGGTACGGAAAAATTCAGTTACCGGAACAAGTAATCGCCTGTAACCTTCAAATGTCCCAATTGTAGCTATCCCTTTTTCACCAAATGCAGTCCCCCCATATCCTCTGGTACCGGCCCGCAAACCTCTGAATACCCCAATCCGGCCACCCTCCCAGGTGCCAACAATAACATCTGCATCCTGAGTGTGAGTACGGGTTACCTGCTGGCAACCAGCGCCTCCCATTATCGTATATAGTGACTCCACACCATGAATCCCATACCAAAACATATCTGTGTGGGATGCCTGTAATGAGGCAGGGCTATAGGCCTCTGCACCGAGGACTTTACCCACCTTGCCATTTCGCACTTCCTGGGCCCCGCTAACATAGCGCAACGACGAGGAAGAGAAAATAGGCACATTGTATTTTTTTGCTGCGTTCAATATTTCGACCACATCTTTTAAATTCGCTGCTATTGGCTTATCTATAAACACTGGTTTTCCGGCTTTGAAAACAGGCAATAATTGCTCCATATGCGGCCTTCCGTCATTGGTTTCAAGCATCACAACATCCGACATAGCAAGCATCTCATCTACAGAATCAACAAGCTCAATTCCCCGTCCTTTAGCCTTTACGGCCCAGTCGGCCAGCATCTCAGCTTTGAATTCGACATCAGGATTACCTTTTGGGTGATAGATTGCAACAACCCGAAATCCACTGATATCCGCATCAACCACTTCCGCATTAAGCATTTCTGAAAAAGCCTCAGTATGTACTGATAGACCGATAATACCAATTCTGATCTTTCTTTGAGAAGTATCATTTGCAAATAACATTTGAGACATACTGGTCATTCCAATACCAATACCTGCTACCGCTGCGGTTCTAAGGAAATCACGACGTTGAATTCTATTTTTCATCGGTTTATTTATCATTTATTTTTGTCTGAAGGAGTATTTCAGGATTAAAAGAATCATTTCCGGTTCAATTCATGAATTTATAATATTTAATGAAAATCTGGTACAGCTTTCCATCTTTCAGGAAGGCTGTACCGGAATTCCATTACTATTTTAATCAGAATTATGGCTTTTTATCCCACCATAGTTTAGTGCTGTTTTTATCCCCACCAGCAAGTTCCGGCAGTGCTTGCGCAGCTTTCAGACCATCAGGATTACTGGTAACTTCTCCTTCAGCATACATAATTCTTCTAATCATCACATCTTTCGGAACATCGGGATTATCAGAATTTAATCTTGGTAAATATTTAGGATAGCCCGTTCTTCTCATTTCTGTCCATGCTTCCCATCCATTCGGAAACATTGCAATCCACTTTTGTGTGATAATTTGTTCCAATTGTCTTTCTAAAGACCCTGCTGATTCATACGCTACAGGGATATTACTAACTGCAGGGGTTTTATGAACATCGTTAATTGCAACAGGTATATTAGTGCTACTTAAATAGCTTGCAATTACTGCAGCTGAGGCAGATGCTACCTCCTGTAAAGAAGTTTCAATACCTTTTTCATACAAAGCCTTGGCAGTACCACCCATATTCCAGCCTGCAAGTGCTCCCTCTGCTCTTAAGAAATAAACTTCAGCTGCATTCATTACTAATAACGGAGGATTGGAACCACCTCTATCAGGACGCCACCACTTGATATCAATTTTTGAATGTGACTCATTTTGTGGGCCTCCACTCATATCCTCTACTTTTTGACCATTTCTAAGACCATGATACTGACGACCATCGTTACGAAGATCTCTAACTACAGGCTCCCAATAATGAGGAAGTCTTGGATCATTATAACCAACCAGAATACTCTCCATGGAGGTACTCATTCTCCAGTTATCAAAATTGGAGATATTTCCAAGCGGATTCAGGTTATTGATAGAAGTATAGACAAATGCATTCCCACTGTTGGCTAAGATTACACCATCAGCAACTGCCTTTTCTGCTTGAGTTTTAGCCAAAGCCGGATTGACATATTTAACGCGTAATGCCAAACGTAGTCTCAGGGAATTTGCCAAAGCCAGCCATTTGTTCACATCACCTTTGTAAATCAAATCATCAGCTGCAAATACCGTTTTTCCTGTATTTGCTTTCAAAACAACCACAGCCTCATCCAAAAGTTTGAAAAAGTCGGTGTAAATAGACTCCTGTGTATCATATTTTATTGAGACTTTACCTGATCCTACTTCACTGTACGGAACCGGGCCCCAATAGTCAGTAATTCTGTGATATGAATTTACTTTCCAGACTTTGATTACCGCATTAGGGAGTGCCAGTTGATTCTTAGCAGACAATTCTTCAATAAATGCTAAATCCTTGCCTACACCACTATAAAAGGCATTAAATGCGCCATTTGCCCAACTGGCAACATTCACATATCTGTCAGAGTTGAAACTCTGCCTGGTCAGTGCATAATATTGGGAGAACATATCAGCAAACAGGTTTTGTGTAACTTCGAAACTGGAAGTCATTGTTGTAAACTGAGCTCTTGCAAATACCTGCCCGATCTGAGCTGAGCCCAGTTTATCAGCAATAATTGCATCCGGCCGAGTATTTAATTCCTCGTAATTCTTAGTACAACTGTTCAGCGAAACAGCTGTTAAGATGAAGGTTAATATGTAGATAACCGATGTTAATCTAAATGATTTCATAATACTTATATTTTAATTATTAATTAAAAGTCCACACTTACATTAATTCCTAATGATCTTGTAGTAGGCGGGCCGAAACTACTATCACCCTGATTAGCAGCACTGGTGCCAACTACCATATCCGGGTCAATGTATTGTGCTTTATTATACAGGAAGAATACATTCCTGCCTGTTAAAGCAATATTCATCGGAACACCAAGAGTTTTCTTAGGTAAAGAATATCCAAAAACTACCTCTCTAAGTCGTGCATTTGATGCTGAAGATGTGTGAATTTCTCCAACCAAACCTGCAGATCTCCCACCGGTTGATTCCCAGAATCCCTGAACATTGATCGGTAATGTATTCGGAGTACCATCAACTCTAACGGCACCCGCAGTTGTGAAAAAGTCCTTTCCAAATACTAAATTTCCTTCTCTACCCACTGCAGTCTCCTTAGTAAGTCCTGCTGCTGCTAATTGGGAGTTAGTATAAGAAACTATTTCACCACCCTGACGAACGTCAATCAGGAAACTAAAATTAAATCTCTTGAAAGAAAGTGAGTTTTGAATACCACCTAACCAGTCAGGCTCAGAATTACCTGCATAAACAGTTTTTCCTGCAGTGTATCTTGGCTGTCCGCTATTTTCAACGATGATACGTCCCTGTGGATCTCTTGCAAATCCTCTGACATACATTTCACCCCAACGCTTTCCAGCCTCAACCCTGATTTCACGAAGGTCACCTGCCTGAAGGATAATTGCAGATCGGGTATCATGAATTTTCTGAACCACACCTACGTTACGTGAGAAATTAACGGCGATATCCCAGTTCAATCCATTTGGAGAAGAAACCGGACTGCCACTCAACATTAATTCTATACCCTTATTTTGTACATCACCACCATTGGTAAAGAAGCTGGAAGCTCCTGAAGCCGGAGGTAATGAAATTGAGAACAATTGATTGAAAGTGTTTGTTTTATAATATGTGAAATCCACTCCGAATCTGCCATTAAATAAGCGAACATCTGCTCCCAATTCCAATCCTTTAGTACGTTCTGGTTTAAGCTGAGCATTAGGTAATGTTCCACTTAAAGTAAGGAATCCATTATAACCACCTGCAGCAATACTTGCTGTACGATCCAACTGGAATGGTGAAGTATCACTACCTACTTCTGCATAAGAAGCTTTCAATTTAGCGAAGCTTACAAAAGAAGGCATATCAATCATATCTGATACGATGGTTGTTAAACCAACAGAAGGGTAAAAGTATGACCAGTTATCACGTGGAAGTGTTGAACTCCAGTCATTACGTCCGGTTACATCAAGATATACAACGCCCTTATAACCAATCTGACCAAAACCATATACTGAACTCATATCCCTTGGACTTCCTACATTATAAGAAGAAACAACCTGCTGGGTATTTGATAAAGCATAAAAGTTCGGAACAGTTAAACCAACACCGGTACTTGAACTGGTTGAAGAATTCCGGTTTAAACGAGTACTTGCACCTATATTTGCATTGTATTCAAAGTCACTCTTAAATGTGCCCTTATAAGAAACTAAAACGTCATTATCCCAACGGGTAGCATCGCTGGCACCCACTGAGTATGAACCCGTAACAGGCAATAAATTTACAAGGCCTCCCTGAAGGGTCTTTTCTGAACTGCCAAACGAGCGAATCAATGAAGATCTGACAAAAGCAGATAAATTTTTGCTGAAATCATATTTCAATGTTGAAAAGGCAGTTACCTGATCTTCAAAAGTATTATTTCTGATTTTTTCTACAATACCATATGCATTTCCGGGATCCAAATCGGCTACGTTCCAATAGTGACGGACCGGATAACCTGTAGCAGGGTCTGTGAATTCATATTTTCTGATATCCTCAGTACGTAAGTTACGCAGGATCTGATATCCATTCCACATTTGATTCTCATAGTTAATAAATGCGGGAATTGGATTTAGAATATTCTTCTTTATATATGAAAGTTTTGAATCAAGAGTCAACTTGTCTCCAAGTTTGTTGTTTAATCTCAAGTTGGCGTTATGCTGGCTAATATCATTATTACGCACTACACCATTTCCTTCAGTAAAAGTATAAGAAAAATAGGTCTGGTGCTTTTCGTTACCTGTTGATATCGCTAAGTTAGATGCAGATAATTTACCAGTCTGGAAAAAGTCCCGGATGTTATCCGGCTGTGGAAGGAATGCATATTCTTTAGGTCCTGTCCAATTTGGATCATTTGACCAGTGCTCCACCATTCTGCCATCCATTCTTGGGCCCCAGTTACGGGCAGATTGCTTTGCATATATACCATTTGTTCCCTGACCATACTCATTCTGATAATCAATCAGGATATTAGGCAGGTCAGCAGTGTAAGACTGATTAAAGCTAACCTTAAAACCGTCAGCTCCTTTTTTTGTATTGATTACAACAGCACCATTACTTGCAGATGAACCATACAATGCAGCAGCATTAGGTCCTTTAAGAACTGTAATACTTTCTACATCATCAGGATTGATGTTTGTGAAATTTCCGGGAACCCCATCCACAATATAAAGAGGCTCACTGGTTCCGCTGATGGAACGGTTACCTCTTAATATTAATCTGGAAGCACCGCCAACACCTTGAGTAGATGTTTGAAAGTTCAATCCTGCAACTTTACCTGCTAAGGAATTTGCCACGTTAAATTCACGGGCCTTTGACAGTGCCTCTGGGTTTACAGTTTGTACAGTATAGGTCAGGGTTTTCGATTCCCGCTCTATACCCAGAGCTGTAACAACAACTTCACTCAAAGATGTTGAAGATGACTCTAAAGTAATGTTGATCTGTGATTGATCATTTACAGCAACCTCTTTGGTTACATAGCCAATGTAAGTAATAACCAATGTTGAATTGGGGGGTACGCTTAAGGAATACTTTCCATCCAAATCTGTGGATGTTCCTATTGCTGATCCTTTTACTTTAACACTCACTCCGGGAAGAGTCTCTCCCTTCGTGTCAGAAACCACACCACTTATGTTGCGATTTTGGGCATTTGCATAGTACGACGTACTAAACAACACGAAAAATAGTAGTAAAATACTTCTCATAATTAATTATTGTTTAAGGTGAAATCAAATTTAACCTTCATATGAGCCTCAGTCCAGTACTTCTATTTATATTAATAATACTATATTACAAGAATGCTATTTATCAGATAAATAGCTGATTTATTACAATTATGGCTTTAAATCCATTATTGCTCTGTTTTACACCTTAAAATATATTTCGGGACACCGCTGTTCGACATGTTCTGCAAGGCATGTCGAATTTCAGATGATGCGGGTTTAAAACCCGCTTTTATCTGGAGTGCGGGATGCGCAGCTAACATCCCGAACAGCAGAGTTTTTACTCTCAGACTCGCGAAATCACCTAAACGAGTGGAAAGTAGATTTCGTTAGTCACATATCTGGGAGGCGACTGACGAACTTATCTTGCATGTCGCCTAAGTAAGTTCGTAAGTCCTCGCTCTTTCGAAAGCGAAGACGAACTTATCGTGCATTCTTTTATTTATAATCCAGCGGCTTTTTAGCCTTCTGAAACCCATTCATTCCGAACATTGTAGGTTCATATTTACCTACAAAATCTACATTGCTCTTCTCGGGTATATTTTTCTCCAGACCCACAGTCCAGTAGGACGCATTCACAACCAGGCGCCTCAAATCCTCATTGATAAAATCAATTGCAGCGCCCATGGTAGTTGTAAACACTCTGCCGTTTTTACCTGACTCACTTAAATAAGTTCTGGTCCAGGCAACCGGCATGATGGACCTTGTCCAGATACCCGATCCAGCAGGAAACACTCCCTCTGTTCCCTGTCCCCAAAGCAAAACCTTAGAATTTGATGGGAGACTTTTAATCCCGTATACCTCAGTTGTTGTCCAGATGTCATTGATTCCCTTCAGTATCGGATTGCCATCTGCAGCTTCCAGTCCGTTTATTAATCCCCGGGTGCCCTCCTTTCCACTGGCTCCGTGATGATTCACCCAGTTTTCTCCCAGTATACGCTTCCCAAATCCGCCTTCCCAGCCCTTCTGTACACTTTTAAATCCATACTTCGCATACTTATTATTCGGATTCCGGCTATAATGAAATGCATGTGTGGCAGTCCGCAAGCCAATTACCGGCTTCCCTGCTACAAAATAATTGTGGATGTGCTGCATCTGATCATCCGGCAGCTCTCTGAACCGGGTTGCAATGATCATCAGATCGGCTGTTGATAAAAATTGAAGACCCGGAATATTCTGATGAAAATTCGGATCAATAAACCCGGTTTCAGGATTAATGGCGAATAGTACAGTAGTCCGGAATCCATGATGTTCGGCTAAAATTTTGGCCAGCATTGGTAAGGACTCTTCTGAACGGTAGGCCTCATCCCCGCCAACAAGAACAATATATTTTCCATTAGATTGCCCTTCAGGGGGTGAAAAATGCAGCCAGGGACCTTCTTTTTGAGCAAAGGCTGAATGTATGGAAAGAAGTAGTATGCCTATTAAAGTATACTTAATCAGGATTGAAATTCTAGTAGAGTTTGATTGTGTATTCATTGTTGAGATGTGAGATGTGAGATATGAGATGTGAGATATGAGATATGAGAAACTAATTGTCCAATGAATATCAATGTCTTTGTTTTTTGTTCCTCGTTCATTGTTCCTTGTTATTTATCCTTTGTACCTTGATCCTTGTTCAATAATGCTAAATGCATAGTTAACATGGATTTAGTCTTGATTCCTGGCTCTTGGTTCTTGATTCTTGTTCTATTTTATTAAGCTCATTAATCTATTTCCGGAGTTTAAACGCAACCACATAATCTCCCTTATCAGCCCCTAATCTTGTTCCACCACATGCTACAACAACATATTGAACACCATTTACCATATAGGTACTTGGTGTTGCGTATCCAGCCGTTGGAAGATCTGCCTCCCATAACAGCTTTCCGTTTTGCTTATCAAACACCCTGAATTTGGCATCTTTGCTTGCAGCAATGAATAATAAACCACTCGCCGTAACTATCGGACCGCCATAATTCTCAGTCCCGGTCTTAATCCCCTGATCCTTATATTTTTTAACATCACCCAGTGGTACCTGCCATTTATGCAAGCCGGTATTCAGGTCGACTGCAGTCAGTATCCCCCATGGTGGTTTTATTCCGGGATCCCCATTGCTATCCAGAAATTTGCTGTAACCCTTTAGATCCCAGGGCTCAACGGCACCGAATACATTCTTTGCCGAAGCAAGCTTATCTTTTTCACTCTCTTCATCAAACAGATAGTTTGAGATTGCTTTCCTGTCCTCCTCCGAAATTTGAGGGAAGCCGGGCATCTTCCCCTGACCACTGCCAATAATCTCATGAACTTCAGATTTCTTCAGCTTGTTTTTGATAGTGCTAAGAGCCGGAAATCCACTTGCCGGATTTCCGAATTTATCCACACCATGGCAGGGGCTGCAATTTTGAACGTACATTGCCTGCCCGCGACTCATTTCCCCCAAGCCTGTGTTCGACTTTATGGTTACAATCCAGGGGACTTCATTAGAATTGACATATAAAATACCATCCTTATCTGCAGCTGCACCTCCCCATTCTGCACCACCATTCAATCCCGGGACAACCAGCGTAGGTTTATCACTCAAAGGCTGAAATATGCCTTTCACGGTTCCGCGGAATACCTGAAGTAAAGAATCATAATCGGGGGAAGCTGTATTCAGATCAGACTCAGTTATTAAATTCCTGGAGACTGGAGCAGGCATGACTGGAAGCGGTTGCGTAGGCCATGCCTCCTCTTCTGCAACCGGTGATTTTGGGACAGCCACTTCCCTGATAGGGAAAACAGGTTCCCCTGTTGCCCGGTCAAACACAAAAACATGACCGGATTTTGTGAATTGGGCAACTACATCAATGCTTTTACCATTTCTTTTGATGGTCATCAAATTCGGTGGGGAAGGAATATCCCTGTCCCATATATCATGTCTAACGAACTGGTAATGCCATATCCTCTTGCCTGTATTAACATCTAAAGCAAGAAGCGTACTGGAAAATAAGTTCGCCCCCTTTCTGCTTCCTCCAAAAAAATCGGGAGCCGCCGCTCCCGTCGGAGCATACACTATGCCCCGTTTATTATCAATTGCCATTCCTGTCCAATTGTTCGCTCCACCAACAATTCCCTTCTCATGAACATCAGCAGGCCAGGTATCATAGCCAAACTCCCCCGGTAAGGGTATGGTATGAAAAACCCAGGCTATCTTCCCCGTCCTGACATTGAATGCCTGGATAAAACCGGGGGCTGCTCCGGCACTTTCCATCATCACCGTTGGCATAATGAGCAGATCCTTGTAAATAGTGCCCGGTGTTCTCGACATTAAATACTTCTTTTCGAGAGCCTCGGGTTTCCCCAGGCCAGATTTCAAGCTTACCCGGCCATTGTTTCCAAATTCTTTTACAGGCTTACCTGTTTTTGCGTCGAGGGCATATAACCACTGATCATAACTGCATAAAATGCGCTTGTCTTCACCATCCTCCCAGTAAGTTACCCCACGGTTAACGAGAAACCTTTTAATAGTATCCGGATTAAACCGCCATTTCTCTTCACCGGTGGCCCCGTTCAGCGCAAATACATTGCCAGCCGCGGAGATCCCATATAAAACGCCCTTAATAATTATCGGATTACACTGAAAAACTCCTGAATCCAGCGTATTATATTGCCAGGCCACTTCAAGCCTGCTAACATTCGATCTATTGATCTGATCAAGTGAAGAATAGTGATTCATTTCTGGACCTCCAAGATATGCAGGCCAGTCTTCACTATTATCATTCTGGTTAGTAAATGCAAATATCCCAAATACAAAGAATAATGAAATACAGAGAAGTTGAAGCAATTTTTTCATACCAATATTTAAATTTTATTAGAGATGATACTTCTATTATATGTAGAATATACCAGACAGGGAGATATGAGAGGGAAGATTTAATCCCATGCCGTTTTACCTGTACAGATCATCTGCAAATGTCTGAAGCTTGTAAATCAAAAAAACACTGTTTTAATCTTCTTTCTGACTTAAAAGAAAGGAATTAATTCAAAAATAAGCTGGAGCAAGAGGACAAGCTGATACTTCCTTTTACATTAGTAATACTATTTTACAGAAACAGAATTGGATGAAGAATGAACTTATAGGAGATTATTTTCATAATTGTGGCTGAGGATATCGCTACTAGCTTACCCGAAATGTCACTATTTAACGAGAGTTCGATAGAAAATCATTCTGAGGGAAAATTTAGATTGATGATTTTCTATTGTTTTATAAAGCAGGGTCTATTTCTCTTCGGTACTGACAGTCCCGTGTTCTGCTGTAGTTTTTGCCTGGAAGTTCCTCTGAAGTATGAAAATCTACCTGGCAAAACGCTACAGCTGCCACCCGGGTTTATTTCAAAAGGCAAATGGTCCTTCTGCCGGGCTGGCCGTCCCGATGAAAAATAGCTCCGTGTAAAATAAACCTTGCCGAAGGTGGTATCTTCCGGCTATTCGTAATTTGAAATGGAACGCGATTTCTTGCCGGAAATACTCCGCAGGAAAGGGCTGAACTAAGCTATAACACAGAGGTTCTGCTTTCCAAAACCAATTATTTCGGCTGCAGAGCCTTATCAGATCAATAATAACCGTATTTTTCACCCTTCCTTATACCGAACTCACATTACTTAAATCGATTCCCATAATTGTTAAATTGAATTGTAAAAAATTAAATTGCTGTGTACCGGTACCGCACAAAATGAGTAGAAGTCAGGAACAGCATAAAAATTGACCGAAATTGACCGAAATTGACTGGTTGAGCGGTCATTAATCCGGTCCGGGTGGGTACCAACATTAGGTTTTGTTCGTACCTTCTTCGTACGTTGTTCGTACAACACCCCCTCCAGACCACCGCCAGGGCACTCTTATACGAACAAGGTACGAACTTGGACACTACTTGGTACGAAGATGGTGTTCAATTGTCTCTATCTGATTCTTCCCGATGGTACCCAGGGTCCGCGCAATATGTTCAAGATCTGACATCAATTACAATTGCTGTATAAATGTCAAAACTTAAAACAAGAAATACTCATATTCACTCATAAAGTATGAGTAAGGAAAAAAATCGCATGAGTAATTCACTCATATTTACTCAAAGGACTTTTAATTCAGCAGCGGCTTACCCTCAGTAATTATGGTAACCTGTACCCGTGGTTTAACTCCACTATTGGGTTCTGCACCAAAGGATATCTGATTTTCACCGGTTCTAAGCATCGGGACCTTACCCTGTATCTGAACATCTTTGATGAATTCGCCTTTAGGTCCGTAAAGCTTACAATCAGTTGCCGACTTAAATTCCAGATACATACCCGATTCCATGCTGACCGGGAACACAATTTTTTCAGTACCAATCATTATTGAAGGATTGACAATCGTAGTTGAAACGATAGGTAAAGCTTTCACCGGACCGATCAGCGTTTCAACCTGCTTACCCGCGGGAAGATTATTATACCATATTTGCAGTTTATCTACTTTATCGAATGCCACTTCATGGCGATAGGAATCATAAACATAAAAGCTGGCACTAGAATAGGGCGCGGGCCAACTATAATTACTGAACTCAGAAGACTCAATTTCCACCAGCTCAAAGTACTTCCAACCTGTAAAATCGATTTTAATATAGTGATCCCCACGGGCACCATGTGAAATATGATGCGGACTTTCGAGCCTCAAATTTAATAGCTGCCCATTGCCATCCCCTTTTATCCAAACACCCAAAGCCTTATTGTTTCTCAGATCCAGAATCGGCTCGAATTTCTTCTGCATATTAATCCAGGATGCATCCCTCGCTGATATACCCGTGCTTTGAGCAGTAAAAGAAATAGTCTGCTCACCTGTACCTGTCTTCTCAAAAGCAGGCTTTAATCCCCCGCTGATTCCCTTTGCTGTAGAATCCTGTTTAAATTCTGCAATGCCTGAGAAATCGGACAATACTATATTTTCCGGATCATCATACGATTTGACAGACATTAATGGTTCGATCCTCAACTGCAATGGCTGCGCTGCAAATTCATTTTTAACCTTCCAGCTTACAGAAGGATGGTCAAGACCTGAAACCTTATGCTTCTGATAACTCATTGGTTTGAACTTCCAGGTCCCATCGGCCGACTGAAACAGGGAGAAATCCTTCCCCGGGACTCTCAGTTGTTGCTTAATGTTCTCACTGAAATAATTCTTGTGGCGCAATTCTTCGTACTGCTTTATGATTGCATTCAGTCTCCTGAAAACCGGACTTTCATTCAGGGCTTTCTCATCAAAACCGCCCAGCATAGCCAGTCCGGCATTATTACCAATCATTTTGCAGCCGAGATATTCGATATCATCTGAGAATGTTGGTTCCACCTGGGGTGGATTCCAGGTCTGATGTGCCCACCAGCCCAACTGTAGAGGAAGTAAAAGTCCACCGTTTTCTGCAGGTGCAATTTTATTAATCTGAGCCACATTTCCCCGCCATAAACCATGCTCATACTCATCCGACTTAATGGAAGAGGAATGTATATCGATGAATCGTTTATAACCGCGTGTCGGACGGTCCCAGGCCTGCCACCTGGAACGATAGTGCCACCAATGATGTATCATGGAACTCATCTCCATGCCAACGGGTCGTTTTAAATTCTTAGCAACTTCAAATACGAATTTACCACCATAATACCAGAAATTTTCGGGCCCGTCAAGGATATCGCTCCCATCAATCGCGTCGAAATAAATCCCGTCGAAATTTGCCTGATCCACAATTTCAGCGGTTCTTTTAGCGATCTCACTGAATAAGGGTGTTTCTATTCCAGGTGCAAACCTTCCGAACATTTCCCTGAGGTGATATACTTTTTCATTCGCATTATGTGCGGATACTTTCGTCCCGTTTGCACCACGCTTAAGTCCGGTGAATTTATACGGGGCATTTTTCGTTATCCCATCAAATTCAATCAGCTCAGTCCCTACACGGATGGTGCGACTATTCCTGACAAAAAATCCCGTGATTAATGAAATGTCCGCAGTCGACTCCTTAACCTCAACTTCAGTATCCTCTGCACCGATTGATTTTGTAATGGTAAAAGAGTTGAAATAGCCTAAATCCTCTCGCGGGACTGGCGTTACATATTTTGAATTCTTATCAATGAAAAAGGCATAAGTATGAAAAATGGAAGATATACCCGCATCATGAAGGCGCTTATTGATCCGCTTGAAAGTATTCCATCCATCCGGCCATTTTTCAGGATCGAGTTCGAAATCCCCAAAGCGAAAAAATTTACCTCCTCCATGATTATCAATCTGTGTAAAACCCAGGCTTTCACACATTTTAATCCAATCATCTACGGTATCTTCAGTGAGTGTACCAAAATTCATCAGATAAGAGCCAAAACCTTCTTTCGACTGTTGTGCCCAGGCTCCACCGGCATTCGAATGTGGAATATCAGGTGCATTAATCATTACATCCCTTATCAGTGGAAGCATCTCTTTTTGAGGAACGCCCAAAACCGTCACTTTTGCCCCTTTCATCCCAAAACGCTCATAAGCTGTAGCTTTCAAATGAGATTGCAATGCCGGAAGCGCAAAAACATGAGTCTGTAAGTTCAGGGATAAAACACAAGCAGCAAAAGGTTCATAAGGCATTCCTTCCAGCTTAAGCGGAATATTAATGAAGGTCAGGGATTCTGCTGCCCCGCTTACCTCAAGCACTTCCAATTTGACACGATCTTTTTCAATGTCCACATGCAGTTCAGCGGTCAGGCCGGCAGTTTTAAATTCCAGTTTTAAAAGATTGCCTTTGAGCGAAACAGTACTAAGGGGAAATTCCCTGCCATCTTTTTTGATTGAGGCAAAATAAGAAGCTGATTTTTTATCGAGATAATCAATTTTGCTTGCCTTATCGATAAAACGCAGGTTCTTACCCCGTTCATCAATGGCATATTCGATTTTATCATTCTGAATAATGATATCGGAAGCAAATAAAGGATTTGCAGATTCAACTATAAACCCCAAGAAGGTGACCAGAAATGTTCTGAAAAAAGTGTTCAGCGTATGGATACGCACTGAATGTACAGTCGGGAGAAAGGAATACAAAATCCTAAACCTTGTATTCAGCAAGATTTCTGCAACCATAATAATTATTTTAAGACCTGATAATTGTCAATAATTAATCTGTCTGTCTCTGGCAATTACTTTCCAATGATCGCAAACTACCCCATCTTTTATAATTACCGCACGATCGTAAAGTGCTACTGTAGGGCAAATATGTATCGGGAGTGCATATAGAACATCTCCAATCTTAAAACTATGACCCTTATTTACCTCAATAACCAGATGTTCTTCACTCTGACCCATTGGCTTTAACTCAGGATGGTCCATAAAGTAAACCCTCTTTTGCAGATCGTTTTCTGAAGCAACCGACTTATGCCCAAGATCGATGCAGATTTTGTCTTCAGCCGGGAGTGAAATAACCCGTGTTAGCATAAGCGCTGCATACTGAAAGTCCTGCTCAGGCAGTGCATCATGATATCCCTTATCCCAGAAAATAAATGTTCCCGGGCAGCATTCTGTATTATGCTTTGATGAATGAATGGCAAATGTTGGGGTTCCACCCGCGACAAGCAGTGGTAAACTATATCCTTCGGACTGAATTTTATTGCGAAGTTCTTCAGCCTCCTTGAAGTCCCGGTTACAATGATCAATTCTTTCGGCAAGATCATAATCCCGGATATGGCCATCATAGGCATGAAAGCCTTTGAATTCAATGCCAGGGAGGTTTTCTAATTCTTTAAATAATTTATATGCGATTGCAGGTTTGATTCCTGTGCGATTCATCCCGACATTAAGGTCGATAAAGACCTGAATGGAGTCTGAAACAATTCCGGAGAACATACGGGCAGAATCGATATTATCCACTAAACAGGAATATTTTGTGGCAGGATATGCATCAATAAGCTTCAAAAGACGGAGAAATTTTGGCTTTACAGGCTGATAGGCAAGTATCACATCTTCAGCACCTGCCATTCCCAGCATTTCTGCTTCAGCTATGCTTGCAGCCTTAAACTTCCTGATCCCTGAATCCCGCATCATTTTGCAGACCTCAAGCATTTTATTGGTCTTAACATGGGGTCTGAGCTGTGCCGGATCTTTGACCATAGACAAAACCTTCCGGATATTATGCTCAACCCGATCCTTATAAACCACCAGTGCCGGAGAATCAATATTTTCTACATCTTTTATTGTGTACCAGTTCATCGGAAGATCTTTAAATCAGGCCCAGGCTTTTCTCAGGAAGCGCAACCAGTTTTTATAAAATATATTCTCAATATCTTCTGCCGAATATCCTCTCCGCTTTAACATCCCATTCAGCTTCTGCAAATCGGAAATATCTTCAAGATCATATGGCGATTGTTCCTTACCATATGCACCATCAAGATCACTTCCAATGGCAACGTTCAGGCTATTTCCTGCGAGCTGGCAAATATGATCATAATGATCAACGATCAGTTCGAGGTGCACATTTCTTTCTTTTGGATCATCTTTGCCTCGGACCCAGTTATCGGTCAGCATCCAGGTATCGAAAACTCCGCCAATCACAGCATTTCTTTCTATCAGAACTTTTATCTGATCATCTGTTAACTGCCTCTGGTTATCTACCAGTTTCCGGCAATTATGATGACTTGCCCATACGTGCCCCTTGTACATAGATGTTGCCTCATCAAAGCCCTTATCTGTTAAGTGAGTAACATCCAGGATCATATTCAAATTATCCATTTCTGCAACCAGCTCCTTCCCTGCGGCTGTAAGCCCTTCGGTCCTGCCGGTACCTGCGGCATACCTGCCGGGGCCATAATGTGCCGGACCACAAGCCCTCAGGCCATAGGCATATGCCTTTTCAAGATATGAAATATTGACGAATGAATCAGCGCCTTCAAGACTGAGAATATAGCCCACCGGTTTCCCCTGATCTGGAATGGTTTTATCAAACCAAAGTGCCAGATGGGCTTCCATCTGGGTCAGGTTTGTAATCTGTACCATTTCACCCTGATCTTCCATCGCACGATACCAGGCTAACTGAGCCTGGGAAATTCCCCAGGCAATTTCTGGAGAATTCCAGCCCGGAATAAGGCTGCCCTTTTCCACGTAACGGGCGATCTGCGTGGCTACCACCAGGCCAATCTTACCCTTGCGCAACTCAGGCAATGCTACTGTTCCAAGACCCCGATCAAGTTTATCTGTCATTCCCATCTCGCTGTCCCGGATCTCATAAACAGATTTTTTAAGATCCCGGTTCCATTCAATCGCATTCATTGACAGATCGAGATGGCAATCAAAAATAAATAGTGGTTCTTCAGTCATTTCTTTATTCTGAAAAGTAAGAGAAACATTTAAAAGCTAAATTTTCTTTACGTCGCAATTAAAAACCACATAGATACATATTTTTAGTGTGTTATATGTTAGGGCATAGTACATAAAGCCCGGAAGCCGGGCTTCTAACTATGTGAAATTCCTTTAGCGGTCTATATTTCACTCATATTTAAACAAAAAGACTATGTGTCTATGTGGTTAACCTATATTAACAATCGAATTGAGGTTAATACTAATATTACCGTCCCTGGCGAAATGCGATCGCATCGATCTCCACTTTAATGCCATGGCCTAAACCTGATTGTACAGTTGTACGTGCAGGCTTAACCTTTGTAAAATATGTTGCATAAACCGCATTGTAGCGATCAAAATCTTTAATATCACTCAAATGAACCGTACATTTCACAATATCGTCAAGGGTAAATCCTGCTGCTTCACAAATGCGCTTAACATTGTGAATAGTCAGATGTGTTTCTTCCTCAATAGTACCCAACACGAAAGTACTTGTTGTAAAATCTACCGCAGCCTGTCCGCTTACAAACAACCAGTCGCCTGCTGCCAAAACCCCTGCTGAATATGCTCCTGTTGTAAAACTTTTATCTGCCTTATCCGGATGTTGTATTTCTATTTTTTCCATTTTCTTTTTAGTTAATATTATTGATAAAATTGTTAATTAAATTGTATTGAACCGAAAAATTCCGGTCGGTGATAATCTGGTTCCGCAGTTTCAATGTTATTCCAGACCACAAAATGGGGTTCAGGAAGATCATCGCCGCATTTATAAAAGTTAGCACGGCATTTTTGGCCTTTCAGGGACTTGATCTGATGGAATTGAAAAGCGCTGAATGGAATTGACAGGGTCAAGTCCCAACCGATATTTGAATCCTTATTGCTTGCAGGTTTTATTGAGCTCCTGAACGCGATTGATTTGATCAGCTCATAACCCAACATGATACGATTAGCCCTGCCTTCGCCAAAACTGAGCAAACAGGTTCCTGCGCAATTGAACTCGAAATTATAGTATTCCTTTTCGTCACCGAAAGAGACGAAAAACTCCACACAACTGTCCTTATATACCGGATCATTCGGTTCTGAATAAATTGCCCGGATATGCTTCTCTTCTACGTAAAACTTCAGAAATACACCCTGGTCCCCATAAGCCATTGCAAAAGCAAGCTCAGGTTTATAGGGGTATGCTGCCCATGGCGTGATATTGATCAGTTCCTGATGAACATGATCCAGCTTTGCTGAAATTTCGTCTACCGCATTGATATCCTCAACATGGATATAAGGCATAGAAAGTGTTTTCATCAGTCTAATTTTAGTTTCATACTAAGTGTCTTTACCTTCTTTTTCTTCCTTCAGCTTCGCAAGCTTTCTTTTGACGATATCAAAAGGATATTTCATTGCCAGATTCCTGATTTCATAATTGAAATCAGCAAAGGTCTCTTCCCACAATTTTGATTCCTCAGGTGTATACTTATAAAAACCATGACCATTGGCAACTCCCTTTCCACCTGCCTTGACGATATCATCTATCAGTTTTGGTACATGGGTATCATTGCAAAGGGTAGGATTAAGATCCTTCATTACATTATGATAAGCAGGCACACCCGTCAGGTCCATCCATCCGAATACACCTACAAGAGTCATCCAGTAACCGGTATTATTGCGGCATGCCCTGTCAACGTCTTCAACAGTTGCGTACCCGTTTTCAACCAGATAAAAAGCCTCCCGGTACATGGCATACATTAAACGATTGCCGATAAACCCGCGGATGTCCTTTCTAACCAAAGTCGCTTCCTTGTTCCAGTAATTAGAAAGCTCGTAAAGGTATTCGCCTTTTTCAATATCGCTTTGATCGCCGCAGATCACCTCTAAAAACCGGGTGGTATGCGAAGGCTCAGCCCAGTGCAATCCGAAGAAACGATCAGGGTGTTTGGTCATCTTCTGCAGGATGCTGATTGGAATGGCGGAAGTATTACTGGTCATCAGTGCATCTTCAGCAATAACGGCTTCAATCTTACCATAAACTACCTTTTTAATTTCTTCGCTCTCAAGGGTACATTCGATAGCCAGTTTGCAGGGCTTAAGCGCTCCGTAATCTTCCGTAATAATCAGATTTTTAAAATAGAATTCCGGATCTTCATTAACTAATCCCTCCTCTTTTGCCTTGACAAAATGTTTGCGGATACGCGATTCGGCGGTGGTCATATCGATACTGATCGGAGCAATTGCCACTACAGGATGTCCGGCCATCAGCAGGCATGTGGTAATGCTGCAGCCCATCAGGCCCAGACCGATAACTCCTACCGGAATTTCATTTGTTTTAATTGACATATCTAGTTAAATATATTAATACCATTAAGAGCTAAAGAGTTTTCTCAGACAAAGATTTGATTATCAAGGAAATGTAACCACTTTACCAGTCCTGACAGATTCATCGCAGGCAAAGGCAATTCGCAGGCTGTTTACTGCGTCTTCCCCATGTGCGGTCAAATCAAGATCCTCAAGGATAGCCTTTAAAAAATACGCCTGTTCCCGGTTACAGAGTTCCTGATGATCAGGCTCGTCTTCCAGATTGATCCAGGTATCTTCTCTTGCGAAGAGCTCATCCTTGTTCAGATCGGCATGGTGAAAACGTATTGATTCAGTTTTTGTATGGGCTTCAATAGAAGAAGATTTTCCAGAAGCACCGGCTTCTTTAGCTACGATGGATACTGATCCTTTTGGTCCGACCACATCCTTTACAAAAAATGCAGTCTCACTCATCATTGGTCCCCAGCCTGCTTCATACCATCCTACGGAACCATCCTCAAAACGGATTTGTAACTGACCGTAATTGTAATTTCCGGCAGGTATTTCCTCAGTTAATCTTGCTCCGATGGCATAAACCTGTACCGGTTTTGAACGGGTCATCTGACACATTACATCTATATAATGAACCCCGCAATCCACGATCGGACTCAGGGAATTCATCAGATTGCGATGAAGAGTCCACATTGCACCATCACTCTGCTGGTTTAAATTCATCCTCATAACAAGTGGTTTACCCAATTCCCCGCTCAGTTCAATAAATTTTTCCCATGATGGATGATGACGCAGGATATAACCCACAACTAATTTCTTATTCGCCTTTTTACCCGCAGCTACTACACGTTCTGCACCTTCCACAGAATCGGCAACCGGTTTTTCGATAAAGACATGACAGCCCGCTTCGAAAGCCTGAACGGCATATTTCTCATGAGTATCAGGATAGGTAGAGATACAAACCGCATCCGGTTTTGTAGCCTTCATTGCCTCATCCATATCATCAAATAATGGATATTTATTTCCCATTTTAGCATTCAATAATTCCTTGGATTTACCTCGGGATATAAGTCCGACAATCTCAAACCCAGGATTTGTATGATATGCCATTGCATGCGAAGCACCCATGTTTCCACAGCCTAAGACAAGGACACGAATTGGTTTTTCTTGATTTTGCATATTAGATATTGTTCAATTTATAGGTTTTAAGGTATAGGTTTTATAATTTCTGCCCGGTTATTTTTTAACCACATAGAGACATAGACATTAGTTTTTGGGTAATAAATTAAAATACTCGTTTACATAGGTTTTTTGTCCTTCTTTAAAGATATTACTACAATTGAAGTTTATTAAAATACCTTTTGGAGATTTTAGTAGTTTCATATAGGTTAGAAGCTGCGCTTCAAACACACTAGTCATTTCCTGAACGGCTTTCAATTCAACCACCAGACATTTTTCAACAAATAAATCACACCTAAAATCAATTTCCAGTTCTATACTTTTATAAAGTACAGGAACTTTCATCTCTGTCAAAAAATTTATTCTTCTATGTATTAATTCTTCTTTTAAACATTGATGATAAACGCTTTCAAGCAAACCTCTTCCCATTATTTTATGAACTTCAATGGCCGCACCCACAACAACATAAGTCAATTCGTCCAAATATCTTTGCGTTATCATCTGTTGATTCACTAATACAAATCTATGTATCTATGTGGTTAAAAACCCTGTCAGCGTTCTATTATAAGTTACCTTTCTTTAGTTCGCTCACCGCATGATCACAAGCCCTTGCTGTGAAGGCCATATAAGTCAATGATGGATTCTGACAGGCGTTCGAAGTCATGAATGCACCATCGGTGACGAATACATTCTTCACATCATGCATTTGATTCCATTTGTTCAATACTGAGGTTTTGGGATCATGTCCCATGCGTGCAGTACCCATCTCATGGATCGCCATTCCAGGTATTGCTGGTCGGTCGAATGATTGAACATCTTTCATTCCAGCTGCTTCCAGGATCTCAGCAGCATCGTTTCTCATATCGATACGCATCTTTCGCTCGTTCTCTCCAAACTCGCAATCCACAGCCAGTAGAGGAAGTCCCCATTTATCCTTCTTTGTGCTATCCAGAAAAGCACGGTTCTTAAATTCCGGTAAATGTTCACCGAATGATCCCAGCCCCATGGTCCATGGCCCCGGTTCTGTCATTTCCTCTTTAAAATCCTGACCAAAGCCCATTTCAGGAATAGCGCGTTGCCAACCTGTACGGCTTGCACCTCCTCCGTAGTGGAAACCACGTAAATAATCCCGCTCAGGCTTATCACCGAGGTTGCGGTAACGCGGAATATAGACACCTATTGGGCGACGACCATAGTAATATTTATCATCAAAGCCCTCTGCCCGTCCTGATGCTCCAACATGAAAGTGATGATCCATCAGGTTATGACCCAGATGCCCACTGCTATTACCCAATCCATCAGGGAAGGTATCAGAAGTTGAATTCAGCAGGATTTGAGTAGTTCCCAGAGTTGAGGCGTTCATGAAGATCACCTTGGCAGAATATTCGATATGCTCATTGGTCTCCGAATCAATCACCATAACTCCTTTGGCCTTCCTTGTTTCTTTGTCATAAAGAACCTCACTCACAATTGAATAAGGACGAAGGGTCAGGTTACCAGTGGCCATTGCAGCGGGAAGGGTCGCCGATTGTGTACTGAAATAAGCCCCAAAAGGACATCCTCTGCTACAAAGGTTTCTATTTTGACAGGTACCTCTGCCATTATGAGGGACAGTCAGATTAGCCATCCGGTAAACGGTCATCATCCGTTCTTTGTTATAATGCTTTTCAATCCTTTCTTTTACTGCTTTTTCGACACAGTTCATCTCAAAAGGCGGAAGAAATATGCCATCAGGCAATTGAGCAAGTCCCTCGTTTTGTCCACTGATACCGGCAAAGCGCTCAACATAATCATACCATGGCGAGATATCCTTGTAACGAACAGGCCAGTCAACACCATAGCCATCCTTGGCATTAGCTGAAAAATCCATCTCACTTAAACGGAGACAACCACGCCCCCAGGTAAGGGATCTTCCACCTACGTGATACCCGCGATACCAGTCGAAGCGTTTTACTTCAGTATAAGGACAATCGACATCGTCTACCCAAAACTTAGCATTAAACTCGCTGTACTGTCCAGCACGGGTTTGAACCAAATGCCTGCTGCGTTCTTCAGGAGTAATCCTGCCACGGTGTTTGAATTCCCAGGGCTTCATTAAAGCGGTATCATAATCCTTAACATGCTCCACATTACGGCCACGCTCCAGCATCAATACTTTTAGTCCCTTTTCAGTCAATTCCTTAGCTGCCCAACCACCACTAATACCCGAACCAACTACAATTGCATCGTAGGTATTTTGCTTCTCTGCTTTTATATTAATATTCATCTGTCTAATTCAATATTCTGTTAATCAATAATTAGGTAGCCCATGCCTTTTGTCCGGGCTGCAAAGGAATACAGGACTCATATTTGCCGGGAATATGGACATACCGTAAAGCCTGGGTTGCTCCGATCTCAGAGGTATAATAACCCAGACAGGTGAGTTCGTAGAAAAGCAGGAAAAAGTTCGAAGGGCTGGTACCGGCTTTGATCTGTGCCTGAGCTTCAGCTTTAAAGAATTTAAAGATCTCCTCACGCTCTTTAAGAGTTAATGATACAAATAATTTCTTGTACTGGCTTTGAGAGACTTCATCCACTTTCATTAAACCATCCGCGAAATGCTTTTGAACATCTGCGGTATAACAATCCTGCATCATCATCACTATAAATGGTCCCAGACCCGCAGCCTTGGCACCGGGAACCCCTTTCGTATCCGGAATAATGGTATCGGCAATTTCAGCGATCAATGATTCCTGGGATGCTATCGGTTTTGATTCAATACCCTTAACTGCAAGTGGGCTGAGCACCTCGGCACAGGCTGCAAAGCCTGAAAAAGTAATTGCTCCCCCCAATAAAAAGGTAGCCCTCCTGACTGCTTCTCTTCTATTCATCTATCTGTTTTAAATAATTATTATTCGTTTTAATCCAGGCAATTGCCGTGGTTGTATATCTTTACAAATGATCTAAACCTTAGATAATTCTGGCTTACCAGGCTTCAATCTGGCAGGAAACACATGAATCTCTAATATTTGACTATAATAAGTAATTTTCTTTAAACGGAGAGGGATGTTTTATTATTTTTCCAATATTGTGAGGACTGAAATAAGCCTTCAGTGTTCAGGAATCTGTCTACCCAATCCCAACTAAAAATAGCACATAATCTGTTTAGTGCATGATACTTTTATTCGTAAAAGCAATCCATTTTGCCATCCTAATTCTTTTGGATATTAAGGATTGACACGCTATCAAATAAACAGAAACACTTATTATTAGTTTCTTGCAAAATCCAGCAAATCCCGGATATTTCCCCTGTCGGCTTCTTTTAACGCATTGATATAATTTTTTCTGGTCTGGTCTGGCCTGTTCATTTTGGATTGACTCCAGGAAAAAATATTTTCAGAAAATATGTTTTCCATTATGATATCTGCCATCATTCTGGAATGTCTCCCATTTCCGTTTGGAAAACAATGGATATTAACCAGACGATGTTTAAACCGGATGGCTATTTCTTTAGTTGGATAAGTGTTATTATCAATCCAAAACCTTGTATCATCCAGTAAGGATTTAAGTTCTACACTAATAAGTATCCATTTTACACCCAAATTCCTTTCTGATCTCCTGAACTCCCCTGCCCATGACCAAACTTCACCAAGCATTTTTTTATGGAGTATTTTTATAAATTTTTCTGTCAGTATCTGCTCTTTTCGAAATTTTGTTTTAATTGTCCACTCAACAGCCTTTTCAATGTTTAATTGCTCATGTTCATCCAATTCAGCATGTGTGGTAATCGTTCTCAGTAACAAACCTTCCTTCTCCTCTTCACTGAGGGGTGTTTGGCCATCTTCTAAAGCAATTTCTAATCCCATAAAGCTTTACTCATCTCTCTTTTCAATTCATCTGTCAAATCAATGATAGCCCGCTTAATCTCCTCATCATTATTTCCCTGATTCTCCAGCTTCATATTTTGACTCGTTCTTAGAACTATTTTTTCAGCAAGAGCCCCTGCTTTGTAACTAATCAGGTTTTGCACTGATCCGTGCTTTGGAACAAAGCCATAAACAAATTTCATTTCCAGAACTTCTCCAATTTCCTTTAATGACTTTATAGATATTGAGCCGGAGGATTCACTTTCTTCTACTTTTTTTGCTCCTTGTCTGGTCATTTTAAGTTTAACCCCTAATTGCTCTAAGGTCATATTTAGCGTTACCCTGATGGTGTTAATCCAGCCCCTTTCAGGTATGATTATATTGGCAGTACCCGAAAATGGTTTAAGCTTTCTATCCAGTTGCTCAACCAATAACTTCCTTTTTGTTCTCATAACTACAAAAATATCTTAAAAATAAACATATTAATTTACATTGTTAATATTTTGTAAATATTTTTATTTATATTTTAATATAAAAGTAAACAATATAGTTTACGATTTAAAAAAAATAAACATGTTTATATAGCTAAAATATAACTCAGATTAAATTGATTAATGATTTAATTGCAGCATGAAACGCACTTTTGCTTTGAAACTCCCCCCTCTATTGGCTCTCTGGCGAAAACGTTTTAAGGATAATGATTATTGACAGTCTGTTTCTCTTAATTTAAATGAACTTTCAAAGTTCAGAGAGTCGGGATATTTGAAAAAGAATCTATCATTTTGGCTATAACTTTCTCCATACCCTTCTACAAAATTGTCGCCTTCTAACTTAAATGCTACCTGCCTGCAGGATTGAATCCCTTCAGAAAGAAATGTATACTCTGCGATTAAAATATTTCCATTCATCCTTCCATTTATGGTACCGGTATTTTTATCCTTTTCTTTATAATTATAAACCAAAGTGCCGGTAATTGAGTCTCCTAAATGAATTAGGTTTAAACTTACTGTATCAGTTGCACTGGCGTACAAATAACAATTTACAGATGAAGGTTTATCCTTATTTATGATTGTCGAACTGCTTGATTCTGTCTCCTTGATCTGATTATTGCATGAGGCCAGAAGAACTGCGAGAAGTAGAATATTATATGTTTTCATGAGTATAAAATTTGATAAATATTTTAAACAAGATTCCAGAGCAATAAAACTGCCAGAAACTATTGTCAGATCTGTATCTAAATTCTGTCCAGGAATTATCACAATCTTCGGTGATGAAGGTAATTTGGTAAT
The DNA here is from genome assembly GCF_030695525.1 of Daejeonella sp. Lineage (GTDB taxonomy): Bacteria > Bacteroidota > Bacteroidia > Sphingobacteriales > Sphingobacteriaceae > Daejeonella. The sequence goes on along the minus strand of NZ_JAUYSS010000025.1, from coordinate 59,261 downwards.
CCAGCATATCTTTCTGCTTTTAGCTTTCAGCTTTACCCTTTCAGCATTCCCTGCGGCTCAACAACCGTCACCTCAGAAAGAGCATTGAATAAATACACATTACCGGTTTTAATTTCGACGCAGCGGTAACGTTTTCTGACCAGGGTTTCTTTTCTGAACACACGTCCGTCAGGCAATGAGAACATAGTTTTCACCGGAAGTTTTTCTACACAAATAATGTGTTCAGGTTTACTGTCGTATTGCTTCAGGATGCGATAAAGATTGAGATCCACACAGCTTGAAGCAGCTGGGTTATCAAGGTAATTTTGAATGGCATGATTAATATCCGGCGGAAAGATAGATTGCTCAAAAAAAGGCTTCATCATTCGCTTAAAATTGTTTTTCCATTCTTGCCCATGGGGCTTAGCTTTTCGCTTATGTTCATTCCATGTCAATAAATGGGCGAACTCATGAACGGTAGTAATCAGAAAGGCGTAGGGATTGAGGTTATAATTAACCGAAATCCGGTGTCCGGCGTTTTTAAAAGGGTGGCGATAATCTCCGTGCTTGGTACTCCGGTTTCTGGAGACTTTAAATTCACATTCAAAATAATCTATCCAGCGCGCAATAACAGGCGCTGCGCCGGGTGGCAGGTAATTATTCAGGACTGCAATCTTATCCAATTTTATTTCAGAAGCTGGTATACTAACAGGCTCGCAAGATAAGCCAAAGCGGTCATGTATACAATTTGAATTAAAGGCCATCTCCAGCCTTTGGTTTCGCGATAGACTACTGCGATAGTACTGATACATTGCATGGAGAAAGCGTAGAACATCATCAGTGAAAAGGCAACCGCAGTCGTAAATACAGGCAATCCGGTTTCGGAATTTCGGGCAGAAGCCATTTTCTCACGTACAGATTCCAGGTGGGAATCGTCGCCTTCCACACTATAAATGGTGGCCATAGTCCCTACAAATACTTCACGGGCGGCAAAAGAAGTAATCAATGCGATGCCGATCTTCCAGTCAAAACCCAGAGGTCTGATTACAGGTTCAATTGATTTACCTAAAATTCCGGCATAGGAGTTCTCCAGTTTTTCGGAGGCAATCAGACGATCAATTTCTGAAGCTTCAAGTTGCTTTCTTATTGATACTTCGTTGTATTTAACCTCAATTTTATCAAAACGATCTACAGGTCCGTAAGATGAAAGAACCCACAAAATAATGGACACTGCAATAATGACCTTTCCTGCTTCAATTACGAAGGTCTTTACACTGCGGTACATGGTTAAAATCACATTATTCCAACGCGGCATTCGATAAACCGGAAGCTCCATGATAAAATATCCGCGTTCGCGTGCACGGATCATATATTTCATTACCCAGGCCACCAGTATTGCGCTTATTATACTCAGAAGATACAAAGACATCAATGCCAATCCTTGCATATTAATAAAGCCCCAAACCTTCTCATTAGGTACCACCAGTGAAATCAATAAGGTATATACCGGAAGCCGTGCTGAGCAGGCAATCAGTGGAGTGACCATAATAGTAATCATCCTGTCTTTCCAGCTCTCAATATTCCGGGCACTCATAATTGAAGGAACGGCACAGGCAAATCCACCGATCAATGGAACAATAGATTTACCACTCAGACCCACTTTGCGCATGATTTTATCCATCATGAAAGTAACCCTCGACATATATCCGGTATCCTCCAGTACAGAGATACATGCAAATAAAATGGCGATCTGCGGAATGAAAATTATAACTCCGCTTAATCCCGCAAGAACTCCATTTACCAATAGGTCAGTAAATACTCCGGAGGGCAGAATCCGGAGGCTCAATTCTGATAACCAAAGGAACAAATCCTCAATTAAGGACATCGGATATTCAGACCATGAAAATATGGCCTGAAATATCATGAAAAGTATCGCGAAAAAAATGACGAAACCAAATATCTGATGAGTAAGTACTTTATCGATTCGGTTACTCATTGTTTCCTGTTTGGGATCAGAATGAACCTTAACTGCATCGAAAAGCACATCATTGATAAAGTTATACCGGGCAATGGTCTCGGTGGCTTGTGCTTTTTGTGAATGAAAATTGAATTCCTTATTGAGCGTGGCGACCCACTGCTTATCCTTTTGAGACAGAAATGCCAGGTGTTCATACTGATGAGCAATCTGTAATGCCGTATATGGCTTTTCAATCATCAACTCGTCCTGAATTCTCCTGATCAGCTCCGGTGCTATGCTTTCAACCTCGATAGAAGGCAACTGAAGAGGAATAGAACTATTGTTCAGTATAGCCTGCTTGAGACGATCAATTCCCTCCTGCTTCCGGGCAGAAATTGGAATGACCTGAACCCCCAGTTTTAGGGCCAGCTCATCAACAGAAATTTCAATCCCTGAGCGAGCCGCCAGATCCATCATATTCAGAGCAATAATGACTGGAATCTTGAGATCTGCAATCTGAGAAAAAAGCAGTAAATTTCTTTTTAAATTAGATGCATCTGCAACAAAAATAATGAGATCAGGATAGTTGGATCCTGTTTTATCGCTAAGTGCATCCAGTACAATACGTTCATCCCTGCTTTTTGGATAAAAACTGTAGGTACCCGGGAGATCTGTGATTTGTGCAGTACGCTGGTCGGGGAGTTTACAATATCCTGTCTTTTTCTCGACAGTGACTCCCGGAAAATTGCCGATTTTTTGATTTAATCCAGTTAGAACATTAAATAGAGTAGATTTTCCGGAGTTGGGGTTACCAACTAATGCAATTTTTAAATCGCCGCTCACCTGGAGATTATTGCATGATAATGGTTGAAGCTTCCTTCTTTCTCAAGGTTAACTGATAACCTGAAACCCTGATAGCCATCGGATCACCCAGTGGGGCTAAGCGCTCAACAACGATAGATTCACCCGGCAAACAACCCATTTCCATCAACTTAACAGACATTTCAAGATCAGTAAATTCTTTGATGATCCCTGTTTGCCCCGGTATTAATTGTGAAAGCTTCATATCCCTGTTTTAATGATGAATCAAAAATAATGCTTATTTGAATTAATTCCAAATAAGAACATTGATTTTACACAATAATTAGAAATCAGGGCTGAATCGTTAATCCTGAAGGAGTATGAGTACGGATGAATTTTGGGCATTTGCAGCCTTTTTTAAAAACACTGCAGGAACTCAGGCTCAGAACAAGCAATAGAATCGCAATTTTAAAGCAGTTTTTCATTGAAGCGAACTCTATGTAAAAAAATATAGCTGAAGATTCCCATTCCAACACCTGTCATATCCGCGAAAAGATCCCACCACTCGGCAGAACGATAGGTAAAAACCTTGAGCTGCAGCAACTCAATACCGGCACCCAAAAACAGCGTGATGCCCAGGATTTTTAGGATTGTCAGTGGGCGATAGGAATAACTCGCCTGTTGTCTGATTTTCCCATAAAATAAAAACACCGTTAACACGAAGAAAAAGCCGGTATGGGCTAATTTATCAAACCCTTCAAAGAAGGTAAAGCCCACCTTGTCAGTACCAATCGGGGGCATCTCGCAGAGTATAACTACAAAGATGGCCCAAAGTATTGAAAGATACTGATATCGTAAGGATTTGAACATTAAACCCCAATCTGTGTTTTATAATCTCCGGCTGATAATAATTCTTCGACCTGAGCGGTGTCAGTAAGCTCTATCTTAACCATCCAGCCATCGCCATAAGGATCACTATTAACCAGTTCAGGCTTTGCATCCAGTTTTTTATTGATTTCAAGAATCCTACCTGTTAATGGCATGAACAGATCTGAAACTGTTTTTACAGCCTCAACTGTTCCAAATACATCTTCACGAGCTACTTCTTTACCTAAGGTATTAATATCGACGTATACGATATCGCCCAGTTCATGCTGTGCAAATTCAGTAATACCCACATAGGCATGATTACCTTCAACGCGCACCCATTCGTGATCTTTGGTGTATTTTAATTCTGCAGGAAAATTCATTGTGATTTGGTTTTAGTTTTTGCAAAAATACTCTAAGAATAGCAGACTTGCAATTCTTAATTGAGGGTTATTTGGGTTATAATAAGCTTAATTAACCTAAGTACTATATTAAACTATCTAAAGATTAATATTTAACCACATAGATTGAATTTATTATGCTTTAAAGGAAACATAGATTGTAAATCATATAGATTGAAGCAAAGCTTCAAGGCTATCTGTGTCTAATTATAGGTTGGAAGCTATAAAATGCTATGTTGCTATGTGGTTTTTAAATATCATGTTGAGTTCACTTAAGTTATTTATAATTGGGGATAGATCAGGTTTTAATCGCACTGTCTGATATGCTTAAACGCGATTGAAGCGGATACCGGCCTGTGATTAAGGCCTGTGGGGTATGAGCGAAAAGCGGGAACTTCAATTAAAAAGAGCACAGAAGCATCTTTCCAAAAGATAGAAAGCTTATTACAGGTTAAACCTTAAATTAACCCCAAAATTGCTGAATGAAGTATTAAAGGTCTGGGAGGTATAAGGTTTGGTGATATTACCATCATAGAATAACCTCATTGTGAACCGCTGGTTCAGCACATAATCAACTGAGGGTCTGACGGTAATATTCTTTGCTCCTGATGAAACTTCTGCATCATCAACATCTGCACGGTAGATCACCAGTTTACGGTCGGTTAAGGCAAAATCCATTTTAAAATTCATGTCATTATCCAGTTTCAATGACTTAAACAAACCGAATGGGAAACGAAATGTAGTGGTACGGTAACCCATACCAAATACTGCACCGTCTTCTTTTTGTTGAGCCAGCTGACTGTTTGCTAAACTAAAACCAAGAGCCCTTGATTTACGGTACTCCAGGTTCAGGGTCATATTATTTTTCAGTCTGACATCAACACCAAATAAGGGCAGAAACTGCTCAAATAAAGTAATTTGCGAAAACTGATAAAAAGGAAGGAAGTTCCCGCTTGCATCTTTCACATTGACTGCACCATTTGATTCCTGATAACGTATCAGTGAATTAAATCCATTCACACTGTAGGTCGATCGATAGGCATGATTGATATCAACCGAGGTAAAAATTTCATTGAAGAAAGAATACTTTGTCAGTCCGTTATAGCTAAGCCTCCAGTTAGGAATCGGAATTTTAGGAAAGCGGTTAAGTGAAATATTATTGGCATCCTTACCAGTATAGGCTGCCATGAATGAGGCAATCAATACATCCTGGGAACTCCTGTTATAACCATCCGCAAATCCGCCCGAAGATCCTGTAGAATTTGGATTTTGAGCGCCCAGCCTCCGGGAGATTATGGCTCTGTTCTCCTGAAACTGTGTAAACAGACGCGAAGAATTGTTTAATTTATTCTCCTTACTGAACGCTGTTTTCATTGAGAAAAAGGAGATACTGAAATCCCCGGTGGTAACCGGACTCAAATTTTCGAAGCTATCGCTTGAAGGAAGGAATTTGAAATTTGATGAATAATTAAAACTCTGACTTTTGATAGCAGTCAATTCAATACGAAGGTCACGGATTGGCTCAATTAAACCCCTGAAACTCATATCTTCTTTAATGGTATTAATGTATAACTGATTCAGCAATGAGTCCCGCGTGATCCAGCCATTTTCCAGCGAACGGCTTCTGATATCCCTTTGCCCGCCAAATATAAAATCATACCCAGGAGCATTAAAACTGAGATCCTGCCCAATGAAACCTGTTTTAGGAAGATAACCGGGAAGAAAAGTACCCTCTGTTTTGGTGTATGCCCCGCTGACATTTTTCAGACTGGTAATCAGATTAATCAGGAAGCCGGCTGCATTACTTTTATCAGCCTGGTTCATGCTTCTGACAAAACCGAATTTATTATACAATGCAACCATATTTAAGGTAGGGTTGAGCTGGACTGTACGTGAGTTCTGAATCGTGTTCCCCACATTAATTCTGGGATCATTCATTGTCAACAAGGGTTCTGTCTGCCAGTTAAAACCCGAACCATAACGGGCTGCAACTGTAATCCAGTCCATACCGGGAATTTTATTGATAGGTAAATTATAGGTCAGGTTCATCGTATGACCGTAATCAGTTGTCCGACCCAGCTTCATCAGGTTTTGCCAGAGTGTGTCCCGTTTTAGTCCGTTTATTCGACCCTCGGGTTCATCAATAATAGAATAGTTGGTTGCATTGAAGTCTATTTGCATGGAACGGGTCAGGTTCCAGCTGATGCCGTAGAGACGCGACATCTGGAAATTCTTATTAAAATTGGTATTAATCGGAAGAAAATTATTGGGGTCATTATCGCGCAGGGTATTCTCTGAATATAATCGGTCAACATCTATCCGGAAATTTAGAATTGATGGTAAAAGACTGAAATTAAAGTCCCTGATCAATGAAAGACTTTTAGATTTGATTAGTTTCTCGAATGGAGTAATGCTTTTGGCCTGTTTCGAATAATTATACTGCAATCCGGCCCGGTAGGTCTTCTGTAAGGTGTTTTCATTAATGAAATCGCGGTGATTAAACTCATTGAATGCATAGCTTGCACTCAGATTTTCAATATCCCAAAGGTGGATTTTACTTTCAGGATTGGTTTTGATCTTGCGGACATCGGTAAAATTAATACTCTTCCTGGCAGTATAATCCTCGGTGATGAATTTCAGTGAATCCCGTACTTCCTTTGTAGAATTTTCGAGCGTGGTTTTAAATTCAGTATCCTGAATTCGCGGATCATATTGTGGTGATGCTATCTGCTTTGAGAAGTTCACATACATGGGCACTTTCAATCCTGTACGTTCAGGGAAGAATTTGCCAAGCTCTACATTGCCTGAAAGGTCAAAAAGCATATCATCATCCCGGTTTCGCTCACTCACTCTGCGGTCTATTGAACCGAAGCCAATGGTACTCTTGCTACCCGAGATGGTAACATCTGCAAAATCTGCAAGTCTGGCATTCATACGGGCAGTTGCAGCCCATCCTCCCCGCTCATCAAAATCGGTGAGCCGCATCTCATTAAACCAGATTTGAGCTGATTTATCGAGTCCATCATCAAGACCCGGATTTGCTAAACTTCGCAATGGATTACGAACGCCAAGCATATAAACCCTGACCTTGCTCAGATCGGGCTGCCCTTTTACGGTGATTATATTTTGCCCATCCTGATAAATATAGGGTCGATTAATCGGCCATGGTTGCCCATTAAAAACGGCCCTGTTGCGGGCAGCTTTGGCTTCTAAAAACAACCTTAATTCTACATCCACCTTATTCTGATCGGGCCAGATCAGGCTGGGGGCACTGGTTCCCGGACTGGTGACTTTTAATGGAATCTCATAATCATAATAATTATCCTGATTATCGGTACCCACCCTAAGGAAAGCCCTGAGGTCGTTATCCCGCAACTGATCACCTTCAGCATGAATGAACATTTCGAGACGCTTATAGGAACGAAAATCATGCATAGTAGTTCTGAAGGCTGCACGCCCGTAGCCATCCCGAAGATTCCGGACACTTAAAGCCAATGATTGTTCATTCTGACGGGATTCCCCCCTGAAATTTGTAAAATCGATTTCCCTGGTAATACCCGGTGGAAGAACATATGGAATCGGGGTGCGTTTTCCATTCTCCTCAATATTGACTGCACTGACATCAATTACAGAATTGTCGAGACCAGGATTAATTAAAGATGGATCAGCGATGACCTTGGATGGATTATTCTCGGAATTGTACCTTCTCCATTCACCTCTAACCAATTGCAGTCTTGCCAGACGCATCACAGTAGTATCTGCAAAATCAGTCATAAACATCCTGATAAAGCGAATCGATTTAAAATCCTCAATATTCCCAACTTTCTGCAAATATTCTGCAATTGGGATTTTAAATTGAATCCACCTGACTGTTTCCTGTGTTCCATTAGCCAGTCTGACCGTTGCAGGAACAATGTCTGAAACATAATTAGTTCCTACCGAAAGCAGATCCTGAGGCCGAATAGAAACCTTGTACTGAAAATACTCATCGGCCTGTGTTGAATTGTTATCCCGGTTGATATCCTCTCCATCCGGAAATGATGTTGCTGCGGTATTCTCAATTCCCGTCAGTGCTAAAGATTGCTGAGCGGTTTTTGAATTTCCTTCAGTATTATTATATTTCTCATACCTCTTTAGAATACCGGCATTTGCCTGATCCAGATTTGATCCCCTGTAGTATTGATAATCATCTGATGCAGGATCACTTTCAAGCTCAATTGCAGCCTGAGGATTAATACTTGCCTTTACCTGATTCAAAAAGGAACTGAACTGCTGTCTCTCATCTTCACTACTCAAACCGTCGATACCTATATCCTGAAATTCTCTGGCCGTGGGGTTATTATCAAATGCCTGTATGACCGGCTGAAGTTTTGGGACTCTACCCCATATAGTATTTTCCGTTTTGGTAATATTTCCATCTATCGGTAAACCATTCTCCATACTTTTCCTTCCATCTTTCAGAATATCTTCAGAAATATTACCCAGATTGAAGTAGAGATCACCACCCGGGCTAGTAGTATTATATATGAATGGGTCGAGCATCCACATTTCGATAAACTCAATATTCAATGCCTCAAAATCGTTTGTTTCAAGTTTCCTGAAAATCCCACCCCACCTGCTTCGTGGATTAGTTAAGGTACCTTGAGAAGTCAGGCCAGAAGTAGTGAAATTATATGGACCCCTGATGGTTGGATAAAAAGCAAGATCGAAGGTTGGGAGAATAATTGCCTGCCCCGTGTTGGAATCCTTGAAAGGAAAAACCTCCCGCTCAAAAACCTGACGGACATAATGATTTGACAATTCATTCTTATCCCTTCTGATATTTTCGGGCGTAAGTGAATTTCCATTCAGGAAAAATATTGGATCGATATTATAAAAAGCAAGTCTCGCCCGGTTATAACCATAAGCCAGGTCATTGTTAAGCCTTGATTCCGGAAAGTGCTGAGGGGTGCCTGAAATATGCCAAGATATGGCACTTTTAATATCGATCATGGACCGGCTTGCTTCAAAATCATCGAGATAACTTGCTCCGTTTCTGCTTCCTGCAAAATTCAGTGCTCTGGGATGGCCGGGAACAAGACTGGCATACTCCCCATTGAAGGTAATACTAGAAGGTTCCTTAGTATTGATGAATGGAATCTTATCTACCATTCGTGTCAGCCATCTGGAAGGGGAATTATAGCTTGCATCTATACCCCATATCGTATTCGAAATTGCTTCTTCTCCAATATTCACTTTCTGGGTAAGGGGCTTTTCCGTCAGGTTCATGAATGTACCTCCCAGATTCAGCTTATCGTTTACGCGATAATCAAAACGTGAGCCGGTGAGCGAACGCTGCTGTAATCCAAAAAGTTCATTGTTTTCAAGTTTGATTCTAATTTGCTGCCCTGAACTAAGCAGGGCAGAATTTAAGATTCTGACCACACCAATATTATAATCGACTGTAAAATCGACCCCCTCCTGCAATGGCATTGATCCTGCAACTACTTGTACCGAACCCGGGGGGACATTAATAGCATTCAGCTGAAATTCTGAACCTCCCTGCGACTGATAGGTACCCCGGATCAGATATCTGTTCAATCTTGCAAACAATTGCTGAGCGATCACCTTTGTAGAGTCATACAGAGGCTGATAAACATATTTATCGATCAGATTACGCTCAGATACCGGATTAAAACGCTTAGCCAGGTCAGAACCAAAAGGTTCTACTAGTGGGAAAGTAATCCTTCCATTCTGTGGATCGATGGTGATGCCTTCCAGAAAATCGAAATAACCATCTGGCTTACGGTCGTTCTGCTGATTCAGATTATCCAGATTGGTTAACTGTATCCATAATTTATTGTTGGTGTTCTGCCCTTCAGTCATCTGCGGTTTTTCTATACCCGTATCCTCATCAAGCCTGAAAATATTTAGTTTAAAATCGTTTCGGCTAACCTGATACGCCCCAAGGGTATAAATATTCTTCATCATCAAATCCCAGGTTGGCAGACTTGTTTTCAGGGTTTCATTCTTTAATAATTTAACATATAATACTTCCGGCGTGGAATTATTCACTGGATTATCAGTGGAGAATTCCCCAACCTGATATTCAACTCCATTGATTGTATAGCGAAAAGCGACAGCCAGAACCTCATCTGCATTCAAGGCAGTGTTTAGGGATATATACCCGAGCCTGGGGTTTAATATAAATTCCTTATCAGTAAGATTTCTGGCAAATGTCAGTTTTGCAAAATTGTCGGTACCGCCTCCTGCAGCCTGAAAAAAGGAAATTGCATCATTGGAATTGGTCTGTCTTACCCCTGGTGGAAGAATCTGCAGCAAATTATTTGACTGTTGACCAAATCCCGGACCGGCGAAGCCAGATGGAAGAACAGAAAATCCCTGCCCACCCTGAACCTGAAAGGTATTGTAAACCTTATTTTCACCCAGATCGAGTAAGCCCAGAACATCTCTTGAATTTACGGTGCTGTTTGCACGATTGGTTATCCAAACTTCAATTTTTGTAATATTAATATTAGAGCTATTGAGCGGTATATTTTCCAAAGCTTTATTATAAGTATCCCTGAAATACTGAGCCAGGAAATAATGCTTATTGGTTTCATAATTATCCGCCGAGATACTGAATTCATTTTGTTGGGAACCATTGGTAATTGTAATCTCCTTTTGCTGTGATTTTTGCTGAGAAAAAATGCTGGTTACATTCAATTTTCCAAATTGCAGCTGGGTCTTTAATCCAAACAGAGCCTGACTGCCGCTAATCAGGGAAGAGCTCAATGGCAGACTCACGTTACCTGCTTCTATCTTTCTGATGATTTCATCATCCTTACCTGTATAATCGAGCTTGACCTGGTTCTCGAAATCGAACTGGGCTTCCGTATTATAATTGGTGCTGATCCGCATCTTTTCACCGATTTGCCCAACGACATTCATTTGTATCCGCTGATCGAAATCAAAATTACCCTGCCTGCGTTGCCGTTCATTGAACAAGGGGTTCTCATTTCGGCTTAATCGTCCAGAAAAAGTAAGGTCAGCGGATCCCTGTGGCCTGATTTCTATCGTATTTCCGCCAAATAATTTTTCAAAAGATTTACTGTTTACCATTACAGGGGGGATGAACCCGGGTTCACGGGCCTCGGAAAGCGGCAAATCTGCCAATTCACGCCAGTAATTCCTTTTTATCAGTTCATTTTCATATCTCTGATACTCCTCAATACTTAGATATTGAGGAGCCCGGTAGAGTCTTTCCCCAATTTTTTCCCGAATGATATAACGCTTTGAAACCGGATCAAATTCAACGCTTCTCTGAATATTCGATGGGTTTGGAAGTATAATTCCTGTTTGCGGTTTGAACTGCAGTGTTTTGGAATCCTGAAAAGGATAAACGAGTTTAACAGTATCCTTGGCAACAGGGGTATTTTGGGCAAATACCCGTCCTGCAGACAGAAGAAGGAAGACACACAAAAAGCTCTTCAGGCAAAAAGTAGCGGCACTTCTCAATTTCAAAGGATATTGTTATAATTATAAGCTTTTAAGGGCAATTTTTATCAAAGCTTCAACAGATAAATTTTCTGTTGAAGCTTTGATTGCGCTTTCAAGCGACTTTTCAGCAATATTTTTGTTAAAACCTAACATAACCAAAGCTGATAACGCTTCATCTTTTGCCGTATTATGAACAGGCATGGAGATGAGTGAGTCAGGGCCTTCCTTTTTTAGTTTGTCCTGCAGTTCAAGTATCATCCTTTGTGCAGATTTAGGGCCGATACCTTTAATCCTTTGAATCAGGGGCACATCGCCTTTAACGATTGCCGCCTGGATCTCAGACGGTGTAATTGACGACAGAATCATTCTGCCGGTATTGGGCCCTATTCCTGAAACAGAAATCAGGTGCAGAAACAAACGACGCTCACCCTCCTCATAAAAACCATACAGGGTGTGAGCATCCTCTTTTACATGAAGCCAGGTATAAAGCTTGCAATGTTCCTTCTCCTCAAGTGCCGCATAAGTATTCAGCGAAATATTAATGTGATAACCTATTCCATTAGCGTCTAAAACCACATAGTTTGGAGACTTGAATACCAGTTTACCACTTATATATGCGTACATCTTTTTCGATTAATATTAATTCACAATAATTCGGTCTGTTATTATTCATTCTTTTTTTAAAGGCCTTTTAAATATGCCTTTTGGTTTTGGACTAAGCAGTGCTGAACTTTCTTCCTCCTTGGTCTGAACATCCACAACAGCTATGGTAACCATATTCACAATCTCCCGTACAGAACTTCCTAATTGCAAGATGTGCACCGGTTTATTCAGTCCCAGCAAGATTGGACCTACAGCCTCAGCACCACCTATTTCCTGCAGTAATTTATAGGCAATATTTCCGGACTCAAGATTTGGGAATACCAACACATTTGCAGGTGCGCCTACTAAAGTACTGAAAGGATAATTATCTTTGAGCAAATCAGGATTCATCGCAAAATTTGCCTGCATATCGCCGTCAACAGTGATTTCCTTATGCTTTTCATGGAGAATCTTGACTGCCTGACGAACCTTGTCAGGAACTGCCCCATCATTCGATCCAAAATTTGAATAGGATAGCATTGCAACTCTTGGCTGAATATTAAATTTCCTGACAGAATGATCAAGTAAAGTAGTTATGTCAACCAGCTCATCAACGCTAGGATTTTCATTAACTGTAGTATCACCAAAAAATACAGGACCCTTTTTTGTCAGCATCATATACATCCCGGCAACACGGTTAATTCCCTCTTCAATCCCAATTACCTGAAGTGCAGGCTTGATGGTAGAAGGATAATCTTTGGTCAGCCCGGAGATCAAAGCATCTGCTTCCCCAAACTGAACCATTGCAGCACCATAATAATTCCGGTCCTTCATCAGTTTTTTTGCCTCAAACAGGGTAATTCCCCGGCGCTGACGTTTTTTGTACAGGAAATCAGCAAACTTGTTTCTTTTTTCAAGTTCTTCTAGCGGATCGATAATGTTTACTCCATCCAGTTCAAGTTCGTTTTCCTGCATAATGCGACTGATCAGGCCTTTATTCCCCAGTAAAATCGGTATCGCAATACCTTCATCACGAACAATCTGTGCGGCCTTCAAAATTTTGTAATTATCAGCTTCTGCGAAAACTACGCGCTTAGGAGCACTTTTAGCCTTATTTGTGATGGTACGCATTAACTTATCGTCAAGGCCAAGGCGGGTTTTTAATTCCTCATTATACGCTTCCCAGTCGTTTATTACTTTGCGTGCCACACCCGAATCCATTGCTGCTTTGGCAACTGCAGGTGATACTGAAGTGATTAAGCGAAGGTCAATAGGCTTTGGAATGATATAATCTTTCCCGAATTTTATATTTTTTACATTATAGGCAAGATTTACTGATTCAGGAACCGTTTTCTTGGCCAGTTCAGCGATTGCAAATACTGCTGCCTTTTTCATTTCTTCATTTATTCCGGTAGCCCTTACGTCGAGTGCCCCTCTGAATATATATGGAAAACCGAGTACATTATTTACCTGATTCGGATAATCTGATCGGCCGGTTGCCATAATAATATCCTTTCGGGTTTTGATTGCAAGCTCATAGGCAATTTCAGGATCAGGGTTTGCCATTGCAAATACAATCGGATTTTTTGCCATTGTTTTAAGCATCTCGGCAGTCAATACATCAGGAGAAGAAAGTCCGATAAATACATCCGAATCTTTAACGGCCTCCGCCAGCGTATTAATCTTACGGGTAGTGGCGAATTCAGCTTTAGTACCCTCAAGATTTGCACGATCGCTGCGAATAACCCCCGAACGGTCAAGCATCACAATATTTTCTTTTCGTGCACCAAGGCTTACATATAAACGGGTACAGGAAATTGCTGCCGCACCTGCACCATTAACTACAATTTTAACTTTATCCAGCTTCTTCTTCTGCAATTCACAGGCATTGATTAATGCAGCGGCAGAAATGATTGCTGTACCATGCTGATCATCATGCATAACCGGAATTGACATTTCCTCCTTAAGACGACGCTCAATTTCAAAGCATTCCGGTGCCTTGATATCCTCCAGATTAATACCACCGAAAGTAGGCTCAAGTGCCTTAACAATGGTGACAAATTCCTCAATGTTCTGAGTATCCAGCTCGAGGTCAAACACATCGATATCTGCAAATATTTTAAAGAGTAATCCCTTCCCTTCCATTACCGGTTTCCCGGCTTCAGGGCCAATATCACCCAGACCAAGAACCGCTGAGCCATTGCTGATTACTGCAACAAGGTTTCCCTTGGCGGTATATTTATAGACATCTTCTTTATTTTCTGCAATCCTGAGGCATGGTTCTGCTACACCGGGTGAATAGGCCAGCGACAAATCACGCTGAGAATTGGTGGGTTTGGTTGGTACAACCTGTATTTTCCCGGGACGGCCATGAGAATGGTAGTCCAATGCGTCTTGTTTACGGTTAGTTTTACTCATTAAGTTTGGGAATTGGTCAGGTGGGCAAAATTACAATTCTTTTCGTTATAGATGTAATTAACAACAATAAGACTCCTGTATAACTATTAATTTAAGTTTTATTGATTTTAAGCCGCATTCCAACATTTATCGACGACGTTTTAAGTCCGTTAAGAGCTTTTATTTTACTTACACTTGAACCGTTTTTTTCTGCAATCTCTGAAAGAGTATCACCAGGTTTTACTGTGTAGTATAAAAATGGACTTGCTTTTTTCGGCTGTTCAGATTTCGAGGGTACTGACTTTTTTACTGCTGTAAGAAGTGGTGCCGGTTTAATCTGTTCAGCCGTTCCATTAAAAAGATCATATAAAGAAGAATAAGTAGTATTCTTTACTTCCGGAAGCACCAATGGCATTGGCATGGATTCTGATCCATTGATGATTTCCCTTTTAAAAGAGGGATTCAGAAGGAGGAGTTCATTCACATCAAGACCAGAAGCAGCGGCAATGCTACTGATAGATATCCTTTTATTTACAGGGATCACATCAGTCAATGTACTGAAGCCTGCCGGTTTAACAGAAATTTCATGATCCTTAAAATATTTCATCGAATAAACAGTAGCGATAAACGCAGGAACATAATTCTGGGTTTCGACCGGTAAAAATGGCCTTACCTTCCAAAAATCAGCTACTCCACCAGATTTTGCAATGGCCCTGGTAACAGCACCTGTTCCACAGTTAAAGGCCGCAATGGCCAACAGCCAGTCGCCTATTCTGGCATGCGCATCAACGAGGTATCTTGCTGCTGCATAACTTGCCTTCACAGGGTCCTTACGCTCATCGGTATAGTTATCCATAATCAAACCATAGCCTTTGGCGGTAGCATACATAAACTGCCAGGGCCCTACTGCACCTGATCGGGAAACCGCCTGAGGATTTAGTGCCGATTCCACCACTGTAAGAAATTTAAGTTCTTCAGGAATACCAGCCTCTTTCAATGCTCTTTCAAAGATGGGAAAGTAATATTCAGACAGACCGAGCATCTTCCCAATTTGTTCTTTTCTTCCCGTATATATGTCAATATATCGCTGAACATGTTCATTATAACTTAATGAAACATCTTTTTGGATAGACTCAAGCCTGTTTTTATAAACAAGGTTCTGGTAGCTCAGGATAGGGTCGTCAATAGAATTAGGAGTAAAAAGTGTATCTCCTGGATGAATACTCTTACCTGAGCTTTTAAGAATCGAATCCTGTTTCATCAGGGCTGATGCATGAATAGAAATTATCAGCAATAAGGAGGTAAAAAACACAGAAGCTATCGTTTTTCTCATATTTTGAAAATAGAGTAGGCAAATTTACCAGATTAAACAACATATAGAAACCTGGAACTTTATACGGTTTTAAGTAGCTCCAGGAATTTTTTTGAAAAAGCCAACAGATCAGCTTCTTCGAAGCGCTTGCCTAAAAACTGAATTCCTAACGGCAAACCGGCTTCATTATTGCCTACAGGCAAGGAAATTGCAGGAATACCTGCCAATGAAGCCTGTACAGTAAAAATGTCTGCAAGATAATTCACCACCGGATCATCACTTTCCTCACCAATATTAAAGGCTGGTGTTGGCGCGGTAGGTAGCATGATAAAATCATACTCTTCTAAAATATGATTGGTTTTATCCCGAATCAGCCGGCGTACTTTTTGTGCCTTTGAATAGTAAGCATCATAATACCCGGCACTGAGTACAAAAGTTCCGAGCACAATCCTTCGCTTCACTTCAGGCCCGAAACCTTCAGAACGGGAAGTCTTGTATGTTGATTCCAGATCATATGCACGTTTGCTGCGATAGCCATAATGTACCCCATCGTACCGCGCCAGATTAGAAGATGCCTCAGCCATTGTCAGAATATAGTAGGTGGGAACAACATATTCCAGATATTCAAAAGACACAGGCTCTACAACATGTCCTGCAGCCTTTAATGAATCTATGCTATTTTCAAATGCACATTTAACTTCAGGATCCAGCCCTTTAGAATGCAGGGCTTCAGACAGGTAAGCAATCTTTTCCTTTTTGCCTCCTTTGTTTTCTGAGGTATATGAAGGCACCATCCTTTGCGAAGCCGTACTATCATAATTATCTGAGCCAGCTATAACTTCAAGTAGTATTGCGGCATCTTCCACACAATTTGTGATCGGCCCAACCTGGTCAAATGAGGAAGCATAAGAAATAATTCCATGCCTCGAAACCCTACCATAACTTGGTTTCAAGCCTACAACCCCGCAAAATGCTGCGGGCTGACGAACTGATCCACCCGTATCAGTACCCAAAGCGGCAAGGCATAATCCGGCCTGAACAGCAACGGCTGCGCCCCCGGAGGAACCTCCCGAAACTTTGGTCTGGTCGGCATTATTTTTTACCGGGCCATAATAAGAGGATTCATTAGATGCCCCCATTGCAAATTCATCGCAATTTAGTCTCCCAATAATCAATGCATCTTCGGCAAGAAGTCGCTCAACAACCGTTGAAGAAAAGGGTGAAACATAATTTTCAAGAATCCTGGAACAGGCAGAAACTTTATGATTTTTGTAGCAGATATTATCTTTAATGGCTATTACCATTCCGGCAAGCTTTCCCGCCTTACCAGCAACCAGCTTTTGCTGAATCCGAAAGGCTTCAGAACGCACTTCATCAATAAAGACCTCTACAAAAGCATTCAGCTCAGTTGTTTCGTCGATACGTTTTAAGTAATGTTCTACAAGTAGGGATAACGTAAATTCTTTATCATGCTTTGCCAGGGCAGATTGAATTTTGGAAAGAGAAGAAATACCTTCCATGCCTCTAATAGTGTAATTTAATAGAAATAAAATTTATGATTATGCCACAAGATGCAAACAAGAATCATACGTATTGATAAGCCAGGATTGGCTTTCTATCGTCTCTATAGATTCCAAATAAGGCAATTTAGTTTAAAATAGAAATTTCCTCCGGCAATGATTATACCAGAGGAAATTAATTCCAGATAGAATATATTATTTAGTCTCCTGGTCTTTTGAAGTAGAGGCAGGAGTTTCTCCCTCGCCATTCTGAGCAGTCTTGAATTCTTTAATTCCTTTACCCAACCCGCGCATTAGCTCAGGGATTTTTTTACCTCCAAACATTAACAGTACTACCACGACAATTAAGATAACTTCAGTGGCTCCCAGTCCTGCAAATAATAACATTGAATTTGACATAATAATTTATTTAATGTGCGATTTTTGTATGCTCAAGCCCCGTATCTTCGGGATTATTTGTAATTTCTGAACCCGGTTCAACAAATGTGTTTTCAGGTTCATATCCGGCTACAGGATTACTATTTTCATGTTCCAGTTCTGTTTGGGATGCATATCCATGCTCCAATACAGCCTCATCAGGATTGGAATAGCCTGTTACGGCAGAGGTTTCGGTATCTATATAATCTGCAGCAGTCTGAACTTCTGATTTTACCTGCTCAGCAACCTCATTAACACTATTAATGTTGTTATGGATCTCCCTTTTAATTCCATCAGATGCATCCTTAAACTCTCTAAGGCCTTTACCCAAACCGCGGGCAAGTTCTGGAAGCTTTTTACCACCAAACAATAAGAGAACAACAAGGAATATCAGGATCATCTCCGGCCCTCCGATATTCATAAACAATAACACAGAATTAACCATACTCATCATACTATATACAAATATAGGCAATAAATTGCCTTTTTCTCAATAATTAATTTGCCAGCCAACCGGCAGGATTCATTGGAGTCGCTCCTTTACGTACTTCAAAGTGCACTTCAGTTGTCCCGTCAATAGGATCAGTGATTACAATACCTATATTTTGTTTTAACGTAACTTTCTGTCCTCTTGATACACTTACACTCTTTAAATTCGAATATACGGTAAAATATTCACCGTGCCTGATCAAAACAGCGTAGGAACCTGAAATATTCTGAACCGCAGCAACATCGCCGCCAAATACAGCACGAACAGCTGAACCCGGAGCTGTTTTAATATCAACCCCATTGTTTTCGGTAGTTACATTTCGCCCGATTGTATGATTCCCAAAATCCTCGATGATCATTCCATTCGTTACCGGCCAGGGAAGGCTTCCCCTGCTTCCCAGAAAATCGGAAGATAGTTTTGCAGATTCAGGTGTTGCCGCCAAAATACTCGACCCACTTGCAACAGGCTTATAATCAGGCGCATCCTTATTCTCTGCTTTGGCCTTTGCGGCGGCGGCCCTGGCTTCAGCCTCAGCCCTTTTCCTTGCCTCTTCAATTTCCCGGTTGATCGCATTCTGGATCGCCCTGTTTAAAATGGCTGATTCCCTTTGCTTTTGAGTAAGCTCCTGTTTCAACTTTTTCTCCTGACTTGTCAAAGTGTTCAGAACCTTGGACTTACTGTTCTTTTGTATACCGAGAGTCTGCTTTTCCTTCTGCTGATCTGTCAATATTTCACTTTTCTCCTTCTTGTTTCTGTCAAGTTCACTGATCTTAACATTTAGTTCTTTTTGGGTTCCTTCAATATACTGTGCCTGTTTCTTTCTGTATTCACTGAATTGCTGAAGGTATTTCAACCGTTTATAAGCCTGATTGAAATTGTCTGCTGCAAAAATAAACATCAGTTTACTGTAAGAACTCTGATTTCGGAAAGCAAACAGTACCATTGCTGCATATTCCTTTTTTAATTTACTGAGCTGGGACTGAAGCGAACGGACTGTGTTCGTATTATCTGAAATCTGGTTATCTAATAATTTAACCTCTGAATTGATAATATTAATCTTATTCTCACGCAGGCGGATCTGGGCATTCAGGGCACGGATCTCCTTCAGGGAAAGGTTCTTGTTATTGGCAGTCTGATTCAGGCTCTTGTTCAAAGATTCTATTTCCCTGGTCAATGCCTCCTTTCGCCTCCTAAGCTCTGAGCTACTCTGAGCAAATACAGCACTTACAGAACAAAATAATACAAGAAAAAGGATACACTTTAAACGCTTCATTCTGTCAAATGTATTTAATTTTTAATCAAAAACCGTTCAGGAACCCTGAATGGAAGTTCCAAAGGACCATCCAAATCTACTTTTAGAAACTTCAGATCAAGCAGAAACTTCTTAGTTTTAACTTTGGAATTCATCACAACTGTATGTGGAATCTGTTGCTGATTTACCAATATGAAATCAGAGTAATTGGCAGTAAGTTCCTGTTTTGCAAGCTCGTCATTCAAATTTGAATAGATTACTTTATTTTGAGGGCTCACCCGTAAATTATAAGTCATTGCCCCTAAAATAGTTCTCAGCTTAACTTCATCACGCTCCATATTTAGCTCAGTTGAATCAGTAATAAATTCTGAAATAGTGTTTCCAATCAGGATAGACTGAAGTGTTCTGAAGCTGATCTGCTCATTGGTAAACTCATAGATATAGCTGAATGGTTTCTTTATGTACACATTATCTAATCGATTCAGTATTTTGACACTATCTGGAGTGATCAATGCCCTGGCCACCTCCAGCCCCGCAAGTGCTGTTACCGAAACCCATATCACTTCATTGTTCCTGATACGGAAACTCATGTTCACATCATTGCTTTTATCGTTGATACTTAGCACCGCCTTAGATCTGACTGCCATGGTACTAAAGACCAAATCACTTTCATTTATAGATTTCAATTTATTATCTCTGGAATTATCCGGATCTGATGGAATAGCTGAGGTTTCAGGGACAGCAGGGGGCACCAAAACTACTTTTTTAGCCTTACAGCTCGTTAAGGCCACCAGAAGTAGCAGTGCATAAACCGTTTTAATCAATATATTTTTTTTCATTTATTTTTTTTTCCAGTGTGTCTGAGCGCGATCCAATTTCTTTTGCCTTTTGCCATTGTTCGACGGCCTTTTCCTTTTCTCCGAGGAAATATAAAATATCTCCGTAATGTTCTACCTGTACTGCACTTTTCGAATTATGCCGCAATGCTCTCTCAATCCAGGTTCTTGCTTCAGTATATTTCTTTAATTTAAAAAGAATCCATGCATAGGTATCTTCAGATGATGCATTATCAGGATCCAGTTCGTTTGAACGCCTTGACATTCTTTCGGCCTCATCCAGATTCTCCCCTCTTAACGATAAATAATAAGCATAATTATTCAAAACATAGGAATTTTTGGGATCCAGCTCAAGTGCTTTGGTGTAGGCCTGATCAGATTCCTTAAATTGTTTCAGGTAATTAAATGAATCACCCATGGCAGAATAGATCTGAACAAGTATCTCTTTGTCCTCAGTTTCAAGATCTAATGCACTTTTTAAATAAACGATTGCCTTATCATGTTTTTGAGTTTGCGCATAACCAATACCCGTATATAAATATAGTGCAGCCTGATTCGGAAAAATACTTAGTGCTTGATCCCCGTCAGCGATAGCCAGCTCAAATTCACCACGGCTAACTTCTATTCGCAAGAGTTGTTCCCAAATCTGATAGACCTGATCATTAATTGCAAGTGCTTTTTTGTAGGATTCCTGAGCTTGCGGATATTTTCGCTCCTGAAACAAAACATCTCCATTTACAGCATGGGCTTTCGCCTCATCAGGATGAACCCTCACCATGATTGAGGCCAGTTCATTCGCATAAGCCCTTGCCTTCATATCAGCAAACATTGGGAAAAAGGAAAGTACAATCCTCACCTTCTCGTCAATATTTAAATCAGGGTCTTCAAAAGCAACTTTCAGCTCAATAAATGTATTTTCAAATTGCCTGAGTGCCTTATAATTATCCGCAAGGGCAAGACGGACCATTGCATTCGCAGGTGATATCTCCTTTGCCCTGTTCAAAATCTCAACGGCCTTTTGTCTTTCACCTGCCTTGACATAAACCTCGCTCAGATAAATATAGTTTCTTAAGTCTTCGGGTTTTGAAAGAATTTGCTTTTCGAGTTCATCGCTGAGTTTAGCCGATTTACCTTGCTGCATCAGAACACGCTGTCTGGCTGATACCAGATTGTCTGAAGATCCAAATCTCTTCTCTATTTCGTCATAGGCATCTTCAGCATCTTCAACACGTTTTAGTATCAGGAGTGCATTTGCCTTGTCATAGTAATAAGACTCATTTTTGGGTGATATCCTGGATAATTCCTCCAGTACAAAAACCAGGTCATCAATTTTATTTGTTCTTTTATAGATATCGGAGAGCAATGCCCAGTACCATTCATTTTCAGGGCTTACTGTGACGGCTTTTCTCAGCAATCTTTCTGCATCCCCGGGCTTGTTAGCGGCTAAACTGATATTAGCCAACTCATACATAGCCGCATCATTAGCAGGATCCAATTCAAGTACTTTTGAAAAACTTGATTCTGCCTGAGCATAATTCATTGAGAGTTTTTCCTGCAGTCCATCAAAGAATAATTCCTTTACCCGGATACTATCCCTCTGATTTAGGGTCTTACCTATTACAATTACAGGCTCAGTCTTTTCAACTCTGTTCCGCTGCGCGGATAGAGAAATTGCACAAAGCAATAAAAACGATATAGCTAAGATCCTTTTAATCATAACTTTATAATCCGGTATGACCATAACCACCTGATCCACGAACTGTGTCGCTTAATACTTCAACTTCCTCCCAGCTTACCTGTTCGTGTCTTGAAATAATCATTTGTGCTATACGGTCACCACTATTTATTTCAAAATCAATATCAGAAAAATTGATCAGCAGAATTTTAATTTCTCCCCTGTAATCGGCATCAATTGTTCCAGGAGAATTCAAAATGCTGATACCATGCTTCAATGCAAGTCCGCTTCTTGGCCTAATCTGCGCCTCAAAACCTACAGGTAATTCAATAAACAAACCAGTCGGAACCAGCTTACGCTCCATCGGCTTTAAAATCAGGACTTCCGAAAGATTGGCTCTGAGATCCATCCCTGCTGATGCAGCTGTTTCGTAAGCCGGCAATTGATGGGATGATCTGTTTATAATGCGAATGTTCATTTTGTGCCTAAGATTAACCTAATTTCCTTTCTTTCAGAGAATAGGATGATTCCTGTAAATATAAGAAACAAGGCATTTCCTATGATCAGATTACGTTCAAATACTACAAATGCTACAAAAACAATACAAATGGAAGTTAAAAGGTAAATAATGTTCTTCTTGAGCTTATATGGTATGGGGTAATTTCGCTGGCCCCATAAATACGAAAGGATCATCATCACAGTATAGGCAGTCAGAGAGATCCAGGCCGAAGCCATATAACTGTACTCAGGAATGAAGATTACATTGAGGATGATCGTTAAAATAGCGCCGATCCCCGAAATATATAATCCATAACGCGTTTGATCAGATAATTTATACCAGATCGATAAATTGATATAAATTCCAAGACTAACATAACCAAACAATAAAATTGGGACTATTCTTAAGCCCGACCAATAAAGTGCCTGCTCGGCAGCATCCTTACCTTTAATAAAGTACTTGAGCAACTCGATATTCACTACAAGCAATACAAAGATCAGGGAAATGGCAATCACAAAGAAATTCATAATCCGGGCATACGTTTCGGATGAATTTTTATTTTTAGCATGACTGAAGAAGAAAGGCTCAGCACCCAGGCGAAATGCACTGATGAAAATACTCAGAAACACAGCGATCTTACAACAGGCTGCATAGATTCCTACCTCCTGTTCGGCTATATCAGCGGGCAAAAGCTGTCCCAGAAATATCTTGTCAATATTTTCATTGACAATGAAGGAAATATTGGCAATCAGTACTGGCAGACTATAAACAAACATTTCCTTCAGCAATGTGATATCATAGGTAAATGTCAATTTCAAAAGCTCTGGTATAAGCAGCAAGAGAGTAATCAGGCTTGCAATCAGGTTGGAAAGGAATACATAGCCTACCCAACCCTCCCTATACCAGCCAATTAAATAATCAGCACCAAACCAGCCTTCCTTTATGATCAGCGGAAATACAAATATGAAGATCAGGTTTAAACTTATAAATGTTAAAATATTGACAAACTTGATAATGCTATAGCGTATAGGGCGGCCATCAGCCCTCACTTTTGCAAATGGGATAACCGCCAGAGCATCAGCCACCAGGATGTATATGAAATATTTAACATAACGTGCATAATCAGGATCATACCCATCACCCTTCTGCATCCATGCAGCAATATCATCCACAAAAAGAAAAGTGAAAAGCAAGAATATCATCGCCATCAATGAGACCGTAAAAAAAGTATTGTTATATACTTTTTGCTTGTCGTTTTCATATTTATTGAGGTACCTGAAATAGGTGGTTTCCATTCCGAATGCCAGAAAAGCATTAAGCATGGAAGCCCAGCTATACATTACAGAAAAAATACCGTAAACTTTCGGGGAGTAAAGCCCCACATAAACAGGCGTAAGAAAAAAGTTTAAAAAACGGGCTATGACAGTACTTATCCCGTAAATAGCAGTCTGACCGGCAAATTTTTTAATTGCTGACAATGAGAGATAAGATTAAATCGTATTAATTATCTTTTTACTACTTCAAAATTAACATAGTTTTTCAATTCAGCTTCGCTGTAAGATACATTTTCAACTACTGCCCTGTCTGAGCCTTTATTGCAAAATTCAAGAAAGAGTTCGAGTGAGAAATCATCCCCTTCGGCTTCAATAAATACAGTTCCATCGGGCCGGTTGCGGGCTGTACCTTTGATTCCAAGCTGATCGGCCACAGCTTTACTCGTTGATCTGAAAAATACACCCTGTACTTTTCCGCTAATAATGATATCAAGATGTTTCATTGAATTGTTCTAAAAACTTAATTTAACGTGAACTCGACATAATACTTTAAAACCACATAGAAACATAGCATTCTATAGCATCTAGCCTAAATTTTAGGCACAGATAGCCTTGAAGCTTCGCTTCAATCTATATGATTTACAATCTATGTTTCCTTTAAAGCACTAGAAATTCAATCTATGTGGTTAAATATTAATCTTTAGATTGTTTAATATCGAGCTCACGTTAATTTACTAATGCGTTCCTTTTCTTCTACAAATTCCTTCCATATCTCAATCAGAATTTTTGCGGCGGGCTTTATTTCATGTATGTATGAAGAAACCTGTCCGATTTCAAGTTCCCCCTCAATCATATCTCCTTCAAACATTCCCCTTTTTGCCCTGCCCCGGCCTAATAATTCCATCAATTCAGTCCGGCTTGCTCCTTCAGCCTCCGCCTTTTCAACTTCTCTGTAGAAATCATTTTTGAGCAGTCGTACCGGCATCAATGATTTCATACTCAGTTTAGTATCGCCCTCAGCTGCCTGAATAATAGCCTCTTTAAAATTCTGATGTGCAGAAGATTCAACTGATGCTGCAAATACAGACCCTACTTGCACACCCTCAGCACCAAGTGCAAATGCAGCAAGCATTGCCCTTCCACTGCCAATTCCGCCTGCAGCGATAACCGGAACGGATACTGCATCACAGATTTCAGGGATCAGGCATAAAGTTGTAGTTTCCTCGCGACCATTGTGCCCTCCGGCTTCAAAACCTTCGGCAACAATCGCATCAGCACCGCAATCCTCAGCCTTTTTTGCAAATTTCTTATTCGCGATAACATGAACCACTTTGATATTATTTTTTTTCAGGAATGGAGTCCAAAGTGCCGGGTTTCCGGCAGAGCTGAAAACAACCTCAACCTTCTCTTCCACGATTATTTCCATAATCTTCTCAATATCAGGATATAACAATGGAACATTAACTCCAAACGGCATTGAAGTGGCAAGCCTGCATTTTTGAATATGTTCCCGCAATACTTCCGGATACATAGATCCTGCACCAATTAAACCCAGTCCGCCGGCATTCGATACCGCCGAAGCCAGTCGCCAGCCACTACACCAAACCATTCCCCCCTGAATAATGGGGTATTTAATATTGAAGAGTTTGTTGATATTGTTCATTTCAATGAGATTCAGACTATTTAGCAAAATCAGTAAAATTGTCCTATATGAGCTTTTTTATTGTTGAATATGGGGCTAATTCAGACCCATTTACATTTTTTACCAGGTTTAGGCCCGGAGTTTTTCCCTTTTCAATCGAACCATATCGATTATCAATCCCTAAAAATGCAGCTCCATTGAGAGTAGCCCAGCGTATCGTTTGAGAAAAAGGCAATTCCGGAAAATGCTCCTTTAAAACCTTGAGTTCAGATAATATACAAAGTTTATCATTTGATGCCAGACTATCAGTCCCGACAGTAATCTTATGACTATGATCAAGAAACTTATTGATTTCCGGAAGTTTCCCTTCGATATACAGGTTGGCATTTGGACAAAAACACCAATTAATTTCCTTTCCGGAAGCAACCATAGCGGCTATATCCTCAGGCTTTGTAAAGGTATTATGAACCAGTAATGTCTTTTGTTTTGCCGAAAGCAAAGGTAATATACACTGGATGGAGCTTTGATACCTGGCATTGAAAAAGTTCAGATCCTGCTTCATCCACTTATAAAAATCGGGAAATTCCCCACTTTTACTGATGAAAAGATCATTTTCCGCCCGGCTTTCCTGATTGTGCATACTACATAAATTCTCGTGCCTCTCTGAATACTCACGAAGCAGACCAAAAAGTTTTTCAGAAACAGAATAAGGTGCATGAGGGACGACAGAGGCAGGAAATGGCGCAAACTCCGATTTCAATTCAAGTGCTCTGTTAAATACCGCTTCGGCTTTTTCAGGGTCAAAACCAAGTAACTCTATGAAGGTATGGTAATATATACTGCTGTTTTGCTTAATTGATTTCGACAAATGATTATTTGAAATATCACCAACAGCCACTATTCCATTCTCAAACATCAGCCGATCGTTTGTCTTCATGGCTGATAATACCTGTTCTTCCCCGGCTGTCCTCTGAGATATAACATTTTTAACAAAGGAGACCAGGCCGGTACCTTCCGGAATTTTACCATGCAAATGCGAAAGCTCAAGATGACAGTGTGAATTTACAAAGCCGGGGGTGATGATACCCTGAAAATGCTCAATGGTCCCGGGAATCGTAGAACTCTGGGTTGGATTTAGAACATCCATGATTTCTCCTGATTCATTCAACACGACCACCCCATCCTTGACTGGTTCAGAACTAACCGGGAAGATATAATCTGCGCTGAGGTATCTGAGCATGAAGCAAAAATAGGAGTTATTAATTAGTAATGAGTAGTGAGTATTGAGTATTGAGTATTGAGATAGATTCGGTTTCATTTCAAATACTGAGCTTTTAACCATAATCCGGTAAGAGAAACATACAAGCCCTGATCTACTAATTTCATATCAGCAACCAATATTCTAACCAAAAAGATCTAACCAACGAACTACCAACCAACGAATCACTAAACTTTATTTCCGTACTTTTGCAAAACAATGCCATTATCAGAGAAAAAAGACATTCGAAGCCAATCCATGGAGCAACTGAAGCAGGAGTTCATTGCAATGGGAGAACCAGCATTCCGTGCTAAACAGGTTTATGAATGGTTGTGGGAAAAATCATGCACTGATTTTGATGAAATGAGCAATCTTTCGAAATCTCTGAGAGAGAAATTAAAAGAAACTTTTACCATCAATAATGTGGAGGTTCATCATTCGCAATTCAGTAATGACAAGACCATAAAAAGCACTTTTAAGTTGTTTGATAGCAATATTATTGAGGGGGTTCTTATACCTGCTACCGACCGGATGACTGCATGTGTGAGTTCACAGGTAGGATGCAGCCTGACCTGCAAATTTTGTGCAACAGGTTATATGGATAGAAAACGTAACCTGAATGCCGATGAAATTTACGATCAGGTAGTGCTGATCGATAAACAAGCCAGGGAGAATTACAATGTACCGCTGACAAATATCGTTTACATGGGGATGGGTGAGCCCTTGCTGAATTATGCCAATGTCATGAAATCCATTGAGCGAATCACAGCTCCCGACGGACTGAACATGGCAGCCAAGCGGATTACCGTTTCTACTGCCGGAATTGCAAAAATGATCAAGAAGCTGGGTGATGATGCTGTACGCTTTAATCTTGCCCTTTCCCTGCATGCAGCAAATGATGAGAAACGGAACACCATAATGCCAATTAATGAGCAAAATTCACTTAAAGCCCTGGCAGAAGCGCTTAAGTACTATTTCTCAAAAACCAAAAACCCGGTTACATACGAATACATTGTTTTCAATGATTTCAATGATAATATTTCGGATGCCGAAGAGCTGGTAAAATTCTGCAGGCATATACCATGCAAAGTAAATATCATCGAATACAATCCAATCTCTTTTGCAGATTTTGAAAATGCTGGTGAAGATAAGATTGAAGCATTTGCAGCACACTTGCGCAAAAGTGGGATCAATACCAATATCAGGAGAAGCCGGGGAAAAGATATTGACGCGGCCTGCGGGCAACTAGCGGTGAAAAGCTGAGAATCAATTAGCAAATGAGAGAATTAGCAAATGAGCAAATGAGACTTGCGAAATCACCTAGGCGGTTAGAAAGTTGATTTCGTCAGTCGCAGACTATCACGGGCAACTGAGGAATGATTTGTCGATGAGGCGATATGTCAATTTGTCGATGGGCTAAAGACTTACGAAATCACATAGGCGATCTGAAAGTAGATTTCGTCAGTCACATCCTTCAGTCACATCCGCTTGAGTAAAATCAGGGGCGATTTGTCCATTTGTAATTTGTCGATGGTAGGAATGAGCATTTGTTCCACCTGTCATCCGCCCGGGGCGGAGCCAACGGAATTTCTCAATTTAGTGATAATGAGAGGCGACGAAGGATCTCATCACTATGAGCAGTAAATTTCATTAAGATTAATTCATTTTAATTGGCCTGTTATTACCGTTTCCTAAACCATTACCTACAGCACCTCCCTTCCAATACAGATACCTCCTAACTTCATCTCATGAAAAGGTTACTGGCTTATTTCAATGATTTGTTTTGTCTGTTCTTTCCTGAGCTCTGTGCAGCATGTGGACAAAACCTGTTTAGAAACGAAAAGATCATCTGCACCAATTGTCTTTATCATCTTCCCCGGACTAATTTTCACAATGATCCTCAAAATAAGATGGCAAGGCAATTATGGGGTAGATTTCCCTTCGAACAGGCAGCAGCCTTTGTTTATTTCCAAAAAGGAAACAGGGTACAGAATTTAATGCACCAGCTTAAATACAATAAAAAGCCGGAAGTTGGAGTCAGAATAGGAGAGCTCTATGCATGGCAACTACTGCGTTCTGAAGGCTGGAAGAAAGCAGATTTGATCATTCCAATCCCTTTGCATCCAAAGAGATTAAAAAAAAGAGGATATAATCAAAGCGAGCAAATATCCAAAGGTATGGCTGCGGTACTAAAACTACCTCTAAGTACACAGAATCTGATTCGGACAGAAAATACAGAATCGCAAACCAAAAAATCGAGATTTGCCAGATATGAAAATCTGAAAGATGCATTCATCATTAAAAATTCATTTGAACTGGTCCAGAAACACATTATCCTGGTAGACGACGTAATGACCACCGGGGCTACAATGGAAGCCTGTAGTATTGAATTATTGAAAATTGAAGGTCTTAAGGTGAGCATTTGCACGCTGGCGTATGCTGAGTGACGGTATTATCGGCCTCCCAGCCCGTAATTTCGATGAACAAACCGAATTGAAATAAACACACCACTTATCAGCGCGAGGAGTAATCTGTTTATTAAGGCAGTGCCGGTAAGAACGAGATTTCTCAGTCGTGCCCCCTTCGAAATGACGGGATAGGAATCCGTCATTTCGAACACAGCGGCAGTATTTTCTTCTAAAGGTTGGAGTTTGTGCTGTGGAGAAATCTGTTAAATAAAAATTATTGAAACTTATAAAACTCTGTTCCGTAAAAGAATTCGAGAGCGTTAATTTAGATTGAAAAAGCTGATTGCCATAGGTATCAGCTTTTTCTGGTTAAAGTGGAGATTTAACACTAAGATAGGGTCTGATTTTATTGTACAGATCATTAGGTACAAAAGGCTTGATTACAAATCCATCCATGCCGCAATCCGCGATAGTTTCGAGTTCGTGTGCAAATAAAGAGGCTGTAAGAGCAATTATAGGTACCTCTGCATGATAACCTCCAAGCCTCCTGATTGCTTTGGAAGACTCCATTCCATCCATCACAGGCATATGGAGATCCATCAGGATTAAATCATACTTATTCTCCTGCACTTTTTCAAAGGCTATCTTTCCATTTTCGGCAAAATCTACACTCAGGCCCCATCTTGAGATCACTTTACTCGCAAGTAAACGGTTAATTTCATTATCATCGACCACCAGAACAAATCCGGACAATTGTTGTAACTGGGTTTTGTTGTCAACACTAACAACTGATGTAGTTGAGCGTTCAAACTGAATAATAAAACTGAATGCCGATCCTTTTCCTATTTCGCTGCTTACACTTATTTCTGAATGATGGAGTTCTATGAGACTCTTTGTGATTGCTAAACCAAGACCAGTCCCCCCATATTTTCTTGTGGTGTCAGTACTGGCCTGAGTATAGGAATTAAAAATATCATCAATCTTATCGGCAGGTATACCGATACCGGTATCTGAAACTTCAAAACGAACTATAACAAATTTCTTATTTTCTTCAACAAGATCGAGTTTTAATTTAACCTCTCCCTGTTCTGTAAATTTAACAGCATTACCCAATAGATTAATCAGGATCTGATACAAGCGGGTATTATCACCGATAACATTTGCAGGAATACGATAGTCTATCTCTGATTTTAAAATCACATGCTTTTCTGCAGTCTTGAATTGAAGTGAATTCAGGGTTTGAGCAACTAGTTCTTTCAGGTTGACATCTGCCTTTTCAAGAACCATATTTCCGGTCTCGATTTTTGTAAAATCCAAAACGTCATTGATGAGTTTCAACAGATTCTGGGCAGAAAAGTTTAATATCTTAAGATTTTCAATTTGCGCTTCTGTCGGATTATCATCCATCAGGATATAGGACATCCCAATTACAGCATTCAAAGGGGTTCTGATTTCATGACTCATTACAGAAAGGAAAGTTTCCTTTGCCTTGCTAAGCTGCAGGGCCTCTTCACGGGTTTTGATCAGTTCCTGTTCAGCCAGTTTTCTTTCTGAGATGTCATTGATAATCTCAACCTGCTGATCAAGACTCCCATCCTTATTAAATGTAGGGGTATTTGAAATGGATAGCCAAACCTGGGTTCCATCTTTTTTATAGCTAAGCAATTCAATATTTGAAGGTTTACAGTCCGCAGCATCCTTTCTTGCCTTATTCAGCAATTCCATGTCAGTACCCTCGCCTGCCAACAAATCACCCGGACGGGTATTTTGAAATTCCTCAAGTGTATAGCCTGTTAAATCCTGCAGCGACTGGTTTATCCATTTGATCTTACCATCACTGCCACTGATGGCTACACCATTAATCGTTTTGCTGGCTACAAGTGAAAGCAATGTGAGCTGTTCTTCTGCAAATTTACGTTCGGTGATATCAGTGATGATCTCTACCTGACGCTCTATTTCACCTTTTTCATTAAGTATGGGAGTCGTAGCAGCATTGACCCATATTGGGGACTGGTCTTTTTTATAAATCAGAAGGTCAATATTATATGGTTTTTTAGCCTTTATAGCCTTTTCCGCAATTTCAAGCGATTGAGGCGATGTGTCTTTACCGATTACAATATCACCCAAGCGCTTTCCTTCCATATCACTGAACTTATAACCAAGTAGGTTTTCGAGTGCAGCATTAACCCATGTAACTCTGCCATTCCAATCCCTGATTGCGATACCGCTTGATGATTTACTGGCAACCATTGATAAAATTTCAAGTTCCAGTTCGGAGTTCTTTCTTTCAGTAATGTCGATGATTACCTCGACTTCCTTGTCGATATTACCATCCCTATCCAGAATTACGGAATTCAAAATTGACAACCAAATCGGAGAGCCGTCTTTTCGGTATGCAAGCAGATCAACCGAAAAAGGTTGTTTGTTTTTAGTTAACTCACGGGCATGAAGTATTACTTCGGTATCTGTATCCTTACCTTTAAGTACATCGCCAAGTTTACGACCTTTCAAATCATTAAGGCTATACCCTGTAATTTCGACTGAAGCTTCATTTGCCCAGATCACATTACTATTCTTATCACTAATGATTACGCCATTGTTCACTTTATTAGCGACAAGGGACAATTGCTCGAGTTCTTCGACCATTTTCTTCTTATCGCTAATATCCCGGCCATTAGCAAACCATTTTTCATTCCTCACAGCAACGGACCAGCCCATCCATTTGGTTGAGCCATCCTTTAATTTGATCCTGCCCTCGAGTTCAAAACTTTTTTGACCGCTTCCCAAACCCTTCTCAAGTTGAGGAACCATGGCTTTTATATCATCTTCATAAAAGAATTCCCAGATTGATCTACCAATAACTTCATCAGGAGTGTAGCCGAGCATTCGCTCTGCTATACCGTTCATCAGTTCAATAGTTCCTTCACGATCTAATACACAATGCAGTTCGGCTGAACTGTCGAACATGATGCTGATTTCCTCATGCTTCCGGATCAGATCTTTTAATGTCCTGTTTTGACGTTTAACTTCCAGATGAGTCATGACCTGTTTAGCCAGAATATTCAGTGCCTCCCTTTGCTGTCCGTCAAGGGTACCCGGGACCACATCCATTACACATAATGACCCCAGTGCATACCCTTCAGGATTTATTATCGGGGCACCGGCATAAAATCTGATTTTTTCTCCCCCTTTAACACATTTGAGAGTTGAGGTTCTGGCATCCTCCAGAGTATCATTGATTTCAAGGATCCCTGATCCTTTGATCGCAAACTGACAAAGAGAATCCTCAACATAAGATTTCTGATCAATAAATCCAACTTGTGACTTGATGAATTGATACTCCCTGCCCAGAAAACTGATTGTAGCTATGGGCTTTTTACTTATATAAGAAGCTAAACGTGTGATAGAATCAAATTCAATTTCAGGTAAAGTACCCAACACCTGGTATTCAAAAAGTGCCTTTAATCTGAGATCTTCCTTCTCTTTTCCCACGACGCTTTCTGACATACGAATTCTTTTGAATTGATTAAATTATTTATACAGAGGATGCTTGCCCATCATCTCATTTACTTTCTTACGAACCTTTTTTGCATTAGTTAGGCTATTTGGATTTGAGATCACCTCGTCAATGAGTTCAACAATTTTTTCCATGTGCTTTTCCTTTAATCCCCTCGTGCTGACCGCAGCAGTACCAACCCGAATACCGGAAGTTACGAATGGAGATTTATCGTCAAAAGGAACCATATTTTTATTAACAGTTATTGCGGCTTCACCAAGTGCGTTTTCGGCATCCCGTCCGGTAATATTTTTATTGCGAAGATCAATCAGCATCATGTGATTATCTGTACCGCCTGAAATAAGCTGGTAACCACGATTCACCAGGGCTGCCGCCATTGCCTCGGCATTTTTCTTTACCTGAATGATGTATTTCATGTATGCCTCACTCAAAGCCTCACCAAATGCAATCGCTTTTGCGGCGATGATATGCTCCAGTGGTCCACCCTGAGTACCCGGAAATACAGCCATATCTAAAACTGAAGACATCATCCTCAATTCTCCTTTTGGGGTTTTAATTCCCATCGGGTTTTCAAAATCCTGTCCCATCATAATCATACCACCTCTCGGGCCTCTCAGTGTTTTATGAGTTGTGGTTGTTACTACATGACAATGCGGAAGCGGATCGTTTAACAAGCCGCGGGCGATAAGCCCGGATGGATGAGAGATATCAGCCATAACCAAAGCTCCTATCTGATCGGCAACAGATCTGATGAACTTATAGTCCCAATCGCGGGAATAGGCAGATGCGCCACAAATAATTACTTTTGGTTTTTCCTTTAAAGCCACTTGTTCCAGCTTCTTATAGTCGATAAGACCAGATTCACGGTCAACCCCATAAAAATGCGGTTTATATAATTTACCCGAAAAATTGACCGGTGAACCATGAGTCAGGTGACCCCCATGTGAAAGATCAAAGCCTAAAATTTTATCCCCTGCGTTCAGAAGACCAAGAAGCACAGCCGCATTGGCCTGTGCACCAGAATGGGGCTGAACATTGGCCCAGCTTGCATTAAATAATTCCTTAGCCCGTTCAATTGCTATATTTTCAACTTCATCAACTACTTCACATCCACCATAATACCTCTTGCCCGGTAAACCCTCAGCATATTTATTGGTAAGTACTGAGCCCGCAGCTTCCATAACCTGCTTGCTTACAAAATTTTCTGATGCTATTAATTCTAAACCGGTTTCCTGACGCTCTTGTTCCTCATCAATCAGGCTGAAAATAAGTTTATCTCTCTTCATGGATGTAATATGGTGTTTGTTTGAATGATTATATTATAAGAATTGTAAAGCAAAAATACAAATTAAGAATTGATTGAACCGACTTTAGCTTCAATCCAGAAATTATTAAATCCAATGCCTGTCTGAATTGAGATCAGGTCCTGTTGCAACATTTCAAGCAAGGCCAAAAAATTGTAAACAAAATGAACTTTATTGTCAGAATTAGTAACAATATCCCTGAAATCCAGCCGCTTATTTATAGACAGAAGCCTGTCAATTACTTTTTTCTGAGACTCAATATCATAGGGGTATTGTTCTACAATGTGTTCCTGTTTATTATCCCGCTGCAAACTTCGTTGAAGAACTTTATTAAAAGTCATCATCAGTTTATAAAGATCGAATGATTCCAATTCTTCTCCCGGATCTGCCGAAAGTGCCATTTGCAAAACATCAGAAGCTATATTGCCGCGCTTTTCTTGCAAAAAACGCTCATTTTCGAGTAATTTGAATTGCTCAGCCAGTTGTTTGAACTTCTTATACTCAATCAGTTTCTGAATCAGATCGCGCTTTAAATCAATTTCATTTCCTTCATCATCGAGATCCGGCCGGGGCAAAAGCATTTTTGCCTTTATCCGCATCAGAGTTGCAGCTACATATATAAATTCACTGGCCAGCTCTATGTTCAATGAATTCATATGATGAAGATAGTCCAGAAAATCATCCGTAATTTTGGCTATAGGAACATCCTGAATATCCAGTTCATCCCTTTCAATAAAGAATAAAAGCAGATCAAAAGGGCCTTCAAATTGGGGTAGTCTGATCTCAAAAGCGTCACTTACATTCATAACTATTTTCAAATGTAATGCAGAGACATATAATTATGTCTCTCTAAAAAAATAAAAATGTTTAACAAATACATTATTTTTGCGTGAAATAATTATAAACCCTAAATGGAAGTTAAGGCGGGCGAATTTCTTGAACAGATTAATTATCCTTCGGATTTAAAAAAATTTAAAGAAGAAGATCTTGAACGTATCTGCTCAGAATTAAGACAGTTTATTGTTGATACCGTCTCAGTAAATGGCGGTCATTTTGGATCCAGTTTAGGCGTTGTTGAATTAACGGTAGCCTTACATTATGTGCTAAATACGCCCTATGACCAGCTTGTTTGGGATGTAGGACATCAGGCATATGGCCATAAAATCCTAACCGGACGAAGAGCGGATTTCCATACCAACCGGATATACAAAGGCCTTAGTGGTTTTCCGAAAAGATCTGAAAGTGAGTATGATACTTTTGGTGTAGGACATTCTTCAACCTCTATTTCTGCCGCACTAGGAATGGCAGTTGCCTCCAATTATAAGGGTGAAACCGACAGACAGCACGTCGCTGTGATTGGGGATGGTGCAATGACCGGGGGGCTAGCCTTTGAGGCCCTGAACCATGGGGGTATTGAGAACTCAAATATTCTCGTAATCCTGAATGATAACTGCATGTCAATCGACCCGAATGTAGGTGCATTAAAGGAATACCTAACCGATATTACCACTTCAAAATCATACAACCGTTTCAGAGATGATATTTCGAATGTCTTGTCAAAAATATCAGAACTTGGCCCTAATGCCCATGAAATTGTCAAAAAGATTGAGAAAACAATAAAAGGTGGATTATTAAAGAAAAGTAATTTCTTTGAAGCACTCAAGTTCAGATACTTTGGACCAATTGACGGGCATGATGTAAAGCACCTGGCCAAGATACTAGATGACCTTAAACATATACCAGGGCCAAAGTTATTGCATTGTGTTACTGTTAAGGGCAAAGGATATTCTCTGGCAGAAAAAGATCAAACCAAATGGCATTCGCCAGGATTGTTCGATAAAATTACCGGAGAAATACAAAAGACTGCGAGCGAGAAACCGGCAGCCCCAAAATATCAGGAGGTATTTGGACATACCCTTGTTGAACTGGCCGAGTTGAATTCAAAAATAATGGGAATTACTCCGGCAATGCCTTCGGGTTCATCGCTGAATATCATGATGAAGGCAATGCCGGATCGTGCTTTTGATGTAGGAATCGCTGAACAGCATGCCGTAACGTTCTCGGCCGGACTTGCAACCAGAGGAATGGTTCCCTTCTGCAATATCTATTCAACATTCATGCAAAGAGCTTATGATCAGGTTATTCATGATGTAGCTCTGCAGAATCTGAATGTAGTTTTCTGCCTCGACCGTGCCGGGTTTGCAGGATCAGATGGCCCTACACATCATGGCGCCTATGACCTTGCTTATATGCGCTGTATTCCGAATATGATTGTTTCGGCACCGATGAACGAAGAAGAATTAAGAAACCTGATGTTCACTGCACAACAGGAAAATATGGGGCCTTTCAGTATCCGTTATCCAAGAGGAAACGGAGTAATGCCTGAATGGAGACGCCCGATGAAGGCAATCGACATAGGTAAAGGAAGAACGGTCTGTGAAGGTGAGGATGTGGCAATTTTAAGTATCGGACATATCGGGAACGAAGCTGTTAAAGCCTGTAATGAGCTTAATGCAGAAGGTATTCATCCGGCACATTATGACCTTCGTTTTGCCAAACCACTTGATCAGGAACTTCTTCATCAGGTATTTAAAAAATTTAAATATATCATCACTATTGAAGATGGATGTCTGCAAGGTGGTGTAGGTAGTGCTATTCTTGAATTTATGGCTGATAATAATTACGCTTCCACTATACTGCGTTTAGGAATACCAGATCAGGTTATAGAGCACGGCGAACAACCCGAATTATGGAGGGAGTGCGGTTTTGATGCGAAAGGGATAATTAAAAAGGTTAAAGAATTCGCACTCAGCCGGACTACCAGTGTTTTAGCGTCCTAATTATTTTTACAGGAATCTTAAGAGGGAATCTTCCTTATTTAATATAAAATAACTTCTTAATCACTTTCTTATAAAACTCACCAACTGCTTTCACTAAGGTGGAGCGGGTTCTGAATGAGCTGTTCAGGGTATAAACCTGATTGAACTTTTCATAAGAATGCTTATTGAGTGAATCGGTATAAAGCTTAAAAACTTCGAAAAGATCGGGGCGATTCGTAAATGTATACCGTTGCTGATGCTGCGAAACCCTGTTTTCTTCGATACAGGATATTGAGGCTCCACTGTAATGAAAGAATATAAGAGGAACACTACCATTCACATAAAAAACTCCGTCATTTTTTGACAATATGCGATCGTGGAGATTCCAGTAAGCTACATTACAGCCCACATGTTTCAGAATATCTACACTTTCAAAATAAAGCGGAACCAGATTTAGCCAGAGTTGCTCGGCAAACATGCCACGTTTAGAATCAAAAAAGCACTCATTCCTGAGTTTGCCCATCCACCAGTCAAGAAATGCTTTTGAATTCTGATCCCTTTTCAGTCCGAAGAACCCCGCATTGTAAATTCCAGATCTGAGAAACACTCTGTCGTCAAAATCCGTACCGTCGGGTACCGAGCTAAGGGAATGAGGACTTAGCACAATGCTATTGGAACTTAAACTCTCATAAACAGGATGCAAATCGTCAAACAATAAGATATCACTGTCCAAAAAGATAAGCTGATCAAGCTCTTTATATTTTTCGAATATGTAATTACCAAAATAGGGCTTCAGGGCGCTGTTCAATTCAAGGGGGGAGTACTTTGAACACATTTCATTAAGGAATGATAAATTCATCTCCTGAGCAGTAATCAGTTCAATCCCTTCAGGAATTAAACCTGAATCAACAGTATCGATCAGGCATATAATAAATTTGGTGTCCTGGCAATGAGTGCTAACTGAATCGGCCAATGACAAAGCCCTTCCGATGTGGTTATAAGTGCATACTGTGTAAATTGCATTCATTCTTCGGCAAAAATAGCGGATTATTTTAATTTATTTTGTCAGCTTCCAACTGCAGCCCCTTATCTGAACTATGATTCCGGGTGATTTATTCACAGTTCAGACAAAATGAACAACATCAATTGTTAATAAAATTTAGTCCACAATCAATAATTCCTATATTTTTACAAAATTTTCGTCCAGAGCTCTTCATCATTAAATAATTAAAGGTAAGAATGTTCATATTCGCACTCATATATTTCTCTGCCTTTTTTATTGCACTTAAAAATCTGATTTCGAGGAACAAACAGGGGATTTTTATATTTCTGATTTTCGGCCTTCCTATCTATACCACAAGTTTATCGGTGGCCCTGCAATCCGGTTTTGCAGACCTTGTTCCTTTAATGCAGCCATTTAAGGAAATACTGATCTTAATGACCCTGGGGATAGGCATATGGGAATTGAAAAGACAAATCAGATTCCAATCTATAGATTATGCAATTCTGGCCTACTTTTTCTACACCTTGCTTTATGTTATTCTGCCAATTGGCCAATATGGTTTAGGCGATAAGCTAATTGCATTCAAAAGTTCGAGTTTTTTTACATTCATTTATTTTGCCGGGCGTATTTTTGACCCCGCGCGGATTTATATCAGCAAGTATTATCATTACATACTCGCGGTTTTTATTGCAGCCGCGGGGATTTTGTTTTTTGAAATTATCAGCAACCAGCATTTTCAAACCCTGACAGGATATGCCGATTTTAACTTCTATTTTTTTAATCAGGAAGCAAGTGGCAATTACGATCTTTCATGGACTTTCGAGACATCAACAGGCCTCAGAAGATTTGCCAGTTTTTTTGCAAACCCTCTTGAATTTGCCGCATCTACGCTTTTAACCCTGGCAATCCTGGCCGGTCTGTATACAACTGATGACAACCGAATCAAAGTTGATACTCTGGGTATCATTGCTATTATTGCGACTCAGTTTTCAATTTTTTTCGCATTATCAAGATCTTCCCTCGCGAGCTATTTCATTATGATCTTTATTTATGCACTGATCACAAAGAAAAAACTAATTCTAAATATCATATATGCCGGCTTTATAGCAGTTTCAGTTTACTTTATATTCTTTATGCTCGTAATGAACCCTGATCTGTACGAGTTTATCTATGAAACAATCACATTTACTAACCCATCAAGTATTGGGCATGTACTTGCCTGGATTGAAGGTATAGAAGCTATTGCCGCTAATCCATTAGGATTAGGTTTGGGTGAATCAGGGAGGGTTGCAGTAAGTTTAAGCGATACGGTTGGCGGAGAAAACCAATATATTATTATTGGCGTACAAACAGGAATTTTAACTTTGCTGCTCTATCTATGGATGCATATTTACTTCATCAAAACATGCTGGAAATGGTTTCCGAAATTACAGGGTAAAGAAAGACAGGTTTGTTTAAGTCTGCTACTAATGAAAATCGGTTTTATCATACCGCTCTTAACTTCAGAACTTGAATCATCAGTCTACATTTCTTATTTGAGCTGGTTTCTATCCGGCCTGTTTGTACATATGATTGCGGGACATGCAACTGATATTAAACCCTTGCCGGTGGAAAAATCTTAAACAGCAACCAAATAACGATAAATAAATTATTTTTGCAGCATTTATGACCTATACCCTTACATGTCGAATAAAATAAGAGTAGGACTTGACATTCGTGACCTCAGGATTGCAAAGACAGGTTCAAAAACTTATCTGGAAGAAATTTACAATCAATTTAAGAGTGGAAAGTACGATTGTGAATTCGTATTTTTCGACACTACTGTTCCGGTTTATACCGGACGTTATAAGCTGCTTAAATTGATTGAACATATCCGCTTTATAATATGGAAACAGATCATGCTTCCAATCAAAGCAAACCTTAACAATTGCGATATCCTATTTTGTACCGATTACTTTGTCCCGTACTTTACGCCGGGATTCAAAGCCATCCCTGTATTTTATGATGCTTTTTTCTTTGAATATTCCAGCCATTATAATTCTCAATGGCTTAAATTATTCAAAATTTTCGGGGTAAGCGCTGCTAAAAAAGCACCATTCATTATTACAATATCAGAATATACCAGAAACAGAATTGCATTTTTCACCGGTATAGATTGCCAAAAGATCAAGGCAATTCATCTTGCACCGAAGAAAATGGCTGTAGCCGAGCCTGAAGCCGGCTATATTCCAACATTCAATATTCCTACCTCTAAATTTATTTTACACGTAGGTACACTAGAAAAAAGAAAAAATTTAGTACGATTAATTGAGGCCTTTAATTTATTAAGACACTCAGGGCACCAGGATTATTCACTGATTCTTGTTGGACAGCCCAGCCCAAAAAGCGACATGGATGATAGTGTCGCAATTCGTGAAATTATTGAAAGGCTTGAACTCAGTGAATTTGTTCTGACCCCGGGATATGCAAGCGATCAGGATCTGGCATATTTTTATAAATATGCCGAAATATATGCTTTCCCGTCAATAAATGAGGGATTTGGAGTGCCTGTACTTGAAGCTTTTCATCACCGCCTGCCTGTAATTGTATCTGATAATACCTGCCTGCCCGAGGTTGGAGGCGATGCAGTACTCTGCTTTGATCCTTTTAATGTTGAAGACATCAGTAAGAAAATGATTGCCCTTATAGAGGATAATGAACTCCGGTTTGAACTTATCAGAAAAGGAAGTGAACGATTGAAACTTTTTTCCTGGGAAAAGAACGCTGTAGAATTAATAAAAACTTTTAAGGCAGCTCTCAATAAAAATTAGCACTTTCGTAAACTATTTATCATTTACTGCGTATTCAATCGAATACTGGCTATTAAACTAAATACGTGAAGAAAGCTTTAATTTGTGGGGTCTCTGGACAAGATGGTTCATACCTGGCTAAATTTTTACTTGAAAAAGGGTATTATGTATATGGGGCATCCCGTGATGCACAAACATCCCCATTTATCAATCTGAAAAAACTTGGGATAAAAGACGATCTCAACCTGATTTCAATAAATATTACTGATTTTGGCAATACCCTTGAATGTATTAACAAGATAAAACCCGACGAAGTTTATAATCTTGCTGGACAGAGTTCTGTCCGTTTATCTTTTGATCAGCCTCATGAAACCCACGAAAGTATAAGTACTGGAAACCTGAATCTTCTGGAGGCAATAAAATTCAGTAATCTGGCTATCAAATTGTATAATGCTGGCTCCAGTGAGTGTTTCGGGGATAGCAGCATACCTGCAAATGAAAACACCATTTTTCATCCAAGAAGCCCATACGCTATAGCCAAAGCAACTGCATTCTGGCAAATTGATAATTACAGGGAAGCATATAACCTTTTTGCCTGTACAGGCATTTTGTTCAATCATGAATCACCCTTAAGACCCGAACACTTTGTAACCAAAAAAATCATTTCAGCCGCCTGCAAAATTCACAGGAACAGATCACATAAACTTAGTTTGGGGAATATCAATATCGAACGTGATTGGGGATGGGCACCTGATTATGTAGAGGCGATGTGGCTAATGATGCAGCAAGACGTACCAAAAGATTATATCATTGCTACAGGCAAGAGCCATACACTGAAAGAATTTATTGATTTTACATTCAGAGCCCTGGATTTGAACTGGGAAGAACATGTCGTTATTGACGAAGTGCTAAGGAGGCCTAGCGATTTACAAATTGGCAGGGCTGATCCCGGCAAAGCCAACAGAGAGCTACATTGGAAAGCTAAACTCGGACTTAATTCAATCATTGAAAACATGATTGAACACGAATTAAGCTTTTCAAATCTTAACTCGCCAAGCTCCTACTAAACTGGGATTACCGAATTGCTGTCCAACCCGTTGCTTTAATACCGGTGAAAATGCCGTTTTCAGATTGGGCTAAAGCCTAATGTAACAGCTCCTCACATCTCTCTAAATATTGGGCTAAAGCCCTAAAACAAACAATCTCATAGACCCCAGCTAAAGCTGGGGTCTATTGAGCGACCGAACTAATGTCATGATTCCATAAAAAACTCCAGGCCTTGCGATAGCCGTCGCTAAGTAGCCCGGTGCTTTAGCTCCGGGCCAGGATCAGGATTTCATGAGGGCTTCAGCCCAAAACCAAAGCGACCATAACGGAACAAATACTGGTGCTTCAGCGCCAAAATGGTCTTTTGTTTTTTGATAATGAATATTTTTGAAACACCTGATAGATTTCCATTTAGGTATAAAATTCCAAAGAACCGGCAAAATGCGCAGAGGCTGAAAAATCCAGCAATAATTTAATTCCCGTTTTCACCATTTTAGATTCTTAAAATTTTATACCATACTTTTGAGATGCAGCTTTCCTGCAATTCAAAATTTAATCATAGTTTTGCTTTTATCATATGAGTTCAGAAACAGGATTCTTCCGCAGATTCAAGTTTATTGTTGACCGATTCCCCCCAGAATGGAAGAGCTATGATATTCTGACTACCCTATACCGTTTATCTTTCTTTTACATCCGCGGGATGATTCAACGTCTGTTTTTTAAACGTTCAAGCGGATGGGTATTAGTTGGTAAAGGAGCCTCCATACGTTATGCCCGGCACCTGAGTGTTGGAAGGGATTTTATAGTTGAGGATTATGCTGAGGTAAACTGCATGACTTACCGTGGGATAGTAGCAGGAGACCGGGTAACCATCGGAAAGCACGCAATCATCAGACCCACCAATATTTATGGCTCTGCAATTGGCGAAGGGCTCAAAATCGGTAATAACTCCAGTATTGGACCTTATTCTTATATCGGATGCTCTGGCTTTATTGAAATAGGAGACAATGTGATGATGTCGCCCAGAGTAAGTATCTATGCCGAAAACCATTTATTTGACCACCCCGAACTAAGCATAAAAGAACAGGGGGTAAAACGGGAATTTGTCAAAATAGAAGATGATTGCTGGATTGCAGCAAATAC
Organism: Daejeonella sp.; assembly: GCF_030695525.1. GTDB lineage: Bacteria > Bacteroidota > Bacteroidia > Sphingobacteriales > Sphingobacteriaceae > Daejeonella. The sequence continues at coordinate 16,593 of NZ_JAUYSS010000025.1, read as the reverse complement.
CGTAATTCTGGCAGGCGTAACCATAGGGCGGGGTTCAGTAATTGCAGCAGGAAGTGTGGTAACCAAAGATGTCCCCCCCTACAGTATTGTAGGTGGAGTTCCGGCAAAAGTCATAAAGAGCCGTAAATAATTTCCTGATTTTGACCGAACAAGAATAATCTGATTATGTGTGGTATCATTGGTGTAATATCAAAAAAGGAAGTAAAAAACTTCCGCTCAGATTATTTTGATCCCCTCAGTCATGCACTCGATCAGATGGAATACCGTGGTCCCGATAATAAGGGATTATGGACCGAAAACGATATTTGCTTAGGCCATCGCCGCTTATCCATTATCGATCTTTCAGCCGATGGAAATCAGCCATTTCAATCTACCTGTGAACGGTATATCATTGTCTTTAATGGTGAGATATACAATTATCAGGAATTGAGAACTGATCTGAAAAAACTCGGCCATACATTCAGGACAGAAAGCGATACAGAAGTTATCATAGCTGCATACATTCAATATGGCGCAGACTTTTGCAAAGTTCTGAGGGGAATGTTCGCGATGGTCATTTATGACCGTAAGGAAAAGGAGGTGGTTTTCGCCCGGGACAGATTGGGTAAAAAACCTCTGTTTCTGTTTGAAAATGAAGAGCTTATTGTCTTTTCTTCAGAAATAAAATTCTTCCACGCATTCAAAAACATACCACTTGAAATAAATGAGGAGAGTCTGTTGAATTTTCTCTCGCTGCAATACATACCGGGTCCCGCTACCATTTATAAAAACGTAAGACAAATAAGTCCGGCAACTATATACAGGTATGAACTCAATAAAGACCAGGGAGAAACCTTGTCTTATTGGAGTATGTTTGACTTTGTTGGCGAACGAAAAGATATACCTGAGATCGAAGAGATTGACAGCCTGCTTGCAGAAAGTATAAAGTACAGGCTGGTTGCCAATGTCGATATCGGACTGCTGCTTAGTGGTGGAATTGATTCCTCCCTGCTTGCCTGTTATATGCATGAACTGGCCGGAAAAAAAGTAAAAGCCTTTAATGTTAGTTTCGCAGAAAAGTCAATTGATGAATCTTTCTATGCACAAAAAGTAGCCACTTCCCTTGACCTTGACCTCATTACCCTAAGGCTGGATGATATCACAGTTGAAAATTTTTCTTCTTCAATATATCATGCCGATCAGCCCATGGGTGATTCAGCGATCATTCCTACCTACCTGATCTCAAAATCAATTAGTCAGCATGTTAAAGTAGTCTTATCGGGAGAAGGTGCCGATGAACTCTTTCACGGTTACGATCATTACCGTTATGAGAAATATTATTACCAATTAGGCAAATTACCTTTTGAAGGTGCCCGTGCCTTTATGGAAATAATTTCGGGTTTGGGAATCCATAAATTTGACCGTATCAGAAATAAACTACAGAGTATCGGAAATTTCAAAAAAGATACGGGTGTTTCCAGGTGGACATCCATTCTTAGTCCGGAACTAAGCCGCAACTACCTGAATACTGCTAAACAGAACTCAGGGAACTACGAAAGTCAATTTGATAGTTTTCTTAAGGACTTTGAAAAAAAATCAGGTAAACTGGAATCAAGTCTCATGCTCGATCTTCTAACCTGGTTACCCGACGACCTGCTTGTAAAAACAGACCGAATGATGATGGCATGCAGTGTTGAAGCCCGTACCCCATTTCTGGATCATCAGCTTGTTGAAGAGGTATTAAAATCATCTTCTCACTTTAATCAGTATTTATTTCAATCAAAAAACTATCTGAGGAAATTATTAAAAAAGAAATTGCCGCCTTCTGTCGCTGAGCTGATATCAAACCGGCCAAAACAGGGTTTTGAAACTCCGAAACTTCAATGGCTCAATTCCAGTCTGTCTGAACTATCTACTTTTTTATTTTCGGAAGAAAACCTGAAAAATAATCCATATCTGGATGCCGCCAAGGTTAACGATTTGTGGCAGGACGTGCAAAAACAAAAACCCGGAACGAATTTCCGATTAATATGGAATATTTTTTGCTTTTTGGAATGGCACAGGCAACATGAATCTAAATTTGGATTTACGAAATGATGGAAAACATCTTATTAGTCGGACATAGTGGCGATATGTATGGCGCGAGCCGCTCATTGATTAAACTGGTTCGGATCCTGAATGCAAAGTACAAAGTTTATGTTTTATTACCTGAAGCAGGCAGTTTGAATGCCGAATTGAGTGCGATACTACCTGCTGACAGAATCCTGTTGTATGAGAGTCTTTACATCTTCACCCGTAATTCTTTTAAATTAAGATTCATTGGATCTACCCTTGTCCGGTTTTTCGATAACCTGCTTACAATCCGAAAAATTATTCGCAAATACGATATCAGGATCATTCACACCAATTCGGGAGTTGTTCCTGCTCCAGCACTTGCTGCAAAAATCTCGGGGAGGAAACATATCTGGCATATCAGGGAATGGTTTGGTGATTTTAAAAAGTTCTGGCCAATTTATTCTGCCTACATGACCCGATTTTCTGACAGGGTGGTATGCGTATCTAAAACCATGGCTGCACAATTTCAGGATCATCAAAATGTAATGACTATTTATAATGGTTTTGAAATTCCACAGAGCAGAGCAAACATTTCTATCCCTGAGGCACTCCAGCAAAGTCTGAAACAGGCGGATCTGGTGCTGGGTTGTACTTCAAGGATCAGACTAATAAGAAAAGGTCAGGAATACCTGATTGAAGCCATTGGAATAATTACTCAAAGAACCGGAAAAAATATTCAGGCAGTATTGATCGGAGATTATGTTCCGGGCTATGAATGGCAAAAGCAAACCATAACAGCGCTGATCAAAAAATATCACCTGGAAGACAGGATACATTTTTTGGGACATTTACCCGATCCTCTCCCCTTTTACAAATTATTTGATGTTTTCGTTTTGCCTTCGGGCGAGCCCGAACCTTTTGGCGGTGTTATTATGGAAGCGATGAGTTTAGGTCTGCCTGTAATTGGATCCAATGCAGGAGGCACTACTGAACAAATTGCAAATGCACAGAACGGTTATTTGTTTGAAAATAAAAATGCAGAAGATCTTGCAGATAAGATTGGACTTTTTTTGAATGACCCTTCAAGCTTAAAATTATTTGGTGAATGTTCAAAGGAGAGGGTTGAAAAACACTTCAGTCTGGAGCTGCATAAGGAAAATATTCTGAGGCTCTATGAGAATATCCTGAAATAGGAATGGTAAGTTACGCTGGCGCATGCGCAATGTCAATATTTAAGCATTCAAGATTTCTGTTAGGTGCCTTTTTGCCCATTTGCCCTGTAGGGGCCACATGTCGTAATAGATTAGCCGACCCGGTGGTCGAATGTAACAAAGCGACACATGCGACCACCTTCCTTTAGATAGCCTATAGTTTTATTATTTGTCCGGTATTGGCACCAAACACACTTCTGCGAAAGGCATACTCTAAGTGTTTCATGCTCACAGGGATTTCTCCGGGAAAGAATGGAAAATATTGGGGAGAATCTTCAATAACTGTCGGACTTACTGCATTAATCCTGATTCCGGTTTGTAATTCAATTGCAGCCGCGCGAACAAAACCCTCAATCGCACCATTCGCAGCAGATGCATTTGCAAAGTTTAGTTGAGGATTATGCGTTAATTCTCCGGTTATTAAAGTAAAAGAGCCTTTGGCATTGATGTAATGTTGACCGATAAGTACCAGATTGATCTGCCCCATCATCTTACCCTCTACACCTTGCCTGAATAATTTGTCGGTAAGCGTTTTCCAGGGACCCACATATGTAGGCCCGGCAGTTGAAATCAGTGCGTCGAACGAGCCAACTTTCTTAAATATATTTTCTATTGATTCGGTTGAGGTAATATCGGCCTGAATGTCTCCTCCCGAAGAAGCGACCCTAATAATTTCATGATCTTTTTCGAATGCATTTGCTAAATACCTGCCCATAGTGCCTGTAGCACCAACAATGATAATTTTCATTTCTGTAATCGTTTTAATTAAATTTTATTGAAACAAAATTATAGTAGGCAGGAACTGAAGGATAGGACAAAAAAGGAGTTTAGCAGGATTTAACTGTGCTTAATCCGGTATACTTCGGGAGAGTATCCGGTATGTTTTTTGAAAAAGCGGATAAAATAAGATACATCTTCGTAACCAAGCTGTTCAGCTATCTCCTTAACCTGATTTGGGGTTGCCAGCAAATGTCGTTTTGCCTCAAGAAGGATGTGATCATTTATGAGTTCAGATGAGGTTTTGCCTACTGTTGATTTTGTAATTTCATTGAGTTGAAATGCAGAGAGATTCATTAAATCGGTATAATATGAAACTTGCTTATGATCCGTGACATGGGTCTCAAGCAATTCGAAAAACTCCTCCAGTCTTTCCTGAGCATAAAGATGGGTGCTTGAGGGTGATGAGGCTGAATTACGACTCTGCCTAAACAATCCGATCATTAAAATATCGAGACTTGCCCTGATACATTCCTGATATGCCTCCTGTTTACCGGAATATTCACTGAATATAATTTCCAATATCTGATTAAGCTCTTTAAAGCCTTCCTTATCAAACTGGCAGAAATTCCGGTTACTTGCTTTTTTTAAATGTTGAATTGCGGCTTTGTTTGCCGGATGATAAAACTCAGCATTAAACTCCAGCAAATACCCGGAGCAACCGGCTTTCATCTCAAGCTGGTGCACCTGACCAGGCTTAATGAAAAAAACAGAGTTGCTTTTAACCGGGTAAGAACTAAAGTCAATATCATGTGTACCATTCCCATCTTTTACTGCCAGAATAAAGAAAAAATTATGTCTGTGCAGGTCATGGAATAAGTCCTTGTTGCCTACTACAGCTTCCAGCCTGCGTATGTTAAAACGCTCAGGAGTAGCTTCTTCCATGAAAGAAGAACGGATTTGTCTGACAGGAATGCTCTTCATTTGTAAAAATGTTAATCAATTTAATAAGTTTCCGACAAATACTGCACAGGCCTTATCATTTCCAGATTAAAACCTTTGCGGATCAGCCAGACTGCCAGTATCATTTCATAAATGGCAATTGGGAAGGCATAGGGTATAATCTGTGCAGAGAAATGAGGCATAAATCCTAATATTTCCTGAACCGCAGCAATCAAAATCAGAACCGCAGCAAAAAGTCCCAAAATTGAGAGTCTCCTTGGCACCAGTCCCGATTGATAGAAGATATAGCTATAAATAAAGGTATTGATACCCAGCATAAAATGAGGTCCGAGTATAAATGACCAGGAATGAATCGTCTTTAAGGTCTTTGCTGCGGACTGAAGTGCAGCCAATTCTGTCCCGGAATATTCCTGACTTAATTTTACTATTGACAACAGACTTATTATCCCAATTAGAATAAATACAACCTCCAGGAGTCTGAAACAGGCATAAGCCAGGCCCCAGCTCTCGCTGTATCTTCTAAGAAAAGGAAATAACATAATTCCTGTTCCTATATTGGCAAAGGCCAGTATTAATTCAAATAATGCACCTAGTTCAATCTGATTTGAATTTGCGGAGGCTGCCGACAAAGTATTTGAATCATTTAAAATGGGATCATACAAACTAATTCCAATGATTGCTGCTACTGTAGCAGTTATAAAGAATGCACCGGTTGTGATTGCATCCTTTTGAGATGTGATACTTCTTTCCATTTTATTATTTTTTATTTGTTGAAAAAAGGTTTGATTTCCATGGCTGATAAACATGCATGCTGATCATTACATTCCTGTTATATATTTCCCTAGTATTAGAGATATTGGTCAAGCCATGATTATACCTGAAGTCGAGGGTAACCATACGCTGCTTTGCTTTGAAAGTATAGCCTCCTCCAACTTGAATACCTGCCTCCAAACTTTTGAAGTCCTGACCCGCATTTCCAAATGAGAGATCCCTTTTCTGCCCATCCATTTTCCGGTTTCCGTAAAGGTTAAAGGATACTGAAGGTCCGGCATTGGTATAGAATTTACCGACATGAAGTCTGGCAAGTACCGGTAGTTCAAGGGAATATAACTTGTCACTAGTTTCTTTCCCAGTAATTGGATTATTGCCCTTTAATTTGCCCCCCTTCATGATCAGGTACAGCTCAGATGCCAATGAAAAATCAGGTGTCAGGCCAGCCTGGAAGGTTAAACCCGCTTGAACTCCCCTGCTTTGTTTCTTATAATCTGCTAATGAAGCGTTTGAACTACCATAATTCATGGAAGTACTAACCATTTTAAGGACAGGATCAAGATAGGTGCTTTGAGTTGTTCTGTCCTTTTTTGTGTGCTCAGGAACCAGATCCAAGGATTGGCCAAATGTGTTTGTGCTCAGGAAAATCATACCAAGTATGAGTCCTGCATTTAATGTTGGTTTCATAATTTTTTGTTTTTTGATGAAACAAAATTAGACCAGCACCATTTCCACGAATAGGACAATTACGTGATTGAATTGCACATATCTTAAATTATATCTGATTTTCAATACTTTACAAATTTTAGCATGACCATACTATAGGACTAATGCAAGAGTTTGACTTAGTACTATTCAAATCCGCCATTGTCCTATCAAATAGGATCATGCGAAGGCGAGATTTGTATTCAGTAAATGATTTAAATAAAATGTAAGAATGAAAACAAAAATGAAACTGATCACATCCCTTAAAATTTGGCTTGTTATCTATCCATCAATCACTCTATTTCTGTATTTGTTTGGAGAGCAATTATCTGCGATTCCATTGTATCAGAGGACACTCCTGCTAACCATTACATTAGTCCCGTGGATGGTGTTTGCAGGAATTCCAATTATTGAAATACTTGTTCGCAAACTTTCATCAAAGGATTATGAAAAACAATAATCAATATGACGTAATAATCATTGGGGGCAGTTATTCAGGACTTGCAGCTGGTATGGCCCTTGGTAGGTCTTTGAAAAAGGTATTGATCATTGACATTGGCCAACCCTGCAATAGGCAAACACCGCATTCACATAACTTTATTACTCAAGATGGAAAGAAACCTGATGAAATTGCTGCACTTGCAAAACAACAGGTGATGTGCTATCCGACGGTAGAATTTTTCAGCGGACTGGCAATGGATGGGAAAAAAACCAAATATGGCTTTGAGATCCGGACGGATTCGGGTAAAAAATTCAACGCATCGAAATTGATTTTAGCCACAGGTATCAAAGACATTATTCCTGAAATCCCGGGTTATGCAGAAAGCTGGGGCATCAGTGTTCTTCACTGTCCATATTGTCATGGCTATGAGGTCAGAAATCTGAAGACCGGAATTTTGGGGAACGGTGATTTTGGGTTCGAATTCTCTGTTCTGATCTCCAACTGGACTGATGATCTGACCTTGTTCACAAACGGAAAATCAGATTTAAGCATTGAGCAAATGGCAAAACTCAGAAATCATAATATAAAAATAGAAGAGGCAGAAATTGACCAATTGGAACATGAAAACGGATATGTAAAAAACGTCCATTTTAAAGATGGAAGCAATACTCCTGTCAAAGCTCTTTATGCCCGGAGTGCATTTGTTCAGCACAGCGGCATTCCGGAAATGCTGGGCTGTGAAATAAATGATGAGGGATATATCCGGGTAGACCCTGCTCAAAAAACTAACATCGGGGGAATTTTTGCTTGCGGTGACAATTGCACTCGAATGCGGACTGTAGCTAACGCAGTTGCAATGGGAACCACTGCAGGAATGATGGTAAATAAAGAATTAATAGAAGAAGGATTTTAAACTAGTTCTTGAAATCATAGCAATCCCAAAAATCATATAATTCAATTTCAGATACAATCCGGCATTTTTTTCAATCTTCATGTTCGCTTCATGTTCCTCAATTACTTTTATATGAAACAAAAAATAGAAATCATGAAAAAATTAATTATGTCGGCAGCTATTGCACTATTTGCAGTATCTGCTTTTGCTCAATCTAATGATAAAACCAAGCAGGGCCAACAAAGGGAATATGCTAAAGACAAGGATAAAACTGACAAAGGCAGAACCGAACATAAGTACGATGTCAATAACGACGGCATCTTCTCTCCAGAGGAGCGGGAAACACGCAAGGCTGATAAAATGGGGCGTAGAGCGGATCGTAAGGCTGATCGCAGGGACGATGGTTTGCTGAATGGCTCGAACGATAAAAATATGCACGGCCGTGATGTAAGCGGTACTGCCAGAGGTACTATGCATGAAGGACGCGAAAAGGGCAAAGCGGTAAGTGATGTTGCCCGCTCAAATGGCAAAAGCCGTGAAAGGATGCAGGGTGTTGGAAACACAAACAGACCAGATGGGGGACGACCTGCTGGAGCTGGAAGGCCAGGCGGAGCTGGACGTAAAAATAATTAAAAAAAGATTAGTCAAATATGAAGGTCGCCCCTGGACGGGGTGGCCTTTTTTTATTTCTCAATTATTCATTATGTATATGCATTTATTTAGGTTCCTATTTCTCCGTAGATTTTCTGCAATTTCCAATCATCAACTAAAACCAATCCAAAAATTATCTTATCTTAGGTAATAGTATTGTAAATGATGACCCTTGCATATCTAAATATCTCTGGCCCGGAAATCATTTTGATCATTTTGTACCTATTCCTGATCATTGGGATAGGGCATTATGGCCGCAGAACTGCATTAGGGTATGAGGGTACCGTTTTGCTTGCCCTATTCGCTACCCCCTTTTTTGCCTTCGCATTAGTTTATTACCTGAATTACAGGAGTAAAATACCTTCCTGAAAATTCAGGACTGTACATAGTCTTATGCTAATATCTGAACTGTGATTGCTACTGGTACGGTGATAACACCGACCAGAGGGAATATCTGAACTGTGATTGCTACTGGTACGGTGATAACACCGACCAGAGGGTAATCATAGAAATCACAGTTCAGATAGTGATTTTTAAAGCAGTACAGCAAGCAAAAACCCTTCAAAATAATATTGCAGTTTACAATAATCAATCGTAATATTGCAATATATAATTATGGGATTAACCAAAGCAGATATCTTCAGCAAAGAACAGAACAGATTGGCTATGCTGCTAAAGGCATTGGCTCATCCGGCACGGATTGCTATTCTGCAAAGGATCATGATCTCAAATACCTGTATTTGCGGGGATTTGGTTGGTGAATTAGGTCTGGCGCAGGCAACAATATCACAGCATCTTTTAGAATTAAAAAGTGCTGGATTGATCAAAGGTTCGATCGAGGGAACAAGTGTATGCTATTGCATTGACCCGGATACATGGAAGGTATTGGAATCAATCATCCAAGATTTTCTGGCAAATTATAAAGGTGAAACTGTCTGTTGCCAGTAGAACCAATAGCTGGAGAAAGCGGCAAAAATAAAAATTGATATAAATTTAAATAGATGAAAAACATACTCGTACTCTGCACTGGCAATAGTTGCAGAAGTCAGATAGCTGAAGGTTATCTGAGACATTATGCAGGTGATAAGGCTAAAGTTTACAGCGCCGGAATTGAGACTCATGGAGTAAACCCGAGAGCCATTAAAGTGATGGCCGAAGATCATATCGATATCTCAAAACATACTTCCAACAATGTAAATGAATATCTCGACATTCCATTCGATTATGTGATTACTGTTTGCGACAATGCGAATGAGGCCTGTCCATACTTCCCCGGAAATGTGGAACGCTTTCATTTTAATTTCCCCGATCCGGCGAAAGCCAAAGGAACGGAGGAGGAGATAATGGAGGAGTTCAGGAGGGTGAGGGAGATGATTAAGGTGTATTCGGCTGAGTTTGTACAGAAGAAGATAGCGTAATTGAGAAAATTTGCTAATTAGCAAATTCTAAGGAAACATATATTGGAATTAACATCCGGAAAACTATCGGGAGAGAAAATTTGCTAATTAGCTAATTAGCAAATTAGTAAATGTATCATAATCATAGCCACCATGTCAGCAACAAACTGCGCTCCTGCGCATCAACGAAAAAAACTAGGATTCCTCGATCGCTACCTGACCCTATGGATATTCCTTGCTATGGCTATTGGTGTAGCAATAGGCTATTTTATCCCTTCGGGTGCGGGATTTATTAATTCCTATTCGAGTGGGACAACAAACATTCCCTTAGCTATCGGATTAATATTGATGATGTATCCTCCACTGGCGAAAGTAAAATATGAAAACCTTGGTGAAGTGTTCCGCAATACAAAGGTACTGAGTGCCTCCCTGATCCTGAACTGGATCATCGGACCGGTGCTTATGTTTTTTCTGGCGATAACTTTTCTGGCGGATAAGCCTGAATACATGGTTGGTTTAATCCTGATCGGACTTGCCCGCTGCATTGCGATGGTAATCGTTTGGAATGAACTTGCAGATGGTAGCAGGGAATATGCTGCCGGTTTAGTTGCCTTAAACAGTATTTTTCAGGTGTTTTTATACAGTGTTTATGCTTATGTATTCATTACGCTCCTGCTGCCGGTCTTTGGTTTTGAAGGTTCGGAAGTGAATATAACCATCGGAGAAATTGCCAAATCAGTTGGAATCTATCTTGGTTTGCCTTTCGCTGCAGGTGTGATTAGTCGCTATGGTCTGATTCGAATTAAAGGTGAAGACTGGTATGAAAAGAAGTTCATCCCCTTTATCTCACCAATCACCCTCATCGCTTTACTTTTTACTATTCTGGTTATGTTTAGTTTAAAGGGTGAATTAATAGTACAAATCCCTTTTGATGTCGTTAGAATTGCTATTCCTCTGGTCATTTACTTTGCCATCATGTTCCTTGTGAGTTTCTTTTTTGGAAAGGCATTGGGAGCTGATTATTCTCAAAATGCATCCATCGCCTTTACAGCAGCCGGAAATAATTTTGAGCTGGCCATTGCAGTTGCGATTGGGGTATTTGGAATTAACTCCGGACAGGCATTTGCCGGAGTAATAGGTCCGCTGGTAGAAGTGCCGGCATTAATTGCATTGGTTAATGTTGCATACTGGCTTCGGAATAAATATTACAAACCTGTAGCAAGTATTGAATGAAGATTGCCTTATTTTCGGATATCCATGCCAATTTGCCGGCATTTGAGGCATTTTTAAAAGACCTGGACAGTAAACAAGCAGATGCATTCTACTGCCTCGGTGATCTGGTTGGCTATAATGTATGGCCAAATGAGATTATAAATGAGATCCGGAAGCGGGGTATAGCAACGCTGGTGGGCAATCATGATCTGAAAGTTAAAGCATTGCCTCAAATCAGTCGGGAAGCATTGGCGGAAACCGGAAAAGATTATGCCTATCATATCATTGAACCGGATAACAGGGTCTATCTTTTGACACTCCCTTCGCATATTAAACTGGAGTTTAAGATACAAGATAAGGAGTTCAATGTATTGATGGTTCATGGAAGTCCCAGGAGCGTGGATGAGTACGTTCTTGAAAATACTGAAGCAGCTTATGTCACAGAACTGATGAATGAGGCGGGTGCCAATATGTTATGCGTAGGGCATTCTCATAAACCCTATCACCGGATTATCGATCAGGATAAACAGGTGGTCAATACAGGCTCGGTTGGAAAGCCTAAGGATGGAAATCCGCAGGGAGGTTATGTGATGCTAACACTGGATGATATTAATCCTATTAAAGTAGAATTCATTCGTTTTGACTATGATGTTGATAAAGCAGCGAAAGGAATTGAGGAGAGTCCGCTGCCTGATGAATTTGGAGAGAGGTTGAGGGAGGGGGTTTGAGGCACTTGTGCGAAGGCCATCGAGCTGCATTACAGGGACCAATAATTGTAATGAATAGGAAAGAACAGTTCTGCCCAAGGACAGTTTGAATAGGATGGCACAGGCGAGCGCCGGCAGCAAGGTGGCGGGTCGAGCCCCATGACAGTTGGTTGGTGGGTAAAAAGGAGATTCCGGCTCGAAGGCCGGAATCTGACTACCCTGCCGGAAATGATTTAAGAAACCACTTTTCTGCTAAATCATTCCAATTCGGGTTAAGTGCATTTTTCCAGGCTCTTTTTCAATTTTTCAATTGCTTCTCTCTGGAAATGGCCAAATTGATGTCCTCAAATTGCTCATACCAAACGAGCTTAACACCTTCGTTTTATGCTCATAAACTCGTTTTCTAATGTTATTGGACACCCTGGTATACAGCATGTTGTTATATTTATTTGCATGCATATAAACAAAATATTCGTTCATATACCAAAAATACCTGCATTTGATCTTTGTGCTAATTAAGGTGAACGGTAGTGTATAATTATTAAAAGGAAAAATTTTAATTTCTGGTAGATATTATTACATCCGATTCCGGCCTCCGAGCCGGAATCTCCTATTTTCTTAACTTATGACTTGTCATCGTGGCGAAAGCCACGACCTCATTTGTAAAATACCGAGTGTTAATACCTCGAATGCAACACTTCTATTTTAAAATCAATTTATCATCGTGGCGAAAGCCACGACCTCCGCTATAATTCCGAATAAATTACCTTATCACCCAATTTAAGTTCGGTTATATATCTGGTGCTCTTAACCGGACTGAAACCGCTAAAAAAACCGGATTTTAAATAAAGTACCGTTACTTCACGGCTCAGCAATTCCTTTTGCAGTGTGTCCAGGTTTAATCCCTTCTGCAGGCCATGATTGATGTAGAAAATTCCACTGGCATTATTGAGCTTTAAGATTATGTTATCCTCAGAACCTTCACTAACTTTATCTATTGTCGTATTGATAACAATTGAATTGTCTCTGCTGACCGGGATCGGACGGAACGCCAGGTACAGCAAAGCAATGATTAATACAGTAAAAATTATTATCACTGGTTTACCTGAAAGATTTTTCATGATGGATTAGTCTGTTTATCAGCAAGATACTAAATAAATTAGAGAAATAAATGAGCATAGGCCTGCACCAGCTAAAAAAAATAATTGTACAGATTTATTGAATTTATAATTTGAGAACCTGATGTTAACCGTATTTCCTATTCGCCATTCCCTGTTCTCCATTCCCTATTTTCTTTTCCCCTTTCCCCAACCATGAGATTAAACGAAAGAACAATATTCCTCTGTGGTGTACTTGGAGCTGCATTTTTTGTAATAGCTTCCATTGTAGCAGGCTTTATTGCAGAAAATTATAACTCTGTCCTGCAGCTTATCAGTGAGTCCATGTCCGAAGACCGGCCTTACTCAAAGGAAATTCGATATTTCGGATATATTCCATCTGGAATACTGGTAATGATATTTGCACTAGCGGCACCCATGAATATGCCTCAATCAAGGCAGATCAGGCTCAGTTTTTATGGAATTGCTTTATTTTATGGATTGGCAACAATTACTGTTGGAATTTTCCCTTGCGAAGCCGGATGCAATAAAGAAATGATCAATCCGGGTATCGCCCAGGTCATCCATAATCTGAGCGGACTCTTTACTTATATTGGAATGCCCCTCTGCCTCCTGTTCATTGGTTTCGGATTAAAGAATGTCAACACCCGGGGGCGATTATCGCAGGTCTCCATTTTACTTGGCATCGGTTCGGCTTTCTTTGTTCTTATTTTATTTGCGAACCCTTTAATCCATTATGCCGGATTAATCCAGCGCATTATAGAAGGTATTTTTGTTTTATGGATTGTGAGTTGTGCGATATCTATCAAGAATCATGAAAACAGAATGCCTATTTAAAAATGTCTCCAGAAAAATAAATTCAATGAAATTGTACATTTAAATCTTCTTGACAGAGCTAAAGTATATCAATTGTAATCTCCTTTTTTAATTGAATTGCAATGTCCCGGTACGGGTCATCTATAAATATGCGGCCATATTTGGGGGTCGGCGGAGAAAATTTCGAATCGAAAGAGCAATCAGCAGGGGCTTGAACTCAAACTTAAATAATGACATTGGGCGCAAGCGTGTCGCGTGTGATAATCCTCTGTATCAACAAAACTGCACCCCTGGTTTATATATTTTCACCCACCATGTGATGTGATTGAGCTAATGGTAAGGAGAACACCGACCAGAGGGTATTACCATTAGGGGCAGGAAGCTTCTCTTTAAATTCCTCTATATAGAATTAATTAAATACTTTTGTCGAAGGTTTAAAAAGGAATATTTTGGGATTCATCAGAATGCCATCTTTAAGAAAATATATCCCTGATTGCCTTAAAATGATTATATGATTAAATGAAAATAGCCATTATAGGTACCCGGGGTTATCCCTATGTTTATGGTGGTTTCGAAACCTTTGTAAAAGAACTTGGCGAGAGGCTGGTAAAAAAAGATGTAGAGGTTCATGTTTACTGCCAGGCAAATTTATTTAAGGGAAAGCCGAAAATCGTTAATGGTATTTATCTTCACTATATCCCTACTGTAAATACAAAATCACTTAACCAGATCATACATTCATTTTTGTCTATTATCCATGCTACATTCAGCCGGACTGACATCCTTCTGGTAGTTAATCTGGCTGCTGGCCCAATGGGCTGGATACCTAAGATCACTGGTAAAAAAACAATGATCAATGTGGACGGAATGGAATGGCTCAGGCCTAAATGGAAGGGGCTTGGTGCGGCTTATTTCCGCTTAGCAGCAAGGCTTGCGACTAAACTCTACGATCAGGTCATTACAGATGCTGATGCAATGCGGGATGTATATCTTCAGGAATTTAAACAAGAGTCCATTGTTATTGCATACGGGGCGCCCCCCTTCAAAAAAGCAGATCCAAACCTACTGAAGCGTTTTAATGTAATTCCTGATGATTATTACCTGATTGTTGGTCGTTTAATTCCCGATAATAATGCAGATCTGATTATCAAAGCATATCTGGAGTCCAGGTCAGAAAAAAAATTAGTAGTAGTTGGAGATGTCCCCTACCGGGATAAATATGTTGAAGATCTGAAAAAACTGGCTGGTGAAAAAGTACACTTTATAGGTTACGTCCGCAATAGTGATGAACTTATGGCCCTGTATCAAAACTGCTTTTCTTATATTCACGGTCATAAATATGGTGGCACAAACCCCGCTATGCTTAAAGCCATGTCCAATAATTGTGCTATACTTGCCTTAAATACTAGTTTTAATCGGGAAATGTTGACAAATGGTAAATTTGGCTTATTATTTGACGAGAGTACCGAATCGATACAGGAATGCATGAGGAATCTTGAGAAAGATGAATTTTTAATTAAACAATTAAGATCGACGGTGAGCTCAGGATTAACAGATAAGTACAACTGGGATTGTGTTACAACAGCGTATCAAAATGCCATGATAGAGTTGTACAATTCAAAATCAAAAAAATAATTCTCATGACGAGACCTTATTTTTTATATAACGGATTCAGATATTTAATCGATACCCCACTGCTTATCCTGTCCTTTTGGGTAGCAGATTATTTAACCGCAGGTCAGATCCAGTCCGGACAGGAATCTTTTGTTTATATTTTTCTACTCCTATCAATTATTGCATGGTATAGCGCAGCACAAATTTCCGGATTATCCAGAGATTTACGCTCCAATAAATTCGCTGAGGAAATCATCTATGTACTGGTTACATTAATAATTTTTGCGATAACACTAACATCTTGTTTATTTTTCTTTCGAAACAGGGTTGAGTTAAGCAATAATTTCCTGCTCCTTTACTTTCCGATACTGTTTACTCTGGTCCTATCCTTCAAATACCTGTTCAGAAAATACCTGCATAGCATTTTTTATAGCGGAAGACTTCAGGAGCAGATCATTCTGGTAGGATCTACACCTGCAGCAAAAGATTTCTACGATACAATCAATTTGCACACCTATTATGGTTATAAATGTATTGGATTCCTGGATGATGAGAACACTAAGCTGAACGGTTGTAAATACCTTGGGAAGATCAGCGACATTAACAAAATACTGGCAGAATATCCTGTTGATGAAGTAATTATTGCCCTGCCTAATGCCCAGCACCAGCACATAAGCACCTGCATTGAAGCTTGTGACTTTCATGCAAAACGGGTTCGGATGATCCCTGATCTTTATTTATACGCTGCGAGTAATATCAGTATCAATACTATTGGTCTTTTACCCGTAATAAATTTCAGATCCTTACCCCAGGACAGACTGCCCAACAAATTATTGAAAAGATTTTTTGATCTTTTATTCTCTATCTTATTTTTTATCCTGATAGGTTGGTGGTTCATGCCATTCATAGCATTACTGATAAAACTGACGTCCAAAGGCCCTGTATTCTTTAAGCAGGAAAGATGGGGCTTGAATAACAAAAAAATAATATGCTATAAATTCAGAACAATGTATAATGGAAGTCCTGAAACTGATTCCAATGGTGATTTCCTGCAGGCTACAAAAAATGACCAGCGTGTAACTCCCTTAGGTAAATTTTTACGGGCGTGGAACATTGATGAATTACCGCAATTCTGGAATGTATTCAAAGGCAATATGTCTGTAGTCGGCCCAAGACCACATGTTACCCCTCTTAATATTTCTTCCATCCAAAATGTAGATCGTTATATGCTACGGCATCTTGTAAAACCAGGGATTACAGGTTATGCCCAGGTGAATGGCTGCAGGGGAGAAACCTCTGCACCGGGTTCGATGCAGCGAAGAGTCAATTATGATCTCTATTAC
>NZ_JAUYSS010000029.1 GCF_030695525.1 Daejeonella sp. | reverse complement strand
CGGATAACGATGGATTTGAAGATCTGCTCGAAATGAACTATCAATTTCCCGAGCCCGGTAAAATTGCCAATGTTTCGATATTTAACGTACAGGGAGTATTGATAAAGAAACTTTTGAAAAACTTCATACTTAACAATACGGGCTCATTTATTTGGGATGGTTTAAACGAACAAAATCAACCCGCAGCCGGTGGCATCTACCTTCTGAAAGCTGAATTTTTTGATATTAATGGTCATATAAGCCGATTTAGCAAACCTTTTGTTCTGGCGGTCAAATTTAAATAAATCATGATTCGGATATTTAATGGCTAAAGCAAGTCAGTTTTTCTAACTTTGAGAAAAACCAATTATTATGTTAGATAAAATTGTAGTTATTGGCTCAAACGGGCAGATAGGTACAGAATTAGTCACTGAGTTAAGAAAGAGCTATGGCGATGGGAATGTCATAGCCTGCGATATTCGGCGGCCAGATTACGATATTAAAAATGCGGGACCATTCGAGTTTGTGAATGTACTTGAAAAGGATATCCTGAAGCAATTATTTCAGAAATATAAGCCCACGCAGGTGTATTTGCTTGCTGCACTTTTATCGGCAACAGGTGAGCAAAATCCCAAATTAGCCTGGGATTTGAATATGAATGGCTTACTGAACATCCTTGATCTTGCACTAGAATATAATACTGCGCGTATATACTGGCCAAGTTCTATCGCCGTTTTTGGCCCGAATTCACCCAAAGATCAAACACCACAATACTGCGTAATGGATCCGAATACCGTTTATGGTATTAGTAAACTTGCCGGTGAACGATGGTGCGAGTATTATTTTCACCGATATGGTTTGGACATCAGAAGTATACGGTATCCGGGTTTGATTAGCTGGAAGGCAGCACCCGGTGGTGGAACAACAGATTATGCCATTCACATTTTCCATGATGCCCTCAGAAAAAGCAGTTACAAAAGTTTTCTGACGGCTGAAACTGAATTACCTATGATGTATATGGATGATGCCATTCGCGGAACTATTGAGTTGATGGATGCACCGGCAGAAAAAATCAGGATCAGATCTTCCTATAACTTCGCAGGAATGAGTTTTACGCCTGAAATACTGGCGAATGAGATTAAAAAACATATTCCGGATTTCAGATTAGATTATACAGAATATGATCAGCGTCAGGCTATTGCAGATAGCTGGCCAAGGTCTATAAACGACAGCAGTGCTATTAATGACTGGGGCTGGAAACCTGAATTTGATCTGGCGAAAATGACAGAATACATGCTGAAAAACTTAAAGAGATAATTTAGAACCTTCCTGGTGAAATGCTGTATTCTTATTCAATAAAAATAAAAAATCGCATTAAGAGACCCGGAATTTTATCAGGACATGTATTTTAGCGGCGAAATAGATAAATTTTAGAAAAAAATAAAGATACAAACAGTACATAAAATGGGAAGAGCATTCGAGTTCCGTAAAGAGAGAAAGTTCAAACGCTGGGCAAAAATGGCCGTACAATTTACCCGGCTAGGTAAAGAGATTGTTATGGCTGTGAAGGATGGGGGGTCAAATCCTGATGCAAATTCACGCCTGAGAACCGCCATGCAGAATGCCAAGGCTGTAAATATGCCAAAACATACTGTTGAAGCAGCAATCAAAAGAGCCAGCAACAAGGATGAGAGCAATTATGAGGAAATCGTGTACGAAGGTTATGCTCCACATGGTGTCGCCGTATTGATTGAAACTGCAACAGATAATACCAACAGAACGGTAGCTAATGTTCGGAGTTATTTTAACAAAACTAATGGCACCTTAGGCAAGACAGGTTCCCTGGATTTTATTTTCACCCGCAAATCAGTTTTTAGATTTGATCCCGGAGAAATGGAATTGGATGAACTGGAATTTGAACTGATCGATGCTGGTCTTGAGGATCTTTATGTTGAAGTTGATGAATCAGGGAAAGATATCGGGGTAATTCACACTTCCTTTGAAGATTTCGGAAAAATGCAGAAAGCCCTGGAAGAGAAAAATATTCCGGTAATCAGTGCCAAACTCGAACGAATTGCCGAATCAACTACCGAGGTAACTGAAGAACAAGCCGCAGATGTTATCAAATTGATTGATAAGCTGGAAGATGATGATGATGTTCAGGCAGTTTATCATAATATGGCCGAATAAATACTCAATATGCTGAAATGACTTTTGAAGAATTTTTAATCAGGAAAAAAATCGATGCTATTCAGCTTAAGGCAAAAGAACAGGCATTTTTTTCTGAGTTCGAGAGTCATTTTCTTCAGATGGGTGAAAAAAGCTTTGATCATAGCAAGAAATTCTGGTTTAATAAATTAAGAAGGGCCTATCATTTAAAAGAAGAACCAAAACCTGTTAAAGAGGAAGCCAAAACAGAGGAGATTCCAGCTATTACAAAGGAAAAATCAGGAATTGAGCCAATTAATCAGGAGAAGCCTGCCTATGTACCGAGATTTAAAGCGGTTGTTAAAATACCAGAAGAGATAGAAGAATCCAATCAGATTAAAGAGGTGGAATCAGAAGAAATAGCAAAACCGGTTTACAAACCAAGGTTTAGGGCTCAAACTCCGGCACCTGAGGAAAAACAGCCTGAGGTTACAGCAGAATCTATTCCTAAATCAGAAGAAACTGCAAAGCCTGCCTATAGACCACGATTCAAATCTGGTCTGACAAAAAAGAATCCGGAGACAGAATAATTACTTCTTGTGAGAGAATATCCAGGATAAAAACTCAGGTTCTGCAAAAGCCGGATCCCAGCTATTATGCCCTGCTTCAGGATAAACTGTAAATTTTGCCGGGCGATTTAGTCTCTTCAGCTCATTAACCACAGCTTCTGATTTTGACAAAGGTACGGTTGTATCTTTTCCCCCATGAAAGACCCACAAAGGAACATTTTTGTATTTTTTCACATTTCCGATATCATCACCTCCGCAAATGGCAAAGGCAGCAGCAAAAGCCTTAGGTTTACGTCTCAATATTTCATAAGTACCCATACCTCCCATCGACAGACCTCCGACATAAAATCGGGAATTATCTGTATACTTCTGAGTTTTCAAATCAGATTGAAGTCCCATTAAAAGTTGCATTGCCTTACCCGGTTCCCCACCCTTTTGAAATCCGAAACGATCCCCTGATTTCCCATCACCGAACTTTACATTGGCCCAGAAATCATCTTTTGGACATTGGGGAAAAACGACGATTGCCGGAAAATCCCTTCTAATATCCGATCTTAAGAAAAGCTTGCTTCCATGCATCAGCTGTGCTTCATTGTCATTCCCCCGTTCACCGGCACCATGCAGGAAGATAAGAACCGGATACTTCTTTGATTCATCGAAATTCTGAGGAAGCAACATCCGATAAAAAAGGGTATCAGTACCACTCGTGAAAATCTCTTTAGAGAACATTGATTTATCCTGTGCGGTAGAATACTGCAGCATGAATAAGGCAATAATTGCAATGGATAGGAGCTTTTTCATGGATATATTAGTAGTTAAATTATTAAACCTGCGAAAGTTTTAACTTCTGCTTATTTACAGGTTGCGGGATTTTAACATAATATCCCGTCCCATCATATTCACGCTTTCTTGGATGAGCCTGACAAATTTCGGAACAAGCACCATCCAGCTTTTCACCACATGCATCACATTGGGTAAAATGCTCATTACATTCAGGATTGGCACAATTGATCATTTTAGTTGTATGCGCACCGCAATTGCGACAGGTAGAAATTACGACAGGATTCACTGTATTCACATCCACCGCAACCCTGTTATCAAATACATAACATTTACCTTCAAAATCTTTCCCACCGGCTTCTTTTCCATACTTAATTATCCCTCCATGCAATTGATATACATTTTCAAACCCTTCATGAAGCAATAAAGCAGAAGCTTTCTCACATTTAATACCACCGGTACAATACGTTACGATCTTCTTATCTTTATATTGAGCAAGCTCATTGATCATAGCCGGAAAATCACGAAAATTATCTATGTCAAAAGTGACTGCATTCTTAAAACGCCCGATTGAATGCTCATAGTTCGACCTCACATCAACGATCACCACATCCTGTTTATCTTTCATCTTCACAAAATCAGCAGGCTCTAAATGTATACCTGTCTTCTTTTCCGGATTGATAATTCCGGGATCACGAAGTCCGGAATGAACAATTTCTGCTTTGTAACGGCAATGCATCTTGATGAAAGAGGGTTCTTCCACATCATCGATTTTAAAATCGATCTTAGAGAAACGAAGATCAGCATGTAGTGTCTCCATGTAAGTTTTACAGGATTCGACTGTGCCCGAAACGGTTCCATTAAGTCCTTCATCAGCAACGATGATCCTTCCTACTAGATTCAGGGATTTACAAAACTGAAGGTGATCGGATGCAAATTGCTCTGCTTCTTCAATTCTACTATAACAATAGTAGAGAATGGTCTGGTATTTTATCATAATTCATTGATACTGTTGCAAACAGCGTTTAATGCGGTGCAAATATAAGGCTGCAAAACAAATTCTGCAAATGACATTCAGGCAGGCAGAGTAGATTAAAACTAGAGGCCAGTGGCTATTCGGAATCCAAAATCAGCCTTCTTTCCATTTAAATAAGACCAGCCGTACAAGGCACGGAAATTCAAATATTTTATACCTAAATAGAATTCCGAATAGGAGTTTGTAGCCGGAGTTCCCAAATAATTAAATCCGGCCAGCTCATTCAGTTTTAATTTCCGTAAAAGAGGCAATTTATTGAATAAAAAGCCCGAAAAATTATGTTCAAAATGCCCTTCCAGATATTGATCTGCCGTACTGAAATTATAATAATCAAGAAATAGAAAACTATTTACTCTGGGCGTGTAGCCCAGTGTTTGCGTCCCAACAAAATGCTTATAATCAGTATAATAAAGATTGTTAGTATTCAAAAACTTACCCGCTCCAAGCCAAAAAGCTGAATGACCCAGCAGACCTAGTTTTATATCTGATTTTGTCAGGTCAAGCGAGATCCGTGAATAATCCACATCAGAGCCAAAGACTCCCGGAATACCCTTTTCATAATTTATCCCCAATAATGGATAATTTGATGGCCTGTAAAATTTACCAGAAGGATAGGTAGCATAATCATTACTGAAAGCATAACTGGCCCTAAACTTAATTTTTAATGCCTGATTTTCAGGGAACACAGGAAGATCAAAACCCGGTACAAAAGGGTTATTCGACGAAAATTCCCGGCTTTTCAGATCACGGATGGAATAATCTGATGTATTTTGCAGGGAGTTACGGTTTGACCATTCGGTACCGAAACTGGTTTGGACACTCCCAAATTGTTTTAGATAGGAAAGATTTAAGAACTTCGATTCATAGAGTTTGAGCAGGTTACGCTCATAGTATAATGAGTTGATTGAATTTCCAAGTTGAGGAATACTCTCCTGATCGCTCAGGTCTAAAACATCTGATCCGGCATTAAACATTATCCTGCTGCTCTTTACTGGAATAGAAGCAGAGAAACTTGCGTAAAATTTTTCACTTGAAATACCATAGCGCAGTTTACCGGTATACCGCAGGAATTTGTTGGTCAGAGAATCGATCTGCTTTGAATACGAAGCCCTGTAATTGATTCCGAAACCTTCTACAGTATTATAAAAAAGAGAATTGATCATTGATCCAAATTGAAAATACTCCTTTTTAAATCTGTTTCGTGGATTATAACCCGTACCTATAATAAAACCTATTGGTTTGATTTTGTTGTTTGCTTTATCAAGTGAATCCAGATATACTTTAGATTCCCGCTTTATTGCTAAAGCCTCCTTTTTGACATAATCAATTTGCTCCTCCTCAGTCAGCGGAATCGGCCTTGCCTGTTTCCAATAAGCAGTATCTTTCTGATTTACTTCACGGCTAATCTGTAAAACCTCACGGAAATCCTTTGGGTTGAGTCTGGGATTAAGGTCATAATTGTTGTAAAGTGCAATGAAATAGCCCCCAAAATTAAAGCCGAGAAAACCTCCGGTAAAGTCAAAGCGGACAGCGGATGGCATCCATGTTTTAGCATTTACAGGAATAAATTCCTGGCTTATATTTAAGGTATCCACAAATTGAATGTTTGCCTCTTTTGTCAGATAAAGATCAGCACTATGTATCCTCCAGCTATCTTCAAGGATATAAATCACACCTCTAAAAACAGGATCAGCTGCGCGTTTGGGTATCAGCTCAATCTTATTGATCATCTGCCCATTCTCCATGCTGGTGCCAAGTAATCGGTATCTGTAATAAAATAGTGCATTATCAGCGATAGGTGAAATGAAAG
The DNA here is from genome assembly GCF_030695525.1 of Daejeonella sp. Classification (GTDB taxonomy): domain Bacteria; phylum Bacteroidota; class Bacteroidia; order Sphingobacteriales; family Sphingobacteriaceae; genus Daejeonella. The sequence goes on along the minus strand of NZ_JAUYSS010000029.1, from coordinate 60,571 downwards.
GGCGTGGGCTAAGTCCCTCCATTTCCAGTAAATTCTGATAAAAATTGATTCCCATATCCGATGCACGGTTAAAGCTGAAAGCGCGATTACTCCCCGAAACCTTTGAAGAGATCATTACCTCCCTGTACTTCCCGGGCTTTATATAACTCAGGATTGACTCTGACTCTGAAAGGTATAGGATACCTTTTCGGTTCGAATCCAGTCCGATTTGCTTAGCCATATCATCTATATTCCTTCCCAGAAACTTTTTGGGTGCCGCAAGCAATTTCTGCATTCCCTTAATGTAAACCTCTGCAGTGAATTCATTTATTTCATTCAAGTGGTAATTTCTCTCCCTTATTGCGTTCCTTATTACCTCATAAGCGGGGTCTTCTGAATAAGCACGTACTATAACATCTTTCAGTTCATAAACTGCTTCTGTTAAACTGACCTGAATATACTGGTCTGATTGCAGATCCATCTCCCTGGATTCCTGACTAAAACCAATGGCTTTAAATATGATGGTATGCTTTCCGGGTTTCAATTTTAACTGAAATTCACCATCACTGTTTGCAGAAGTTCCTCTTGTGGTGTTCTGTACATAAACACTCGCAAAGGGCACAGGAAGTCCTTTAGAGTTGGTTATTTTGCCTTTAAGAATAATATTCTGGGCATATAGCCCATGAGAAAACAATATGAACAACAGAAATACGAAAAGTGATTTCATGTATATTTTCTTTCAAAGATCGCAATAATCTGATTAGGCATTCTACTATAAATTTGACTTTTTCAGGAACTAGTTTATGGAGGGAGAACCTGAAAGTCCGCAGAATTCGTAATTTTACACATTAATTTAACCAATTATGTATAAGACCCTTAAACCGATATTAGAGAAAGAACTGGAGGAAATAGAAAAGGCCGGTCTGTATAAGCGTGAGCGTATTATTATTACTCGGCAGGGTGCTGATATTAAAATTCAGGGCGGACAGGAAGTAATCAATTTCTGCGCGAATAACTACCTCGGTCTGGCATCACATCCGGATGTGATTGAAGCGGCCAAAAAAGCACTTGATACCCATGGTTTCGGAATGGCCTCGGTGCGATTTATCTGTGGCACTCAGGATATTCACAAAGAACTGGAAGAAAAGATTTCTAAATTTCTGGGAACAGAAGATACCATTTTATATGCAGCAGCTTTTGATGCGAATGGGGGTGTTTTTGAACCCTTGTTTGATGAGCAGGACGCCATTATTTCTGATGCATTAAATCATGCATCAATTATTGATGGAGTTCGTTTGTGTAAAGCACAGCGCTTCCGCTACAAGCATGATGATATGGCGGATCTGGAGGACAAATTAAAAGAAACCCAACATTTACGCCACCGTATCATTGTAAGCGATGGATCTTTCTCTATGGACGGCACAATTGCCCAACTGGATAAAATCTGTGACCTGGCCGATAAATACCATGCCCTGGTTATGATTGATGAATGTCATTCCTCCGGCTTTTTGGGTAAAACCGGCCGCGGGACGCATGAACACCATGGAGTAATGGGAAGGGTAGATATCATCACAGGAACCCTGGGAAAAGCATTGGGCGGGGCGTCCGGAGGATTTACCTCAGGGCATAAGGAGGTAATCAATCTTCTCAGACAACGATCAAGGCCCTATTTGTTTTCAAACACACTGGCGCCATCAATTGTGGGGGCTTCAATTGCAGTTCTGGATATACTTGAGAAAAGCACCGAATTACGTGATAAACTCGAGGAAAACACACTATACTTCCGTGAAAAAATGACCGCAGCAGGTTTTGATATTAAAGCGGGAACACATCCAATTGTACCGATCATGTTGTATGATGCAAAACTCTCTCAGGATTTTGCAGCAGAATTGCTAAAAGAAGGAATTTATGTGATCGGCTTCTATTTTCCGGTAGTACCAAAAGATAAAGCGCGCATAAGGGTGCAGTTATCTGCTGCACATACCAAAGAACATCTGGATAAGGCTATCGCCGCATTTACAAAGGTTGGGGTAAAACTTGGTGTAATAAAATAAATTAGATAAGAAAAAGGAACTATAACCCTTTAAACAGGATTAACATGCAGGAAAAAATTAATCAATTCACATCAGAAATAAATTCATTTCAACCAAAAAGCAATGATGAACTCGAATCATTCAGAATTCGCTTTCTAGGCACAAAAGGCATAATGAAAGACCTTTTCGAGGCATTCAAAACAGTTTCTGCAGAAGATAAACGCATTCTGGGGAAAGTTCTGAATGAGTTTAAGCAAATGGCTGAAGCCAAATATCAGATACTGAAAGAAAGCCTGGAGACTGTTGAAAAAAGTACAGATTCTGATCTTGACCTTACCCTTCCGGGAGTAGGATTCGAACCTGGCGGTCGCCATCCCTTATCTCTTGTCAGAAAAGAAATTATTGAGATTTTCAAAAAGCTGGGATTCAATGTAGCCGAAGGACCGGAGATCGAAGACGACTGGCATAATTTCTCAGCACTTAATTTCCCTGAAGAACACCCTGCGCGGGATATGCAAGATACGTTCTTTATTAAAAAAGGAGGAGAAAAGGGGGATATTGCACTTCGTACCCATACCTCTTCCGTTCAGGTTCGGATGATGGAAGCCGGGAAACCGCCCTTCCGCGCTATTATGCCGGGCAGGGTTTATCGTAACGAAGCCATCTCTGCAAGGGCACATTGCTTTTTTCATCAGGTTGAGGGATTGTATATTGATGAGAATGTATCATTTGCAGATTTAAAGCAAACCTTATTTCATTTTGTCCAGGAATTATTTGGAGAAGGCACAAAAGTACGGTTCAGGCCAAGTTATTTCCCTTTTACAGAACCTTCGGCTGAAATGGATATTTCCTGCTCAATTTGTAAGGGCGATGGCTGCCAGTTCTGTAAACACAGCGGATGGGTTGAAATTCTGGGCTGCGGCATGGTAGACCCGAATGTTCTGGAAAACTGCAATATTGATAGTAAGAAATTTACAGGTTATGCTTTTGGTATGGGAATTGAAAGGATTACAAATCTGAAGTACCAGATTAAAGATCTCAGGCTATTTTCAGAGAATGATATTCGGTTTTTAAAGCAATTCCAATCAGAAATGATCTGATGAGAGCAATAATTTTAATAGTGCTATTAATACTTTCTTTAAACTCCTGTAACAAGGATAGTTTAGACCGGATTCCTGAAGCCTATGTAAATTATAGAATAACTATTCAGGAGTTTAATATTAAAAACAAAAATGGTTTGCTATTGGTTAATAAAATGGATAACACAGGAGTTGCCGGACTCATTATTTACCGCAGGGCAGACAATGCTTACGTAGCTTTTGACCGTTGCAGTTCTGTTAATCCCCAGGCGAGATGTGCAGTAGTACCTGATGATCCCAACCTGACGGCTACAGACCCATGCAGCGGAGCAAAATTTTCACTATTTGATGGTTCACCTGCTAAAGCACCCGCAAAGAGACCCCTTAAGGAATATAAAGTAATTATTAGTAATTTTGAAATCTCGGTACTGAACTGATATGGAAGTCGATAAAATTAAGGAAAGTATAAAGAAAGCAGCTCAGGATTTATTCCGGAAATACGGCTACCATAAAACCAGTGTCAATGAAATTGCCAAGCGTGCCAAGATTGCTAAAGCTACTATTTACAAGTACTTTGAAAGCAAGGAATTGCTGCTTCAGGCTATCCTGATGGAATATATTCAGCAAAGTGTTCAGGAAATTATTCATAATTCATCCGAAGAACTGGATGAAGAAGCCTACCTGAGCATGATCATCCTAAAAACCAGCCGCTTATCTTATACGGTATGTAATGAATTTATTGGATGGGAATTTATACGTGAGTCGGCCAATTCCCAGGAATTTCTTAAAACTTTATCTGATGATCTTGAGATGCTGCTTATCCAATCTTTCAACCAAACACAACTCTTCAAAGCTGATGATTATATAGCACGCCTCCGCTTTTTGATCAAAGCCAGTAAAAGTATAGTTTTCTCATTTGCTTTCACCTCCGTGAGTGATTCTGACGTTCGCAAAAATTTCATCTCATTCCAAAAAGAAATTCTCCCGTATTTAGTTAAGGCAGCAGTTAAATAATTCCTAAGCTCCTGTAGGCATTGTTGCTTTAAAGTAAATTTAATTTTAAACTTAAATACCGATTTGGTTTTTGGTACAAAATATTTTAATTTTGGATATTAATAACCAATTATCATCCATGAGCCGTGAAATTTTAATATTATCCGATTTAATTGATGAACTTTTTGAATTTTAAGTCCTGCCCTTAGATATCCCGGGATATTGTTTTCATCAAGTTAATCTTTCTGATTTGAACCAGCTATATGCATGGCTCTTGAAAATCCTATGTCAATATATTTTGCTGCCCCTTTCCTAAGATAAAAATCTTTAATTTTGCCGCTCATGAAAAAAATTCCGGCCGACAAAAAATTTTTGGAGAATATAGAGGTAATTGATATTGCCGAAGAGGGTAAAGGTGTAGGTAAATCAGATGATCTGGTTATTTTCATTGATAAAGCTGTTCCCGGTGACCTTGTTGATGTTGAATTAATAAGAAGAAAGAAAAAATTCTACGAGGGAAAGATCCATAATCTCGTCAAACCTTCTGTTCATCGTACCGAGCATTTTTGCGAACACTTTGGTGTATGTGGAGGCTGTAAATGGCAGCACCTGACTTATGATGCACAACTGCTTTTTAAGCAAAAGAGTGTGAGTGATGCATTACAAAGGCTGGCCAAAGTAGATGTATCCAACATGGAACCAATTCTGGGATCTGCAGAGTCACGCTATTACAGGAATAAACTGGAATATACATTTTCAAATAAACGCTGGCTGATGGATGGTGATATGCGGAGTGATGAAACCATGGAAATGAATGCGCTGGGTTATCATATTCCCGGACGTTTTGATAAGATCCTGGATATTAATCATTGTTATCTGCAGGCTGATCCATCGAATGAGATCAGAAACAAGGTGAGGGAGTACGCGCTTAAAGCTGAAATTTCTTTTTACAATCTGAGAAATCATGAGGGAGCGCTCCGAAATCTGATCATTCGCACTTCAAGCACAGGTGAATTAATGGTAATTGTTGTATTTGCTTATGCGGATGAAGAACAAATTGAGGGAATGATGAAATTCATAGCTTCAGAGTTCTCAACCATTAACTCTTTACTTTACATCGTTAATCATAAAAAAAACGATACGATATTCGATCAGGACATCCATACCTACAAAGGAGCAGATCATATTTTTGAAAATATGGACGGATTAAAATTTAAAATTGGTCCGAAATCATTTTACCAGACCAATTCTGCACAGGCCTTTGAACTCTATAAAATAGCACGTGATTTCGCCGGTTTTAAAGGTGATGAACTTGTTTATGACCTCTATACCGGTGCTGGCACCATTGCCAATTTCATTGCCGGAAAAGTAAGGGAGGTAGTAGGTATTGAGTATGTTCCTACCGCGATTGAAGATGCAAAGATCAATTCCGAAATTAATGGAATTAAAAACACCAGCTTTTTTGCCGGGGATATGAAAGATATTCTGAACGAAGATTTTATCAAAACTCATGGCAAACCTGATGTGGTGATTACCGACCCCCCTCGTGCAGGTATGCATGCTGATGTGGTAAAACGTTTGCTTGAGGTGGAAGCTGAAAAAATAGTCTATGTAAGCTGTAATGCAGCAACACAGGCAAGGGATATTGAATTACTCAAAGCAAAATACGATGTGGGAAGAATCAAACCTGTGGATATGTTTCCGCATACACAACATGTAGAGAATGTAGTACTGCTTACATTTAAGGAATAGATCAAAAGACAGCCTAAATTACCAGGCACAATAAATTAAATTGCAATGGAAATCAAAGACCTGCTTAATCCTGAAGAAAACAGTGAAGGGAATAATAAACCAAAAGAAAGTCCGCTAAAGAGTCTTGAAACTGATCTGAAGTTTTACAATGAGTCGCTTAAAGAAGTAGCCATCGAAATCATGGTTGAAGGCATTTCAGAATTTCCGATTTTTATTGCCCATCAGCATGAAGTAAAATTGGGTGAACCAATTTTAGACCGAAATGAACTGAATACCGGCTGGAGCATTCATGCTTCCACAGTGGAAGAATTTTCTGAAAAAGGACTTATTCAGGCTGATAAAAAGGAAAGGTTCATCAAACAATATAAAGACCCATACAAATTTATGTGCGTCTTTGTCATTGTTCCTGAAGGAGCCAACTTTATTTTCTTTCCATATCAATAGAATATGATTTTGATTGGTTTCTTAAAAAAATATTCAAAGAATAAATAGTAAGATTTACACAGGAATATGTAATTTATATCGAAATTTGAGAAAAAAAAATGGCTGTTAAAAAATTACTGGTACTTACTAATACACAGATTAAGCAGAAGATCGATCGGATGGCCTATCAGATTCTGGAGGATAACCTGAATGAAAAGGAAATTGTTCTTGCAGGAATCATAGAACAAGGTTACATCATTGCCAAACGGTTGAAAAAAGTCATTGAATCTATTTCAGAAATTAAAGTTACCCTGATGAAGATTGATATTGACAAAGACAGTTCCCACCTTCAGGCCAGTTCGGATATCGATATCAATATGGTGAAAAATAAGGTTGTTATTCTGGTTGATGATGTACTAAACAGCGGTCGTACATTAGCTTACGGACTTGGAGTATTCATCGACATCCCCTTAAAAAAATTAAGAACACTGGTCCTGATCGACCGTAGTCACCGCAATTTTCCTATATCTTCTGATTTCACGGGTTTGGAAATGTCCACACTTGTCAAGGAGCATATTGAGGTGGTGATGAATGATAAATCAAAGGATGATGCGGTTTATTTGAGTTGAATTAGTCAATAATTCTGAATGCCCCCGTTTCTAAAATTCAGAATTCCTGTCAGGGGGCTATTCTTCTTTTTAAGATTATTGACGATCCTGTTTTAATAATCTCAAAAATGCTTGCATTTTTAGTTAAAAAAGGGTATATTATGTGTTTAGGGCATTGTTGTCCAACAATATCCTATATTTCAAATTCAGGTATTTTGAAAATTCAACAAAGCTGTAAGATGTGAATATTAAAAAAAATACGTTATGACAATTAAAGACCAGTTACAAAAATTAGCAGCCGAGAAAAACCAACCATGTGTAAGTATTTCGCTCAACACTCACCGTACTCATCCTGACAATGTCAAGGATGAAGTAATGCTGAAAAATCTTTTAAAAGAGGCCGAAGAAAGAGTAATTGCCGGTTTTGGAAAAAGACCCGTTGCCGCACTTTTAGAAAAAATTGAAGAGCTAGCTAAGGAAATAGATATAAACCATAACTTTGACAGTTTGCATATCTTTTTATCAAACCAAACTAAAGAAATAATAAAATCTTCCTGGAAAACAAGTAATGAAGGTGTGCAAATATCAAGCAGTTTCGCTTTACGTTCTATTATCAAATCGTATAATAGAAGTGAGAATTATTTACTGATGATGCTCTCACAAAGTGGTGTGCAATTGTATGAAGCTTTGAATGATGAACTTGTACAGGAAATAAGAACCGAAGAGTTTCCTTTTGCTGAAAACCCACATTATAACACACATTCCGGCAAAGGCAGTGACCCAAAATATTTAGACGATTTGGTTCGTGAATATTTAAATAAAGTAGACAAAGCACTTGTAAAAGTCCACAATGAAACAGAGCTAAATTGTCTCGTCATTTGTACTGGAGACAACTATAGCCGTTTGCAACAAGTAGCTGACAAGCCATCCATGTACATTGGTTATGCAGCTATTGATTATAACAATATAGCTAATCACCAACTCGTGAAACAGGCATGGGAGATCATAAAATCCCTGCAAACAGAACGAAGAAGCAAAGCAATTTCTGAAATCAAAGAAGCAATTGCTGGTGCTGCAGTTTTGACTGATTTACAAGAAATCTATCAGGCATCGATTGATGGTCGTGGTGATTTATTAATAGTTCATGAAGACTTTTCCCAGCCTGTAATAATGACAAGTGACAGAACTTTCGAATTGACAGATGACAGGGCTAATCAAGATGCTATTGAGGATATTACAAGCAAAATCGCATGGGAAGTATTAGCAAAGAAAGGCCGAGTGTTTTTTACATCTCAGGATGAAATAAAAGATTTGGGTGAAATAGTGTTAAAAACGAGATATTAAGCAAAGGATGCTAATATGGGTAGCTTTAGGGCTACCTCATTTTTGAACATGCCAATTTAAATCCCGTCTTTGGTGGTTTCTAATATTACCATCCTATAAGACATAAGGTATAAATGTCAGGGAGCCTAAATAAGTTCAGGCGTATAATTATCCTGCCTGCTTGTAGATGCCAAACGTTAAAAAATACCTGAATTGAAATTTTACTAGCCCAATTAATTTAAATCTTATCACATTATACCAATTATTGGTAACTTTAATAAAAAATAATAAATGATGAATAGAAACACCTCAATATCAATAGGAGACTATTTTGATGATTTTATTCAAAGCAGGATATCTTCCGGGCGATATAAAAATGTAAGTGAAGTAGTCAGAGCGGGATTAAGGCTTTTGGAAGAAGAAGAAAATAAGCTTTTTGCTCTTCGAACAGCCATTCAGGAAGGGATTGAGAGCGGCATTGCTGATGATTTCAATCCTGTATTACATTTAGAAAAAATGAAAACTGCCCTGAATCAAGTTAAGGTAGACAAACCGTAATGTCCGGTTATAGATTTACAAATAAAGCAGTTGAAGACCTAACTCAGATTTGGAATTATACCATTAATAAATGGTCTGAAAATCAAGCAGACATCTATTATAATATGCTTTTGGAGAATTGCCAGGAGCTTGCAAGAAAACCCAGTTTAGGCAAAGACTATTCAGAAATAACCCAAAACCTATTGGGTATCAAAGCCGGGAGACATATCATTTTTTACCGCAGGATTGAAGGCAATAAAATAGAAATCATACGGATTCTCCATGGACAAATGGATTTAAAGAACAGAATCAAAGAAAAATAAGCCTATACATTTGTTTGAATGTCTCTACCTAAACCTGAACCAAGATTAGGCTAAGAATTCCAGATTCATTTTACCCCAAATTCAAATAAAAAGATAAACGCTCGGCAGTAAGGTCACTGGCGCTAACCACATACTTAGCCTGATTATAAAATACTTCACGCTCCTGAAGCTTGCTGCTTATAAATTCGATGAGCTCAGCCCCTTTCAAATGGCGGATTAATGGACGATCGATTTTAGAATGCTCCAGGCGACTTGCCAGAGCCTTCGGCGACAGGGAAAGATAAGCCACCAACCCATTTTTATTCATCCATTCCATATTATCCCCAAAGCAGGGCGCTCCTCCACCAGTAGCGATAATAACATTCTCAGGAAATTCAGATTTTTGCAAAACATCACGCTCCAAAGCGCGGAATGCCCCTTCACCGTGAAGTTCAAAATAATTGACGATACTCAACCCTGCCTTAGATTCAATTAACTTATCGAGATCGATGAATTCATATTTTAAATAATTAGCTAGTTTTTTTCCAATGGTTGTCTTTCCACTACCCATAAATCCAATCAGGAATACCTTCATAAAATTTTTTCTCCTTTAATATTTGACCACAGAGCGAATAACATCTGTTAATGCATTGAGCTATTGATTGTTTATAAAATTGACCAGTTTTGATGTACTGATTTTTAATTTACACTAAAGTATTTTACTGACAGTTCATCAAAGAATGGCAGGTTTTGAAAATGCCATTTATTGACAACTGTCCCATTTTTCAATAATAATACACCGGGGTTAGCCCTAACCATGCTTTTCAACGGAATGGCGTCCGCATAGAACATCTCCATTACCAGTTTATTTTTTTTGCTGAAGGCCTCTGCATCGCGGGGGGAACCAGAGGTTAGAAATACGGTCCGGACGTTGAAATTCTCTGCTGCATTGATTGCAAGTGCATTCAAATTACCTATCCCGATCAAATTGGTCTTTGATAGGTCATAAGCCACGATCACCAGATTATAGAACGGGTTCTAGAGAAACTCAGCATTGTAATCAGTCCCTCCACTATCAGTAATTTTCAGGTCTTTAATCTTTACTTCAAAGCCCTTTTTAATCAGTTTACTCTCAGGATCTCCGGTAATTTCCCAATTCTTATCCTTCCAGATTCCTGAACTCAGATATTCTTTATCAGTTAATGATTTCGTCTCGCCTGTACTTTTATTCTCTAAAATATAGGTGATCTGATATACATCCTGTGGAGCTCCCGGAGGCATGATCATTAATGAGGGAATATTATTTCCGACTTTATAAGGTAAAAAATCAAGAATAGGCAGAAAACTATAGGTGTACAAACCAAATCCGAGTGAGAGCAGAACTACAAATCCTAAGATCCAGTTTTGAACTCTTTCACTGCTAATCAAAGGTATGATCTCAATGCGCTTTTTATAGATATACAGAATCATGATCAGCAACACAATATCCTTTGAGAAAGACTGCCAGGGAGTCAGTGGAATAGCATCGCCAAAGCAGCCACAGGATGTAACTACCTCAAAAAAGGCCGAGTAGAAGGTCAGAAAGGTAAAGAAAATGATGGTTAACAATAAGCCTGAAGCGACATTTCGGGAACGGATACCGAGCAGCAGCAGAGCCCCGAGAACAATTTCAATGGTACAAAGCAAAATTGCAAATACGGTTGCATAATCATTTAGAAAAGCAATGTGAAAAACTTCAAAATACTCCTGCAACTTATAGCCAAACCCAAGCGGATCATTCGCCTTGATCAGTCCTGAAAAGATAAAGAGCAATCCAACAATCGCTCTAAGCAAATGTAATAAGGCTTTCTTCATTGAAATAAAATTCAAGGTTTATAAATAAGGGAGGACCGAAATATAATCCACCCTATTGGAACCGGATTCTTAAATGCCGAGTTTGATTAATGCAAATACAGAATAATTAAGCATATCCTGATAATTGGCCCTGACCCCTTCCGATGCCAGAGTCTGTCCTGCATTATCTTCAATTTGCTTAACCCTGAGAATTTTCATTAATATAAGATCAGTCAATGAACTAATCCGCATATCCCGCCATGCCTCTCCGTAATCATGGTTCTTGGCAAACATAAGTTCTTTAGTCTCATTTACTCTTTTATCAAAATACATCTCCACTTCATCAAGCGGAAGTTCTGTTCTATCATCGTTTTCGAGATCCATCTGCATCATCGCAATGATACAATAATTAACTATTCCAATATACTCTGAAGTAATATTCTCTCCTACTTTCGAGACCTTCTTTTCTTCAAGAGTCCGGATTCGCTGAGCCTTGATAAAAATCTGGTCAGTTATGGATGATATCCTGAGAATACGCCATGCAGTTCCATAATCGCTACTTTTTTTTAGAAAAAGTTCTCTGCAAACTTTGATGACACTATCGTATTCTGCTGAAGTTTTATTAATCAAAGCCTTTATTTTTTATTTGTTAGAACCATGAATTAATCGGTATTTTGCCAGTACATGGCGGGTAAAAATACAGTTTTTCAGCAAAAATCTACTTTAAATGTTCGGGGTAGCCTCCTCGATCTATCAAAGCCCAAAATAATGGGCATCCTGAATCTTACACCAGATTCCTTTTATGATGGAGGCAAAAATAACCAGTTGAATGATGCCCTGAAAAAGACTGAACAAATATTATCGGAAGGTGCCGACCTGATAGATATTGGAGCTTATTCATCCAGACCGGGTGCAGATCATATCTCTGAAAAAACTGAATCAGAGCGTTTGATACCTGTATTAAGGGCTATTGTTAGCGAATTTCCGGATGCTATACTTTCAATTGATACCTTCAGATCTGAAATTGCCAGAACAGCGGTGAATGAAGGTGCTGCAATTATCAATGATATTTCAGCCGGGTCCATGGATCCCGGAATGTTTCAAACCATTACTGAACTCAATGTGCCTTACATCATGATGCACATGAAAGGAAACCCTCAAACAATGGCATCAGAGAATGATTATGAAGATATTACAACAGAAGTTTGTCAATACTTTGCCTCCAGAATCCAAAAATTAAAAAATTTGGGAGTCAATGATCTGATTGTTGATCCGGGTTTTGGTTTTGCGAAAAATCTGGAACAGAATTATGAACTTCTGGCTAATCTGGAACACTTAAAATCTGTCGGTCATCCGGTTCTTGCAGCACTTTCGCGCAAATCGATGATCTATAAACTGCTGGAGACCGATGCAGAACACGCCCTTAATGGCACAACTGCAGCTAATACGATCGCTCTGTTAAAAGGAGCCAACATTCTTCGTGTCCACGACGTTAAAGCAGCCATTGAAGCCCTCAAAATAGTTAACCAACTAAATATTCATCATAAATAAGGCAAATTTTATTCCTACCGATTTCTCAATACTCAATACTCTATACTCTATACTCTATACCAAGTACTAAACCAAATCGCAATTATTATTTACATTTATAGAATGGAAGGATTTGACTTTAGTTTCCTTAATCTGCGCTTTCTCGACCTGCTTGATATCGTTTTGGTAGCGCTTATTATTTATTATATCTACAACCTGATCAGGGGTACAATTGCGCTGAATATATTGCTCGGACTGGTAATAATTTATGCCGTTTACATTCTGGTCAAACAGGCGCAAATGCGATTACTCACTGAATTATTGGGGGCATTTGTAAGCGTTGGATTTATTGCATTAATTGTGGTATTCCAGCAGGAGATCAGGCGATTCCTTCTGCTCATTGGCAGAAATGCATCGCTACAGAAAAATAAAGCCTGGTGGTCCTTTCTTTTTGGCAGTAAAGAAATTGTTAAAAATAATTCTATACGGATTAAGCCAATCATCGATGCCTGTAAGAGTCTGCAGAAGAGCCGGACTGGTGCTTTAATTGTATTTGCTAAATACTTTGATGAACAATTTTACCAGAATAGCGGAGAAATTATTGAAGCAAAAGTTTCCCGGCGACTACTGGAAAGCATTTTCCAGAAAACAAGTCCGCTGCATGATGGAGCAGTAATTATCTCTGAAAACCGCATCAAATGCGCCAGCAGTATCTTACCGCTTACAGAAAACGATAAGCTGCCACCTCAGTTCGGACTCAGGCACAGGGCAGGAATAGGAATTACTGAAATGAGTGATGCTGTGGCTATAATTGTATCCGAAGAAACCGGAGAAATCTCCTATGCCAAACAAGGGAGAGTTAAAATGAATCTCAGTTTTTCGGAATTGGAAAAACTTCTGAATAAAGATTATTAAAATTTAAGACAAAAAAAATCCCGCATTGAATGCAGGATTTTGAATAATAATTAAAATCTCCTCAGCAAAAATGATCAAAAGCCTGTTGCAGATTATCCGCGATCATCTGTGCCGGCCTGCCTTCGATCTGGTGACGCTCAATCATATGAACCAGTTTACCATCTTTAAATAATGCAATTGCCGGAGAGGAAGGAGGGTAAGGCAACATAAATGCCCTTGCCGTGTCGACAGCATCTTTTTCCATTCCTGCAAAAACAGTTACAAATTTATCGGGGTGTTTTTCATGCTGTACAGAAATCCTTGCAGCAGGACGTGCATTAGCAGCAGCGCAACCGCAAACAGAATTGACCATAACCAATACCGTTCCATCTGATTTTATGGCTTGTTCAACTTCCTCAGCAGTTCTCAGATCCTGAAAACCTGCATTTACAAGTTCCTGACGCATTGGAGCAACTAAATATTCTGGATACATATCTTAAATTTATTAATCAGTAAAAATTGAATTATATACAAAGTTAATTATTTCTAAATGATATGATGTGTTTTGAAATCGTTTGACGTTTAGATTACTAAGGGAGTTGTAAGTTATTGGTTGTAGGTTATAAGTAACAAAAGTACGGTTTACTGTCTCGAGATCAATCCATAAAGCCTAAATAAATAAACCGGATCGAAGCGGCAGCTTTTGGCTTCTAAAAACTCGAATAATTAACCCCATTTTATAGCCAAAACTATAGCAGAGAGCCGGACTATCTTATCCCAGGAACCACAAAATTTGCTTTCATTAAACATATCTTTACTAAAATCATCTTCAAAAATATTAAAACCGGTCACCGAAGCTTCTAACCAATGCCTCTTACCTTATTCACCTCCAAACCTTTTGAATTGACCAAAGTATAATTACCTTTGCAAACAATTTTCTTATTTACTTTTAAGAAAATAATAATTATCCATTTATCGTGCGGTAATACGCATTTAAACAAAAAACTATGTCATCAGTAGAGACGAATTATGTTCCTTACAAAGTTAAGGACATTTCATTAGCAGAATGGGGCCGTAAAGAGATCGGTCTTGCTGAAGCAGAAATGCCGGGATTAATGGCACTTCGCGAGGAATTTGGTGCATCAAAACCTCTTAAAGGTGCACGTATTGCAGGATGTTTACACATGACCATCCAGACAGCTGTTTTAATTGAAACTCTTGTTGAATTAGGAGCTGAAGTTACCTGGTCATCATGTAATATTTTCTCAACCCAGGATCATGCTGCTGCCGCAATTGCTGCTGCAGGAATTCAGGTTTATGCCTGGAAAGGTCTGAATGAGGAAGAATTTGACTGGTGTATTGAGCAAACCTTACATTTCGGTCCGGATCGCAAACCATTAAACATGATTCTTGATGATGGTGGCGATTTAACAAACATGGTATTTGACAGGTTCCCAGAACTGATTGCAGGTATCAAGGGTCTTTCTGAAGAAACTACTACCGGGGTTCACCGCTTGTATGAGCGTATGAAAAACGGAACATTGCACTTGCCTGCAATCAATGTAAATGATTCAGTTACCAAATCTAAATTTGACAATAAATACGGTTGCCGTGAGTCATTGGTTGATGCGATCCGCCGTGCCACTGATGTGATGATGGCTGGTAAAGTTGCTGTTGTTTGTGGCTATGGTGATGTTGGTAAAGGTTCTGCAGTTTCATTAAGCTCTCAGGGAGTTCGTGTAATTGTAACTGAAATTGACCCTATCTGTGCGTTACAGGCAGCAATGGAGGGTTATGAAGTAAAGAAATTAGCTACCGCAATTAAAGAAGCAGATATTGTGGTAACTACTACCGGTAACTGTGACATCGTTCGTGGCGAGCATTTCCTGGCTTTAAAAGACAAAGCCATCGTTTGTAATATCGGTCACTTCGATAATGAGATCGATATGGCATGGTTAAATGAAAACTATGGTCATACTAAAGTTGAGATCAAACCACAGGTTGATAAATATACCCTTAATGGTAAAGATGTGATTGTACTTGCTGAAGGCCGTTTAGTGAATTTAGGTTGTGCAACTGGTCACCCTTCATTCGTTATGTCCAATTCATTTACTAATCAGACTTTAGCTCAATTAGAGCTTTGGACAAACACTGATAAGTATGAGAACAAGGTTTACGTTCTTCCTAAATATCTGGATGAGAAAGTTGCCCGTTTACATCTTGCAAAGATTGGTGTTGAACTTGAAACATTAGATCAGCATCAGGCTGATTATATTGGTGTTCCTGTTGAAGGTCCTTTCAAGGCGGATACTTACAGATACTAAATAGTTGATAATTGACAGTTGATAGTTGATAATTATCTGTTAGCAGGTAACTATTAAAGAAAACTTTCTAACAAATTTTATAAAAATGCTTGCTCCAGGGTAAGCATTTTTTTTGCCCCGATATTTTCAAGGGAACTTTAACTAACCCTGTGAAACTTCAATACCTTAAGCATCTGCCTGATTGTGACACTTTTGCAATGAGAGAGATGCACAAATTCAAATGGAGCATTAATATTGAAATCTGATTCCGGTAAAGTGTTAAAAAGTCCGGAACATTCAATTTTCCCTTCTGAATTGTATCTGTTAATTCTATAATCCCTTCCTTCAATTTCAATAGAAAACCATGAACCTGCCCCTTCCCCGGCAAGCCATTGGCTATTTTCAGGGATACTTTCTGTCTTTGCTGGAGCGCTGAGTGTAGTATAGAGGTGCTGCTTGGTTTTCATAAAATCTCCCCATATCGATCAATGGTCTTGAATTAAAGCAATTTTATTCCTCAAACTTTTCACATTGCCAATGGGACTGGGTGAAATGGTTATAGGAACAAATAATTTTAGCTTGTCAAAAATTGGAGGGTCTCCGGACAAAACGATAGTCCGCACAAAACGCGAACAATTTGTCCCCTGAATAACAAATGGGCCGTACTTCAACGGACTCATATCCTGCATTTTTTTTGCAAGGGAAAAAGCTTTTTGAAAATTAATTCTTGTATAGGATGCATGAAGAGTTCCGCTGCCATGACAAGCTTTATTTTCAGTAAGTTCAAGTAAAATTTCTTTGAAATTCTGCAATTCATTACTCGAATTTGAAACCAGAGCCTTTGAATGAATCTGCAGATCATGGTCAGTTTCGCTATCTCTGACCCTGCCATGTCCAAATGGAGCATGGTATCTGCCAAAATCAAAATAATAGCAATTCCCTGTTTGTATCTCTACCAGTACAACTGCTGCATGGCCTACTTTGTAATAATTGTTTTTACTAAACCCCAAAGTATTCATCAAGGAATCATACCATGCGCCGGCTTGTTTACACAAGGTTTCCGGCCATGCAATACTTATTGCAAAACCTGTATGCATTTAAGATCAGTTAAATCAATACTTGTCAGACTATTATCCCCTAAGTCATGATAATTGAATGTTTCAGTTTTGTCAATTATCCTGAATTGAGAAATGCTTAAGGTTTGAAGATCGTTTTCTCTTTTCATTAATATATTAACCCTGCTGATATCATTATGGTTTGCAGTATGAAAATCCAGAATATTTGAATCCTCAAATTCAATGTTTTTACTAAGCCAGTTCTTAAACCAGGCTTTTCGCAGGTCCCTGTCGGCAACAGAATAAAGAGTAACCGATGACCAGATAGCCGGCACATTCTGATCAATTCTTTGAATATACTTTTTTTCGCCATCCCAAACCATTTGATTAAATTCAGGTTCATTAGAGTAATCAAGGAGCAGAAGTGTGAAAGGCTCAACATTATCCAGATTGGTTTCGGCCATGAATTCAGAATGGGAGCTAAAGTCGAAACTATCCAATAAAACACGGCCCCTGCTTTTGGAATATACAGTTTGTTTAATATGGCTTTGATAGGCCCCATTTAGCAGACAGGCAATTTGCTTTTTGTTATTTGCCGCAATCCAGGTCCCTCCGGCCACTATATCTTTGGGATAAACCATAGTGTTGTTTCGCGTTGTATAAATTTGCGGTTTTAGTGTGGCACGTAATGTCACTTCATCCCTGCTGGATGTAAGAACAAAACCATTATTAAGCGGTATGTAGCTTACTGTGCACATTGCTGCTTATGTCTGATCGTTGCAGGTGCAACCCCAAAACCTTCATTAATTAAATGATCCATTTTCTGCTCGATCAAACCAATTTTAATTAATGCCTGGTGGTGAATACTATGTTCAAGACAATAGGCCAACTCACGATCTATTGATGTTCTTATAGTTTTTAAAGTTTCACCTTCTGTAGAAAAGTTGCCAACTAAATTAATCTCCTGATAAGTGCTGAGACATTCGATATCATCACATATCTTATCAATACAGGAAATCGCAAGTACTGGATTATGCTCCAATTCAATGTTTCTTTCTCTGCTATCGTAATTGACCAATCCACGACTTACACCATTGATTATACACAAATAAAACTCCAAAATATGACGTACATGCTGACCAATTGTTGTATCAGATAATAATTGTGATTTATACTGGTACTTTTCCTCTTCCAGAGAGGCAATCAAGTTCTTTATTTGCTCTAAGTTTTCCTTGCAGTAGCTAATCATATTACGGGTGTTAGATAATTCTATCCGGAAATTTTGTTCTTTACTAAGATTAGTATACTATATACGGTATATACTTCATTTTTGATTGACAAGATAGATATTATCTCATTTTTACGGCTCTTTGATTCATTTTATATACTTTTTCACCAAGTTCTGTAAAGCTTTTAGCATTGAAAAATCCATCTGTTCTATAAATTACCTTACCGTCTGGGTTGATGAATAAAAAGCTTGGATATCCCCGAATCTGATACTTTAGCGCCAGGTCCGGACCATCCCCCTTTTCGGCATTCAGAGAAATGTTAATAAATGAAGGATTATACTGATCAGCAACTGCCTTACTTCTGAATGTGGTCATTTTAAGCTTAATACATGGTCCACACCAGGAGGTGTTTAAATATAAAAAGATGAGTTTTTTTTCCTTTTTAGCCAGTTGAAGGGCTTCAGAAAATGTATTTTTCCGAAACTTGAGCCCGGTGGATGATTCAGACGTTAAATCTGCTTTGACAAGCTCAAAAGCCGCTAAAAATAAAAATATTATTAAGGCCTTTTTCATAGTTGAACGCTATTAAAGCAATATTAACCCAATTTAAATGCATTATAGCATAATATACGTTTACAACACAATTAGTGTTTTGCCCATAAATAATTATTCCCCGGGCCCTCTCCTGCCAAAATGGACTGTAAATTCTGAACCTTCACCTACTTTACTTTGAATGCTAATCTGCGCCCCATTTTCATCGGCAAACTTTTTAACAAGCAAAAGTCCAATTCCTATCCCCTTCTCATTCTTTGTACCGTAAGTACTAATCTCCTTACCGGCCAGGTTGAATAATTTACTGATCTTCCCGGCAGAAATTCCGATACCTGAATCCGTAATGTGAATTGCTATTCGATCGGCATCTGCACTATAGAAAATAGATATTTTACCATCTTGCGGGGTGAATTTTATTGCATTGGCAATCAGATTCTGAATAATAATCCTGACATGGTCGGGATCTGCAAAGACATTTGTATCCGGCACACGAACATGCTTAAGTTCAATATTCTTTTCTTTTAAAAGAGTATCATAGATACTTAGTATTTCATCTGCCTGCCTGCCAAGATCGATGTTCACCGGCCTGGCCTTGATACCAAATTGCTGACTGCTTGCCCATGTTACCAGGTTATCCAGCATGTCGGATGTTTCCCTCAACTTTTCATAGAAACCATCCAGAAAGAATTTTAGCTCAGTATCCGACATACCGCCTTCCCTCATCATCTCCATGGCCTTAATGATAGATCCAAAGGGTGCCCGCAAATCATGTCCGATAATTGAGAATAACTGATCCTTAGTCTGATTTAAATTCTCCAATTGAACATTTTGCTTAAGAATCAATTGATTTTGCTCTTCTACTGCCTGAGATTTAAGTTTTAAATCATGATTCAATTTATTTTTTTGCCGGGAAACCCTGAAAATCAAAATCGTCTTAATCAGGAGAAAAAAAGCCAGTGCTGCAATTACGATGGTCACCTTCCTGATAAACTTCAATTGCTCCCTGTTTTGTTCATTCAGCTTTTGCAATTGAATATTTTCTGCTTGTTTTAGCTGAAGATTAAGGCGATTAATTTCCTTTTCTTTCGCTTCATTAAACAAGCTGTCACTATATATCCTTTCAAGTTCAAGGTATTTAAAAGCATTACTATAATCGTTCTGTTTCTGATGAGCAGAATAAAGAATTTTAAGTGCGCGTGAAATGTCATATTTCGCATTCACCTCTCTGGCATAAAGCAATGCTTTCTCTGCATTTTCAATGGCATCTGCAGAGAGTCCTCTCTCAAGCTGTATGCGTGCAATTCCTGAGTAAGCTAAACTATATTCCCAGCTATTTTCATATTCAGGTTTACTAAGGACTAAACGATAATGCTCCAGAGCTTTTTCATATTTTTTAAGGGAATAGTATGTCTCGGCCATTCGGTTCAGTAACATTGCAGAATAGCTATTCAGACTGTACTTATTACAGTGTTCAAGGCCAATACCAAGATATTTCAGAGCTATATCCGGGCGATTGTTTTCAGTATAGGCAAGACCCAGATTTATGTATACAGAAGCCTGAAGTTTCACATTATTTACTTCAGTAGCCAGTTTTAATGCCCTTAAAAAATCCTGTATAGCCTCTGCACTTTTATTCTGGGTTAGATGAATCAAGCCAATACTGTTCAATGCATAAGCTAGTCCGAGCCTGTCATTAATCTTCTCGCTGGCACTTTTCGCGGAGATAGCATGTTTAAGAGACAGATCATAAGAACCTTTAACATAATATGCTTTGGCCATATTGCCTATCGCCCTTGTTTCCCCTAAAGGATATTTTATTCTTCGTGCAAGCTGAATGGATTTGCTGGCGAAATAGATCATACTATCTGGCTTAACAAGCATGTATTCCGCTGATATTGAATTCAATAGATTGACTAACCCGGTATCATGAGGTGCCGGATAGTTCATAATCCTTGCTCTTAATATCCCTGTTGATGATTCCTGAGAGAATCCCGTGGACATAAAAGCCAGTTTAAATACCAGGAAGCAGAGTAAGCGGTTATTCATAGGAATTTCGTAAAACTATAAAAAATTGCTTCATTAGTTCCATGTGCTTTTTTCATTTTTTAAAGAAAATAATCTGGGCACTTCACTTACCTTTACATTATGGCTAAACTCTCTGTTAACATCAATAAAATAGCTACACTTCGTAATTCAAGAGGTGGCAATAACCCTGATCTGATTAAAGTTGCACTGGATGCCGAACGATTCGGTGCAGAGGGAATTACCGTACATCCCCGACCGGATGAAAGGCATATCCGCTATCAGGATGTGTTCGACCTGAAAAAGGTGATTCAAACCGAGTTTAATATTGAGGGTAATCCCAAAGAACAAAAATTCGTTGAGTTGGTTTTAGCCAATAAGCCGGCGCAGGTTACATTGGTGCCTGATGCTGAGGGTCAGTTAACATCCAATCATGGTTGGGATACGATTAAACATCAGGGCTATTTGAAAGATATTATTGCTGAGTTTAAATCCGAAGGCATTCGTGTTTCCATTTTTGTTGATCCGGCTGAAGAAATGATTGAAGCTGCAAAGCACACAGCAACTGACCGTATTGAACTTTACACCGAAGCATATGCCAGCAATTATCATGCTGACAAGGAATCTGCAATTAAACCCTATATCGCAGCTGCCCATCTTGCAAACAAATTAGGCTTGGGTATTAATGCAGGCCATGATCTTGATTTGCATAATTTAAATTACTTTTCTAAAAATATTCCCGGATTGCTCGAAGTAAGTATAGGGCATGCACTTATTTGCGACTCTCTGTATTTAGGATTGGAAAATACAATCCAGATGTACCTGAGGGAGCTAAAAAATATTTAATTTCATAATCGATATTATTCCTTTCTATGATTCAAACACTGGACATTAATAAATTTCTGAAAATGTCTGAAACTGTCCAGGTGATTGATGTCAGAACTCCGCTTGAGTATGAACATGCCCATATTCCCTGTGCACATAATCTTCCAATTTTCTCAAATGAAGAGCGGGTAAAAGTTGGAACAACTTATAAACAAAAAGGCCGGGAAAAAGCAATTTTACTCGGATTTGACCTGACAGGACCAAAATGGTCCGGTTTTATAAAAGAGGCTCTCAGGATTGCCCCCGAAAAAAAAATACTGGTTCATTGCTGGCGCGGAGGGATGCGAAGTGGCGCAATGGCCTGGGCATTAAACCTTTATGGCTTTGAAGTTTTTCTTTTGGAAGGCGGTTACAAGAGGTACCGTAACTGGGTGCTGGATCAATTTAAAGAAACTTATTCCATACTTATTTTGGGTGGGATGACTGGATCAGGGAAAACAAAGACTCTCAATAAGCTCAAAGAGCTATCACAGCAGGTTATTGACCTCGAAGATCTTGCGCAACATCAGGGATCTTCCTTTGGGTCTATGGGCAAGTTCATTCAGCCCGGTCAGGAACAATTCGAAAATTTACTCGCCAGAAAATTGAATAAAATAGATAAAAGCATTCCGCTTTGGGTGGAGGATGAAAGTTTATCAATAGGGAGATGCTTTATTCCAAACCCCATATTCCAGCAGATGCGCCAGGCTCCGGTTATGAAGCTTTTAGTTCCTTTTCAGGAAAGAGTCAATTTTCTTGTAAAGGAATACGGAGTGCTTGATAAAGAGTTTCTGATTGAAAGTACCTTAAGAATCGGAAAAAGAATAGGCCCTGAACAAACCCGGGATGCGATCCTGGCTATCAGGGAAAACCGAATGGATGATTTCATAAAAATTGTGCTGGTTTATTATGATAAAACCTATGCCAATGGCCAGGGAAAAAGGGAAAAAGAAAGCATCCATATCATTCAATGCAGCAGTACAGATGCAGAAGAAAACTGCAAACTACTATTGAATCACATTAAATCAAAACGAATTATTAATGCAGCCATTCAGTCTCAATTTTAAGAAATAACATTATACTTAAATTAGTTCTCCTGTCTCAATACTCATATCTCAATACTCACATCTCAATACTCAATACTATTTTAATGAATCCCGAAGAAATAAAATTAACTCAATATTCACATGGTGCAGGCTGTGGCTGTAAAATCAGTCCGGCAGTTTTAGATATTATCCTGCACAGTCCAGTTTTACACACCGCTGACCCCAACTTACTGGTAGGGAACAATACCCGTGATGATGCGGCAGTACTCGATCTGGGCAATGGGACTGCACTCATCTCAACAACCGATTTTTTCATGCCAATTGTAGATGATGCCTATGACTTTGGCAGGATAGCCTCAGCCAATGCCATCAGCGATGTTTACGCGATGGGCGGAAAGCCGGTATTAGCGATCGCTATTTTAGGATGGCCAATTGATAAATTATCACCTGAGGTTGCACAAAAAGTACTCGAGGGTTCAAGGGCCATTTGTGCTGAAGCAGGTATAACCCTTGCAGGAGGGCATAGCATTGATTGTCCGGAACCTGTGTTTGGCCTCTCTGTCAACGGTATTGTTGATATTAAGCACCTTAAACAAAATTCCACAGCTCAGGTAGGATGCAGGTTATATCTGACCAAAGCACTCGGTGTAGGCATACTGACCACAGCGCAAAAAAAGGGAATTCTTAAAACTGAACATGCAGATATAGCCCCAAAAAGTATGTCGATGCTGAATAAGATTGGTGAAACACTGGGCAAATTGGATTACGTAAAAGCAATGACTGATGTAACAGGCTTCGGACTACTCGGGCACCTGTCAGAAATGTGCGAAGGAAGTAATTTACAGGCAGTTATAGAATTCGACAAAGTTCCAAAAATTGACGTGATTGAAGAATACCTCGATCAAAATTCAGTCCCGGGTGGCACCAACAGAAACTGGAATAGTTATGGACATAAGATCGGTTCAGGTAATAAATCACTGAACCGGAAAACTATAATCCTTGCTGACCCACAAACCAGTGGAGGACTGTTGGTTGCAGTGGAAGAATCAAAAGCAGCAGAATTTGAAGAAGTACTTCGCTCAAATGGTATTTCCGAATCAAATATTGTAAGCTTTGGATCGTTAAAGTTTAAGGCCGGAGATTCTCTGATAGAAATAATATAAAGAAAGCATACACTGCACAAAGAGCTAGCAATTTGGCTAAATTTTCAAAAACATTTGCACGGTATTTGCTTACCTTTAATAAACACAATTATGAAAAGACCATTTATCTATTTATTCATTGTATTGGGATTTGCCTTCATCAATGGATGTGGAAATGAAACAACAATTAATGCTGACGAAGCCACATCAGTAATCTCAAATTATCTGGCCGAAAACCCGGAATATAAAACAGCCAATTTCACTTTCGGTGAAATGAAATTCAGACAAATTAAAGACCAGGAAGACCTTAATAAATACAAAGTACTGGAAGAATCCGGTTATATCAGCATGAGCATGCAGGAGGAAAAGAAGGTTTTTCTTTCAAAAGACAGTTCATTTGTTTATTTGATCAAATTGACAGAGAAATCAGCACCTTTTGTTCTGGAGCAAAAGAAAGACAAAGCCCAGGTCAAAACTATAATTTATGAAATGGACAATGATAAACCTGTAAACTTTGTTAAAACCAATAACAATTCTGCAAAAGTGACAGTTACTTTAGTTAAGGCTGAGACAGACTTCTATCCCTTTGATAACAACAAAGGTTCAAACAGCGAGTTTATTACCAAAACCTATAAACTGAGACATAAGAAAAACGAAGGTTGGGTAGTTTCCGGTGAAAAATAAATATAAAAAAAGGTTGAAAATCTTAGTTTTAAGGCTTTTTTAATAGATTAATGGATCACTAAAATTATTACCGGTTTTATTTCAGTCAAATTATTCCCTCCATTAAATAATGTGCTGAAAATCATTATTTTTGCCTCATAAAAACTCCCCTCTTTTTAATGAAGCTTAATATAGATTATCAGGAAAAATTTGAGCACCGTCATATTGCTCCAAATGAGCAGGATACTGCAAAAATGCTAGGTACCATTGGTGTGAATTCCATTGATGAATTAATCAGTCAAACAGTACCATCTAATATCAGGTTGAAAAATAATCTTAAGCTGCCGGCTGCAAAAAGCGAAGCAGAATACTTGAATGACCTGAAACAAACTGCATCCAAAAACAAAGTATTCAAATCTTACATAGGTCAGGGTTACCATGATGTGATTGTACCGGGTGTCATTCAACGTAATATTCTGGAAAATCCAGGATGGTATACCCAATATACGCCCTATCAGGCAGAAATCGCACAGGGGCGTTTACAGGCCTTGTTGAATTTCCAGACCATGGTGATGGATCTCACCGGAATGGAAATTGCCAATGCTTCGCTTCTGGATGAAGGAACTGCGGCAGCCGAGGCAATGTTCATGCAATACAGTCTTCGCAAGAACGAGACTGCCAAAATATTTTTTGTTTCTGAAGAGGTTTCTGCTCAGACCATAGATATACTTCAAACCCGTGCAGCTCCTTATGGTATTCAGATACTTATAGGCAGTCATGAAACAGTAAATCTGGACGAGACCATGTTCGGTGCTATAGTTCAATACCCTGCTGCTAAAGGTCTGGTTTATGATTATTCAGGTTTTGCAGGCAAGGCTCATGAGAAAGGAATTAAACTCACAGTCGTTGCCGATATTATGGCACTTGCTCTATTGAGTCCTCCGGGAGAATGGGGTGCCGATATCGTAGTTGGATCAAGCCAGCGTTTTGGTATTCCAATGGGTTTTGGCGGTCCACATGCGGCATTCTTTGCTACTAAAGAAGAATATAAGCGTTCATTACCGGGCAGGATTATCGGGGTAACAATAGATAGTGCCGGAGACTATGCACTCCGTATGGCGCTTCAAACCCGTGAGCAGCATATCAGAAGAGACAAAGCAACCTCAAACATTTGCACTGCACAGGCACTTCTGGCAATTATGTCGGGCATGTATGCCATTTACCATGGCCCTGAGGGAATTAAGCAAATTGCTGAACGAATCCACGGACTAAGTGTATTCTTATCTCAAGCCCTAGAAAGCCTTGGATATAAACAGGAAAATCAATTTTTCTTTGATACCATCAAATTAGAACTAGGGAATCTGATCAACCCTATTCATGCCGAAGCGCTTAATAATGAAGTGAATCTGAACTATCAAGGCTCTCTTGTTAGCATAACACTTGATGAAACCACTACATTTAATGATGTTCATACAATTATCCGTTTTTTTGCAAAAGTTATGGGTAAAAATGCTCATGAAATGGATCTGGATCGGATCAAATCAGAGATCAGTAGTCATATTCCTTCCCAATTACAACGGAAATCTGCTTATTTAACACACCCTGTATTTAATTCATATCATTCAGAGCATGAAATGCTCAGATATATAAAATCACTGGAAGCAAAGGATCTTTCGCTTTGCCATTCCATGATTGCATTAGGTTCATGTACTATGAAGCTTAATGCCACCACAGAAATGATTCCGGTCACCTGGGCAGAATTCAGTAAGATCCATCCATTTGCCCCAGCCGATCAGGTTGGTGGCTACATGCAGATCTTTGATGAACTGAATAAATGGCTGAGTGAAATAACCGGATTTGCAGCTATGAGTTTACAGCCTAATTCAGGTGCGCAGGGCGAATATGCCGGACTTATGGTCATTCGTGCCTATCATATAGACAGAGGTGATAATAATAGGAATATTGCATTGATTCCTTCTTCTGCACATGGAACAAACCCTGCTTCGGCAGCCATGGCAGGAATGAAGATTGTAATTGTAAAATGTGATGAAAAAGGCAATATTGATGTAGCAGATCTGAAGACAAAGGCAGAGGAGCATTCATCTGATCTTTCCTGTTTGATGGTTACCTATCCTTCTACTCATGGTGTATTTGAAGAATCAATTATCGAGATCTGTGAGATCATTCATAAAAATGGCGGACAGGTTTATATGGATGGAGCAAATATGAACGCTCAGGTTGGACTCACCAGTCCGGCAACAATCGGAGCCGATGTATGTCACCTGAATCTGCATAAAACATTTTGTATCCCACATGGTGGGGGTGGACCCGGGATGGGGCCTATCGGTGTTGCGAAGCATCTGGTGCCATTTTTGCCCGGACATGCTGTTGTGAATATGGGTAATGAAAAATCTATTTCTGCCGTTTCATCAGCACCTTGGGGATCTGCTTCAATTCTTATCATATCACATGCTTATATTGCGATGATGGGCGGCGAGGGATTGACCAATGCGACAAAATATGCGATTCTGAATGCCAATTATATTAAAGCAAGGCTGGAGAATTCCTACCCGGTTCTGTATTCGGGAAGCCAGGGACGTTGTGCACATGAAATGATTCTTGACTGCCGTGCTTTCAAAGCATTTGGAGTAGAAGTGACCGATATTGCCAAAAGATTAATGGATTATGGTTTCCACGCACCAACCGTCTCTTTCCCGGTTGCCGGTACGGTGATGATCGAGCCGACAGAGTCAGAACCTAAACATGAACTAGACCGTTTTTGTGATGCGATGATAGCGATCCGCTCCGAAATATCAGAAGTCGAAAGCGGAAATCTGGATACTAAAGATAACCCATTAAAAAATGCACCGCATACCGCTGCTGTTGTAACAACAGATGATTGGACCCATCCATACTCCAGACAAACAGCTGCATTTCCATTGCCATATGTCGCTGCTTTTAAATTCTGGCCTTCAGTGGGTCGGGTTAATGATACTCATGGAGACAGGACACTGGTTTGTTCATGTCCTCCAATAGAATCTTATGCTGAGGAAGTTGCATAAAAGTTTTATCCTTTAAAATACCTGGTACTCTGAATACCCTGCCCAACAGCAGGGTATTTTTATTAAATTAAATTTATCTGCATTATTCTCTGGTTAAATTTATTAACCGTAAAACAATTTCTTAAAATTGTCGTAAAAATAAATTCCTGTCAGAGAAACACGAATTGACAGGCCCGAATCAATATTCTTATAAAGTGATATTAACCGCTTGGAAATCAGTAATTTTACCCTTGATTGGTTCTTCTGAAAAAGAGTAATTAATGAGTCTCAAAATGAAAATAAATTTTCATATGCTTTTAAAATATGCTGCTCTGATATTGCTATGCCTGATTTTTCCTCTCCAGGCTATTTCTCAAGAGTTAAAACCTATAAAACTTCAGCTAAAATGGCTCCATCAATTTCAATTTGCTGGTTATTATGCCGCAAAAGAAAAGGGCTTTTATATAGATGCCGGCTTCGATGTAGAAATATTGCAAGGCAATGCTTTAAATCCGCCTGTAGATAATGTACTGAAAGGCAAAGCCGACTTTGGTGTAACCGGATCTGATATCTTAAATTCCTTTATCATCAATAAACCTGTAGTGGTTGTTTCTGTAATTTTTCAGCACTCCCCTTACATCTTTATGACCCTGGCTGACAAGAGAATAAATTCCCCATCAGATCTTGCAGGGAAGACCATTATGGTATCAGAAGATCAGGGTGGAAGATTACTCAAAGCCCTGCTATTAGAAGAAGGAATCCCAATCGATTCTGTAAAAATCATCAATCATAGCTGGCAGGTACAGGATCTCATCAAGGGAAGAGTTGATGCCCAAAGTGCATACATTAGTGTTGAACCGCAGCTTTTGCGTAAAATGGGGCATGAAGTGAGCATAATCAATCCCATAAATTATGGTATTGACTTTTACGGTGATCTACTTTTCACTACAGTTGATATGGCAAATAATCATGCTCAAACTGTAGAAAAATTTAATGAAGCCAGTCTAAAAGGCTGGCAGTATGCGATGAGCCATCCTGAGGAATTGGCAGAATATATTCTTGGTCTTCCGGGTGTAAAAAGTCGGGGTATTACAAAAGAACAGCTGCTTTATGAAGCCAAAGAAATGAAAAAATTGATTCTTCCTGAGCTTGTAGAAATCGGACATATGAATCCGGGACGCTGGGAGAACATGCTCAGTAATTATAAGCAACTTGGATTGGCCGATAAAAATTCAACAATTGAAGGTTTATTATTTGTTAGCCCAAATACGAAAAAATTGCAATACTTCGACTACCTGCTTTATGTAATTGGTGGAGCTGGATTACTGTTTATAGTGATTCTTACCGGCACCTGGCAACTTCGAAAACAAGTTGTAAAGAGAACTTCAGACCTTCAAAAAGAGATCATGAACCGCACAAAAGCAGAACAACGGTTGGAGATCGCAATCGAAGCTGCAGGACTTAGTATCTGGAGCAGGGACCTGGATACAAATACATTGATTTATGACCAGAACTGGTTCAGGCACCAGGGCATCGACCCGGATATATTTTTGGAACATGATAAACTGATCGAATCCATTCATCCGGATGATCAGGAAGATGTGAAACTAGCTACAGCAGCGCTTAGAAAGGGTAAAAATCAATACAATAAGCTTACCTATCGTGTTAGAACAACCCATGGCGACTGGAAATGGTTCCTTTCATTTAGTAAAATGACAAATTCTGATGGTAGCGGTACTGGTAATATAGTTATAGGCTCAATTCTGGATATCGACTTCATCAAACGAAAAGAGATTGAATTACAAGAAATTACAAAGGAATTACTTAAGAAGAATAATGAACTTGAAAAGTTCGCATATATCACTTCCCATAATCTACGTGCACCTGTAGTGAATCTTATAAGCCTGGCAGAGATGCAACAGGAGACCAACCTTTCTCAGGGTATGCAGGACGAAATCCGCCAAAATATCCATGAATGTGTTAGGCAACTGGATAATACCCTGAATGATCTGGTTGAGATCGTTGCCAGTAAATCAGGAAAATCGGCTAAAAGTGAAGACTTAGAACTTCAAACTGAACTTAGTATCATCATGAAAACAATAGATAAACAAATAAAAAGTTCCGGAGCTAAAATAGAAGTAAACTTTCCACAGGGTTTAAAGATCCAATTTCCAAGGCATTACCTTCATAGTATACTAATTAACCTGTTCACCAATGCGATCAAATATAAATCTAAGGAAAGGAAGCTGGTGATCTCATTAAAAACACGTGAAAGCAAGGATTTTACGCAACTTTTTTTTAGTGATAATGGCATTGGCATTGATCTGGATAGGTACGGGAATAAAATTTTTGGCCTATATCAGAGATTCCACTCGAACATTGAAGGGAAAGGCCTGGGATTATATATTATCAAATCTCAGATTGAAGCTATGGATGGTAAGATTGAGGTAGAGAGTTTGCCTGATGTAGGTACGACCTTTTGCATCTATTTCAAAAAACAGAGAAATGCTTTGGCTTAATGTCAGCCTCAGGTAAATTATCAGTGACAGTCCATTAAACAGACAAACAAAAATATATTTAGAATATATTTATAGTTATTGATCAATTATATATAAAAAATGAACAAATTATTCTCTTTTACTACCTTCCTGGCGGGTACCATCCTGATGATGGCATTTAACCCAATTAAAGAAGAAATTTACAAAGTTGACGTTTCAAACTCCTCTATCGGATGGTCAGCAAAAAAAGTTGGAGGTGGTCATACTGGCACAGTCAGGATCACAGAAGGTAGTTTGGTTTATAATGGAAAATCGTTGCAAAAAGGTGTTTTTCTTATGGATATGTCAAGTATAACCTCAGATAATGCCCGGGTTACAACCCATTTAAAATCACCCGACTTCTTCTCTGCAGAAAAAAGTCCTACCTCTAAGTTTGAGATCACAAAAGTTACCGAAGCCGGAAAGGAACGCGTTAATATTACCGGGAATCTAACCATCAAAGGAATTACCCACCCCCTGACTTTTCCTGCAACAGTTAAACAGGAAAAAGGAGTGGTAGTGGCAGCAGCCTCAGGCATTAGGGTTGACCGTACAAAATATGATATAAAATTTCGTTCAAAAACCTTTTTCGGCGATATTGGCGACAAAGCTATTGATGATGAGTTTGAGCTGAACATCAATCTGACAGCGAAGAAAAACTAGATCAGAACAAAGAACAAGGATTAAGGATCAAGGACATTTACATTTATTTCAAAAAGTCTTTGCTCTTTTATCCTTGTTCTTTTATCCCTGCTAAACTATCCTGAACGCTTCATTTTCAAACGCCACTTTAGCATTCGCCCTGCTTTTAGCATGATAGAACAAGCATTCCCAATGCTCTTCAGCAGCCCGTTTCCCGTATTCCAGTCTTAATTCCATAGATTTTCTGCCATCAAAATCATATTTGGCTATAAATTTTCTTAGCAATTGTTCAGGCTCAGGGAGAATATCTGCTCCAAAAAATATAGTTTCTTCTTCCTCCCTTATCAGGAAAACCTGATGGTATTCACAGTGGCCACCCGTTAATTCAAATGCAATCTCCCTGTTAAATTGTCCGCTTCCTTCAATAAAATGGACTGAGCCGCTGCGCTGAACAAAATCAAAGATCTCTGTTTTGTAAGATCTTGAGGGCATACTGTAAGCTGCTTCCCATTCCCCTCTTTGAATCACATATTCCGCATTCGGAAAACTCAATGATACCTGACCATTGTTAGTATTAACCATTCCACCTGCATGATCGTAGTGCAGATGAGACATCAGAACCAGATTAACATCTGAAGGATCGTATCCCGCTTTTCGAATATTCTCATGAATAATTAATTCACCCTGCTCATTATGAAAACCAAGTCCGGTATCCAATATGATCAGATCATTTCCAGTTTCAACAAGAAAAGGCTGCACATAAATAAACAGGGAAGCAGGCCGATCTTTCGGATTATGAATTGCAGGATCAAAAGGAATAAAGGTCTTGGAACTATCTACAGAATAAGATCCTTCATATAAGGCGAAAGCTTTCAATGTTCTTTGTTTATTATCTTGTTATATTCTATTTTTACGCATAACTAAGGCAAAGATATGCAAAAAAGGTGGGTGGAACGGGAGATTGAAAACCTTGCAGTGATAGCGGAATTGCAGGAATCACTGAAAATTGACCGGGTTCTTGCCAGTCTTTTGGTTAAGAGAGGAATCACTAATTACGATGAAGCCAGAGATTTTTTCAGGCCTGAACTCAACAAACTTCACGACCCTTACCTGATGCAGGATATGGCACGCGCAGTATCCCGTATCAATCAGGCAATTACCTCACACGAAAAGATTCTTATTTATGGTGATTATGATGTTGATGGAACCACGTCTGTCGCCCTCACTTATAGCTTCTTAAAAAAACTTTATTCAGAAATTGATTTCTATATACCCGACCGTTACCGGGAAGGTTATGGTATTTCTACCCAAGGAATAGATTATGCTTTTGAAAATGGTTATTCACTGATAATCGCACTGGATTGCGGCATTAAATCAGTCGATAAAATTGATTATGCCAATGAACGTGGTATAGATTTTATTATCTGTGACCATCACCTTCCCGGCGATCAGCTGCCTGCTGCAATAGCTGTGCTTGACCCTAAACGCAAGGATTGCAATTATCCCTACAAAGAATTATCAGGCTGTGGTATCGGCTTTAAGCTGATCCAGGCTTATGCCCTTGAATATGATATTGCTTTTGAGCAGGTAAGCGCTTATCTGGATCTGGTAGCAGTGAGTATCGCCTCAGATATCGTACCGATCACTGGCGAGAACCGGATACTTGCCTGGTATGGTCTTCTGAAATTGAATACAGACCCATGCAAGGGCTTATCGGCCCTTATGAATATTTCCGGAAGAAAAGAAAACCTAAGCATCATGGATGTGGTATTCACCATTGGTCCGAGGATCAATGCTGCCGGTAGAATTGACGATGCGAAGCATTCAGTAAACTTACTGATCGCTGAGGACGAGGCCATTGCACTCGAAAACAGCCAGATCATCAACACAAAAAATACGGAACGTAAAGAACACGACAGCAATATTACAGAGCAGGCATTAGCAATGATTGACGGGGATCCCCTTATGATCAGTCGAAAAACAACGGTGGTATATAGTGCAGATTGGCATAAAGGTGTAATCGGAATCGTAGCTTCAAGGCTTACCGAAAAATATTATCGTCCAACCATCGTTATGACCAATTCAAACGGTTATGCGGCGGGTTCGGCAAGATCAGTTGCCGGCTTTGACCTTTATGAAGCATTATGCGAATGCAGTGATTTGCTGATACAATTTGGTGGTCATAAATATGCCGCGGGGCTGACTATGAAAACAGAGAATATTCCTGCATTTCAGCAGCGCTTTGAAGAGGTGGTTGCAGCCAGCATACCTGAAGAATTGCTCGTACAGGCGATAAATATCGATGCAGAAATTGAACTGAAACAAATTGATCCGAAATTCTTCAGGATCCTGAAACAGTTTGAACCATTCGGTCCGCAAAACATGGTGCCTGTTTTTGTTAGCAGAAATGTTTATACTTACGGTGCGGCAACAATTGTTGGCAGCAATCATTTGAAAATGTGTGTGCATCAGGATAATCAGAGCAATTATAATTGCATTGGTTTTGGTCTGGGAGAATACCTGAACCTGATCAATTCGGGAAGAGCATTTGACATTTGTTATACTATTGAAGAGAATACATGGAAAGAGAAAAAATCGATACAGTTGAATATCA
This sequence comes from Daejeonella sp., assembly GCF_030695525.1. Taxonomy (GTDB): domain Bacteria; phylum Bacteroidota; class Bacteroidia; order Sphingobacteriales; family Sphingobacteriaceae; genus Daejeonella. The sequence goes on along the minus strand of NZ_JAUYSS010000029.1, from coordinate 27,575 downwards.
AGGGGATACGGGCAGCTCTTCCAAACCAGGGACAATGATTTTAAGAGCTGAGAACCTGGTAAAGAAATACAAACAGCGAACTGTTGTTAATAATGTATCATTTCATGTTTCGCAGGGTGAAATCGTAGGATTACTTGGGCCAAATGGCGCAGGAAAAACAACCTCCTTCTACATGATCGTAGGGCTGATCAGGCCAAATGAAGGTCATGTATTTCTGGATGATCAGGATATCACTGAAGATGCCATGTATCGAAGGGCGCAAAAAGGTATTGGCTACCTTGCACAGGAGGCTTCAGTATTTAGGAAATTATCGGTTGAGGATAATATCATGGCTGTCCTTGAGATGACCAAACTCAGTAAGGAAGAACAAAGAGACAAGCTTGAACAATTGATTGATGAATTTAGCCTGCACAAAGTAAGGAAGAACCGTGGCGACCTGCTTTCGGGAGGGGAAAGAAGAAGAACTGAAATTTCAAGAGCACTTGCTGCCGATCCAAAATTTATCCTTCTTGATGAACCATTTGCGGGGGTTGACCCTATCGCAGTTGAAGAGATTCAAAGTATCGTCGCAAAACTTAAACTAAGAAATATCGGAATTCTGATTACCGATCACAATGTACAGGAAACACTCTCCATTACCGACAGGGCTTATTTGCTTGCAGAAGGTAAAATTATGCTCACAGGTACGCCGCAGGAGATTGCAAATAATGAAATGGCCAAAAAATTCTATCTTGGTCAGAATTTTGAGCTGAGAAAAAAGAAGCACTGAGCCTCAAATAAGCCCTAAAGCAGAATGACAATTGTAAATTCCATCTTTAACTGGATCATGAAAAAGCGGATGCATCAGATCGAGCTTTTCATAAAATATCCATATGATGTTCAGGATGAATGGTTTCAGTCGCTTATCTCCACAGCCCAACATACTGAATGGGGCAAAAAATATAGCTATTCATCCATTTATAACCAGGATCAGTTTAAGGAGCGTGTTCCAATTCAAAACTATGATTCACTGAAACCTTATATCGAAAAAATGATGAGCGGTGAGCAGAACGTGCTCTGGCCATCTGAGATCAAATGGTTCGCCAAATCATCAGGAACAACAAATGACCGGAGCAAGTTTATTCCGGTAAGTGAAGAATCACTTGAGGAGTGCCATTTTAAAGGCGGCAAAGACCTCCTATCTATGTATTGTGATAACCGGCCCGACGCCAGAATATTTACCGGAAAATGCCTGGTATTGGGGGGAAGCCATCAGATCAACCACTTGAATACAGATTCCTGTTTTGGTGACTTATCGGCAGTATTGATCAAGAATTTACCTTTCTGGGCTGAGTTCTATCGAACACCAGATATGTCAATTGCCTTGATGGATAATTTTGAGGAAAAAGTAGAAAAAATAGCCAGGATTACCATTGATGTGAATGTAACCAATATTGCAGGGGTACCTACCTGGAATCTGGTACTTGCAAAACGCATTCTTGAAATTACAGGAAAAAACAATCTGCTCGAAGTTTGGCCAAATCTTGAATTTTACTTTCATGGAGCGGTTAATTTCAATCCTTATCGCGAGCAGTTTAAAAAACTAATTCCTTCTGATGATATGTATTATCTGGAAACCTATAATGCATCGGAAGGTTTTTTTGGAATCCAGGATCAGCCTAATTCAGAGGAACTACTCCTGATGCTCGATTATGGTATTTATTATGAGTTTCTACCAATGGAGGATCTGCATGCTGAGAATCCAATAACCCTCCGTCTTGACCAGGTGCAGCTGAACAAAAATTATGCATTGATCATTTCAACCAATGCCGGATTGTGGAGATACATGATTGGCGATACCATTAAATTCACCTCACTCTCGCCGCATCGTATTCAAATCACCGGACGAACCAAACATTTCATCAATGCTTTTGGCGAAGAACTCATCATAGACAATGCTGAAAAAGGGCTTGCGAAAGCCTGTCTGGAAACACATGCAATCATCCGTGATTATACAGCTTGTCCGATTTATTTTGAAGGAGACGAGGTTGGCGGACATGAATGGATCATCGAATTTGAGCAAAAACCCGATGATATCGAACGATTCACTGATCTACTCGATCAAACCTTAAGGGAAGTGAATTCTGATTACGATGCCAAACGTTATAAGGATATGGCATTACGCCGACCATTGCTGCATCTTGCACCGGATGGTACATTCTATCAATGGATGAAAAAACGTGGCAAACTCGGTGGACAACATAAGGTACCGCGACTGGCAAATGACCGGGTTTATGTGGATGAGATACTTAAAATGCTTTAAGGAGTAGCAAGTATCAAGAGCCAAGAATCAAGAGCCAAGACCCGATAGCTATCGGGTCAAGATAAATTCCGGTTTGCTTGAGATTTTGTAATAAGATAAAAGATTAAAGAGCAAAGAATAAAGACACTAAAACTTCATTTGAAATTTAGTACTATTTGCTGACAACAGGTAACCGACAACCGGTAACATTAAATTTGATCAAAGAGCAAAGAGAAAGGATTAAAGACATTAGCTGCACATTTGACATTTACTTCAATTTACTGAAAACTGACAACCGAAAACCCGATAGCTTTCGGGTGACAACACCATAAATCCCAGTTCTCAATTCCTGGCTGAGATTTTCCAAAATCCTTGTTCCTTGCTCCTTATTCCTTATTCACGTTCTTGGGGAACACTAACGATGCCACAATACTTGTTGTTAGAATAAACAATATTATTAAGAGTGAGTGCGAGGTTGTAAAACCCCATAAAGTTAACCAATGATGGGCAAGCATTTTGATTCCGATGAATACCAGGAGAAAGGCTAATCCTACCTTCAGGTAGTGGAATTTATGGATCACATTCACCAGCAGGAAGAACATTGATCTTAAACCCAGAATGGCAAAAATGTTAGAGAAAAATACGATATAAGGATCTTTGGTCACTGCAAAAATTGCCGGGATAGAATCCACTGCAAAAATAAGATCGGTAAATTCTACTATCAGCAGAACAATGAAAAGGGGTGTAACCATTTTCTTTCCATCGACTTTGATAAAGAATTTATTGCCTGCATATTCCGGATAAACAGAAAAATATTTTGATGCAAAAAGCACGACCTTATGATTCTCAGTATCGATTTTTTCTTCCTCCTCCCTGCTCAGAAACATGCTTACACCTGTATAAATAAGGAATGCCCCAAAAACATACAAAATCCAGCCAAACTCATTAATGAGGGTAGAGCCCAGAAAAATAAAGATGAATCGCATCAGAACTGCGCCAATGATACCCCAGAACAGCACCCGGTGATAATACCGCTCATCTACTCCAAAAGCAGAGAAAATAAGGACCATGACAAAGATATTATCAACCGACAAAGCGTATTCTATCACGTAACCCGTAAGGAATTCAAGTGCCAGATTTTGTTTGTAAAGCGCCAAACTTGCTTCAAAATTTCCGGGGATAAGGGTAATATTATGAAGATGTTTGGTTGTAACCTCCTGAAGTATAGAAAAATTGGTAATATCATGCAATATTTCACCTTCCTTTAAAAGCAGGAAATAGAAACCAATCGCGAAACTCACCCAGATAGAACTCATGATAGCCGCTTCTTTCATACTGACCTTATGATCCTTCTTGTTAAAGAGACCAAGATCAATGGCTAGCATCAGCACAATAAAAAGCAGAAAGCTGCCGAAAAATATAATTTCGTTTGACATGTTTATTTTTTACGTTCAGTGGTAAACCGAACAAGTTGCTGCAAGGAATTGCGCGAATTGTGATCAGGTAAATCATTTAAAATAGCAAAAGCTTCCTCCTGATAGGCCGCCATCCGGCTTTGGGCATAATCTAGTCCCCCGCTGTTACGTACAAAATCAATTACTTCAGAAACTTTATCCGACTCCTCATTATGATTCTTTACCAGATTAATGATTCTTCGCTTTTCGGAATTGCTGGCTTTATTCAAAGCATAGATCAGGGGAAGTGTAATCTTTTTTTCTTTGATATCGATTCCCAGAGGTTTACCTACATCATCTGTTCCGAAATCAAAGAGATCATCCTTAATCTGAAAAGCAATACCAACCTTTTCTCCGAAGAGGCGCATTTTCTCGACTATTTCAGAATCAGCACCAGCAGAAGAAGCACCACATGAACAACATGATGCAATTAATGAGGCTGTTTTCTGCCGGATCACTTCATAATATACGGCTTCATCTATATCCAGTCGGCGTGCCTTCTCAATCTGCAATAATTCACCTTCACTCATTTGCTTTACTGCATCAGAAACAATCTTAAGCAAACCAAAATCACCATTATTGATTGAAAGTAAAAGGCCTTTTGATAAAAGAAAATCACCCACCAGAACCGCAATCTTATTTTTCCATAAAGCATTCACTGAAAAGAACCCACGGCGTTCATATGAATTATCGACCACATCATCATGTACCAATGTTGCAGTATGCAATAACTCGACCAAAGCTGCACCACGATACGTAGCTTCTGTAATTCCGCCACAAAGGCTGGCTGAAAGAAACACAAACATCGGGCGGATTTGCTTACCCTTTCGCTTAACGATGTAATGTGTAATCCGATCAAGAAGAGGGACAGAGCTCTGCATAGACGCTTTGAACTTTGCTTCGAAAGTTTCAAGTTCTGCGGCGATAGGCTTTTTAATCTCTTCGAGATTCAGCATTAATTGTGGTTGCTGGTAAATATGAATAATTCTGCAAACATATTGAAAATGCGGGATTAATTCAGCACGAAATGAAGGGAGTAACATTCAACTTTGGTTTTAAATTTGTAAAATCCTGCAATATTTACAGAAATTTGATACTTTTGCATCCCTTCTGAAAGGAAAGGCCACAGAACCGGAGAGGTGTCAGAGTGGCCGAACGAGCGAGCTTGGAAAGTTCGTGTACTAGCAATGGTACCGTGGGTTCGAATCCCACCCTCTCCGCAATGAAATGCTGTCCGCCCTTAGGCGGATGGCATTTTTTGTTTCAGGCGTTACGAGCATAGCTCGTATAAGCATGGAACAAAAAATGACAAAGCGGAGTGAAACGAAGCGACAGCATTTCTTTGCTGGTTCCCCCCTAAAGGGATCAATGAAATTAATCCCACATGTTAAGCTAAATTTAATGCCCGCTTAAGTGGGCGGTGATAACACCGACCACAGGGAATAAAAATGCCGACAAGCGCAGCGGCAGCATTTGACTTGACGGTACCCCCTTAAAGGGATCAATGAAATTAATCCCACACTCTCCGCAAGTCAAATGCTGTTACACCTTTGGTGGAGCGGCATTTTATATTTGGAGAGCATCAAGCTCGCTTGAATGGTCGGAAAATAAAAATGCCGACAAGCGCAGCGGCAGCATTTGACTTGACGGTTCCCCCCTAAAGGGATCAATGAAATTAATCCCAGCCTATACGCAAGATATTTACCTTATCACTAATAGTACCAGCCACAGGGGAAAGTACTCAAAACAAATTATTCAAAAAATATAAATATTTCCTTAGTTTTAGTTGAGTTGTATTTCAATATTGTTAAAACAGATTTTATGTATATAATGAGTTTTACTCCGAAGTCCATTAAAAAAATCGGCATTCTGCTTATAATTCTGCTTCCATTCGGGATTCATACCACTTTCAGCCAAACCATTCAAAACTATGATATCGTGGTCTATGGCGCCACTTCAACCGGGATCAGCTCAGCCATTCAAAGTTCGCGAATGGGAAAAAAAGTGATATTAATTGAGCCAACGAACAGAATTGGTGGACTTACAACAGGAGGACTTGGGCAGACGGACATTGGGAACAAACAGGCAATCGGGGGATTATCAAGGGAGTTCTATCAGCAGGTAAAAGCCTATTATCAAAAGCCTGAAAACTGGATTTGGCAAAAAAGAGAAAGCTATAAAGATGGCGGACAAACAACCAGCGCGGCGAGCGAAGATGCGATGTGGACCTTTGAACCTTCGGCGGCCTTGAAGATTTTCAAGGAGATGTTGAGTAAGGAAAAAAATATCAGTCTGGTATATAATCAGCGTTTAAACCGTAAGACCGGAGTCAAAAAAACCTCCGGAAAAATAATATCCATACAAATGGAAAGCGGTCAGGTTTACCAGGGCAAGATGTTTATCGATGCGAGCTATGAAGGAGATTTAATGGCAGCTGCCGGCGTAAGTTATACGGTTGGCCGTGAATCCAACGCTCAGTATGGGGAATCATTGAACGGCATTCAGGCAAACAAAATTGGCCTGACACTACGCCGAACAATCTCAATGAACACTTATAATCATAACTTCATTGAAGGTGTAGATCCCTATATTAAAAAGGGGGATCCTTCAAGCGGCCTGCTTCCCTTTATCACAGCGGGTAAGCCTGGTATTGATGGAAAAGGGGACAATAAAATACAGACCTATTGCTTCCGTATGACCCTAACCAATCATCCTGATAATAGAATTCCCTTTGCCAAACCTGCAGGTTATAAAGAACTGGACTATGAATTATTATTCAGAAACTATGAAGCCGCCGAAGGTCCCATCGAAAAAATGTACGACTATGGCGACCCATTGGTGCCCTGGATAAATTCGGATATGCCTAACCGTAAAACAGATACCAATAACCAGAAAGGATTTTCTACTGATTTTATAGGTCAGAATTATGACTACCCCGAAGCAAGTTATGAAGAGCGCGAAAAGATAGCTGAACGACACCGAAAATATCAGCAGGGTTTAATGTGGTCATTGGCCTATCATCCCCGCATTCCTAAAAAAGTGCGTGATGTGGTTTCTACATGGGGTACCTGCAAGGATGAATATGAAAGGGAAGACGGCTGGCAGGGGCAATTATATATCAGGGAAGCAAGACGCATGATCAGTGATTATGTGATGACACAAAAAAATTGCGAGCGCCTGGTTGTTGCTGATGATCCGGTTGGAATGGGTGCTTATGGCATGGATTCACACAACATCAAACGTTATGTGGATGTGAATGGCTTTGTGAAAAATGAAGGTAATGTTGAAGCACATGTTGCAAGTCCTTATCCGATAAGTTACAAATCAATTGTTCCAAAAAAATCAGAAGTAAACAATCTGTTCGCACCTGCATGCCTGTCTGCAACCCATATTGCCTTTGGATCCATTCGTATGGAGCCGGTCTTTATGGTGCTTGGTCAATCGGCAGCAATTGCCGCCAGTATTGCTATCGATAAGAATTACAGTGTACAGGATGTTCCATACAAAGAATTGGAAGCAGATCTATTGAAGTATAAGCAGGTACTTCAATAGTGTTATAAAAATTTTCATCCTCATCTTCTGTTCATTAAAATTATAAATTGCGAATACTAATACATGCTCTTTGCTTTTCTCATGCTATGAAAAAAATTATCTTTCTAATCACTTTTTTTACTCTGCTTATTATCTTCGCCCCAAACATATCCGCCAGAGATAATAATCAGGCTGGCTGGAAAGCCGGGGTAGCAAGTGTAATTATTACTCCGGAGAAATCGATGTGGATGGCAGGATTTGCTGCCCGTACCCGTCCATCGGAAGGAAAACTTCATGAACTTTGGGCAAAAGCTCTGGTATTCGAAGATGCTGCGGGAAAAAAAGCGGTACTAATCACCACTGATCTTTCAGGCATTCCAAAAAGTATTTCAGATAATATCCGTAACCGTCTCGAAAAAAGTTTTAAGCTTTCACGAAGTCAGATCATTTTCAACACTTCCCATACCCATTCAGGTCCGGTGCTGCAGGATGCGCTGCATGCACTTTATCCGCTCAATGAGCAGCAAAAAGAAGATGTCAGGATTTACACTTTAAAATTTGAAGGTCAAATTGAAGATTTAGTTAAAAAGGCCTTAAGTTCACTGAAGCCTGTTATAATTTCCACTCAAAATGGAATCAGCCGCTTTGCGGTGAACAGAAGGAATAATATTGAAACCAAAATTGATGCCCAGACTGATTTGAAAGGGCCAAGTGATTATGCTGTCCCGGTAATCAGGGTAAGTGATAAACAGGGAAAAGTATTGGCCATCGCTTTTGGATATGCCTGTCATAACACGGTTTTACATGGTTATGAATGGTCGGGAGATTATGCAGGATATGCTCAGATTCAGGTAGAAAAAGTACATCCAGGAGCCACAGCTTTATTTTTTCAGGGCTGCGGAGGTAACCAGAATGCTATACCGCGCAAATCAGTCCCCTTGGCCAAACAATATGGGCAGGAGCTTGCATTGGCTGTGGAGGCCGTGCTGGAAGGGGAAATGCGGGAACTGGAACCACGTTTGAGTACCGCCTATTCAGAAGTGAATATTGAATTTGAAAACCCTCCCGGTAAGGAAGAGTTAAACCAAATGCTTACCAAAGAAAGCGGTTACATCAGGAACTGGGCTCTTGAAATGATCCGGAAATATGAAAAAGGCGAGCGCATATTAAGCAAGTATCCTTATCCTGTACAGTTCTGGCAATTGGGCGACCAATCGGTGGTTGCTCTTGGTGGTGAGCCTGTTGTAGATTATGCGATCAATCTTAAAAAAATCTTTGGCCCTGAACTATTCGTGATGGGTTACTCCAATGATGTGATGGCCTATATTCCAACTGTAGAAATTTTGCGGGAAGGCGGATATGAAGGTCATACTTCCCAAATGGCCTTCGGATTGCCTGCAAAATGGAAAGAATCAATCGAGCCTTTGATCATGGGCGAAGTTTTAAAATTAGCTGAGGAGATAGGAATTGCGATTCCGGAATCAAAATAATCAGGTACTGATCAATATTCCTTTCAGTTTTTTTTTATATTTAGACATAGTAACACACAAATAAAATCGATGAAACGCAGAGAAATATTAAAGGGCCTTAGCATCATTCCACTGGCGGGAGTTGCAAGTGCTGCTATTGCGAAGCACCATGCCGGAACCGATGCTGAATCAGCGGCAGTAGCAGCTGAAGAATGGCTACCAAAGAAAGAACTGATTAAAACACCCGCAGGTTCCTGCCTTCGTTCTGGTCACTTATTATTCATTGGTGGTATCGGAGGATGGTATGCTAACCAGAGGGCAGAGCCGGGAGATATCCAGGTTCAGATACGCAGTGTTCTGACTACCATGAAGGGGATTCTGGAAGGGGCAGGATCATCAATGGCTAATGTACTGAAGATTCAGATGACTGTAGCAGAACCAAACAAAAACATGGCAAAACTTAATGAGGCCTATGCTGAATTTTTTCCTGAAAATCCACCTGTACGTTCCTACAGTGGATCAAAAACGAGCCAGATGGGCAGGGAAGGTATCCTTTGCCAGGTGAGCTGTATCGCTTATGTTGATTAATTTAAATAGTTAAAAACTCAATAAATAAAATATTATGGATCGCAGAAAGGTTCTAAAAAGTCTCAGTCTTCTACCTTTGGCAGGGGCTGCAGCAGCAATTCCTACAGAAGTCAATGCTCAAAACAAAAAGAAAAAAGGACAATGGACTCCCAAAAAAGAGGTAATCCGGCGGAGCAATAGCGGAGGCAATACAAATCCAACCGTAGCTGCGCCTGCAGCAGGCGGAGCCCCAAGACCGGGTGGAGTCTTGTCGGGATGTATCCGTTCAGGGCATCTCTTATTCCTTTCAGGAATCGGAGGCTGGTATGCTGAAAGACGTAAGGAGCCGGGAGATATTCAGGTGCAGATACGCAGTGCATTAGACACCATGAAAGAGGTGCTTGAGGGAGCAGGATCATCAATGGCTAATGTGCTTAAAGTACACATGACTGTAGCTGAACCCAATAAGAACATAGCTGCACTCAATGAAGCTTACCGCGGATATTTTCCTGATCCGGCACCGGTACGTTCATACACAGGATGCGGAACTGATTTGATGGGCAGAGATGGGATTCTTGTACAAATTGATTGTATTGCTTATGTAGATTAATACCCGGGTATAATGATAATGCTCTGGTGAAATTTTACAATTGCAAGCGGCTAAAGCCCACTCAAAATCATAAATCATCAAATACCTGCAGTTAAAGCTGAAGGCTATTGATATCGAAAAACCCGTAAATAAAAAGGGTCAGGATCTATTTACATCCTGACCCTTTTTTTGGTTGGGTACCTCCTATTCTGTTACTTAAAATAACGGGATTTCGACATTAAACTATCTAAAGATTAATATTTAACCACATAGATTGAATTTATTATGCTTTAAAGGAAACATAGATTGTAAATCACATAGATTGAAGGGAAGCTTCAAGGCTATCTGTGTCTAAAATGAAGGCTGGCGGCTATATAATGCTATGTTTCTATGTGGTTTCAAATATTATGTCAAGTTCACGTTAAAATAGAAACGCTTACACTCCAGCCTTTTGTAAAACTTCCAATGTTTTTCTGAGCCCGGTTTGCGCCACCATCATCAGATCTTCCTTCCAATACTCCGGATTATACATTTCTAGTGAAATACATCCTTTATACCCGGTACCTTTCAGATCTTTGAAGATTTGTGGCAAAGGCAAAATTCCATCTCCGGGATAAACCCTGTGCGAATCATTAAGTTGATCCAATGGCGGAGCTGCAGGAGCATCATTAAACTGGAAAATGGCGATCATATCACCTCTGAGTAATTTAATACCCTCAAAACCACCTTCGCTGATATACATGTGGTAAACGTCTGGAATGACCATAGCTTTGGGATGATTGGCATCCAGGGCAATACCAACTGCCTGACCCATTGTTTTAATGGGAAAATACTTCACAAAAACCAATGCCGGATTCAGTTTATAATCATTGATTCCCATTTCAATAATATCCCGGTATCGATCAGCAGCCCACTTTTGATTATAGTTTTGGCCTATGGTATTCGGTATGGTCTGAACATGCTGAGCCCCGATATCTGAAGCCATACGCATCCGGTTACGGGTATCGGCCAGAGACTTATCCCATAATTCCTGAGTTGGTGGTATCGCATTCCAAAGCCCGATTACGCTGGGTACGAATAAACCACTGTCCTTTATTTCTTTACCCAGATCTTTCAGGTTACCTCCATCTGCTTCAAACTTTTGCAATTCACCATCCCATGGTTCAATAGCATCATATCCGGCTTTTGCTGCAATCCTGACCTTCTCCTTTAAAGAAGCTGGCCTGATGGTAGCTGTATCAAGACAAACCGGCCAGGGACTCTTCCCCTTCTGATACCTTTTCTCTTTCTTTTGAATTTCCGCAACAGCAATACCGGGTATGGCACTTGCAGCGATACCCGCAACTACTCCCAGGGAAATAAATTTTCTACGTTCCATAGCTTAGGATTAAAATATTTCAAAAGGCAAAGTGAAATTTAAGTTATAATTAAACTTAATATAAACCAAAAGATTTAAAAACAGAACTACCTGCATAATTAGCACCAACCTCTTCATCGATTCTTAGCAACTGGTTATACTTGGATAACCTCGAAGATCCGGCCACCGAGCCAATCTTGATCTGCCCACCGTTCAATCCAACGGCAAGATCGGCCAGTGTAGCATCCTCCGTTTCACCAGAACGGGCCGAAACCACTGTACTGAATCCCCCATTCTTTGCCATCCGGAGTGTATTAACCGTCTCAGTCAATGTCCCGATCTGATTCATTTTCACAAGAATTGAATTTCCTGCTTTCAGATCAAAGCCTTTCTGTAAACGTACTTTATTTGTAGTAAAGAGATCATCCCCAATCAACTGAACATGTTTGCCCAATCGTTGAGTTAAAGCCTGCCATCCCTCCCAGTCATTTTCAGCCAGTCCATCCTCTATCGAGATTACCGGATGCTCCATGGTCCACTTTTCAAGCATATCAATCATTTGCTCAGAACTTAAGGAACGGTCCTCTGAATGCAGATGATATATACCTTTTGCTTCATCGTAGAAATGAGAGGAGGCAACATCTAATGCTATGGCAACATCCGTATGCGGTTTATATCCACAGGCATGAAATACTTCCCCCAAAACCTCCAGGGCTGCCTCATTCGAAGGTAAAGCAGGTCCAAAACCGCCTTCATCCGCAAGCAGATAGGCATTATATCCTTTTTTAATCAGAATTTCCCTTGTTTTCCAGTACACATTATAGATCATTTCGAGTGCATCCGGATAGTTTTTGGGCGATACGGGTATGATCAGAAAATCCTGCAGATCAATATTCTTACCGGCATGCAATCCCCCGCTGATGATATTTACCATTGGGACGGGCATTGAAACCGCATCACCGGCAGGAAGATATTTCTTAGCGAGGTATCTGAACAAAGGTTCAGATGCTTCATTCGCTGCCGCATGAATGCAGGCAAAAGAAGCGCCAAGTATTGCATTCGCTCCAAGCCTGGATTTTTCGGGAGTGCCATCCAGTTCGATCATCAGATTATCCAGATGATCCTGATCCTCAATGGCCTGACCAATCAATGTGTTTCTGATTTCCTTATTGACATTCGCTACGGCTTTACCCACCCCTTTTCCTCTATGCCTGTTTCCACCATCACGAAGTTCCAACGCCTCAAACTGTCCGGTTGATGCACCTGAGGGAACCATCATTCTTCCCATGATACCGGATTCCAGAAATACATCAACCTCAACAGTGGGATTACCACGTGAATCGAAAATTTCCCTGGCTTTTAGATCTTTTATTTTTGACATGATATATTATTGGAATAAATGTGCATACAGGAGGTAAAAATATTAAAAGAAATGGTTTCAGAATTGCTTTTTAATTGCATCGAGCACATGCAAGCCAGAGTCTCCTCCTCTGATCCAGTTAATAGCTTTATCCCGGATAATTTGCTTTAATTTTTCATCCTGAATATAATTCACAGGCGATTTACCATCCATTCGGGCAAGCAGCATCAAACCAAGATGGGGCAGCAGATTACTAACCTGGCCTTTATAATTTGTAATGAAACCGCTTATCAGTTTAAGTAGCTCAGCAGGCTTATTCAAATGCCAGGCTTTTAACATCAGGTGACCCAGACAATAAGCAATATCAAATACCGGATTTCCCCAATGTGCCACTTCGTAATCGATCAGCACGATACTACCGATCTTCTCAACCAGCATATTTTTAGGAGAGAAATCTCCATGAACCAAACATGTCTTTTGTTCAGTCAATTCTTTTATCAAGCCATTGATCTCAGAAGAAAGCTTCGGATATTTACTAATTAAGAAACGGTGAAAAGGATCAACCCGAAGCTGAATGAAATATTTCTGATCACTAAACCCAAGCTTCACCTGCTCATCAATTTTATAACTCTGGCTATGAATCTGGCTGAGGATTTCGGCGGCACTTTTAGCAGTATCAACATTGAATATCCCATCCATTAACAATTCTTTCCAGGTATGAACTCCTTCTTCAGCACAGGTCATCAGGTAAATGTGATTGACATAATCGACATGCAGAATCTTAGGAATATTGCATTCAGGTATGACCAGCTCCAGTTGCTTCATCACCTCATGCTCACGATGGATTCGCTCTACATCCGAAAACCAGTCTGCCTTTACATCAAGTTTTTCGAGTGCTTGCTTAATCACCCAGCGGTCAAAATTCACACTGATCTTCCATACCCGGCATGATACACCCCCTGAAAGATGCTCTACCAGTGGATCATCATTCCCTGTTATAAGCCCTTCCTGATTAAGATATTTAATTACCTCTTCCTTACGATCAAGTATCATGTCAATGTGACTATTGGTTTCTTAAAATAAACCTGAATATTTTAACCGGATTCTACCAGTAAATTCCATACAATGCTGCAATTATCCCGATTATGAATAATGCACCAACGGCAAATCCCTGTGTCGTACGGAACATGCTGTTATCAACTTTCAAAGCATTTGGAATAATTCCATTTTTGTTTTCATAGATACTGATCAGATACATAACCAGTACGCAAATAATGAAAACAAATCCCATACGATCTATAAATGGAATCTCATAAATTCCTTCCGCATTCGCAACTGAAAATCCGGTAGAATACAGGAATTGCAGATCTACAAAGTTGGGCATGAATTTAAACAGTATTGAAAGCAGGAAGCCGCCAATGGTAGCAAATAATGCCGCATTGGAGGTGGCCTTTTTCCAGAAAAATCCAAGCAGGAACATCGCCAGAATCCCCGGAGAAACGAATCCTGTATATTCCTGAATGTACTGAAAACCTCCCTTTTTATCAATGCCAAGATAAGGTGCAATAACTACAGCCATGATCATGGAGATCACAATAACCCAACGCCCAACTTCTACCTGCTTCTTCTCATCCGCTACAGGATTTAATACTTTCTTATAAATATCGAGCGTAAAAATAGTGGCAATGCTATTGGCTTTACCGGCGAGTGAAGCTACCACAGCGGCGGTAAGGGCGGCAAAAGACAGACCCTTTAATCCAACAGGCAATAAATTCAATAATACAGGGTAGGCCCTGTCAGGCATAAGCTCTCCGTTCAGCATCATTTCATCCCTGAAAACATTCTCTTTATACAAAACATAGGCGGCAATACCCGGAAGAACCACGATTATAGGCATTAATAGTTTCAGGAAAGCTGCAAAAAGGATTCCGCTGCGGGCTGTTTGAAGATCCGCACCCAAAGCTCTCTGAGTAATGTATTGATTACAGCCCCAATAATTCAGATTGACTATCCACATCCCGCCAACAAGTACTGCAAGTCCGGGGAGATCAATAAAATAGGGGTCATCCTTTTCAAAGATCATCTGAAAATGATCTCCAGAATTTTCTGTAAGCAGGTTGAAGCCATTGATCGGCCCCTCTGATCCAAAATGCTGAGCCACCATATCCAGCGCAAGATAAGTAGTTACCAAACCGCCCAGCACCAGGAACACCACCTGAATTACATCGGTATAACCGATTACGTTCATCCCACCAAGGGTAATAATAATGGCAAACAAGGCCAGTCCGGCCATACACACAGCAAAATTAAGTCCTGAGATGCTACTGATCGCCAAAGCACCCAAAAAGAGGATAGAAGTTAAGTTAACCACCACATATAATAAAAGCCAAAAAACGGCCATTATCATTGCTACAGTTTCATTATATCTCGTTTTGAGAAACTGAGGCATGGTATAGATCTTATTCTTGAGATAGATCGGGATGAAAAATACCGCAACCACAATAAGAGTAACGGCTGCGAGCCATTCATAAGCTGCGATAGCAAGCCCCATGGTGAAGCCTGAGCCGCTCATTCCAATAAATTGTTCGGCAGATATATTTGAGGCGATCAGCGAAGCACCGATAGCCCACCAGGTTAAGGAGTCTTTGGCAAGGAAATAATCCTTTGAGTCTTCATGTTTCTTTCGCTTGTAAACGTACCATCCATAAATACTAACTATAATAAAATAAATAAAGAATACGATATAGTCAGGTGTTTGCATACGCTTAACAGATTGATAAAATAAACCTATTAAAAAAAATGGAATTTTAAGTTGTAAGTATTAAGTAATAAGTTGTAGGTAATGAGATTAATAAACTGTTAGCTCACCCCTCAAGTCAGTTTCCAGATATTCTGCGATTTTTTTATTGCTCTTATAATTACCCAACAGATACATTAATTTCGTTACTGCAGCTTCAAAGGTCATGTCATAACCGCTGACTACCCCCATTTCCCTGAGTTCCCTGCTGGTTTCATAACGTCCAAGTTCTACCGTACCAACCTTACACTGGGAAATATTCAAAATCAATTTGCCGCTCATAATAGCTTCCCGCAACAGATCCAGAAACCACTTCTGAGTGGATGTATTGCCTGATCCGAAAGTCTCCATAATCACTGCCTTACACTCTGCTGAAAGAGCAGCTTTAACAATTGCCGGACTTATGCCAGGATATAGTTTCAGAATTCCAATCGCGCTATCCAGCTTTGTATGAAATTTCACCGGTTCGGAATTTGGCTTAAGGATATAATTTCTGTTAAACTTCAGATAAACACCGGCTTCAGCAAGTATGGGGTAGTTTGGTGACCTGAAGGCTTCGAATTTTTCGGAATTATACTTGAAGGCGCGGTTTCCCCTGAATAATTTATAATCAAAGTAGATACAAACCTCGGGCACCATAGCCTTGCCCTTTCTTTTTTCGGCCGCAATCTCCAAAGCGGTAATCAGGTTTTCTTTCGCATCGGTACGAATTCCGTTCACAGGCAGTTGAGATCCGGTAAAAATTACAGGCTTATCCAGATTCTCGATCATGAAACTCAGGGCTGATGCAGTATAAGCCATGGTATCTGAACCATGCAAAATCACAAAACCATCGTACTGATCATAATCCCTTTGGATACGCAATGCAAGTTCTTTATAGATCTCCGGACTCATATTGGATGAATCGATCAGGGGATCAAAAGAGTGTACTGTCAACTTGTATTTGAGCCTCTTAAGTTCAGGTACATGATCGGTAATCTGCTCAAAATTAAATGGCACCAATACCCCGGTTTTAGGATCATTGATCATACCTATTGTACCTCCGGTATATATTATCAGAACATTGGTCATTGCGTTTTAATTGTTAGCTGGATTGTAAAGATAGAAAAAGAAGGTAAATGAAATCATTCCCTGAATTGGGTGTTATTACAATTCCATAACTAAATCCCAAAGACCTTTTCAGAGTTCCTGCTAGTTATTTCTGCAACTTTTTCAATCGGAATCTGCTTCAGATCGGCAAGCTTTTGAGCCACATAAACCAGATAACTACTTTCATTTGGTTTTCCACGGAACGGAACAGGTGTGAGGTATGGCGAATCAGTTTCAAGAACAAGGTGCTCTAAAGAAATAGACTGAATAACTTTATCCAAACCTGAATTCTTATAGGTAAGCACTCCACCAATGCCTAGATAAAACCCAAGCCCAATTACTTTTTCTGCCTGCGCCGCATCACCAGTAAAACAATGGAATATCCCCCTGAGTTTATCATCCTTTAATTCATCAAGGATCGCAAAGATCTCATCAAATGCATCACGGCAATGGATCACGATGGGAAGGCTCATTTGTTTTGCCCAGGCGATCTGAGTCCGAAAAGCCTCCTGTTGTATGCTTAAGCTAGTTTTATCCCAGTAAAGGTCGATTCCTATTTCACCAATGGCATAGATCTTTCTGATGTTTGCTTCTTTATAAATATGGGCTAATTCCTCCCTGAAACCTTCCTTCACATCACAGGGATGCAAACCCAGCATAGGGTAACAATTCTTCGGAAATTGTTCTGCCAGTCCGAAAACCAAGGGTATTGATTTGGAATCAACATTGGGCAAAAAGAGTCGGCTAACCTGATTATCCAGACTCCTTTGCATCAGTTCTGTCAGTTTTGCGGGATCTGTTTCGTAATATAAATGGGTATGGGTATCTGTCAGAATCATGCTGCAAATTAACAAAAAAGCCTTCAGGTAATCCCAAAGGCTTTAAATCTTATTTAATCAGGTGTTTAAGCTGAATGATTTCTTTTTCTTCGAGATATCTCCAGCGACCTCTTGGGAGGTCTTTTTTAGTCAACTGAGAATAGACAACACGGTCAAGTTTGACTACTTCATAGCCCAGGCTCTCGAAGATTCTCCGGACTACCCTGTTCTTACCACTATGGATTTGAATCCCAACTTCCTTTTTACTTCCTCCGGCAACATAACTAACTTGATCAGGTTTAATCAGGCCATCTTCAAGTTCAACCCCAAATTGGATTTTATTCAAATCACCTTGAGATAGACTTTTGTTCAATTCAACCTGATAAAGTTTTGTAATATTATTTCGGGGGTGGGATAATTTCTCAGCAAGATCCCCATCGTTGGTCATCAGTAATAATCCGGTTGTATTTCTATCAAGACGTCCTACCGGATAGATACGCTCACGTGAAGCTTTCTCAACCAGACTCATTACCGTTTTACGTTCCTGAGGATCATCTGTGGTAGTGATATAATCTTTAGGCTTGTTTAATAATACATAAACCATTTTCTCCCTTTTCAGGTTCTCTCCGTTGTAACGGATTAAATCCTTTGCAGGATCAACTTTAAATCCGAGCTCAGTAACTGGAACCCCGTTTACGGATACTACTCCCGCTGCGATCAGTTCATCGGCCTTTCTTCTGGAGCAAATACCGGCATTGGCAATAAAACGATTCAGACGGATTAGTCCGTCATCTTTTACTGGTGCAGGCTTTTTACTGCGCTTATTACCTAAATGCTCTTCTGAGCTCCACTTTCTATCATCAGTTCTGTATTTAGGACGTTCGAATGCGGTAGGCTCACTGGGCTGCCGCGATTTGAACGGCTTATCATTGAACCTTTTTACGGGTGCATTTTTGTCTGCATATTTATTATCGCGGGATTGGAACGGTTTTCTATCTGTATCCTTAGATCCTGAATAGGGTTTTCTATCTCCCTGGGGTTTTTCGGTAAAAGATCTTTTACCACTCTCGCTTCTATCTGAATATGGTCTTTTTTCAGTCTGAGATCTGTCAGAAAAAGGTTTTCTGTCTCCGGTCTGGGGTCTGTCGCCGAATGGCTTTTTATCGCCGAAAGGTTTCCTCTCTGAACGATCCGAAGCTGGGCGGCGGTCATCCGAGCGTCCGAAACTTTTCGGGCTTCTCTTTTCTGAGGAGAAGCTGGGACCAGATTTATCATCAGAACTCCTGAAACTACTTTTAAATGGCTTCTTTGGATCTTCAGAAAATAATTTCTTTTTTGTGTTGCTTGTACTTTCCTGACGGTCAGATTTGTAAGTGTTACTTTTCTGACCAGAGCCTGAAGCCGGTTTTGCAGGACGCTTAGACTTTTCGGATTTGTCGTCTCGACTGTTCCTTTTACTTTTGAATGGCATGATACGCTTTTTATCTCCTTAAAAGAGAACCACAAATGTAAGCAAAAATACGGAAACAGAGCTGATTATATATTGAAAATCAGACAGTAAAACAGAGCTAAAAATTGCTGTAAAAAATCCTCCATTTCAAGGGCAATTTCATAACTATTTGATAATTAGATATATATTATATACCTTTGACCAAAATATGCTTATTTGAAACTAAAAAAAGAGATAAAAATGATAAAGAAACACTTGATAACGTGTTCTGTGATGTTGGGCTTGCTGTTAACTGCCAAGATGTTTATATTTAATACCCCTGCTCCTTTTAATAATTACTTAAAAGCGATCCAGGAGGCTCAAAACGAAGAAATTTCGATAGAACCTTATTTCAATACACTGAGTTTCGCAAATGAAACCCTACCCTTAGGTGATCAGCGGATCAAGCTGAAAATGAATGCTAGTTTAAAGGCTCATTCTTATGAGGCCTTGCAGACTTCAAAACTTCACCGTCAGGCAGAAAAATGGTTCCCAATTATTGAACCAATATTAAAACAATACGGAATTCCTTCTGATTTTAAATACGTGCCTTTAGTTGAAAGCGGACTTCAGGGGGGAACTTCACCGAAAGGGGCATCAGGTTACTGGCAATTTATGCCACAAACTGCCAGGGATTTTGGTCTTAAGGTAAACGATGAACTTGATGAAAGGCAAAATATTCGTAAATCAAGTATTGCTGCTGCCAAATACATTAAATCTTTGTATCGTGAGTTTGATAGCTGGACATTGGCTGCCGCTGCCTATAATATTGGCGAGGGCAGTCTTAAACGCCAGATGCTTAAGCAAAGACAAGATAACTACTATAAAATGAAGCTCAACAGAGAAACAGCTTCTTATGTTTACAAACTGATTTCAATGAAGGAGATTATTGAAAACCCTATACGTTACGGATACAATAACAGAGCAAGCAGGCTTTTAGCTAATGCGAATGCAGAAAGTAAATCACTTTTTGATGCCAATGCAGGAAGGAAAAACACGTCTTATCCCCAAATTTTAAAGAACTAACCATAATAAACCAATCAGAGAGGGTCGGATTTATCCGGCCTTTTTCTGTTTAAAGACCCGATAGCAATCGGGTTGCGAAATCACTGACTTGCAAAATCACCTAGGAGAGCGGAAAGTTGATTTCGACAGTCACATGCTATGAAGGGCGAATGACGAATTTATCTTGCATGACGCTCAGGTAAATTCGTAAGTCATATCACAGCAGAAAAAATCGCATATTTGCATAAATTTTTGAGCGCATATTCAATTTATGAATAAATCTAATCCTGACCTTGGAGAGCAAAGTGAAGTTGAAGTTTTCGGTGCCAGGGTTCATAATTTAAAAAATATTGATGTTTCTTTCCCCCGGAATAAGCTGGTTGTAATAACCGGACTGAGTGGCAGCGGAAAATCATCGCTTGCTTTCGACACGATTTATGCCGAAGGACAGCGCCGATACATGGAAACTTTCAGCGCTTATTCCCGACAGTTTCTTGGAGGCATGGAGCGCCCCGATGTGGATAAAATCTCCGGATTAAGTCCGGTAATTGCAATTGAACAAAAAACCACGAGCAAAAATCCCCGCTCAACAGTAGGAACCATCACTGAAATCTATGATTTCATGCGTCTACTATTTGCCAGAACAGGTGAAGCCTATTCTTATGTCAGCGGCGAGAAAATGGAACGCATGACAGAGGATCAGATTCTGAAAAATATCCTTGAAAAATTTGAAGGTCAGGCAGTAAATATTCTGGCTCCTGTAGTAAAAGGCCGTAAGGGACATTACCGTGAGCTTTTTGAACAGATCCGCAAACAGGGCTATCTTAAAGTAAGGGTTGATGGTGAAATTCTGGATATCAGCCCTAAAATGCAGCTCGATCGTTATAAGATCCATGATATTGAGATGGTGATCGACAGGCTTATGGTCAGTTCAGACGATAAAAAAAGGCTTTATGACTCTATTCAATCAGCTTTAAAAGTTTCAAAAGGAATTATAAAAATCAGTGATAAGGAAAACAAGGAATTCTTCTACAGCAAATTCCTGATGGATCCAGTTTCAGGGATTTCCTATGATGAACCACAACCTAACACCTTTTCCTTTAATTCACCTTATGGAGCATGTGAGCGATGCAATGGCTTGGGTTATATATTTGAAGTCGACAGGCACTCCGTCATCCCGAATCCGAAATTAAGCATTATGCAGGGCGGACTGGCTCCGCTTGGCGAATACCGCGAGACCTGGGTTTTCCAGATATTAAAAGCACTCGCAAAAAAATATAATTTTTCCTTATCCACTCCGTTGGAAAAATTTCCGGAAGAAATTCTGGATATTATTTTAAATGGCTCACATGATATCATTACCGTACCGGTTGAATACAATAAATGGAACGTTCAGAATTATCAGATTTCGTTTGATGGAATCATCAAAATGCTGGAGGAGCAAACTGAGCGCCGAGGAGATGAGGTTGGCGCAGACCTGGAAAATTACAGGGTACTGAAAACCTGTCCTGAATGTCATGGTGCACGACTTAAAAAAGAGTCACTTCACATCAAGGTAAATGAAAAGAATATTTATGAGCTGGCCTGTATGGATATTTCACAGCTTTTTGAATGGTTTGACAATCTGGAATCCCGATTGAATGAACGCCAGAATACCATTGCCCGTGAAATATTAAAGGAGATTCGTTCAAGAATAGGTTTCCTATTAGATGTCGGATTAAATTACCTGACGCTGGATCGTACTGCCAAAACATTATCAGGCGGTGAGGCACAGCGCATCCGACTGGCTACCCAGATCGGATCACAATTGGTGAATGTTCTTTATATTCTTGATGAACCCAGTATTGGTTTACACCAACGTGATAATGCACGCCTGATTTCAGCATTAAAAAACCTGAGGGATATAGGTAATACCGTTCTGGTCGTTGAACATGATAAAGACATGATCATGCATGCCGACCATGTTATTGATATGGGACCGGCAGCTGGAGAACATGGAGGGGAAGTTGTTGGCGAGGGAAGTCCGGAAAATTTCTCAAAAGCTAAAACTCTAACAAATGATTACCTCAGCGGGAGAAAAGAGATTGCTATACCGGCCGAACGAAGAAAGGGAAATGGAAAATCTCTGTTCATCAGGAATGCCAGTGGTAATAACCTGAAAGATGTTTCTGTCGAATTTCCACTTGGAAAACTAATTTGTGTGAGCGGGGTTTCTGGCAGCGGAAAATCAACATTAATTGCAGAAACACTCTATCCAATCCTTAATCATCATTTTTTCAGGGCAAAGAAAAAACCAATGCCCTATAAAAAGATTGAAGGCCTTGAGCATATTGATAAGGTAATTGAGATCGATCAAACACCTATCGGACGTACTCCAAGATCTAATCCATCAACCTATACCGGTGTATTTTCAGACATACGAAACCTGTATGTGATGCTTCCGGAAGCTAAGATAAGAGGCTATAAACCGGGTCGTTTTTCTTTCAACGTAAAGGGCGGACGCTGCGAAACCTGTCAGGGTGCCGGCATGAAGCTGATTGAAATGAATTTTCTGCCTGATGTTCAGGTGCCTTGTGAGGAATGTAATGGCAAACGCTATAACCGTGAAACGCTAGAAGTTCGATACAGGGGCAAATCAATCAGCGATGTGCTGGATATGAGTATTGAGGATGCAGTTGCTTTTTTTGAACCGATTCCGGCTATCTATCGCAAAATCAAAACATTACAGGAAGTCGGACTGGGATATATCCGCCTTGGTCAATCTTCCACTACCTTATCGGGGGGAGAAGCACAACGTGTTAAATTAGCAACCGAACTTTCCAAAAAAGATACAGGAAATACATTTTACATTCTGGATGAGCCTACAACAGGTCTCCATTTTGAAGATATCAATGTGCTCCTGGGTGTATTGAACCGCCTGGTTGATCATGGAAATACTATTCTGGTTATTGAACACAATCTGGATGTAATTAAAGTAGCCGACTGGGTAATCGATCTCGGACCGGAGGGTGGTTCAGGAGGTGGACTAATTCTGTTTGAAGGTAGTCCTGAAGATTTGATCAAAGTAAAGAATAGCCATACAGGGCAATTTCTTGCCTTAGAGATGGCAGCTGCTAAATAGCCCGTCATTAACGACCCGTTATTTCCGAGTGGTAAAATTTAAGAACTCTGGAAGAGCAATGACAAACGTTTTGTCCGCGAATTATTAAACTTTCACAATTGCGAGGAGGACCTGTCATTGCGAGCGCAGCGAAGCAATCTCATCAATAAGATTACTAAATGTCATAAGATTGCTTCGTCGTGCCTCGCAATGACATAGTATTGAGTATAAAGCTGAGTTATAATTTCCCTGTGGTCGGTGTTATCACCGACCACTTGAAATTCCATTTCCAGGAACTTCTCATAAAATACCACCTCCTTTTCCTAAATTTATACATGCTCCAATTACTTACATCTCCCCAAATCCGCGAAGCGGATGCCTATACGATTAAAAACAAACCCATCAGCTCAATTGATCTGATGGAATCAGCTTCGGTGGCATTTGTTAAAGTCTTTATGGAGGAAGTACCAGACAGGGATACCCTGATCAGTATTTATTGCGGAACAGGAAATAACGGAGGCGATGGATTAGCCATTGCACGCCTCTTAAAAGAAAAAGGCTATGATCGTATTTCGGTAAAAATCGTACGATTCAGTCCGAATGAAAGTCCCGATTTTAAAGTAAACCTGGATCGTCTGAAATTAACAGGAATACCTCTTTCTGAACTATCAAATGCCACTAATCTTCCTACAGAAAATGCTTCAGTTATTATTGATGCATTAATTGGCTCAGGGCTCAATAAAGCTTTGGAAGGTGACCTTAAGACGCTTATAAATCATCTCAATAAATTAAAGAAAAATAAAATTGCAGTTGATGTTCCCACTGGCTTCCCAGCAGAGGGAATAATTGACCCGGGCGCCACAATACTGAAAGCAACACTGACCATCACATTCCAGCGCCCAAAGATCAATTTCTTCTTTCCTGAATCAGTAAATGCTACTGAACGCTTTATTGTAGCGGACATTGGCCTGGATGAGGCCTATATTCAATCCCTGCCTGGTCCATGGAAACTCATTGAAGAAAAAGACCTGATAGGATTGATCAAAACCCGAAAACCATTCAGTCATAAAGGCAGCTATGGCCATGCACTCATAATTGCAGGTAATACCAAAACAATGGGAGCTGCGCTGCTCTGCGCAGATGCCTGCCTGCATTCCGGGGCTGGATTAACTACCGCCTGTATCCCTGAAAATGGCATGTCGGCTTTAAATGCCTATGCGCCCGAAGTGATGACCCTGCAAAGAACAGAATTGAAATCTGAAGTAAATTCCGGCAAATTTAATTCCATAGCCATTGGGCCCGGATTAGGAACGAATCGGGGCGAAATAGAACTTGTAAAACAGGCTTTGGAGTTTAAAATTCCAATGCTTATTGATGCAGATGCTTTGAATATTCTTGCAGCGAATCCTGAACTACTGCATAAATTACCGGAGCAGACTATTCTTTGTCCGCATATGAAAGAGTTTGACCGTTTGTTTGGCACTTCATCAACCTGGTGGGATCGGGTAGCATTAGCAGAAAAAAAAGCGAAAGAACTAAACCTGATCATCCTTTTAAAAAACCAATACACCTTTATTGCCTTGCCTGAGGGCGATATCCTGATCAATCCTACGGGTAACCCGGCTATGGCTGTTGGTGGAATGGGAGATGTATTAAGCGGGATGATCGCGGCATTCTTAGCACAGGGATATAACGCAAAAGAATCGGCAATACTGGCTACTTATATCCATGGAAAAACCGGTGATGTATTAAATCAGGAAATGGGAATGTATAGTATTCCGCCCGGGGAACTTACACTCTTGCTGCCAGAAATGATTCAGGGTTTCTGTGAGGCTTATTAGAGTTAAATCGCGACTGTTCTTTGCTTAGAACTCAAAAAGATGCTTTTCAGCATGGTATGAAGAGCGCACCAGCGGGCCGCTTTCTATGTATTTGAAACCCATCTCAAGTCCGCGAACTTTGTATTTCGCAAATTGTTCTGGAGTGATCCAGTCTACAACAGGATGATGATTTCTGCTCGGCTGAAGGTATTGACCAAGGGTAAGAATATGTACTCCGGCTTCCAAAAGGTCGGCCATAGCTTCATAAACATCTTCTTCAGTTTCTCCCAAACCAAGCATAATGCCTGATTTAGTCCGTAAGCCTGCTGCATTGATTCTGCGAAGACATTCTAAACTGCGATCATATTTAGCCTGAATTCTAACCTCTTTTGTTAAGCGGCGAACTGTTTCCAGATTATGTGAAACTACTTCTGGTCTTGTTAAAAGTACTCTGTCCAGATTTTCCCAGATCCCTCTAAAATCAGGTATCAGGGTTTCAAGGGTAGTTTCAGGGCTCTCTTTACGAATTGTATTAATGGTTTCGGCCCAAATTGTTGAACCTCCATCCTTAAGGTCATCACGATCTACTGAAGTGATCACACAATGCTTTACCTGCATCAAGCGGACCGAATTGGCCACGCGATTTGGCTCATCTGTATCCACGGCCAGAGGCCTCCCTGTTGCAACTGCACAAAAAGAGCAGGAACGGGTACAGATATTTCCCAGAATCATAAAAGTAGCCGTCCCGGCACCCCAGCATTCACCCATATTAGGGCAATTTCCGCTTTCGCAAATAGTATGAAGTTTATGGGTATCTACTAAACCTCTTACATGTGCATACTCCTTCCCAACCGGAAGCTTTACACGCAACCAATCAGGTTTGCGCTGCATTTGATTTACTGGAATAACCGGTAGTTCGATCATGATGCAAAAGTAAAGAATTTTAACAAGAATTGTGGCAGGATGGACCAGATCCGATTTTTTGACAATAACCTGTATTTAAACCGGATGCTATCCAATCTTTTACAGCGATAATCAACAATTTATTTATTTTTGGGCATAAGAATCCGCAAAATGGCAACTATAGAAACTACTTACCAGGGAGACCTGAGAACCCAGGCAAAACATGTTTATTCGGGCAACACGATCATTACTGATGCACCACTCGATAATCAGGGTAAGGCAGAAGCATTTTCACCAACAGACCTGATGTCTGCTTCTTTGGGAAGTTGTATGTTCACCATTATGGGAATTGCCGCAACAGAGCATGGGATTAATATTGATGGCAGCACATGTTCAATCACCAAGATCATGGCAGCAGATCCGAGAAGGGTAAGTGAAATACAAATAACTTTCAATTTCCCTGAAATAATTTATACCGAAAAACAACGGGCAATCCTGGAAAGATCAGCAAGAAACTGTCCTGTTGCAAAGAGTCTGCACCCGGATCTGATTCAGAATATTGTCTTTAATTTTAAAGATTAAACGAATTCAGCTTTCAGCTTTAACCTTTGGGCTTTTAGCTTGTAATAGGCTATCAGCTTAAATGATCTGTTCTGCTAAATCTTCTGCAGATATCTCGCTATGCGAGGTTTCATAGATACATTCACCCCCTTTGATCAGTAGAAGCTGCGGAGATTCATGATGCACATTAAATGTATTCGCAATAGCATTTGAAATATCCCTGTGACTGATCAGATCGAGATAATACAATGGAGTTCCTTCAGGAATTTCACTCCAATCGTGTTCAAACCTCCTTTTCGCCATCATGCTGACCGAGCAACGGGTACTATGCTTAAATATTACGCTGTAACCTTCGGCATTAATGATATTCTGTAGTTGTTCCTGACTATTTAGATCGATCCATTTCATGATTGAAAATACTATTTTGATTGGCCTGCAAAAATACCACAAAATCGCGGACAAGCCGTCAGCATCGGGTCAAATTGAAGATTTCAGGAAAAAGAAGGATTAGCGCCTTGATTTAGGATAGGTACCATAAGCCGGGCATAGTCTGGAAGAACATGCCTGTAATACAGTTGTGGCTATAAATAAGGCTATTACACCTATAATTACTCTTTTCATGCTTTAGGTTTTTTAAAATTATTGAATTTAATTCAATAATCAAACAAAATATTTACAGAGTGGCATTGGCCTGAACCTCTGCCATCATAATTGCAGTAACTGCTGCCTCTTCACCCTTATTCCCATGCTTTCCGCCGGCTCTATCCTTCGCCTGCTGCTGATTATCTGTCGTTAATACGCCAAATATCACAGGTTTGTTGTGTTTAATTGAAATATTTACAAGCCCGTTTGCCACAGCATTACAAATAAAGGTAAAGTGTGGAGTTTCACCTTGTATCACACAACCTAAACATATTACCGCATCCAGTTTTTTTGAAGAAAGCAAAATATCAGCGCCGCTGCATAATTCGAAACTTCCCGGAACCTGAACCGTAGTAATATTTTCTTCAATCACGCCGTTTTTTAACAGTGAGGAACACGCGCCATTATATAAGGCACCTGTAATCTCTGCATTCCATTGTGCGACCACAATACCAATCCGATAATCTTTACCGGTGGGTATCTCTATATGTGAAAAATCCGACAGATTTTTTAATATGCTGGCCATGCTTCTAAATAATAAATGGCTGTTACCTGTAATATACGGTAACAACCATTATAAATGTTTTTAATTATAATCTTGCTTCAGCCCTTGCAATAAAGGCATCCACTGAGGCTGCTTCAACACTTTCCGGATAATCAGTTTTGATTTTCTTGTAAGTATCCAGTGCAGATTTTAATTCCTTTTTCTCTTCATAAACCAAACCTAACTTTTTAAGAAAAAG